>DYCF01000069.1 GCA_019418225.1 Clostridiales bacterium | reverse complement strand
TCCATGCTTATTAATATACTTATAATCTTAACACTATGAGCAAGTTATTTCAACACATTCTATAGAGACCCTAAATTAGACATGTAATAAGTTAAGTACACTTACGTACAAAATATGGAATGCTACTTATTTTAATGCCTTATTCGTCACACATATCATCAAATCTATAAAGATTTGTATCATAAATAACTTCTATATTTTTATTTATAATAAACTTAGTACGATTCAAATCATAAGGTACATCGTAACGGGTATGATATGAAATAGATTCTACGCGACCAGTACGAACTGTATTATCTGATCCAAAAGGAACTTTTACAATATCACCTTCATATATATCATTTCTATCGGTACGATAATAAAACGTTTGGTTAACTTTAAAAATATATACAGAGCAATACGTATATATTTTTCTATCAGATATATGATTGGATTGTAAAAACTCTTGTAAAGATTTGTCTCTTGTATGAGCACGTATAAAACTAATTAGATTTTTATACCAAGCTGGTACATACTGACTGGTTACATTCCCAATAAACAATGTAGCCTCTTTATGAGCCCATTTAATTCGTACTGTTACAATACCACCACGAGCAGGGTCTCTATCATAGTCATGACTTTCACCAAGACTAAAAGTATTTAGATTATACAATGTATCACCAAGGTGAAAGTCAATATCTTGTTTCAACTGATGAATCATCTGTGCATCTATATACTCGCTATGACTATGGCTAGTGTGTCCATATTGCTTACTATGACAATCAATGGAAATAGACGGATGAATCCAATTAAAATTCAATGTGTTTACGTCACCATATTCTTGATACATATTTTTTTGCACTTCAATATGAATCTCTTGAATTCTATCTTTTTCTCGATTTCCATCAAATAAAAGTAATGTAGGCATACCTAGGATTTGTCTGAATAGTATAGACATAGCCCTCAGGGTATTATCAAAAGGAAATTCATATATAAATTCCTGATCCTCAGTGTTGATAAGCTGCACTTGAACAGCACACTCATCCTCATCATATAGGACAATATCATCGGAAAATCTACGCCCCATAAGCTCTAATAGATATTGTTTTTGAGGTTCTTCAATTGAGTACTCCGTAGTAGTGAAGGATTCTATTTTACCCTCTACAGGTTTCGAGATATGCTCCCATTTAATACCATAGGTAACACTAATAGTTTCCTTGATAGAAATATGTTGTATCTCTTCAATATAGTAATCTTTACGATTAAATTTCACTTCCTTTGGAATACCATCTGGCAAATCACCATACCAACTACCAGTACTTATAATGTCACAAGATGCTACGGTACCTATAAATTTATCTGTCACATTTCTATGCATATACATAGGGACTCCTCCTTTTATTACTTTGTTTAAGTATAACAAACAGGATGTGACAAAAACGCCTCTATATAATTATTTCGTCAAAAATATTCTTTACATACCGATTTATATTATAATTAACTTACAATATATGTATCTTATCTCTTAAGGAGGTATCTCTCATGAAAGAATCTACTAACCGTACCCTAATTACTAATCCCAAAAACATTATCTGTATCGGTTTAAACTATGCAGACCATATAGAGGAAACTAGTCTTGCTACACATGATTTTCCAGAAATCTTTATGAAAACATCTAATGCATTGGCGTCACATCAAGATATAGTTCCCATTCAAGATGAAAACCTTCATTATGATTACGAAGGAGAACTAGTTATCGTCGTTGGTAAGGCGGGTAAAAATATATCTCGCGACCAAGCTAAAGAACATATCTTAGGATATACCATAGGTAATGATGTATCAGCTCGAACCTTACAATTTAGAGGTACACAATGGATTTTAGGTAAATCACTAGATAACTTTGCCCCTATCGGTCCTGTTATCGTATCACCTGACGATTTTGATTTTGAAAATGCTACCATTACCACAACAGTAAATGGTGAAGTGCGTCAACAAGCTAAATTAGAACAAATGTTATTTAAACCAGATGCAATCATAGAGTTTGTATCTCAGTATATTACACTACAAGAGGGTGATATTATCTTTACCGGTACACCTAGTGGTGTTGTACTTGGTAAAAATGAAAAACGATATGGTTGGTTAAAATCAGGAGATACCGTATCTATATCGATTAGTGGCATTGGTACCTTAGTAAATCAATTTAAATAGTCCCACCTATATATACCAAAAGAGATTACCTATGATGTGTCTATCCATCATGAGTAATCTCTTTCTTCTTTTTCTATAAGTCTATTTAAATATGATTTTACAATCTAATATGTACTATTTATGTTTCGCTTCAAGATCAAGCATGTATTTCTTGCGTTCAATACCGCCAGCATAGCCAGTTAATTTTCCATTACTACCAATCACACGATGACATGGAATGATAATGGATATAGGATTATGTCCTACGGCACCGCCCACAGCTTGAGCAGACATTTTATCTTTACCTTGCTTTTCAGCTATTTGTTTGCCAATAGCTCCATAGGTTGTAGTTTCCCCATAAGGTATAGTTTGTAATATAGACCATACAGATTTACGGAACTCTGTTCCTTCTAATTGTATTGGTGGAGTAATAAATGGTTTTTGACCTTTAAAATATTGGTCTAGCCACATAATGGTCACTTCAAAGGGACCTGTTAGTTGTTCAATATATTCCGCATCATCATAAGTAGGAGCATGGCTTTCATCTACAAAAAATAAATCTGTTAAATACGTTAATGTACCAAGCATAATCATCGTTCCTAACGGACTTTCATAGGTGTATTTATAATTCATAGTACATTAACTCCTTATTAAACCAATAAATCTTGTGATACTTGCTGTATATCATTATTAAATGATACAGTATTTTCATGAATTTCAAAAGGAGTATATTATTTATCCCAATAATTTGTTGTAGATGTCATAATCTATATCCTTAAATACATTAAATACCACTTGTATTTTACTATTTGTTTCTTTTAAATATGTTCGTACCGTATCTATGGCAATCTGTGCTGCTTCTTCATTAGGGAATCTAAACTCACCAGTAGAAATACAACAGAATGCAATGGAGTGTAAGTTATAAGCATTAGCTAGTTGCAAACAGGACCGATAACATGATACCAGTTCATTTCTCTCCTTAGCTGTTACCTTCTCATAAATAATAGGTCCAACCGTGTGAATTACATGTTTTGCTGGTAAATTATACCCATAGGTCATACGAGCTACACCTGTTTTCTCTGGCATTTCCATATACTCAGTCATTCTAGCACATTCCATACGAAGTTCAATACCTGCAAAGGTGTGAATGGCATTATCGATACATTTATGATTTGGAGCAAAACATCCTAATAATTGATTATTGGCTGCATTTACAATAGCGTCTACAGATAATCGAGTAATGTCTCCTTGCCACAGATAAATCTGAGTCTCTCGCTCTTCCATATCATTAATGGTTACGATGCCCTTTTCATGGGCCAATATATTTAAATATTCAGACTCTATCTTCATCCATTCAAGAGGCATTCCACCAGCAGGACGAATATTACATAAAGATCTAAAGAGAGTAAATTGCTCTTCTTCATTCACAGGGATATCTATATGTTCGTTATGCTTCTCATTGTATTCTGCTACTAAACCTTCAACCAAATAGCGTAACCGTTCTTGCTGTGTCATATGTAACTCCTTTTAGTATAGATTATACGTTCACCTATTATATAACAAAAAACTGCTAGCACATTTTTATATGCTAGCAGTAACTTTGACTACAACAAACTTTTATATATTATCAATAGTAATTACTTTAGGTGAATGAGGACTGAAGCTATCATTACCATTTATATGATTAATAGCTTTTACAGATTTTGATTCAAGTGGTAATGAATCTTCAATTACTTTAAGTTTCATAACATAATAAAAATCAGCGTGATGATTTTTATCAGAAGTACTGTACCCCTGTTTATTTAACTTATCAACAAGAGTATGTTTTGACATTAAATCTGCAGACAATATTTCACATAATACTGGCTCTAAATCATATGTACCAGAATCATTAATATTATTTTTATAAAATCTAAATCTTCCTGCTTTTGCTATATCCTTATGGTGGGAATATACAGTATCACCTTTTATCGCATAATAATAAAAGTAAAACTCTTTCCCTTTATTAAGCAAATCATTCTTCTCTAATGAGTAATAATAATCCTCAGGCCTATCTGATCTTATGTAACCAATAATACATAACGTTTTAGAGAAGGTTTCATTAGACACATTTTGTGAACCATTAAAAATATTAGGTTCTTGAAGAACCATTTCTTTATAGTAGCTCATTCTATTCAGTCTTGAATAATTTTTATTATTTTCAACGATTATTCTTAAAATAAACGCTTCTAATTTATTTTCAGTTAAACCACTAATACTTGGCTTTATCGCAAATGCACCAACACCTGGAAGAATCTCATCATAAAGACTAAATATGGATTCATTTTCATCTGATAAGTTCGGCTCTCCAGGATATAAAACATAACTACCAATAGTTCTTCTAATCGCATCATTATAAGTATGCATTTTCAATAAATCCGCATTCTTATATGTATTAGTAACCTCTTCAGCTTTTTCCACCTTTAATTCTTCATATACTTCATCACTATTAGTTTTTTGATGACTAAAAACAGAAGTTATATCTGAAACACGATACTTTGCATCAAAATGAATATAACTAACCGCTCCAGCTTCAAGTGCTTTTTTCTCTCCATTATCAGAATCACTATAATATTTGCTAGGAAAAATAGCTATTGTATAATCAGGTCTAAAATACCTTGAGTATGATCCTTCATATTTTGTACGTTTAAAGTCAGTAGGACTAAATGTTCTATTATAATATAAATTAATTCTAGTCTGTAAATGTTCAATTACAAAAGACTGACAAGACTTTACACCCTGCTTTAAAAATATATTCAACCGATTATTATCAATTGATATAAATGGTCTTTCTTTCGTATTAACTACTTTACATCCATCTATCATCTTAACTATTTTATTTAGTTCAAAGAAAATCCAATATTCATACAATAACGCTACATCTTTAGACTCACCTTCATATACAGAATCTTTTCCCTTCCAATCAAGTTGTAATGCCAAATCAACCATCAAGAATGCTGAAAAAATCTCAAAGTATCCCCTTCGTTTTTGAAGAACTTGATTATTTTGTGGCAATATCTCTAATCGACCAATATCCTCAAAAAATTGATCCTGTAAAATAGCTTCCAACATATTTAGCATAGATGATGCCTCATAAAAGCATTGACTAGTATCATTTTTTGACTTAGATGCTATAAATATTTTTGTTAACTCTTTACAAATTGTATAGAACTTTTCTAATGCAAACTTTAGAAAACGATTTGCAACAGTATCAAGGCTATCTCTTTTTTTAGTTACACCTACAATTCCAGGAGAAAAATATTTACATGATGTATCAATTTTAATACTATGCCAATTTTTTGTATAAGAAAATGGTTTAGTAAATACCTTTCGTGATAATACACCAGCACCTATAGGTTTAAATTCAAAATCATCTATTAATAATCGATCTGGATTTCTTTTTATTGATTCAAATAAACCTAACAAATTTTCAGAATAGCAAAATTTTCGTATAAAAATGAATTGCTCTAAAAGAGTTTTAGAGTCTTCATTTGACATACTAAAAATATTAGAAGTAGCCCCTGTATATTCTAATAATAATTCGGAACATTGTTCCGCTATTGACTCAGTAAGTTCGATATAATCTTTCTCATAATCGATTTTGTCAGGAATAATTTCAAATGCTAAAATACGATTTTGCTCATAACTAGAAAATGATACTCTAGTTCTCCCAAGATAATTTATATACTGAAAAGTAATAAGATTTTTATCCTTTTCAATTTTTAAAAAGTTATTGTCTTCATTCTGTAAAATTGGTAACTTTACTATCTTATTAGCCAAACATTCTAACTTTATAATATATCGTTTTGTTTCAATTAGCCTTAATATTGGTTCTCCATCTAAACCATCATCAATACAAATAGAATTTTCAACGTAATTATCATAATAAGAGTAGATTATAAAATCTTCACCTAGAGCACAATCCGCTTGATTCTCCCAGTTTATTTTCTCGTATGCTCCAACAGGATAAATTAATGCATCATAATCATTATTCACCCTAAAGCGTAAGGCGCCAATAGTCATAAATTATATAAAACTTGCATACTGAACTTTCACAAGTTTTCCTTTCATTTTTTCGATTTTATCCAAACTCAACAATAGATTTTTCTCTTTACAAAATGATTCTAACTCCTCTAATAATTCTCCTATCTCCCTTCTATTCCCATGAATTTTAGGAAGAATCTTTTGAATTATGGCTTCATCTACTACAGAATTAAGCTTAAAATCATTTACCTCAGTATAAAGTTCATAGGCGGCCGAGATATATTGTCTGATTTCATGGACAGTTCTGTAAGAAAATTCATATCCACATTTAGCTAATAAATCATAAAGAGTACTGAATATCCCCTGTAACTCTTGAATCATATCATCATTCAATTTACTATTACCATTTCTAATATCTAGAGATTTATTTAAAAATAATTTTGCAAAATTACTATGGGCCACTAGAATATTGTTCTTACTGTCAAGAGGAATCTTAAATAAATCTAATACAGATTCCTTTTTGGGTATAAATTCAATAACATTTGCACGATCAAGTACCTTTGGGCTAAACATATATGTTGTTTCATCAATGTTAACAGTGCCTACTATAAAAAGATTTTTTGGATACTTTAGCTTACTACTATAACCATCAATTACAAAATCAATTTCAGGTGTCTCCATATGACT
Organism: Clostridiales bacterium; assembly: GCA_019418225.1. Lineage (GTDB taxonomy): Bacteria > Bacillota > Clostridia > Lachnospirales > Cellulosilyticaceae > Cellulosilyticum. The sequence continues at coordinate 5,882 of DYCF01000069.1, read as the reverse complement.
TAAAAAGTCTGCAAAATATCGTTCTACATGACTTAAGTTCATTTCATCCAGTATTATAAAAAATGGAATATCTTTATTCTCGGGAAGATTTGCTAACTCAATTAGTCTTAATATTGAAGACTTCTCATACTTACCCTTACCATTATCTGCAAGAGGATTATAAAATCCAAGAATCTTTGTATTATCAGTCCAATCAGCTCCAACAGGGACTAATATCCAATTTTTTTCATTCTCTCCCAATTTTACTTCTAAATATTGAGCAAATGACTTAGCTATTCTTGTTTTTCCTGTACCACTATTACCGGACAAAATAATAAATGGTTTAGACATAAGAGCAGTAATGTAGCGATGCGCAAATCTTGAACTAAAATATCCTGAGAAATCCTCAAACTTTAAATTTTGCTTTAAGTATTTTAAATACCATTTGCCATTAGATTCATAAATATTTAAAACATCAGCATACTGTTGGTTAATTAGTTGGATTAAAGCATTTATATAATTTGCATTATATTCCTTACCAATTAAATCAGTACTAACCCACTGAGTGGATAATTTACAATTAACAACTTCATTATTAATTATAAGATTATACTCATAATCTCTAAATATTCTATTATCTGCACTATCATATACATTAGACGAAGGTCTAATAAATACAAAATTCAGATAATTTTCTCCCATATCATCGGTATTAATTTTTATTTTTTTATCTGTTACTTCAAAAAGAGTCTCTAATCTTTTAAAATTATCTACTCGTTCTATATACTTTATAAGAAATTGTGCCCAATTTCTTATACTATCAAAAGATAATTCTGTCACTAATTGATCTTCAACTGAATTATCAATATCAAAGCTATAAAACTTACAAAAATTTTCATATGAAAAACGTTCAAAAAACTCAGACTTTGATAGTGGCTCGATAATATTAAAATTCGATAAAATAAAGTCTAGTTCTTTTTTTACATCATCAATCGATGTATCTTCAACATATAAAATATGATGGTTATTCTCTTTTTTATATTTTATAGGATTTCCAAAGGCTTTAACCGCATTTAAAAAGATATCATCACTATGACCACCTGTATATTGTGCTATAAAATTTTCAAAATTGATAGAATGAGTTTCACTATTTAGAATATCTTGACATATTCTACAGTAAAGAATAATTGGTGGGTCATCTGATCTTACATATGGATTTGGTGCACAATAGATTTTAAACCAAAAAACAAGATATTTTAAAAGATTATCATCATTAAAAGTATATAAGTATTGATGAACTCTAAATTTATCATTTGATCTATCTTCGATACCAAACTGACAAGCTTGTTGATAAGCTGTTCTCTTATAACCACTTAATGACTTCTCAATAATTTCACCAGCTTCAGACCAGGAGAGCTGCTGAGACATATCTGGATATACAGATAATAACGCTTTTAAATTATCTAACGTAAAATTCCTCCATCTAGCAAATGGTGTAAATGACATAATTCATACCCCCATTATTAATCCCTAAAACTAGGATAACATTCTAATATTTCTTCCATAATATGAATAAGGACATCAACAACTATACTATTTCCAGCCTGTTGATACATGGCCGTATCAGAAACAATAATCTTAAAACTATCTGAAAACCCCATTAACCTTAAACACTCTCTAGGCGTTAACTTTCGTAATCGACCTTCAGTTGTAACATAATTATCAACACCCGCTCTATGCATTTTATGCATTGTAGTAAGTAGAGGCCGAGCTATTTCTAAATCTGTCTCGGGCTTGCTATAAAAATTTTTCGTCCCAGTGGCTAAAACATACTTTTTAACCTTTTCAGAAAGATAATACTTCTCTAGATCTTTTATATGATTTTTTTCTGCATCTTCTACACTTTGAAATACAAAATCACCATGCCAGTTAAATTGTTGATTTTTCTTTTGACATAGTTGAACATCTCCGTCAATTTGAGTATATTTCTTTGTAATATTTTTTTTACTAGTTACAAAATTAACTCCTTTTTTGGGCAAAAAATAGCCTCCTGGTGCATTATCTAGTAAAAAATCTTGCATTCGTTTTTTTAATTCTATTTTTTCAGGAAATTTAAATTTTATATTAAGCTCCAAATCTCGTCTAAAGCCCACTACAAAAAGTCGTTCTCTATTTTGTGGTATTCCATAATCTTTAGCATTTAATATATCCCAGCTAAAATCATAATCTAATTCATTAAAAACCTGTTGCATCTTTTCCCATGTTTTGCCTTTATCATGAGAAATTACTGCACGCACATTTTCATATATAAATACTTTAGGTTTAATCTCATCAATTAAACGAGCATACTCATAAAATAAAGTTCCTCGAGTATCATCTAGACCTCTTTGCTTTCCAACAAAGCTAAATGACTGGCATGGACTCCCTCCAACAAAAAGATCTACGTTTCCTTCATACTGTTTACCATCTAAAAAAGCAATATTCCAGTGAAAAGAATCATCATCTAAATCATAATTTTCCATATAACTTAATTTAACTTTATTTCTTTTCTCTTGTCCTGAATATAATGAATCTACAAACTTTTTACGAGAGTTCCAATCCTCCCCCATTAAATTTAACTGTTTTTGCACATGTAAATAATTAATTTTTTCATGAAGCATACTCGTCCGCTGAGACAAATCTATAATACGTCTTATTAACTTTCTTCCATTATCATTGTCAAACCTAATTAATAGTTTTTCAAGATTATCTAATAGATTTAATTGTTTTATATGTTCATAATTATCACGAAATTCATTTGAGATTAATAATAAGAGTAAAAGCTCTTTAAGACGTTTATTGGAATAAGAGCCTTTATTTAATTCATCTAATCTTTTAGCATATTCTTTTTTTCTATTAACTTTTATAAACTCTGTATCTAATAAACTTTTAACTGTATTTGTAAGCAATCTATTATCTTTTTCACTAATTAAATTTAATTGATTCTCTACATCATAAAATTCTTTTTTTGTAGCAATTAGCATTCCTTCTAATTGAGTTTTATAAATATCATCTATATCATTATTAGAGCTAATATCTTTTATTAATAATGAAAGATCATTTAATTCCTTATGAATATCATCAATATCATTATCAATCTTCTTGGTTAATATATCTATATCACCATTATCACATGCAAATACCAGTTCATGTTTAATCCCCATTCGCATTAATGCATGTTCAATGGCACCAATACCACTAAATGCAGTTGCAAGTTTTATCATCTTAACCTCACTAAATTACACTTTTACCACTTTTAACCCAATGATCTAATTCTGAGCATTTAAACTTCCATAGTCGACCAATTTTATGACTCGGTACATTTTTACCATCTTTTATCCATTTTCGTAATGTTACTGATTTAATACCTAAATACTCAGCAGCTTCATCAAGCCCAATCCATTTATCCTGTAATTGATTCATAAATTTTCTCCAAGTATATTAATCATACAATTATATTAATTAGATGTTCTATCATATTAACTACTATTTTACTAATATTAGTATCACTAATCAATATAATAAAACACACTATATCTATAATTTATAGAAACCGCAAAAAAACTGCTAATTTAAAATTAGCAGTTTTCCATATATTAAAAATAAAATATTATGGTCTCACAAAATCTTGACCACCATGATTGACTAAGATATCCCCATCTAATACTTTTGTAGTAACTTTTTGTAGATTACCTTGAATTTGGCTCATCATGAAACGATATCCCGGACTATTTACATGTTTATTGAAAGCTGATTCATCGCTATAAATTTGAATTACATACCAGTGAGTTTTATTATTTCTTTCACGTAATACATAACCTGCCTTATAACCCGCATCATCACGAACGGCACGTTCAATATCTAGTTGATATTGTTTTTGTACTGTATCAACTTCATTACCGTCTACTGTAAAATCTGTTAAGGTCACAACAGATTGACCGTCATTAATCAAAGATAACGCATTTGGTTTTTCAATCAATAACAAAGGCTGTACATCATACAATTTACGATTTGTCAGTTTAGAACCAACCTCGTTAATATAGTTTTGGAAATGCTCGGATTTGCGGTGTGTTTCTAAGGCAGCCGTATCTTTATATACCTCCACTACGTATGATTCAGATGGATTACCTTTTACATGAGCCACATTCATAGATAATGTATTAGGCTCGTTAGCCATAGAGGCTGTTAAATTCTGAACACCTACAGTATTATACGCACCTTGTAATTCGTTCGGTACTTGGAAACGATACAAACCTACAATAGGGGCTGTATCTACTTGTTCTTGTTTATCAAATGTGAATGCTGCTAACGATGTGCTAACGCCTAAAACTGAAATAGCAAATGTAAATATTATACGTTTAAAAACTCTTAAATTCATGCTAGTACCTCAGTAAGCTTAATTAATTATTATTATTTATTCTGTCTTTTAATATTTTATATAAGCGAATAACATTAGGTTGGGTTGGCATAAACTTTATACCTCTCTTTAGCAAAGCGAGTACAGTACGTGCTTTTTGTTCTATAATTTTTGCAGTATGATTACTTGTAACTAAAAAATGATTGCCCCCAATCGTATACTCTCGTTCAATATAATCTATTGTAATAGGAAACATATCTTGAATCAAAAATACACTTTCTTTACCATCATCAAGTTTTGCTATATAAAGTGTATCACAACGTTTATATTTAAGCTCTTTTTTCTTAATTATCTCTCTATACTTTTGAATTTGACTTGATAAAGGAATCATCCAGTATATATCTCTATTACTATCTTGAAAGCAATAATAATGAGGTCTATTTCCTAATTTGTTTCCCTTCAAAAAAGATTCATTCATATCTAAAAAAAATGAGTCTTTAACAATATAAAACCCTCTCTTCTCCATAGTCCCTCCAGATACAAAAAGCCCTCCGCTTGTAGCGAAGGACTTTATTATCAACCCAACCATTTATATACCGCAATATTGGTCAGCGGTAATACTTTCAACCCGACTATTTATACCCCACATATCGGTCAGTGGCCTACTTCTATCTCTATAATACAAAACTAAATTTAGCTTGTCAAACACCTAGAAAGAATAAATCAACTTTGTAATTTATATTGTAATATATTCCACTATTGTACCATACTCCTCTATAAGTTTAACAAGGTCTTTTCCTTGTAACCACACGGTCGCATCATTTTGATTTGGATGGATACCAATGAGATTATCCTTATAATCCGCATCAATGTAGTAATGCACCTTACGCTCCTCATCGTGGAGTAAGCAGAATGGTGATACATGACCTGGTTTAATCTTCAAAATCTCCCATAACTCTTCTTCAGAACCAAAGGATATCTTTTTAAGCTTGTGGTCCTTACGGAATTGTTTTAAATCTACACGCTTTGAACCGCGTACAGTAATTAAATAGTAATGCTCCCGCTTATGGTCTCGGATAAATAAATTCTTCGCATCCCATTCTGGATATGGCAGTTCTACATCTGGTTTATCGTCCATACTAAATAGCGGTGCGTGATCCGTAATTTCAAAATCGATATGATGGTCACGCAAACAATCATATACGCCTTGTTTATCTAACATGTCTATCTCACCAAATTTATTCTGGAGCCGTATAGGTTCCATCAAATACAAACAATTCAGGATGTTCATGTACGAATGTGTCTTCATAGATTCCATCATATTCATACACCACATCATCTTTTTTATCGAGGAAATCAAAGACCTCATCGTCCCATTCTTTTAAAATGGTCCATCGTTCTTCCCTATCAAATGGTACGGAACCGCCAAAGTACTCGATGACAGTTTGTAAATTATCTGCTAGTTCATCCATCTTAAAGAGACGTAAACCGGCTAGAGCATCTTCCC
>DYCF01000068.1 GCA_019418225.1 Clostridiales bacterium | reverse complement strand
GTAGCATATATATTTTTATCGCGACTTCGACCGCAGGGAGGGAGCAGGAAAAATACATATGAAAAAGCGATATCCATTGAAAGAATCTGTAGACTAGGAAAGGAAGTGGCAATCCTAGGTGAAGCCAAGCCAAGCACTAGGCGGGTGTGGATAAGTAGCATATATATTTTTATCGCGACTTCGACCGCAGGGAGGGAGCAGGAAAAATATATATGCTACTTATCCACACCTCTACCCCTAAAGGGCTTCACCCACCACTTTCTTAATTATTTGAAAGATATGTATTGTTTTTTTACTTTTTTGGTTATATTTTAATAGTGGGTATCAATAAAAATAAATAAGAAGACAAAAAGATAGGCTACATTCATCTTATCTCTTATATTACGAAAATAGCAATACTGGAGTAGTGATGTGGATAGGAGGAGAAAAATGAAAATTTTAATATCGACGGACGCATTTTCCCCTATGGTAAATGGGGTTGTGACTTCAACGCTGAACTTATATGAGGAACTCACAAACCTAGGGCATGATGTAAGGATTCTAGCACTAGCTAGTGATCATCATTCTAGAAGAGTAGGTAATGTGTATTATATTCATTCATTTGGGGTAAGATTTTATCCTAATGCAAGAGCGACAGTTGTATATCGTAATCGCTACATTAAAGAGATTATGGATTGGAAGCCAGATATTATTCATACGCAGACAGAGTTCTGTACATTTTTTATTGCGAAACGTATTGCTAGGAAGTTAAATATCCCGATGGTGCATACTTATCATACAATGTATGAGCATTATACGAATTACTTTATAAAAAGTGAAGCTGTCGGTCATAAGGCAGTAATACTTTTTTCAAAAGAGATTATAAAGAGTGTAGCAGCTGTCATTGCACCTACTGTAAAAACTAAAAATACTTTAGAACATTATGGCGTGCAAACACCTATTGAAGTTATTCCAACAGGTCTAAAGCTTGATAAATTTCAAAAACATATGTCTTATGAGGAACGTACAGTACGTAGAAAGGCCTTAGGTATTAATGAGACGGATAAGGTTCTAATAACAGTAGGAAGGCTTGGCAGTGAAAAAAATATAGATGAAATACTTTCTAATATGGTGGAAGTTCTAAAGAAACATCATGATGTGAAATTATTAATAGTAGGGGATGGACCACATAGAGAAGCTTTAGAAGAAGAAGCACAAAGATTACAGATTGCAGAGAATGTTATTTTTACAGGAATGGTACCCCTTGAGGAAGTTGATAAATATTACAAGTTAGGTGATATTTTTGTGAGTGCTTCAGTAAGTGAAACACAGGGACTTACGTATATTGAAGCATTAATTAGTGGATTGCCACTTTTATGCCGAGAGGATGATTGTTTAAAGGGTGTATTGGAAGATGGTAAAAATGGCTTTTCATATAAATCTAAGGCGGAGTGTTTAGAATACTTACGTTTGCTGCTTCAAGATGAGCGCTTATGTGATAGATTAGGTGTCAATGCAGCTCAGGGTGCGCAGAAATTTAGTTCAAAAGCCTTTGGTAAATCAGCAGAAGAATTATATGAAAGAGTAATAGCAGAGTACAAGAAGGCTAGCTATCATTATGAAGACACGTTAAGTGTATAGTTTAAGTAAAAAATAGATTGGTAATTTAACCCTAATATAATATAAATGTAACCTTAACAACATATAAATATATTAAATTAGTAACAAATAAATTTATATGGCAGGGGGAAATGCAATGAAAGAGTACAGGGGTATTATCGTTGCAGAAGACTTAAACAATGAGGAGTTACTGAAAGAGATTGATATTAATAATGTACGTGTGATTCAGAGCGTGAGAGACAAAATGACATGGCATGTACTAGATGTTAGTGTAAATAGGGAGCAAATTGATGAATTAAGTCGGTCTTTAAAAGAAAATCGTTATATGCATTTTTGGAAGAACAAGAACGTCATTGCCATATTTGCAGGGCCTAAATATTTTGAGTTTAATTATGAGGATAAGAGTACTTGGAAGAGTGTCCTTAAGTATACGGATTTCTTAGAGATTCCTAGAAATAAGGTGGATTTTAGTATTACAGGACTATAAAAATAATGAAGCGTGAATAGTGAAAGGTAAAAGTACACTTTTGCCTTTCACTATTTTTTGCATTCTGCCACTTAATTGAATGAAAAATGTTAAATATTCAGAAATAAAACAATTGACAATCGATGCGTGGAAACATAAAATAAATATAACAAAACACTAACGCACTTTAAAGTGATGAAGAGGAAGAGTACAGGGCAAATATCTTATAGTATTACATAATGCGTATAATAGCTCTCGTCCTTTGAAAATTGTCGTTCAAGGGATGGGAGCTTTATTTATTCCTGGACGACCTAAAACAAAAAAAGGAGATGGGGAAATGAAAGAATTATGTTTGGTGTTGTTCATTGCAATTATGATAGGTGTAGGGATTTATAGTAAAACGAGGGTTAAAAGCACCAATGATTTCTTCCTAGGAGGAAGGAATATGGGAGGATGGGTAAGCGCATTTGCTTATGGTACTTCATACTTCTCAGCAGTTATTTTCATCGGATACGCGGGGGCACAAGGCTGGCAATTTGGAGTGCCTATTACGTGGATTGGCATCGGGAATGCTATATTTGGATGCTGGCTGGCGTGGAAAGTACTTGCAAAACGTACGCGTATGATGACGCATAAGTTAGATGCTAAGACGATGCCAGAGTTCTTTGAAAAGAGATATCAGAGTAAAAATATGAAACTTGTGGCAGCACTGATTATGTTTATCTTTTTAGTACCATATACAGCCTCTGTTTACAAAGGATTAGGGTATATTTTACAAAGCTCATTTAACATTAGTTTTAATGCAGCAATTTTCTTTATGGCACTTTTAACAGCTGTCTATTTAATACTTGGAGGCTATGTGGCTACAGCCATTAATGATTTAATTCAAGGAATCATTATGATTGTAGGTTGCGTGCTCATGGTATTTTATGTGGTTAATCATCCGAGTGTAGGTGGTTTAAGTGCGGGACTTCAAGCTTTACATGAACTTGATCCAGCGCTCACAAGTCCAGTTTCAGATAGCAGTAGATTTTTACCTTTATTAGGGCTTATTTTGATGACAAGTTTTGGTGTATGGGGGCTTCCTCAAATGATTCATAAATACTATGCGATTAAAGATGAGGCAGCTATTAAGAAAGGAACGATTATCTCAACAGTTTTTGCATTAATTATTGGTGTATCAGCATATTTTACAGGTTCATTAGGACGTTTATTCTTCTTACAAGAAACAACGGATGCAGCAGGAGTCGTGCAAAAGGTGGCTGTTATGCCAGGGGCAACACTTGCAGCACCTAATGCAGGGACATCAGATATGATTATTCCGTTGATGTTAGAAAGTGCACTACCAGCAGCGCTTATGGGGATTATTATTGTACTTATTTTATCAGCTTCAATGTCTACTTTAGCATCACTTGTATTAGTATCAAGTTCAACGATTTCAATTGACTTTATTAAAGGATTTGTGGCACCAAATAGCTCAGATAAAGCAACGATGCGTACAATGCGTATCTTCTGTGTATTATTTGTGGCGCTATCTTATATCATGGCAATTTTCCAATCTAGTACAATTGTAAATTTGATGTCACTATCTTGGGGTGTAATTTCTGGTATGTTCTTGGGGCCATATTTATTTGGACTATACTGGAAGAAAACAACCAAAGTGGGGGCTTGGGTAGGCTTCATTGGTGGGGGATTAACCGTAGTAGTTGGAACGATTCTTGGCAATATGGGACTTTTACCAACAGGTGTAACTTCACCCGTTATTTCAAGTTTGGCTATGATTGTTTCTTGTGTAGCTGTTCCAGTGGCTAGTTTATTAAGTAGGCAAATGAGTGAGGCACATATCACATTGGTTTTTGGAGAAGAGAGAAGCTTGGGAAATGGTGAAAAGCTAGAAGGATAATGAAGAAGAAAATGCTAGAAAAGAGAAGGCTAGAAAAGAGAAGGTTTTGAAGAAAAGCAGGCAGTAAGGATTAGTGGAAATAGATAAAGAAAAAGAGTTAAAATTTTATAAAATTGTTTTGACAAATTGAGTTAAGGGGAGTATACTAACAACAACACATGAATAAACCGTTGATGAGGAGATAAAACTAGTAGCGCACTTGCAGAGAGCTAGGGGTGGTGGAAGCCTAGCAGAGAGCGGATTAGATAAATGGACCTCTGAGGGTTGGGTGAAAAAGAATGAAATCAGGAGGGGTTAAGACCTTATCTGATTAAACTTTAGTATCCTTTACCGCAAGACCAGCGTTATCATAGGTCAGGAATGTGATGGCATTCTATAAGAGGTGAGCACATATTTTGTGCTAATCAAGGTGGTACCGCAGAGCATACGCATCTGTCCTTGGCATACAAGGATAGGTGCTTTTTTATTTCTAAAAACTAAGGAATAAGAAGCAGTATCATATAGAATGTTAAATCAAGACATCAAGTAAGTGGCATAGATAATGCCAGGAAGCATGTGAAGTGCATGCGAGATGAAAATATCAAATATGAATAAGAACATATTAGAGGAGGATTTAACATGAGAAAGAAAATGGCAATGTTAGTATTAGCAAGTATGATGATGAGTTTGGGTGTTGGTTGTGGTAGTAACACAACTGGACAAGAAAGTAGTCCAGCAAGTAGCGCAGCAGTAGAAGGTGCTAAGAAGGTTGCAATTGTCCAATATGTAGAGCATCCAAGTTTAGATACAATTAGAGAAAGTACAATTAAAACATTAGAAGAACAAGGCTTTGTAGATGGAGAAAATATTATTATTGATTATCAAAATGCACAAGCTGACCAGTCTAACTTAAATTCTATAGCAAGTAAGTTTGTAGGGGATAAGGCGGATGTGATTATTGCTATTGCTACACCAGCAGCACAATCTATGGCAGCAGCTACATCAGATATTCCAGTAATTTTCTCAGCGGTTACAGATCCTGTTGGTGCCAAACTTGTAGATAACTTAGAAAGCCCATCTGGTAATATCACAGGTACGTCAGATGCGATTCCAGTAGATCAAATGTTTGAACTTTGCAAAGAACTTACACCAGATGTTAAGACATTTGGATTCTTATATACAGCAAGTGAAGTCAATTCTCAGTCAGTAGTAAATGAAGCAAAAGAGATGGCAGGAAAGTATGATTTTGACTATCAAGAAAGCACGATTACAGCAACTAATGAATTACAACAAGCCGCAGAGATTCTAGCTGGTAAAGTAGATGCGATTTATGTACCGATTGATAATGGTATTGCTTCAGCTATGCCAGTATTAGCTGAGGTAGGGAAAAAGGCTGGTATCCCAGTTTATGTAGGTGCTGATTCAATGGTAGAAGATGGCGGCTATGCAACAGTAGGAATTAATTATGAAGACCTTGGAACAAAGACAGGACAGATGGTAGCAGACGTTTTAAATGGTAAACAGATAAGTGAAATACCAGTAGCTACATTAGATAATTTCCGTAAAGTAATTAATGAAACAACTGCTAAGGCAATTGGCGCAACTGAAAGTGCAGAGGGCGCAACGATAGTTAAATAAAAAACTAATAGTGAAAAATAAGTAATTAAAGAGTGAAGCAAAAGATTAAATATTTTTAATATATTAAAGTATAAAGAATTGATGTTTGTGTTGAGATGGATTAAACTTTAAATAAAGATTAATCCATCTTTTATGTTGTTATAGATTTTACATTCATAAAGTTTAGTTATTCATAGTTTTAGTAATGTGAAATCTATATAGAGTTTACATCTATAAATTATAGTGTGTTTCTTTATAATGAGAGGCAAAATAAAAGACGAGAAAAGGAGAGGACGAGATGAATGCAACAATTGTGATGTCAGCTGTGGAATTGGGACTTTTGTATACGTTATTGACTTTGGGGTTATTTATTTCTTATCGTATATTGGATATTCCAGATTTAACGGTAGATGGAAGTTTTACTTTAGGTGCAGCTGTATCTGTAGTGATTACAATGAAAGGAAGCCCAGAACTAGGGCTTTTAGGTGCAGCAGGAGCAGGAATACTTGCGGGGATGGTAACAGCTATATTGCAAACTAAGCTTAGAATTCAGCCTATTTTAGCTGGGATTCTGACTATGACAGGGTTATATTCGATTAATATTATGGTAATGGGTGATAAGTCAAACTTATCGCTATTAGGTCAGGAAACTATATTTACAAAAGTAAATGCAGTAATTAATTCAAGATATGCAGGATTTATTGTTGGTGGCATAGTGGTAGTAATCATTGCTATTTTATTGGCCCTGTTTTTACATACAAATGTGGGACTTGCAATACGTGCTACAGGAGATAATGAGGATATGGTACGTTCTTCTTCTATTAATGTAGATTTAATGAAAATAGTAGGGTTAGCTTTAGCCAATGCATTAGTTGCTGTATCTGGAGCACTTGTAGCACAGAAACAAGCTTTCGTTGATGCTGGTATGGGAACCGGGATGGTTGTTATAGGGATTGCATCGCTTATTATTGGAGAAGTAATCGTAGATATTTTTGTGAGACAACGTGGCATTAAATCTAATATTTTTGCAGTAATATTGGGCTCTATTATTTACCGTTTAATTATTTCAACTGCCTTATACTTAAATATTTCTGCAACAAGTATGAAACTCGTTTCAGCTATTATTGTAGCCATAGCTATTTCATATCCTGTCATGAAGTCAGGGGTTGGTCATAAATTAAATCAACATGCAAGAATGAAGGAGGGAGAAGAAATATGCTAAAAATTAGTCATTTAAAGAAAACATTTAATGCAGGTACAGTTAATGAAAAGCTAGCTATGGATGATATTAATTTTACTTTAGATAAAGGCGATTTTGTGACCATTATTGGTTCTAATGGGGCAGGTAAATCAACTTTATTTAATCTAATTAGTGGCTATTTCTTATCTGATAAAGGAAGCATTATATTAGATGGGCAAAATATTACTTTCATGCCTGAGCATAAGCGTGCTAGATATGTAGGAAGACTTTTTCAAGACCCACTTAAGGGGACGGCACCTTCTATGACGATAGAAGAAAATTTAGCCTTATCTTATTCAAGAGGAAAAAACAAAAACTTTAGCTTAGGTATCAAAAAGGCGGATAAAGAGCTTTTTAGAGAACGTTTAGCGCAGTTAGATTTAGGGTTAGAAGACCGTATGAAGACGAAAATGGGGTTACTTTCAGGGGGGCAAAGGCAGGCTGTTACATTACTTATGAGTACGATTGTCGTACCTAAAGTTTTACTTTTAGATGAACATACAGCGGCACTAGACCCAGCTACAGCAGATAAGGTTCTACGTATTACAAAAGAGATTGTAGCTGAAAAACAAATTACAACAATGATGATTACACATAATATCCAGTCAGCCTTAGATTTAGGTAATCGCACCATGATGATGGATAGCGGTAGAATTATTTTGGATATTAAAGGAGAAGAAAGAGATAAACTTGGGGTTCAAGACTTACTTAACTTATTTAAAAAGGAAAGTCATAAGGAACTCGATAACGATAGAATCTTACTTTCTTAGAAGAACATAGTAGAAGGCATAAAAATAGCTAGGCGCAAAAAAGAACATTTGTTAAGTTTTGATTTTTAATTATCTGAAAATATTTACATTCATATCACCTGTTTCTATAATGAAGAAAAAAGAACAGGTGATATTTTTATGCAAATACAAAAGGATGAAGTAAGAGAAAAAATTATAACTGTAGCAGAACTAGAGTTTTTAAATAAGGGCTTTAAAGGTGCATCTATGCGAACTATTGCTAAGAAGGCACATACGACATTGGGGAATATGTATAACTACTTTGAGAGCAAAGAGGCAATCTTAGATGAAGTAGTGGGGCATGTGCCGAAGGCTATAGAAGAGATGATGGCAAATCATGAAAAGATGGAAATCATAGAAGAAATGCCAGAGATGGAAATGCTCAGCAGGCTAGAAAAATTAGCACCAGAAGTTTTTGGATTTGATGTGCTGCTAAGTAAGCCTTTTGTAATTTTAATGGAAGGCTGTAAAGATACAAAGTATGAGGCGTATAGCAAGCAATTTTATGAGATTGCCAATCAGCATATGAAACAGCATTTAGGAGAAGGAAAGGAACTACTGGGAGAAACGATTAGTCATTCATTTATTACAGCACTTTTATTTATAGGTAAAAATAAGGCCAATTTGGAAGAGGGGAAGAAGGCACTTATTAAGTATATTGAAGTAATTATATTGGGAATTGTAGCAAGTAAGCAGTAGTAAGAAAATCACAAGGTAGTAAGAAGATGCAAAGGTAACAAGGAGATAAAGAAGAAATAAAAAATTAAGTAGGTTAAGCTTTAAAGAAAAATAGGGAGATGGAGGGTGTGAAAACAATGACATCTATTATTAAGGTCAATGATTTACATTTTGCATATAAGAAGGGGAAAGAAGAAGTTTTAAAAGGCATAGATATTGAAATTTTTAAAGGAGAGGTCTTTGGCTTTCTTGGACCATCTGGAGCTGGGAAGAGTACATTGCAGAAAGTTTTGTTAGGATTACTGAAAGGCTATAGTGGAAGCAGTAAAGTCATGGGATATGAGACAAATAAAATTAGAGCAAATTTTTATAACAAAATTGGTGTTGGCTTTGAATTACCTAATTTATATGAGCAGTTGACATTAGAAGAAAATCTAAAAACTTTTGCGGGACTGTATGAAAATCCTGCAGATATTAAAGTTTTACTTGAAGAGGTTGGTTTATATGAACATCGCCAGAAGAAAGTCAATGAGATTTCAAAGGGAATGAAGATGAGATTGAACTTTTGCAGAGCTTTAGTGGGGCAACCGGAAGTACTGTTTTTAGATGAACCGACGTCTGGCCTTGATCCTAATAATACGAAGGTGATTCAAGACAAGATTTTAGAGTATAAGTCAAAGGGAAAGACAGTTGTTTTAACAACACATAATATGAGTTTTGCAGAGGAGATTTGTGATAGGGTAGCCTTCGTTGTAGCTGGGCAGATTAAAGAAATAGGTGAACCAGAGGCTTTAAAGATGAAGTATGGGGAATATAAGGTGAAGGTAACGATGGCAAAGGAAGAGAAGGTGTTTAATATGAAGGCACTTAATCAGAATAAGGAATTTATAGCAAGCCTAGCAAAGTGTATCAGCATTGATACAGTGAAACCATCTTTGGGTGAAATTTTTACGCAGGTAACAGGTAAAATACTCGTTTAAGAGAGTGCTTAATGATTGTGGGGAATGAATATGAAAATTTTAAAATGGATTTTGCATGAGATGCGGTTGCAATGGAAGAATGGGCTTTATGCTGTATATATTTTAATTGCCTTTTTATATGTCTTCGCCTTGGGGTATGTACCTGAGGACTATAAGGAAGCAGTAAGTATTATGTTAGTTGTAACTGATCCAACTTTTGTAGGCCTGATGTTTGTGGGGGCCTTGCTTTTATTAGAAAAAAATCAAGGTATACCAAAGGGGATAGGAGTAAGTCCATTAGGAGAAGCGGGTTATATATGGGGGAAGGTGTGCTCATTATTGGTGATAAGTTTGTGTACTTCAGTATGCCTTTTATGGGCAGGTAAGGTGAATATTAGTCTACATCAGATACTAGGAATATTATTGAGTGCAGGCATATTTACTTTAATGGGTATCATTGTAGGAAGTGGTGTGAAGGATATTAATCAGTTTTTAATATGGAGTGCAGCAATTTGTATACCATTGGGCGTGCCATTAGTTGCCTTTTATTTAGGAGATTTTGGGAATTGGTTAAGTATAATTCCTACATATGCGTTACTTCATTTGATGCATATGAAAACAGTTGGCATAAGTATGTTAATAGATTTTGCAAGTTTAGTGATATGGGCAGTAGTTATGTATTATCTGGCAAAAAATAGAGTACGCGAATATATTTTTGTAAGATAGGGGGAAGTAAAATGATTAAGGTGCTGCTTAAAAATGATTTGAAATATATGAAGAAAGACCCTATGATGATTGTAACATTGCTTCTGCCGTTTATATTGATAGGTGTTTATAAAGGCATTGTGAGAGGTCTACCTATTGTATTTGGAGAAGGTATAGGAACGTATATTAATCTTTACATGAAGCTTTTACAATATGTGATGATTACAATGGGAAGCAGTATGCCTGGGGTGGTGATGTCACTAAGGATTTTAGATGATAAAGATGAGCATATGTTGGCCTTTTATGCGGTAAGTCCTTTGAAATTAAGTGGGTACTTCCTTTATAGAAGTATAGGAAGTGCCGTATTGAGTATGGGAGCAGCTATAATTGCTTGTCTAGGAATCATGGGGAATATTCCAGGTATCTATGTACTATATGTTACTATACTAGGCTTATTGTTGACGTTAGCTATAGGTGGACTTGCCAAAAATAAATTGCAGGGTATGGTGTGCATGAAATTAACTGATTATGAAAGAAAGTATAAATATAGGAAATTGTATGCTTTATGTGGTGATTGCATTAGGTTTATGCCTGATGCTTCTAGGTAAAGTTAAATATTAATTTAAGTATAGAGAGAACAACTAAAAACTTGAAATATACATGTAAGTAAATTGATTTCTCTCAATGATTTTACAGGGCTAAAAACTATGAATAACTAAATTTTATAAATGTGAAATCTATATAGAAGAGTGAGGTGAAACTATAAAAATTAGTTTTGCGTCACTCTTTTATTAATTTGTAATTATTGTCAAAAGTGATAGAAAAAGAGAGAAATTTAATGGTATAATTTTGAAGAAATAATCTAGGGGAAAATTAGATTTCAAATTTTATTAAAAAATTCCTAGAGAGAGGGGTATTAAAATGAATTATACGCAGGAGCATTTCGATAGAAGTGCTAACAAGAAGGCAGCATTTATATGGTGCATATTATGTGTGCTTTTGACAATTGCTTATCTAGTACAGGTGATGGCTGGAGGAAAAAGCTTACAGTACTATATTATACTTTTGCTATTTGTGTGGCTGCCATATATAGCAGGAATGATTGTTTTGAAAGTAGATGGAACAGGTACAAAACACTTTAAACGTGCAATTGCTTTAGGGTATGGGACATCCTATGCATTTGCATTATTTACAAGTAATTCAACAGAAGTTTTCGTTTATATCTTGCCACTTACGAGTATGCTTGTTTTATTTAAAGATAAGCATTACATTATACGTGTTGGGATAGGGGCAACCATACTAACGATTCTTTCCATTGTTAAAAACCTTATAATAGGCAATTATATGGCATCAGATATGACGGCTTATCAAATACAATTAGCTTGTATTATATTGTGTTTCATAGGCTATAGTACATCTATAGATCACTTAATTACTGTAGATGATACGATGATGGGAAATATCAAAGCCAATTTAGATACAGTTGTTAGTATGGTAAATAAGGTTAAAATAGCTAGTAATAGAATTGTAGATGGTATGACAGTTGTAAGAGATTTATCCGATGATAATCTGCAAGATGCTAATCAAGTAGTAAGGAATATGTCAGATTTACTTGATAATAATGAAGTGCTTTATGATAAGACAAGATCTTCACAAGATATGACAACGACAATTAATACGCAAGTTCAAAATGTTGCTAAGCTTATTACAGTAATGGTTCAGCTTATTGATGAATCTACAGAGCATACTAAGTTAAGCAAAAATGAGTTACAAGAGGTTGTTCAATTAACGCATACTATGTCTGACTTATCTAGTCAGGTGGAAAAAGCGATTAATGAATTTAATCACGTTTTTTCACAAGTTAAGGATGAAGTGGGAACGATTGATAGTATTACGACACAAACTAATTTACTGGCTTTAAATGCTTCTATAGAAGCAGCAAGAGCAGGGGAAGCTGGCAAAGGATTTGCAGTTGTTGCCGAAGAAATTAGAAAGCTAAGTAATATTACAAAGGATTCTTCAGACAGCATTTATGATGCACTACAAAGTTTAGAGCAAACTTCAGGGAAAGTTATAGAATCTGTTAATGATATTACGGAGAATATCAATGAGTCTTTAACTAAAGTAAATCATGTGAATATGAGTGTACAGGGAATAGCTGAAGATACTGACCGTTTAGGTGAAAATATTGGTATTATTAATCAGGCAATTAATGAAGTTGAAGCTTCAAATGCACATATGGTAGCAAATATGAAAGATATTACAGATGTTATGGAGCAGATTAAAGTTAAAGTAGAAGATGCTGAATATGCGGCTAAAGAGATGGCAAGCAAATATGAGCAAACATCTGAGAATGTAAAAAATAATGAAATCATAGTGGCTGAATTAGTGGCAGACCTTGGGGATGAAGGCTTTATGAAACTTACAGATTTACAGCAGGGGTTAGATTTAGAAATATATATTAAAGATAGAGCTACTGCTGTAAGTGAATATTATAATACAACGATTCAAGAGGTTACAGAGGAAGGTATTTTAATTGAACCACTTAAAGATAACGGCAAAATTATAGCATTTAAAAATAAACAATGTGATATAAGAATAGTAGTTACTTATAAAAATATTGTTTACATATGGGAAAATGTTCAGATGTCGCTAAAAAAAGAAAATGGTACGAGCTATCATTATTTAAAAGTAAGTGGAAATCCTAAGACATCTAATAGAAGAAAATATCCGCGCTTAACAATCCAAAATACTTGTAATGTTAAGCTTTTAGAGGACAATCATGTGATCAAAGGACAGATGAAGAATATTTCTGCTAATGGCTTCTGCTTTATGAGTAAGGATAAAGAAATTGACGGGAAAAATGGACACCTGATAGCGCTCTCTATAGATGATTTTGAAGGCGCTCATAGTACACAACTTAAAGGGGAAATTTTACGTATTACTCAGTGTGATGGTTATTATATTATCGGTGGACGATTGTTAAAAGACCATAAAGAAATAGCCGATTACGTAGAAGCAAAATTAATTTAAAAATGAAATAAAAAATAGTATGGCGCTATATCCGTTTTAGGATAGAGCGCCTTCTTCCGTTTAGGGTATGAGGGGCAATGGATATATAGAATAGATTGAAGATATCATTAAAGGGTACAGATAGAAAATAGTGCAAAATGAGATATAGGTCACTTTTTAGATATAAAATTTGATATAATAAAGTTTTAATAGGAAATTAAGCTTAGTCGAATCTCTAAATGAATAGAGATTTAGAGGATAATAGAAGCTAATAATAAAGTCATACAATATAAAACATAAATAGGAGTACAACATGAAAATAGAATTAGTATGTGTAGGTAAGTTAAAAGAAAAATATTTAGTACAAGCCATTGATGAATATAGCAAACGCTTAAGCCGATACTGTAAACTCAATATCATTGAGTTAGCAGATGAAAAAACGCCTGATAATGCCTCAGAAAAAGAAGAACTTATGATTAAAGATAAAGAAGGCGAAAAAATACTTTCAAAAATTAGCGACAGCGCCTATGTAGTAGCCCTAGATTTAGGTGGCAAAATGATTTCATCAGAAGAGCTGGCAGCCTTCATGGCAGACTGCGGTGTACGTGGTAATAGCCATATCGTCTTCGTAATCGGTGGCTCACTAGGTTTATCAGATGCAGTCAAAGCCAGAGCAAATTATAAATTATGTTTTTCTAAAATGACATTTCCACATCAATTGTTTAGGGTAATGTTATTAGAACAAGTGTATAGAGGGTTTAGAATTAATAATAATGAACCGTATCATAAGTAAATGATGACCTCTAATAATTTTGATAGAAGAATTGTAAATGTTGATAAATCAAGCAAGTGGATGTTAGGGATATAGATGAGGTTTACATGGATGTTTCCACAGAACGTATCAATTGGCGAACTTTATAAGAGATCTTAAATGTAAAAAATTAGGACATAACTATATAAATTATTGCATATATATAAATAATATTTTTATAGGTAATTGCGAAACTACTGTTTAAAAATGAATAGCACTCCTTTTAAACATGC
>DYCF01000067.1 GCA_019418225.1 Clostridiales bacterium | reverse complement strand
ATATCAAGTCAATTCTACTTATTATCTAGGAAAGTAGAACTTTCCTAGATAATAAGTAGAGTATTATGATCTACTCTTAAACCTTAGCGCTCAGCTACCTGATAATCTTAAACATCCCATAATCTTTGAAATCATCTCTCATCGCTATACCTTACGTGCTAAAGGACGCATTGAACAAATCTTCCCTGAGACAAGCCTTCCTATAACAGAAAAAGACCGCCAATTTAAATATGGCCAGTTTGGCTATGGCAAATACGTATATCCTAAAGAGCAAATAGCTGAGATTAAAGACTTCTTCAAAAAATCATTAGATGAACTCTTTCCATATAAAGACCTTAAATATATCATATAAATAAATTTTTATAGCTAACTAAAAAATAAAACCCCTTCAAAATAGTTTTTCACTATTTTGAAGGGGTTATTAACTACTACTATGCTCTCTTTCTATTTTCCCACATTGCCCATAAGATACTAGCAATACATATAGAAGAATAGCACCCACTAATTAATCCAAAGAACATAGGTAATGCAAACTCTCTGATTGAACTAATTCCAAAAATCAAAGAAGCGATTAAAATAACAAGTACACACATTCCTGTTGTAAAAGACGTATTAAGCGATCTTGTAAATGTCTGTGAAATGCCTTTATTAACTTGCTCTGTTACACTTGCTCTAAGATCCGTCTTTATGTTTTCTCTTATCCTATCATAAAGTACAATTGTATCATTAATAGAATATCCTATAATCGTAAGTATAACTGCTACAAAGGCATCATTTAATGGTATGCCAAAAATAACAAATGTAATAAATACAACAAAAGCATCATGGATGAGTGCTATAATTGCCGTAATCCCTGCTGTCAAACCATTTAATACTGAGAAACGTATCCATACATAAATAGTCATAAATACAATTGATAAGACAATTGCGAGCTCTGAATTTTTTAATGCCTTTGCACCTATATAGGGTTCCACGACATATGTTTCTGCTAATGTAACATTCTGCTCTCCTACTGCCTGCGCCACGACTTCTGTTATTTCTTTTTGATTTTCTGGCGTCATACCTCCTGTTCCTGCAAGTGTTACCGTTACACTCTTTGTTTCATCAATCTGATTCTTACTGATTTGAACAGTTACTGGTCTATCTGTCACCTGAGCTATAGCAGCTTCTATGCTATCTGTATTCACTTCACTCTCAATAACATAATTAAGTACAACACCCCCTGTAAATTGTGTATCTAATTTTACCCCTCTTATAAATATGCTTCCAATCCCAATAACTACAAGTATCCCTGATATAATGGCAACAATCTTTTTATTCTCATAAAATCTTATAGTCTTTGTCTCTTTGCTACTTCTAAAATATTTCACATCATACCATTTATTATAACTTATTATAGAAAGTAACAACTTCTTAGAAACGCTTACACCTATAAATACATTTAAAATCATACCAATTAATAGGGTATATCCAAAACTTAACATCGTTCCAGAACCCAATACCATTAAAATAATCGCTACAATTGCAGTTGTAATATTCCCATCTAAAACAGATGAAAAGGCGCTTTGATACCCATTCTTTATAGCGACTCTCAATGATATTCCTTTTCTGATTTCTTCCCCAATTCTTTCAGCAATAATAATATTGGCATCTACAGACATACCTAAGGATAAAATAATCCCAGCAATACCAGGCAAAGTTAATGTATATTGTGGCACAGAAATAGCTAATAGTTGCAATGACATCTGTAATGTTAAAGCTAAGCAGGCTATAACGCCTGGTAATTTATAATATACAATCATAAATAAGCACACAAGCCCAAAGGCTACTAAACCAGCTATTACCATAATATTTAGTGCATTATTCCCAAGTGTTGGACTTATGGTACTAAAGTTAGTCGTTGATAAAGAGAATGGTAATGCACCAGCGTTTATCTTCTCAGCTAAATTACTTGCTTCTTCTAGGCTTTCTATATTATTAATGACAGCTTGCCCACCGGCTATCTTACTTTCTACCATTGGATTTGAGATTAACTGCTCATCCATATAAATGCCCATACGTTTACCTACTAATTGTCCAGTAGCTTCTTCAAATAATTTCGTTCCCTCTCCATTAAAAACGAGTGCTACTTCATAACCTCTCGTCACACCATTAGTGTTTTCCATAGCCTTTGCACTCTTGATATTCTTGCCCTCAAGCATCACATTCCCGTCTTCATCTCTAAAGGTTAACTTTGCCATTTCTCCTAATTCTGCTATAGCATCTTCAGGATTAAAGTTAGTTTCTCCTGATTTCCATGGGAATTTTACAATAATATATCCGCCCTCTTTATCAATGGTTACTTCACGGTCTGTAATATTTTTAGCATCTAAACGCGTCTCTATAATACCCCTTGCAGCTTCTAGCTCATCTTCCGTTGCTTTTCTCTCAAGGTCTTGTGGCTCAAAAACAGCTTCTACCCCACCTCTAATATCAATACCAAAACGCATCTCCATGGCACCTTTAACTTGATCACCCACACCAAAAATTGCTATACTCAAGCAAGCAATAATACTACATATTAATATTGCAAACGTATTTTTACTATTTTTCATCATAATCCTCTTTTCTTATTATACTGTCTTATGAGTTTAGTAAAATATGTTCGCCTTCCTTTTGCCCGTCCGACTTATGAATATATATAATGGCCATCAAATAATTTATGAGGTTTTTTCTCGAAATTAATATGTACGAAGTCCATGCTGTAACCAATAAGGCCATACTTTCGCATAAACAATAAAATAAGAGCATCTGTTTTCTAATGCCATTTCCGAATCTATATTGCTCAGGTTTTTCGTCTATCACACTTCCCCGTTGACGCCCCTGTATACTCTCAGCATTTATGTTATACATTATATTTTTAAGCCGATTGATTGTATCTCCCACGCGAGGCAATGCCTGTTTAGAATGAACAATATTTTCAGTTATAGTGTATCTACTACAAAAGCTATTACCAAGCAAAAATACACATAGTAACATACATACTACTACAATATGTATATTCTTATTACTTTTTTTCACAGACATCACCTCATTTCTAAAAAAATACCTAGCTATTAACTTTATCATAGTTAATTTGCTAGGTATTTTCAATATATTTATTTTATAAATCATCAATTAAAGTTGATGCTTTCGCATAAGCACTTGATTTAGCCTCAAAGAAGTCTGTTTTAATCCCATTGGCATCACTATATTCAGATACCCACTTCATACTTTCTGGTTCTTTTTCATACCCTTCATAAAGTACACCAAAACCTAAGTTTTCTGAACGTAAGTTCCCAAGGTATTTAATGTAAGATGCCACCATTTCTTTGTTTAAACCTTCAATGTTATCTCCAATTACATAGTGTCCCCAAGCAATTTCTTCTTCTACACCTTGACGCATCATGGCTCTAAACACTTCAATATTTTCTTCTGTAAACAACTCAGGTTCTTCATTTTTCATTTCTAAAATTAAAGATCTAAATAGCCAAAGGTGTGTATTTTCATCTCTATTAATATAACGAATTTCTTGTACAGAACCTGGCATTTTACCATTACGTGCTAGATTATAGAAGAACATAAAACCTGAATAGAAATAAATACCTTCTAAAATGTAGTTGGCAATCATTGTTTTTAAAAGATAAAATGGGCTTTGATTTACTTGGAACTCATTATATAAATCCCCAATGAATTTATTACGCGCAAGTAAATGCTCATCATCCTTCCATTGATATAATATCTCATTTCTTTCAAGTGGTGAACAAATCGTATCTAGCATATACCCATAGCTTTGAGAGTGAACAGCTTCTTGGAAAGCTTGAATCGATAGACAAAGGTTTACTTCATTTGCTGTAATATATTGCGCAATATTTGGTAAATTGGCTGTTTGCACACTATCTAAAAAAATTAAGAATGATAATGTCTTATTATAAGCCGTGCGCTCCGCTTCATCGAGTTCACGATAATCCTTCACATCTTGTGTTAAGTTGATTTCCTCTGGAATCCAGAAATTATTCATACCTTGACGGTACCACTTACTTACCCATGTATACTTCATATTATTGAAGTCATTAAGATTTGTGGTATTCCCATTAATAAGTCTTCTCTTTGAAACCTCGATGTCCCCATTTTCATTAAACAGTAATTTCTTTACTAACTTCTCCATACGTTCCTCCTCTTATTTTTAATAAGATATTATGCTGAACAAGAATCACATTCTTCTACTTCTAGAGATTGGCTTCTTACATAATAAATTGTTTTTACGCCTTCTTCCCATGCTAAAAGATATAAATCTAATAGTTTACGCATTGAGAAGTTTGGTGTGATATATAAATTAAGTGATTGTGCCTGGTCAATATGACGTTGTCTGATAGCTGCTGCTTTTACAAGCCATGTCTGATCCATATAATGTGCATTTTTATAAAGCCATACAGTTTGTGCATTTAAGTCTGGTGCTACACGTGGAATAAGTGCACCTTTTTTCTCTTCAATATAATATTTCTTCATAATAGGGTCAATAGATGCTGTAGTCCCTGAAATAATAGATGTAGAGCTAGTCGGTGCAATAGCTAATAAATAGCCATTACGCATACCATTCTTTGCAACCTCTGCTTTTAAGTTTACCCACATTTCGCTCTCATAATGACGTTTTTCAAAGTATGCCCCTGTCTGCCAATCACTACCTTCAAAATGACTATACATTCCTTTTTCTGCTGCTAAACTGCTACTTGCTTTAATAGCATAAAAATTGATTTTTTCAAATAAATCTTCAATGTAATCAAGATGCTCCTGTGATTCAAAAGGAATATCTTTTTTAGCAAGTAAATGATGGTACCCACTTGCTCCAAGTCCAATTGGTCTATAGCCTCTATTAGTAATTTTTGCATACTCAAGTGGATAGAAGTTAAGGTCAATAACATTATCTAAAGCTCTTGTAATAGTATAAACTACATCTTCCAGTTCATCTTCTTCGATGTTAGGAAGTGTAAGAGAGGCTAAGTTACACACTACGAAATCCCCAGCTTCCATACTTTCTACCACTACCGTTTGTCCATCAATTACCTTTACTTCTTTTTTAATCCCTTTAATCTCGCTCATATTTTGAGCAATCTCTGTACAAAGGTTAGAACAATAAATCATCCCTTCATGACCATTTGGATTCATTTTATTCACATGATCGCGGTTAAATGTAAATGGTGCACCTGTTTCTACAGAAGATTTTAAGATCAGACGAATAAGGTCTTTAATCTTAACGGTGCGTTTGCTAATACGTTCTTCCTTAATGCATTCTAAATAACGTTTTTCCCACTCCTCACCATAGAAGTCTTCAAGGGCATATCCCATTACTGTTTGGATTTCATGAGGACACATTAAATGCCAGTCCCCTTCAATATCTTCTTTTGCGATTTTCCAGAATAAATCTGGGTAACATACACCTGTGAAAACATCATGGGCTTTCATACGGTCATCCCCATTATTTGTTCTAAGCTGCAAGAATTCTGGTAAATCCTTATGCCAAACATCTAAGTAACATGCAACTGCGCCTTGTCTTACTCCTAATTGGTCTACTGCTGTAGCTGTATCATTAGCAAGTTTAATCCAACGAATAACACCACCAGCAGCACCCTCGAAACCACGAATACTACTTCCATTGGCACGTACCTTCCCAAAATAAAGTCCCATACCACCACCAAACTTAGAAACCTGTGCAAAATTTGTAATACTTCTATAAATACCCTCTAAGCTATCTGGTACTGTATCAATGAAACATGAGGAAAGTTGATAATAAGGTTTGCGTGCATTTGACATAGTAGGTGTTGCAACTGTCACTTTAAGCTGACTTAATAAATCATAGAAAGCTTTTGCCCATTTTACTTTTTCTTTTTCATTTAAAGCTAAGTGCATGGCAATACCCATAAACATTTCTTGTGGTGTTTCTAATAATTCATGGCTATGACTTCTAATTACATAACGATTTAACAGTAAATCAAGTCCACTATAATTAAGTAAGTTTGTACGTTCTTCTTTCATATAAGTAGCCAAACTATCTATTTCTTCCTTATTATAATTTTCTAAAATATATTCCCCATAAAGCTGTTCTTTTGTTAAATATAAAAGCTTCTCATAAAAACTTGTGATCCCGCCTTTTTGCATACGTTCATGAATTTCTGCATTTGCTTTACACATTAATAATCTAGAAGCAATGAACTCCCACTTAGGAGCTTCCTTTGTAATAAGTTCCACTGCAGATTTAATAAGTGTATTAATTCTTGCCTCTTCACTCATTCCTTCTTTATATAAAAGTTTCACTCTCGTATAAAGCTTTTCTAAGCTATACCCATCTTCTTTGTATTCTTCTTGAATCTGTGTAAGCGTATCCATGATATTTTTTTGTAACATTAATTCATTAAAAACTTCTACATTAAACTGGCTCACTATCTCGCTTCCCTTCTCTTCTTCCTTCTATTTTTTCTTACAGTCTATATATTCTAAGCTATTGTGCTGCTTTATCTTATCTGTAATCCGTCATTTTCAATACTATATATAGTATACTCACTTTTACAAAAGTACTATATATGTGTCTTTATTTAAATAACCTACCACTTTTATCTGGGCAAATCAATTGACTATTTATTTTATCTATTTTAATTATTCTATTACTTAACATTATAAACCAACAAATAATCATTTTCCAATAGTATTTATTTGATTTATTATTATATTTAAGCATTAAATTTACATGCGCCTATATTTTGTGCCAGTTTTTATATTTTCACTCTCATTTTTCATAGGATGATAAATAAGTTAAACTTCTTTTCAGCCACTCACTTTTATTTAGGACTAATTAAACTGAGTTTTTAACTCTACAAGTTATATTTATCTACATCTTATATTTCAAAGTACTATTTTCCAAAATTTTATGTACAGATTTTACAAATTTATATTTTTTATTGATAATGACTTTCATTAATCTTTAACTTGTGTTATTATAATCTCATAATAAGCTTATTATTAAGAACAGGAGGACAATATGGCAAAAATGATGGGTCCACGTTTTAAGATGTGCCGAAGCCTTGGATTAAACGTAGTAGGGCATCCTAAAGCAATGGACAGAGCAACAAATACAACAAGTAGGGACAGTAAAAAACTCTCTGATTACGGTACTCAACTACTTGAGAAACAAAGATTAAGAGCCTATTACGGGGTTTTAGAAAAACAATTTGCTAAATACGTAAACAAGGCATTAAAAGCAGGCTCAAACCCTGGTCCAATTTTCTTATCAGCTCTTGAAACAAGATTTGATAATATGGTTTATAGAATGGGCTTTGCACGTTCTATTCGCCAAGCAAGACAAATGGTTAACCACGGTCATTTCCTTATTAATGGCAAGAAAGTTGATAGACCTTCTTATGCTGTTAAAGTAGGTGATGTAATTTCACTTAAAGAAAAATCTCAAGACTTACAAATTTTCAAAGACAACATGGAAATTGCAACTGATTTCCCATACCTTGAAGTAAATCGCGATAGACTAAAAGGTACACTCATTAGGACGCCTCAACGTGATGAGCTTCCTATTCAAATTAACGAGCAACTTATTATCGAGTATTATTCTAGATAATAAACACACACATATTTAGAAACCAATATATCTAAACTTATGGAGAGGCCTAGACTCCCTCCCATATAAAAAAGCTATGGACTTAGAACCTCCATAGCTTTTGCCATTTATAGTTATACCTTTTTTATTTATATCATATGATAAATTAGCGCTTATATTTCTGAAAGGAGATATTTACATTGCCTACTGTATCAGGTCGTCTGATTTTTGATGTCAATAGAACTACCTCTGTAACGTCTTCTGATAGTGGCATACCTAATGTTCCTATCGTCCTTCAAAACACCACTACAACTAGCCGTATTAATGCTATAACCAGTTCTGATGGCTCTTTTACTTTCACTAATGTTCCTGCTGGAAGTTATATTCTTGTAGAAGCCTACGGTGATACTGCAACTAACACTAGTGGCAATTTTTCTGACGCTACTACAGGTTCTACGCCTAAAGGTACCGACCCTCCTTTATCTTATGTGAGTAATCCACCTAGCATTGCAACCAATCTAGATTCTACTACCCCCAACACTCTTTTCATTACTGTTTCTACAGATAATTTAACTGATCAGAATTTTTTAGACGGTCCTATAACTTACTCTCCCATTGAAACAGTTTTAGATTCTACAGCCTCTCTTTCTACCACTAATCTTATAACTATCGCTGATAATGGTCTTTTTGGTTCTTTTGTAGCTGGTACTGCTGCTAATTCGCGTCCAGAGACTTCTCCCTATTCCGATATCATTACCGACTTTAATTATTCAGGCCCTGGCGAAGCTATTATAGATGGTAACTATAGCATTACCAATATTCTTTATCCTCGCTCAGATTATTCCTGGTGGGTCTTATCTAATAAAACTACTGGCGATGAGACAGGTCGTTTTCTTCCTATAAACGGCGATAATCCTGGGGCTGTTATTTTCCAACAAGAACTAACCGTCTCTCCCAATACCTATTATTTATTTTCTACCTGGATTGCTAATTTAGATAATAAACTCGGATTAGCACTTCCTGCACTAGGTGTCCAGATTTTATCTGCCGATGGTTCCACCCTTTATGACGAAACATTAGGCGTTCAGCTTCCCATACAGACAGTTGTCCCTAAGTGGAAAGAAATAGGCACACTACTTAATACTGGCTCAAATTCAAAAATTACTGTGAAATTTCTTAGCGAAGGTCCTGCTGCTAATGGTAATGATTATGCTATAGATGAAGTAAGGCTTCGTGAAATCACCCTATCTGCGGCTACCTTAACACCTACAAAAACAGTTACACCTACAAGCGCTTATCTAGGCGAGATTGTTACCTATACATCTACTTTTACAAATACCACAGACTATCCACTATTTCATGTATTCTTTTCTGATACCCTACCTAGTAATCTTGAATTTATATCTGGTTCTGTCACCATTAATAATGTCTCTAATACAAGCGCTAATCCTACGACAGGTTTTTATATTTCGGCTTCAAATGATGCTAGACTTAATTCCAAATCTACTGTTATAATTAGCTTTCGTGCAAAGATTGTTTCAAAACCTACTACCAATCCAATTTTAAACAGTGCAAAAGTTTCTTTTGACTATACACCTGTTGAAGGTGGTATCCCTACTGGTTTTAATAGTAACTCTTCTAATGCGCCTTTAACTGTCTTACCTAGTGCTGATTTGAGCATCTCAAAAACCACCTCTCCTGACCCTATACAAATCGGTGCATTGGCCACCTATACACTTAAAGTTTCTAATGCTGGTCCTGATACGGCTAGTGATGTTGTTATTACAGACCAAGTATCCTTACTTAATCCCCTTTACAAATTAAGCACAGATACAACTTGGTCAGATTGGAGCGACTCCCTTACCTTAAGTAGTTTAGCTAGTGGCGATACAATTACCCTCTACATTCAAGGTACTGTAAATGATACATCCAGTAGTTTTTTGTCAAATACAGCAAGCGTTAGTAGTTCTACTCACGACACTGATACTACAAACAACCAGGCTACAACTACCGTTAGCGTAAGTTCTTGTTCCGTTACCTGTCCTACTGGACCTACTGGTCCTCAAGGGCCTACTGGGCCTACTGGTGCTATTGGATCTAGAGGTACTTCTGGCGCTACGGGGCCGGCCGGTTCTCAAGGTGCTGCTGGCCCCACCGGTCCTATTGGGGCTAGAGGTATTTCCGGGGCTACAGGGCCTGTTGGTTCTCAGGGCGCCACCGGGCCTACGGGGGCTATTGGGGCTAGAGGCCTCTCTGGCGCTACGGGACCTACTGGTTCTCAAGGTGCTCAAGGTGTCACAGGACCTACGGGGCCTATTGGAACTAGAGGTATCACTGGTGCTACGGGGCCTATTGGCATTATGGGTCCTACTGGCCCTATTGGAGTCAGAGGTATTGCTGGGCCTACCGGTCCTACCGGTCCTACTGGCTCTGTTGGTCCCACTGGCCCTGCTGGTTCTATCGGTGCCAGAGGTATTGTTGGGCCTACTGGTCCTACTGGACCTACCGGCCCCATGTCAACTATTTCTCTTAGCAGTATTTGTATCCAGAATTCAAATTGCTATATTCTCCCATCAAATAGAAACTTTGACCTTGGCAAAGAAATTTCTAAAACTGGAAATGCCATTCAATATTCGATTCCTTCTCTTTTACTAGAAAGTGATTCTACTTATCTCATAACATTTTTAGCCCATTTTTGTACTACAACTGACTCTCCTACTTCCATCCAATTATGTTTAAATGGTATTCCACTTTCTTATACTTCTCCTTACATTATCAAAAAATCTTTCTTAGTCATTCATACTACACTCACTACTAGTAACTCTCCTAATATACTCTCTATCATTAATCTTTCTCTTAAATATCTCAAGATTTTTAAATCCACCCTTACTATCTTAAAATTAAATTAATGAAGTCTTATTTAGAATAAATATAAAAAGCTATGGAATCCCATAGCTTTTTATATTTATTCTAAAGTGTTTCTAAAAATCTTATAAATTTCTTATCTGACAATATTTCATGCGTTATAAATTTTCCATTATAAAATAGGCTAAAGGTTATCCATGGCGATGGACTATTTTGTGCCTCTTCTTTAGCTTCATATTTTACAATAATAACGTAATACTGTTTTTAATCTGCTTTGTTCTACCTTCCTAGCATCATTTAAATAAATCTCCCTATGTGTACTTCCATGTCGCTCCAATTTATGTACCTCTATAAATTGCATCATTTTTGCAAAAGACTCAGGCTCCTCATCAAAGCTTCCTTCATGAAGCATTTGCACACATAAACCATCTTCTATTTCTTCAAAAGTAATATTCTTCAATAATGGATGAGGCTTTTTCTGTTTTGTGATTTCTAAGGCTTTCATTGCTACATCCTCATTCACAAAATCAGGTTGTCTAATCATCAACCTATAGATAAGTTCTTCCTTACGAAATATACTGGAATGCTTTCCTTCTTCTGTCATACCCCATATTCCCTCTAAAGGATAAACTGTATATTCAAAGTAACCTTCTGGTATAAACCCACTTTTAGGCATCATCCTAATCCCATAAGATACTGCATACAAAACACCAATACGTTCTGCAAAATCCTCATCATTAGGATTACCTTTTCCTTCGATCACAAAAAACTTTTGCTTAGGCACTTCTACAACTTGTGGAACTCTACTAGGTATATAAAGTTCTTTTTCTTTCTTCCGCCATTCATATTTCATTGGTAACATCCTCTAATATTGCTAAGTCCTGTGCTTCGTACTTATTATGTCCTTTTTGCCCCTTCTTGTATTTCCAACACTTAATTCCTTCTTGCAAGGTTCTTCCTTTATTGTCCTTAAAGAAATCTCTGATATATGCATTATATTCAAATTGACTGTCAATCTTAGTTATCTGTACTTTGCTCTTCTTCTGTAATTCTTTATATGCGATAACAGCCTCTTTATAGGTCTTACCACTATTAACCTTTAGCCACCTTTGAAAGGTGGCCTTAAATGAAAAGCTTGGACCAATCACTTCTTTAAAAAATGCACGATGCACCTCGGAACATACAAAGTTATCTTCTATAATGCTTTCTAGCGTAATCATCACCCCAGCGACTGCACTACGTTTTATGCTGCTCCTATTCCTTAGCTTCTCCCCTGTCTCTAAAAAATGAGCGATTCTTTCCGTAAGTTCTTGCTTTCCTCCTGTACTCTGTAATCCCATCTCTTTACAAAAAGCAACTAACTCTTCTTTTAAATAATAATACGCTCTAAATCCCTTACTCTCTATCCCCCTCTTTAATTCTGGCCTCTCCTGTGCACCTTTTTCCCTTCCACTCTTTGCTCCCATCATAGTCTCTCCTCCTTAGTTCTTATCTCTAAGTATAACCATTATAATATGTCATCTATATGTCATATTATAAAAATTCCCCAAAAAGCAGGTTGCTGCATTACGCTATCAATGCAACAACCTGGCATATATTTTTAGCCCGACCTCGAGCGCATGAGCGGAGATGGAAAAATATATGTGCTGACTTATCCATGGCCCCAAGACCTCAAAAAAAACGGTTGCAGCACTTTCCCTGCAACCGTCCTTTATCATTTATAAATCATAGCAATTCATTGCGTTCATTTTTTCTTGCTTGTTATAGTAGGTATGTAATAAGTGATGTGATTTTTCACTTAATGGATTTCCAAGATATTCTTTATAAAGTGTCTGTACTTCTTGATTTTCATGTGATTTACGTACTTTAGCGCCTTTATCAATGCTGTAAAGGGCATCTTGACGTAATTTTTTCACATCAAATGTAGCATTAATTGGCTGACCGCCACCACCAATGCATCCACCTGGACATGCCATAATTTCAATGAATGTATACTCAGACGTACCTGCTTCAATTTCATCCATAATGACTTTAGCATTTTTAAGGCCATGTGCCATAGCTACTTTGATTTCCGTGCCGCCTAAATTAACTGTCGCTGCTTTAATGCCTTCATTGCCTCTTACAGCTTCAAATTCTAAGCTTGCAAGTGGTTTACCTGTGTGCAGTTCTGATACGCTGCGAAGTGCAGCTTCCATTACGCCACCCGTTGTTCCAAAGATAGCACCTGCACCACTGCCTTCACCTAATGGACTATCGAATTCTCCATCTTGCAAGTTCGCAAAATCAAGACCTACATATTTAATCATTTTAATGAATTCGCGTGTTGTAAGAACAATATCTACATCTCTACAACCATTTACTTCCATCTCAGGTCTTGCTGCCTCATATTTCTTAGCCACACAAGGCATAATTGATACAGTAACAATATTAGATGGATCAATATCTGCCTTTTCACTATAATATGATTTTGAAAGGGCACCAAAAATTTGTTGTGGCGATTTAGCTGTTGATAGATGTCCAATTAAATGATCATGGTGTTTTTCCATATAATTTACCCACCCTGGACTGCAAGATGTAATCATAGGAAGTTTTCCTCCATTTTGAATACGATGAAGTAACTCTGTTCCTTCTTCCATAATAGTAACATCTGCCGCAAAGTTGGTATCAAACACTTTATCAAAACCGATGATACGAAGAGCACTTACCATTTTCCCTGTTACAATGCTACCTTTAGGCATTTCAAAAGCTTCACCAAGTGTTACTCTTACAGATGGTGCTACTTGAACGATAACATGTTTACTAGGATCATGTAAGGCATCCCATACTTTTTGTGTATCATCTTTTTCTACAATTGCCCCTACAGGACAAACTGTAGAACATTGACCACATAATACACAGTCTGTTTTTTCTAATTGATCATTAAAAGCTGTTGTAACCGTAAAGCTTTCAGAACGGTCTGAATAACTAAGGGCACAAATACCTTGCGTTTCGCTACATGCTTTGACACAGCGTCCACATTTAATGCATTTTGATAAATCACGAACTAAGCTTGGGTTACCATCTTGAACTGATTTTTTAACTACAACTGGTTCAAGCGTTGGTTTTAAAATATTAAAACGGCTGCATAATTTTTGTAAATCACAGTTGCCATTTCTAGCGCAGCTTAAGCAATCTTGATTATGGTCTGCTAAAATCATTTCCAAGATACCTACTTGTGTATCTCTGACTTTTTGTGTATCTGTATGAATCTCCATGCCTTCCCATACAAGTGTTGAACAAGAAGCTAAAAGCTTTCTACTACCTACTACTTCTACAACACACATTCTGCAGTGTGCCTTAACGCTTTGATCTGGATGATAACATAAGTGTGGAATATCAATCCCTACCATTTTTGCTGCATCAATAACGCGTGTGCCTTTCTTAACTGTAAGTGGCATATTATTAATTTTGATATTTACCATTATGCTCTTCCCCCTCTTACTTCAAATACTTCTGGAAATACTCGCATTGCACTTACTGTTGCATTTTGTGCTGATTCACCAAGGCCACAAAGTGATGCATTTTGCATAATCATTGCGATTTTCTTGAGCGTTTTTATATCTTCCTCTGTATGTGTACCGGCTTTTATTTTTTGAAGAATAAGTTTTACATGACGATTTCCTTCACGACAAGGTGTACATTGTCCACAGCTTTCATGCGAGAAGAACTTTTGTGTTGTTTGTAAGAAATCTATTACCTCTGTACGGTCATCAATTACTAAGATTGCTCCTGAACCCACGCCTACACCAGCAGCTTTTAAGTCTTCATATGTATAAGGTACATCTAAAATTTCAGGACCTGCAATTTTCCCTGATGCGCCACCAAATTGAATGAATTTAATTTCATGGTCTTCTGCTGTGCCACCTGCTAAATCATTAATAATTTCTCTTACTGTAAGCCCAAATGGAATTTCAAAAGCACCTGGCTTTTGGACATTTCCGCCTACACTTATCATCTTTGTCCCTACAGATTCCTGTGTTCCATATCGTAAATATGTTTTTTCATCATCTAATAAAATACTTGGTACAAGACATAAGCTTTCTACATTATTAAGGCAAGTTGGTAGACTAAATAAACCACTTTGCTTAATAAATGGTGGCTTCATTCTAGGTCTTCCACTTTTTCCTTCCATAGACTCTACAAGAGCAGTCCCCTCACCACATACATAAGCCCCTGCACCTGAATACAAATGAAGTTCATAGTTAAAGCCTTTACCTAAAATATTTTTACCTAAATACCCCTTTGCCTTAGCAGAAGCAATTGCATTTAAAAGGAGTGGTCTTAAGTGGCTATATTCTTCACGCATATAAATATAACCATTTTTAGCTTCTACACTATAACCTGCAATAATCATGGCTTCCACTAAGCGGAATGGGTCATTTTCAATAAGGGTACGGTCTTTAAAAGTACATGGTTCCCCTTCATCAGCATTACAAACGACAACCTTTTCATCACCTACTACTTCTCTTGCTTGGCGCCATTTTTTACCCATGTCATAACCTGCACCACCACGTCCTTTTACTTCATAAGTTGCAATAAGGTCTGCAATATCAAAGCCATCCATCACTACAGCTTTTTTTAGGGCAGAAAAACCGCCCACTGACTCATAAGATTCTATTGAATTAACATCATATTTCCCAAAGTTTTGAGTTATAAAGCTTACTGTTTTTTTCAATCTTCCCACCTCTATTCTAATTCACTTAGTACTGCCTTGATTTGTTCTTTTGTATGAAGCGGTCCATATACTTTCCCGTTAATACGCATAGCTGGTGCTTTATCACATGCACCAAAGCAAGGGACTTCCTCAATCGTATATTTCCCATCATAGGTCACTTCGTTTAAATCAATACCTAAAAGTAACTGCAAATTATTTAATAAGTTATCACTTTCATTTACTTTACAAACAATGCTTTCACACACTTGAATTGGATACTTGGCTCTTGGCTTTTCTGATAAAGCTGAGAAAAAGGAAATGACGTCATAAATTCGACTTGCATGAAGCCCCATATTTTCTGCGATATAATAAGCCACTGCTTTTGAAATATATTGTCCCTCCATTAAAGATTGTATTTCTAATAGAATTTCTAATAATCTTGAATGCTCACCATTATAACCTTGAATCACCTGATCAATAATTTGAACTTGCTGGCTAGTTAATGGCTGATTGATATTTTTTACTTTCACACGAGTCCCCACTTTCCTATTCATAATTTAAATCCTTGTCAAATATTAGACAAATTTCTTTTATATTGGATTTTTTCTATAAAATTATACCTTATATATTAGACATTAAAATTTTCATAAAATCAAGCGTTAAATTTTTATCTAGTCTTTCGTCTTTCATCTACGTACAAAAAAAGAAAGCACTTAAAAAGTGCTTTCTTCAGGCTGTAGACAATTAACTTTTCCATAGTATTTTACTAGTCTAGAAATAGA
>DYCF01000066.1 GCA_019418225.1 Clostridiales bacterium | reverse complement strand
ATTTAAAAATCGATTGCCATTAGAAAGAGAATACACAAAATTATTTATAGACCCGTAGCATAATCCGAAATTTATTGTTCCGTTATATCATATTGTTATGTGGGGCTATGTTTAGCCTATTCTTATATTTCTGTATCAACGAATTTGTCTAACATAGCCATGTTTTACTATACTCTTTCAGCTACTAGTATTATGTTAGTTTTATACCGCCCACCACTCCACTCATGTTCATCTGACTCAATATAAAAAGAACCCACTAACTTAGTTAATGAGTCCTCAATTTTAATAGTCCTTCCACTTATACAACTTGTGTCGCCTCTAACTGTAACACTTATTTCCTGTGATATACCTTGCAACATACTTTGAGCCACAGTTCTTGCCTGTTTATTATCTTCCTTAATATATACCTCTTGGAATGTACCCACTAAATCTATGAGTTCATCATTTTGTACTATACCTAAGTACTGATCATTTTCATCATAAATCTTAACCTTATTGACCACACCCTCTGCATTCTCAGAATATGAACTTTCGACTATATTTGTATCTGCTCGCAAAGTGTAGTCAACAACTTCATTACCGACTTGATCCACACATAACTTACCTTTTCGCATTGTAATATAATACTTCTTACCATTTTGACTACTGGCTCCATCATAAGCTGTCTTTATAATTTCATACATCCCCATACTACTACATAATAGTTTTTGTGGTATTCCTGTTTTAGCAAGTGCTCCCACTTCTATTCCTAAATCATTACATACTGTCGTTGTAATAGCTTCTGCTGTTTTATTCTTAAAATTATATGTGCCCTTGCTTTTACTTAACCTAATAGCATCATCATAACAAGTAATTTGTATAGTACCTTGTTCTCCAAATCGCTCATTATAAAAGACCCTACCTCTAAATAACTCTTTTTCATTATCATTATATAAATACATTCCATCACCTATATTGGGATAAATCTTAGGTGCATATGTATCATGTAATGGATATAAGAAATTTAGCTGTAAAGTCCTTGCTATTTCTGATGTGCTGCCACCCCACACTATCTCATTAATCATATTGGTGACATCAATATTATCTGTTTTATTCTTTAATATTACCTTTGGCATTATATCACCAACTTTTGTCCTACATAGATTTTATTAGGGTCAGTAATATTATTCTTAGCTGCAATAGCTTTGTAATTAGAGCCATCACCTGTAACTTTCTTTGCTATAAGCCATAAAGTATCTCCTTTTTTGACCGCATAGGTGTCAGAAGGAGACTTTACTTGTCTAGTAGTATTTGGTGTGGTTAATATTGTACCATTAGAAGTTGTAGTTGTTTGTTTTGTAGTTGAAATAAACTTATACTCTTTAAGCTCTAGACTAAAATAAACATCACCAGTGCCATCTACTTCTGAATATGTAAGGCTTTCTATTGCCATAGCATAATTAATAGGTGTGTTTGTCACAATCACCCTTATGGGCTTTCCTGAGTTCTTCCACTTAAGAAGTTGCTTGATATATTCATAAGGCTTAGAGAAGCTAGTATACAAACAAAATGGATACTCTTGATTAGGAAAGAAGCCCTCTATATTCATATTTATAAGTCCTGTTTTACCTATTAAATTAATCTCACCTAAATTAGTAATATTTACTGTTGTATTTTGATGAGGCACAGTTACCTCAAAAGAAGAAGGAAGGACTGGCAGCCTTATCCTTTCTTCATTATTGTTAAATGATAAATAATAATCCAATCTTACCTCCTATTTATATTAAAATAGTAAACTGTCATCATTTTCTTCTTCAAACGTATGCACTGCTACTTCATTATCATATTTAAAATTACCATTACAATATGGACACTCTAAAATAGGCATTTTACTTTTACCATTGCAATACATATCTATATCAGCAAATTCACCTATTACTTCCTCTGGAATCCACTCGCAATAATTGCACTTACAGCACTTATATTTATATTGTCTTATTTCTACTTTCATAACGCTCCTACTCTCTTAAGCTATATTCAATGCATGCTTTTTAAGTTTATTATAAAGTGCATTTGCAATTTTATCTATATCTGCATCTTCTCTTACTACAATGGTATCTGCTAGTTTTGCTATACTTACACCACCACTACTTCTAGCACCATCATTAAAGGCCTTTTTAATACTTTCATCATGTGGATATACTCTTGTTCCTCTTGGCAAGTCTACAATCTCTGCACCCCTATCATGAATCATTGCTGTACCACCTTGCCAGTTATCTGTGCCTTTATAAAGCATTGGTATTTGTGGGATATTAATTCCTATTTGTTTGCCACCTAACCACTCAGGCATTTTAAACGAACCTAGCCTATTGATGCCACTAATTGCACCATTAATAAAGCCTATAATCCCATTCATAACGCTCTTGCATACTCCTGTAATACTCCTAAAAATTCCTGTAAAGATATTAACCACACCTTGCCATGCATTCTGCCAATTTAGAGTAAACACACCCACAATGAACTCTATAATACCACCTAGTACTTCAACCACACCATTAATAACTGTTGCTACCCCTGTAAGTACTCCCTTGAAAGCACCTATCCAAGCCGAACAACTAATTTTGATATATTCCACTACCATTGATATTACCGGCTGAATCATTTGCCATAGCCACTGCACGAGGCTTATTATCCCTTGAATAGCTGTGCTTATTCCTTCCTTAGCTTTATTAAATACTTCTTTGAGCTGTTCAATATCTAAACCACAACTTAAAGCCAATTCCTTAATCTTATTAAAGCATCCTATAAAAAATGTTTTTAAAGGTTGCCAGTATTTAATAATGAGCCCTGCTACTAATGCAATAGCTGTCATCACTAAAACTACTTTATTTGCAGGAGAAAACACAAGCTTCATTACATCCTTCATGCTCTTAAGTCCTTTAATAGTTACACCTAACTTTCCAACAGATGTGGTAGCTTTACCTACACTACTTACTAGCTTTCCAAATATTTTTATAACCGGCCCTATACTAGCTGTCATCAATCCAAATTTTATAATGCTTTGAGCTTGCTCAGGTGTTAAGTTATTTAAAGCATCTCCCACCTTACCTATTGTGTCTGTTACCTTCTTAAACACCGGAAGTAATAGCTCACCAAATTGAATC
The DNA here is from genome assembly GCA_019418225.1 of Clostridiales bacterium. Classification (GTDB taxonomy): domain Bacteria; phylum Bacillota; class Clostridia; order Lachnospirales; family Cellulosilyticaceae; genus Cellulosilyticum. The sequence continues at coordinate 13,790 of DYCF01000066.1, read as the reverse complement.
ATACTATTTTTAATCTTATTTAGAGCTATATTAAAACGTTGACTTGGTGTTTGCATGGCCTCAAAAGCACTTTCTGTAAGCCCTGTAGTTTGGCTCATTTGGGATAAAACATTTTCAAAGTCACTTGCACCTTTTCCTGTTAAAACTAACATAGTATTAAGAGCTTCTGTTGAACCAAATAGTTTCCCCATCATTTCTGTACTGCCACCTGTAGCCTCTGCAATCTCTTTCATAAATGTGGCAAATCCTACAGACTCTAAATGAGCCGAGTTAAAGCTAATCCCTAATTGGTCAGCTAACTTAACTGCCTCTGTTGAAGGTTTAATAATATTGGACATAGCTGCCTTTAAACCTGTAATAGCTTCACTTGTTCCAATACCTTGTTTAGTTAATGTGGCAATAGAACTAAATAACTCCTCAGTAGTTACACCTAATTGTGCTGCTGTTGGGATAACATTCCCTAAACTTTGTGCCATTTCTCCAAAAGAAGTTTTACCAAAGTTCTGTGCTAACATCATTTGATTAGATATATCTGTTACTTTATCTGCTGTCATACCATACGCATTTAATACGGTGGTTAAGCCATCAATAGCTGTTGTAGTATCTGTAAAACCACCTTTAGCTGCCTTTACTGCAGTTTCTACAAACTTAACAGATTCAGCTGTATCCACACCTGCTGATATTGCTTGATATTGTGCTTCTGCAAGTTCTGTAAAAGCTATTCCCGTATTATTGGATAATGCTAATATTTCCTCTTTAAGTACTACCATTGATTTACTACTTGTATCTGCAATCGTACTTACTTTAGCCATAGCATCTTCAAAACTATTTGCTGTAGAAATTGCCATCGTTCCAAGAGCTGTTAAAGGGGCAGTAATACCAATAGATAGTTTAGTGCCTACCTTCTCAATATTTTCCCCTGTTTTTTGTATGTCTTTACCTACCCTTTGTACTTGCTTTGAATACTTCACAAGCTCATGCTGTGCTTTAGTTAATGTAGGCGTAAAATTATCCGTTAGCTTTAAAATTGCATCAATAATCTTTGCTATGAGGTATCACCCCCATACATCTGTTGCATTTCCTTTTGTCGCTCTTCTAGCTCTCTTTTTATAAAATACCCTAATATTTTCTTTTCGCCCACTGGTAGCCAATAAAACTCCGAAGGCTTCATATTTTTATATTTAAAGAGTAAATACATAACTTGCATTTCATAGCTTTCTTCTATTGCTTTTTTAACTCTTCTTCATCCTCGTCCTTATCATAGCCTGATAACTCAGTAATCACACTAGATAGCTCTGCAATCTCACCTGCTAAAAATAGCTTTTTAACTAACTCCTTAGGTGTCGCACATCCAAAGTAAGCTAATAATCTTTTATCCTTTAAGCTAGGTTCTATCACACCATCAATTACTGTAAGCACCTGCATTTCAAAAAGATTAATATCTCTTAAGCCACCTTTTTTATTTAAATCTACTGCTGACCTTTGAATATCTGCATATCTCTCACCATCAATGGCCTTACATTTTACATTAAAAGGCTCACCTAATAACTTCGTTAATCTTTCAAACTCTACTTCCTTTGTAGGCATTTCCATTAATTTTGATTTATCCATTTGTAATAACTTATCAATTAAACTCATATGTTTCTCCTCTTCTGTCTTAAATAGTATCTAACAAATCCCAATCACTAAATGTAAAACTTACTTGTTCTTCACCTAATGTCTTTGCTGACCAGTTTGCGAGTGTTAGCTCATCAAAAACTGCATCTTTAATTACCACACGCTCAGCTCCTTGTGCGTCTGGATCATCTAACTTACTAATGATTGTACAAACTGTTTGTCTTCCTGCTTTCATATCATCACTTAGTTTCTTAATAAAATAAGATGATACTTTATTTAACGTAATTTGACCTGAACAAGAAAAGCCTATTACCTTCTGAGCTTTTGCAAGTCGCCTTGTCATATTTACATCTGTTTTCTCTAATGTTACTTTTGCTTCAAAGGCTGTCACCTCTGCCATATAAGTACCATCAATCCATACTTCTCCCCAAGTGCCATTAATCACTTGGTGTGCTGAAAATTTATCCATCCATTCCTCCTTTAATTTGGGGTATAAAAAAAGACACTATGTGCCTTTATATCCATTCCTCGATTTTACCCATCCAATTACATCTTACATTATTTCGAATTAGTTCTTCCCCTATTTTATACTCGACTAAATACATAGCTTCTCTTCTTCCTATGCTCTTAATACTAATTACCACACCATTAATATCTTTAACTTCTTTTCTGATATTCTTCTCTATTACTTTAGGTAAAAATACTATCTCCCAAATAATACATACTAAACCTAGTAAAATCGCAAACCACTTCATACATATCCCCTCCTGTTGGATATATTATAAAACAGTACGCCTTAAATCGCTATATCTAAAGTAATATCTTCAATCGCATCAAGTATTTTAATATTAGATGCTAAAAATACCTTATCTTTAGTATTGTACTCCTTAATCTCTCTCTCTGATAAGCTCTCCACATCCACACCTATTGATTTTAAATAGGCTGTTTGTCCTTCCACATCAATATATACTTTATTGGCATAGCTATTATCTAAAATACCCTCTAGCACTAATTGATCTAAATAAGCTTGAATAGCTGTAATTAGTAAGCATTTATTATCATAACTATTTGCATACTTTCCTAAATAGCTATCTTCTGTAGTCTTTTTAATATCATCATGTATCATGTGCATAGCATCTACAATCTTAATCTTTTTAAATGATTCTCCCTTATCTTGGGTAGTTGTTACAAAGCTATTTACCGCTCTTGCTACTTTAACTTTTTCTCCATCATGATAAAGTACTAACTCACCTTTATTAATAGCTACATCCATTTCTGTTTTAGTTAGCTTATCAAAATCTACTACCTCATTTAATGGTGCATAGGTTGCTGAAATAGTCATAGGTGTACCTGCTAAAAGACCTGCTATTCTACTGCAATATTCTGCTGTGGTATATGTCCTTGTATTGGTCACAATATTATTACTTGTAAAGTTAATAATACTTTCATGGTCTCCTTTGCAATTTGGTAATACTGCTTTTACTTTCTTATCTAATGACTTAACCCAACTCGAAATACTATTTACATTCTCTTCTTCAATCTCAGGAATAGCTAAGTAATCCCATCTTAAACATTCAAGATATTTCATAACTTCACTATAACCTGTTTCTTCCTGTGGCATCACCACAATTAATACTTTTTTAGGTGGTGTCTGATAACCCATTAAAGCTAATTCTACTTGTTCTTTATTAAACTCCTTTAAATCCTTTGGAATCTCTGAGGCACTTAATACCCCATGGCTTTCTATTTCATCCACACCATCCTTTAATACCAGCGCCACAATGCCTCGTTCTCCTCTTTTAATAGCTGTGCCACCTGTTTCCTTAAAATTAATAATTACTGATGGTAAACCCATTAGTCACTTCCCTTCTCTTTATAAATAATTTTTCCTGCTAATACGCTGTCAGACTCATTACAAGTCAACTCATAATAGTTAATATCAAAAGTAAATTGATAAATATCACCCTCCTCTCCTACTTTCTGTGTATTGGTTTCTTGGATGGTAAACTTTCTATTATCCACACCTAATACCTGTCCAAACGCTACTTTTAGCTCTTGCATGACACTATAATTCTTTAAGGTATCTGTCGTATTGGAAAAATAACTTATTGTAATAAGTAGCTGCTCTTCTTTGATGCTTTTAGTGTGGTTAATACTACTTACTGGCAAAATGCCCACAAAAAAAGAAGGCTTCTTATAACCCTCTTTAACTTCATCACCATATATAGGTACATTAGGAAATGCTCCCTTAATAACCGTTGTTACTGCCTTTGCAATATCTTGATATAAAACCATTTATTTAAGTCCTTTTATTAATCTATTTACCGTACGCTCTACCTCTTTAGGAAACTCTTTTTGATATTCAAGAGCTGTTTGTTCTACCATAAACTTTCCTGCTCTTCTCATACCTGTAGCTTCACCATTTCTTTTTACAATTTCATGCCCTCGTTCTACTAAATGAAAGTGAGGTGAGGTAGATCTAAATTCTACATAAAGGTCTTTTCCTGTACCTTGAACCTTACTTACCTTATAAGACTTCATAAGCTTCCTTTTGCTATCTTCTCCACTATCAGGAGTTTTTGCTTTAACTGCTTTTCTAAAGTTATTTCCCATTCTAGTAAGCAGTATTTCTGATTCAAACGGATAATGCTCTGCTACATAACCTAATTTTTTCTCTAAAGTATCTAAACCTTTGGTCGTAAAGCTACTACTCATCTTCCCACATTTCACCTTTCCAAGTTGCTGTTATCTCCATATAAGCATGACGTTCTTCAACATCTAAGACTTGATGAATATAAATTTTTTTGCCTTCATAATTAATAAGCATATCTTGATTAATACCTTTATGATAACGTGTTAAGATTTTATAGGTCGTTTCACTACTTAATCTTTGTGCTTCTGTTTGCTGATAACCCCTAAGAGGTTCTAAAAATGCCCACACCTTTTTGATTTGTATGGGCTGTTGTATAAGTTGTCCTATTTCATTTTCTACCTCTGAATAGAATATAAATGTTATTCTCTTATTTAGTTTTCCACTGTCAAAATGTATTTATATCACCCTCTATTTAATTAAAAATCTCCTATCTAATTTTAATTGCTTTACTGCACAATTATTAATTTCCTTAATTTTTTCCCTTTCCTAGTTATATTGGTCTCCAAGTTGTAATTGCATTTTAATTAACAACTCAGGATTAACGACTTCACCAATAGTATCTTGCCTCACCTGGGCTAATAACAAACTTAAGTAAACAAAAATATGGAGTATTCCTGCACTATCATGTTCTACAACATATTCCTTTAAAAATATAAATATTGATAAACTTTTTTTAGACCCATAACATACAATGTCTTGACCAATCTCATCAAATGCCTCTTTAAACAATATTGGTTCTCTAATGGATTTATCAATACACCCTTGAATTTTCATAGACAAACTATTTATTTTATCCAACTGATTTTCTGTTCTTTGTAATTTAAAATTATCTATAAAGTTTTTCTTTAAACCTAAATATGTTAATGCTAGGCCTATAATTGTAACTATGTTTTTTTCAATAAAGTTACATAATTCACTCATCATTAATCCCCCCTTAAGTATATTATATATAATTCAAAATAATCCTACAACAAATTTAAACTATATCTTCCCAATAAAGACTCCAACATACTATTAATCCTCAAATTAACCCTCTCATTAACAGAAATAGTCCTATTATCATAAAACTCAGCCACTAATACAAGTACTGCAATAGTTAAATCTTCACTATCATCTAACTGTTCTAAGCTCTGCCCTGTGTATTTAACTATATAGTCCTTAGCCCCTTCTAAAATAACTCCAATGAGCATATCATCTTCATCACTATCTTGTCTTAGATACTCTTTTACAAAAGGTACATCAATCTCTGATAACTTCATTAAGCTGCTTTACTCCTAGTTGTTTTACCCACACCTGTAGCTTTCCCAATGACCATTGCTTCCCCTAATGCTTTTTTAATATCTAATCGCATATTTGCTTTAATAGCAATTTCATCATTAGCAAAACCATATTCTGTAGACTTTTGAAGTGATAAGGATTTTCTTTCCCCTACAATAAGTGCTCGACCTAAATCACCAAAATAAATGGCTGTTCCTGTATCATTTAGCTCTGCAATATGTTCATTAATAATAACTGGTCTACCTAAAATAGTTGTTTGCATTCCTACTGGTGAGCCATTATAAGAAGTTACTAATACAGGCTTGCCATCTGTAAACTTCATATCTGTTAATGCTCTAGCTGTTTGGTCTGAAATCACCCAAGTTGCTGTATTTCTATATCGAATAGGTAATGCAAAATAAAGTTCTGTTAATGTCTCAGGTGTTAATTGTGTAGGTAGTGTTACTTCTTTTACACCATCTTCTGTACTAAAACTATTTAATCCTTGTACACCATATTCTTCATTTCCTTTTACAATTAATTCATCTAAAGTCATGCTATATGATTCTGCTAACTGTCTAAGTAATTCGCTTTCTAAGTTATAACCTGTATCCTCTAATGCTTCTTGTGAGAATGAAATCAATGTACCAAACTTATGTGCTTCTAATTTAATAGGCTTAAAGTTGGCTGTTTGCTTGCTGTACTCTGCAAGCTCATGCATTGGTACAAATTTTCCTAGCTTATTAGCTTGTACAGGGATTTGATGCTTACTATTCCCAAAGCGTTCATGTCTTACTGCTCCATATAAAGGAGATACATAAGCCAATTTATCTAAAATGTAATCTCCAAAAGTTGTCTTAGCAATATTCTCTGTAGCCGCATTACTTGCTCCAATAGCATCTGATGAAAAAGTATGCGTTGCATCTCTTAATTCTCTATTACCAATCTCTAGCTCTGCATCTGCTCTAAGGCTTCTAATTTCTTCTGAAATAGATCTAATTTGTTTTACTGGCTCAGTAGATGAAGCTGGCTTTTTAATCGTTGTCATTAAGTTTCTAGCTTCTTCTTTAGCTCTAATTGTTTCATCAATCTGTTTAATTTGTTCTTTATACGCATTTACTTCATTAAGCTCCTCATTAGAAAAGGCTCTAGTTTCTTGCTCTACCTTTCCTACTAATGCTTCAATCTTTTCAATAAGTTTACTTCTTTTTTCTAGTAATAATTTCATCTAGTCGTCCTTTCTAGTCCTTAAATTTAGGCATAAAAATAACTCCCTTAAGGAGTTTTGTTTTTCATTAACCACACCCATGCATCTATTAGGTGTTTCTGTTTCTCATAAGCTTCATTAAAAATTGGCTCTTCTTCCTGTTCATCAGGTCTACTTCTTTGCTCTATGCCTTCTGCCCTTACTTGTACTGAGGTTGCAATATAGGCTGGTTCAATAGTCAATAACGATACTTCTATAAGTTCAATATCTTCTAAAGTACGCTTTGCAATAGGCTCATTTTCTTCCCATGTATCATTTAAAGTCCTAAACCCAAATGACCATCCTTTTAAATTGCCTTGCTGAGCTTCTTTAATAACCTCTTTATCATTAATTACAGCTCTTGCAAATAAGCCTATATTATCTTCTCTAAGCTCTAGTGTTTCATTGATTGTACTTGCTAGCTTATGCCTTACATCATGGTTTAAAAGCATATCTACATTATCTGCTCTTTCTAAAGCCCTTTGAAATACTTGTGGTTCTACTTTTTCAATGAACTTTCCTCTTTCTGAATAAAGCTCTTTAGAATAACGATCCACGGCATTCACATAGCCACTTATTTCTAATGTACCATCATTTCTTACTTCAATTTGCACCACTTTCCACCTCCCTTCACCACTTTTACGTCTTATTGCATCATTTTGGTGCATTTTGGTGCATACTTACATCTTTTTGCTTTATATTAATGTTTTCTTGATTCATCTTTGCACCATTTTGATGCATATTCACACTAGATTGATTCATTTCTACACCATCATGCGTAACTTTGGTGTTTGTATTAGGCGTATAGATGCTTCCTGATGCAATATCCATCAAAACATCACCAAGATTAAGCTTCACAAAGTTTAAAGTCTCAATTTCATTTAAATCTTCCTCAAAGCGTACCTCAGAAGGTGTCATAAAACCATTCTTAAGGGCTATTTCATAAGCTTTAAATCGCTTTTCAATATCACCCTTATTGAGCTTTTTAGTATCAAACGCAAAATAATACTTATCCTTTTCTTCTGTATCTAACAAGCATTTATTTAAAACCTTCTCGAACTTATTAAGTATAGGCATAATTGCTAACTTTACAAATGAATCCCACACCTCACTCGGTATGCTTGAATCAAACATATTTACAGGCACATTAAACAATCTACAAATATCTGTATCAATAGCTGACTTGGATTCTATCATCTGCATTTCTTGTCCTGTCTGTTGTAATTCATGATATGTAATACCTTCATTTAAAACAATACAATCATTATTTTTCTCATAAAGCCTTTTCCATGCCTTCTTAAGCTCTGCAATCGCCTCTGCTGTTAAACGTCTAGTACTTTGTAAAACCCCACGCTTTACACCACCATTACTCATAGTCCTTGTGGTATACTCCATATTATCTAAAGCTTGTTTTAGGATATCGTTACACTCGGCTACAATTCCTCTTCCTTCTACACCATTAATGCTATTTTTAGTACATATCATAAAATGACTTATATCATAAGGTATACCTTCTAAAAGTAAAGTTACCTCTTTCAATATGACTCCTGGTGCAAACAATAAGCTAATCTTATCAGTAGGAATATAGTGCAGTTTCTTTTCTGCTTTTACGCCTTGCCCTTCAATATAAACATAGCAAGCACCTTCTAAAAGGTAATCTCTGACCATAGCTTTCTTAAGCTCATCACCTGTCATAAAGGCATTTGGCTCATCATTTAAAAGAAGTGTCCTTTTATCTCCTTTTACTTCCTCCACACTGCCCTCATATTCTTTGTATAGCTTGATTTCTAAGTTACCTATAGTATTTGCTATAAGCTCCACATTAGCGTACACAGAAGGCAAACTGATAGCTTGTGCTCTATTTACTGCAAGTGACTTTTGTTCTTCTGCTTCTAATAATAAATCTAGCTCTTGTGGTATTATTTCTCTATTTTGCCTAATAAAAAAATCCCTTAAGCCCATTTTTCTTCACCTTGGACTAAAGAGACTGCTGCCTCAATTCTTTGCTTTGCTATATTAAAGTATTTTTCATCTAGTTCCATACCAATAAAACGCCTATTTGTATTTACACAAGCCACGCCTGTGGTTCCTGATCCCATGCAGTTATCTAATACGACCATTTCCTCGTCTGTATATGTTTTTATCAAATACTCAAATAATGAAACTGGTTTTTGCGTAGGATGATAACCACGTTCAGATTTAAATTCTAGTACATTATTAGGATAATTAGTCCATTGTGGTGTAAATTCGCCATTTAATGTATCTCTGTAAATCCAATCATTACGCTCCATTTTCTTTCTTACTTTCAGCTTTGGATTTTTTATTTCCACTAATCCCTGTGGATTGTACTTAGGCATCTTCTTATAAAATACACAAACATCTTCAACCTTTCGCATAGGTTGATATTTTGCAAAACAAAAACCTGTTACTATATTTTTCACCCAGTACCAATTATATTTATAATGCTTTATATTACTTTCAATGAGCTTTGTTGTGAATGGCTGAGCTGATGTTAATACAACCACTCCATTCTCCTTAATAATTCGCATATATTGCTCCCAAAGTTTATCTAATGGAATAATTGAATCCCACTTACATTCTGTTGTTCCATATGGTAAATCACATAAAATCATATCTATGCTTCCGTCAGGAATATTTTTCATTAATTCCAAACAATCACCTTGATATAATTTATACATTCTTCCTCCTTTTTGCTAAAACACTTGCACCACAAAATCTTCTTGCAACATCTCTTGTTCTTGTAGATATAATGCATTAATAAGTGCTGCGACCATATCAATCTTACCTGTAGACTTCTTTTTATTTACATACCTATTAAGGTTTGTATCATATAAACACCTAGCATTAGCAAAATTAATTTCTAGCAATCTATTACTTTCGTAACCAAATTTCTGCGTTAAAACTAATTCTTCTAGTAGCTTTGTAGGGCTATGTAATACACTTGAATGTTGCTTAAGTTCTGTGGTTTCATAACCGTTATTTTCAAGCTTCTGTGCAGTACTCAGGCAGTTATATCTATCAAAAGCTATCCCTACTATTCTTACACCATACTTATCCTCTAAACCCAAGATGAAGCTTTCTATAAACCCATAGTCCACGACATTTTCACCACACCCAAAGCAATTCCCATTTCTAATCATTGCCCTATAATCAACCTTCTCTATTCGAGTCTTTTCGTCTATACGATCATTAGGCACAAATGCCCATACATTAGCATATACTTTGCCATCTTCCTCTGTTACCATCGCTACTGCACAGTTATCCGTTGTCATAGCCAAATCAATGCCTAAGTAAACATCTCTACCACACCAATCAAATGATTCTTGTAGTCTACACTTCTTTACTTCTTTCGTTGGAATATAAATCTCTCCAACATCACCATCTAACCAGATGTTTAGATGCTTACATTTAAATGAAGTTAACTTTGCCCCACCCATCTCAAGTGCCTTGCGATATTCGCTTTCTAGGTATTCCTTTCCATCCTCTAAAGTACTTTGTAAAGGATTAGCTTTCATGAAATTCTCTACTACCATTTCATCTTTCTCATCTAGGCTATACAGCATGGCAAATAACTTTTCATCATCAACCACACCATCAATTACTTTCTTACTGTAATCTGTCCATTCTAGGAAAGGATTTTGCGTGTTTGGATAACTGGTAGAAATTAATATTAAAAGCCTATTTTGTACTGAAAGCATCCCTGATGTCATAGACTCAATAAGCCCACCATCTTTAGCAGCACCTACCTCATCTATGCAAGCTGCAGAAACTCTTCTACCATCTGTTGTATTTACATCACTAGATAATGCTCTTAAAGTATTTTCATTAAGTTTACAAGTAATCACATCTCTTTTTATATCAAATTTATCCTTTATAAAAGGTGATGACTCTATTAACTTCTTTGCTTCGTTATATACAATCTTTGCCTGATCCCTCACATTAGCACATAAATAAAATTCACTATATTTTGGCTCTAATAACATAAGCAAAATCATAATAAGTGAACTGTTTACGCTTTTTGAGTTCTTTCTTGCTATCCATAGTAAGCAAATTTCGTATCTTCGTTTTTCAGGCTTGTCTTTCCTTTTCCAGCAAAAGATATTTAATATAAAAAAATACTGGTAGCCCACACAAGCCTCATATAGTGATTGACCTGCTACAGCTCCAGTAGCAAAGTTAATTAACTTCATGATATTAATAATTTTATCTGCTGTTTCATAATCAAAATAATAAAGAAGCTCCTCCTGATAGTCTATCTCATAAAGGAACTTCTTACATATCGTTTTTATATATTTATTTGTTGGAAATTTGCCCTCTAATACATCTACTGCATACTGATAGGCTTTTGATTCTTTAAAGCTGTTATAATCTATTACCCACCACCTCCTTGAATAATCTTAAGTAGTGGATCTTGTTGCTCTTTTTCCACACCTGCATTAATATTGGCTAGTTTAGCTCTTGCTTGTGGGCTTAAGCTCAGCTCATTACACAATCTAAAAAACTCCTTCATGTAGGAGTCCTTAACTTTCAAATATACACTTGGCTTACCTTCATTATTAACCACACCAAACTCATTAATATGGCGTTCACATTCTTGTATTCTATCTATACTTATAGCTGCCTGAGCTAAAATATAAACATCTATATTACCCAAAATTCCTGAGGGCTTAAGGTAATCTACTATAGCCACAAACTTTTCTTCCTGTTCTTTGGATAAAAAAGAAGGTGGCCTGATATCATCAGACTCACCTCTAAGTTTTGCTTCATATTCTATCCTTGCATCTATTTCACTTTTACTCATATGTCCTGTTCTTGTTGTTATGCTCTTCGTTGGGCGAGCCATGATTGTCACCTCCTTAAAATATTTCATAGTATTCCTTAAAAAATATGTATCCTACTTTCAGGTAATAATTGTCTTAACTCATAAATAAATGCTTCTTTTTCATTTTCTAGTGTATTAGGTTGAAAACTAATGTCAAATTCATTAAATGCATCATCTGTTAATTGTATTTCTATTCTTGAGAATGGTAATTTTGTTTCTACAAATGGTTCCTTACTTATCATAACCTTTAATCGAATCTCTTTTTCTTGATACCACTTTTTATGATATATTTTACCATCTCTACTTGTACATTTGCCTGCTTTATTTTTCATAATGCCAGCTATTTCAAATACAGATACATCATAATCATCTGCTATTTCGTTTACTTTAAGTCCCCCCCGTTTATAATGCACTCCAAAAAAATCGTTATTTGTCACATAAAATTGTCCATTATTAGCATTTTCTCCTACGTGTATGCATGGCATTTCTTCTCTTGACGGATAAACCTTTATATTCAGTTCTTTTCCTTGTGCATCAAATACATTAATGATATTCTTTGAAAACCATTTTTGCTGTACACTAAATAAAACTCCATTTGGTCTATCCTTTATTTGACTTCCCCTAGCATATTCACGCCAATGTGCAGGATTAATCTTAGGTTCATATGTAAAACACCCCACAAAAACTTTATCCCTTAATCTTAAGTCATTTATTCTTTTTATTTCTTCTAAATCATTTACATTTTCTAAATTAGAAAGTCTAAACCTTCTACTCTTTATAATACTAATCAATGCATCTTGTGACGTACAATGAAATAGCTTAGGATACCGACTAGCAAATCCTGCTTGACGATTAATAAACTTATGTTTTCTTTCAGCGAGTTGAGCCTGTGGGGAACTTTGATACGTATCTAGTATCTGTCTTAAATCATTAAATCCGTGTACTTCTCTCCTACCAGTAATATAATCGTTAAATATTACTCTTTTACTTTTCACATTATCATCCTTTATATAAATATTTTCATTTTAGGCATTTTGTGTCTCTTGTTGGGGGCACGTGGTCTTAGGTATAAGCTTATATTATAGTTTAATTAGTAAGGGGGTTACTTAGTCATTGCTAAGAATGAGCACAAGATACTTGCATGATTACATTTATCATAACTGCCTTTTTTTACATAATCAAAATAAGTATTTCTATAATTAATTATCAAGTACTCCAAACAATCTTCCAAATCGGCAACATTAGTAAAATTATAAACTAATGATGTATATGGACTAGTAGGAATAGTATCACACTGACTATGATACTTTTTTTGAATATACTTTTTAGCATTACTAATCATTCTTCTTCTAAAGTTTAAAGACACTGGAGAAAAAACATCTGTCCAACCTGTGCTATAAACTTTTTTATTCACCATTCTCTCATCCACACTAATCATTAGCTCATTGTCACGATATCTCAGTATTGCCACAGCGCGATCTAATCTTGTTAAGACTAACATCGGACTATTATCTATTTCAGCAATTCCAATATCCCTATACTTTACACTTAGGTTTTGTAACGCTACTATTAAAGGCCCCTTTAAATTTGTATTTTTCAAGTTACCAGTATTTTTAATTGTATGTTCCACCATACTTCGTGTTTCATCAAACCTAATATAATCATCTTTATTAATGTTCATTATTCCTCTCCTGTTCTTTATCCAATATTATTAATTCCAATCCACCAAACTACTATCGCCAATCTGCAAGTTACACACTCTACACAACACAGCCACATTATCCTCATCTAATCTTAACTCTGGATAATCTTTAAATGACTTTATGTGATGTCCTTGTAAATTCTCAGTAGTAATGATTTTCCACTTACTCCAACATCGCTCACAATATGGATGCTCTTTTACTTTTCTATTACGTAATTTCTGCCAAGCATATGATGAGTAAAATTTACGTTTCTCAGGTGAAATATTTCTGTTATATGTAATGTTAGCTCTGCAAGTACAAGTTTTGTTATATTCAATTCTCTTTCCACATTTACTGCATATTTTCTTCATGATATCCTATTTATGTATTAATATTTTAAATTAATTATATTTTTCATTCAATATGTCATATTAAACAAAAAAGACCCCTAACCTTTTACAGTTAAGAGCCTTCATCTTAGGAGTGTTAATA
>DYCF01000065.1 GCA_019418225.1 Clostridiales bacterium | reverse complement strand
AGAAACACTCGTAGGTTGAATTATAATTTGTAGTATTTGTTTTTCAGAGTATAAGAACGAGTAAAGGCATCCGATAGGATGTCTTTTTTGTTATGTAAATTTAAAAATACAGAGCGGTGTCACAAACGAAGTCATATCCGTAGTAAAAAACTAAACTATTTTTTAATTAATTAATAATATTTCACAAAAATATAAAAAATAGCCTAGTAAAAATGGGGAAATTAAAAAGAACCCATTGATTTTCAAGAATTGTTAAGCTATAATTTAGTAAAAATTAAAATAATTTAAACAAAACTTGAAAAGGGGAGTACATAATGAGAGGAAGTCAAGGTTTAAAATATAATGAACCATGGATTTTACAACGTGCTGATCCATATGTATTAAAGCATACAGATGGGTATTATTATTTTACAGCTTCTGTTCCAGAATATGATCGTATCGTTTTAAGAAGAGCAAAAACGTTACAAGAACTCAAGTGTGCAGAAGAACAGACAGTATGGGTAAAACATGATTCTGGCATTATGAGTAAACATATTTGGGCACCAGAATTACATTTTATAGATGGCTGTTGGTATATTTACTTTGCGGCAGGGGATAAAGATGATATTTGGGCAATTCGTCCATATGTGTTGGAATGTAGGGATGAGAATCCTCTAGAGGGTGTATGGGAAGAGAAAGGTAAAATGCAAAGGGCAGATGAAGATCCATTTTCCTTTGAAGCATTTTCATTGGATGCCACTGTTTTTGAAAATAAGGGAAAGCGTTATTATGTATGGGCAGAGAAGGTAGGTGTAGGTAAGCAGATTTCTAACTTATATATTGCAGAAATGGCAAGTCCTTATAAGTTAAAGACAGCACAAGTTTTATTAACAACGCCGGATTATGATTGGGAGAGAGTTGGTTTCTGGGTTAATGAAGGGCCTTTTATTTTAAAACATGAGGGAAAATTATACTTAACATTTTCAGCCAGTGAAACAGGTTGTGCGTATTGTATTGGTTTAATGTGGGCAGATGAAGATACTGATTTATTAGATCCACGTTCTTGGCATAAGGAAGCAAAACCAGTATTAGCATCAGACGAGAGAAGAGGGATTTTTGGTCCTGGGCATAATTGTTTTACAGAGCTTGAGGATGGTCAGGTTGTGATGGTTTATCATGCGAGAACGGAGAAGGAGATTGTAGGAGACCCGCTTTATAATCCAAACCGTCATACGATGTTAATGAAGATTAATTTTGATGAGAGTGGACGTCCAATTTTTACTTATGAAGATTAAGCGTTTTATGGTTTAATGGTGTTTTATGTGTATTTAAGTATTTCATAAATAATAAAAGATATGAAAAGGGGAATTTAGTATGTATAAGATGTATGTTAATCCGAATTATAAAAAGAGTAAAATTAACAAAGCAATTTATGGTCATTTTGCAGAGCATTTAGGAAGAGGAATTTATGAGGGGATTTATGTAGGAGAAGATTCAACGATTCCAAATACAAAGGGTATGAGAAATGATGTTGTAAATGCATTAAAAGATATGAAAATACCTGTGCTTAGATGGCCAGGTGGATGTTTTGCAGATGAGTATCATTGGAAAGATGGCATTGGACCAAAAGAAAAACGTAAAAAAATGATTAATACACACTGGGGCGGTGTAGTAGAAGATAATAGTTTCGGAACACATGAATTTATGGAGCTTTGTGAGCAATTGGGCTGCGAAGTTTATATTAATGGAAACGTAGGAAGTGGTTCTGTTCAGGAAATGAGTGAATGGGTTGAGTATATGACCTTTGAAGGTGTTTCCCCAATGGCAGATTTAAGAGCTAAAAATGGACATCCAGAGCCTTGGAAAGTGCATTACTTTGGTGTGGGTAATGAGAACTGGGGTTGCGGTGGTAATATGACGCCAGAGTATTATGCAAATGAATATAGACGTTATCAAACTTATGTTAGAAATTATAGTAAGGAACCTATTTTTAAGGTATGTGGAGGGCCAAATGTGGCTGATTATTCTTGGACAAAAGGCGTTTTAGAAACTTGCTTTAAGAATACACCAGATTTCTTACATGGTCATATGGATGGGCTATCACTTCACTACTATGTTCATCCTGAAGGCTGGGAGGTTAAAGGCAGTGCTACACAATTTGATGAGGAAGTTTGGTATAAGACTTTAAAGAAAGCATTATACATGGAAGAATTAGTTGTACGTCATGGTACAATTATGGATGAATATGACCCAGATAAAAAGGTTGGTTTAATTGTAGATGAATGGGGAAATTGGTTTACTGTTGAGCCAGGGACAAATCCAGGTTTTTTATATCAACAAAATACAATGAGAGATGCCTTAGTAGCAGGTGTTACTTTGAATATCTTTAATAAGCATAGTGATCGTGTAAGAATGGCGAATATTGCACAAATGGTTAATGTGCTTCAATCTGTTATTCTTACAGAAGGTGAGAAAATGGTTTTAACACCAACATATTATGTTTTCTATATGTATAAACATCATCAGGACGCAACGTTAATAGATAGTTACTTAAAAGCAGATGAAATTGGTACCGAGGAGAATAAGGTGCCAAATTTACAAGAATCAGTATCAATGGATGCAGAAGGAAATATGCATATAACAATTAATAACTTATCGACATCACAGGCTTATGAGGTAGAAAGCATTTTTGCGGATTATAAAGTAAATCAAGTAGAAGGTGAAATTCTAACAAATCAAATGGCTGCTTACAATACTTTTGAAAATCCTGACAATGTAAAACTAGAAGCATTTACAGATTATACTCTGACAGAGCAAGGTATTCGTTATACGATTCCAGCATGTAGCGTACTTCATTTAGTGGTGAAATAAATGAGGGTATGTAAGCATTGCTTAGTAAGTGAACTAGATGAAAAAGAGGCTTATGAGAATATGTTTACGTATATTGCCCAATTAGATGAAGAAATCAAGGCCGAAAATCCATTATATGAAGAGCGATTGCAAACGTGTAAGGCTTGTAGTTCGCTTCAAAATGGGGTGTGTAGGGTGTGTGGTTGCTTTGTAGAGATGCGTGCAGCTGTGAGAACTAATAAATGTCCTTCTAAACATTGGTAAGATTATATTAGGATTGAGACACATAAGTTTTAATAAATAAGAGGCCTATGAAAATAGATTTTACACTAATTTTCATAGGCTCTTTTGTTGTAATTAGGCAATTATTTAGTTTGAGGGATAGGGCTATAGGTGATACGAACATTGATATCTTGATTATAATTGCCAAATCCTTTGCCAAAAATGGTAAGTCCACCGATATATTTAGCTGTTTCTGGGACTGCTAGTTTAAATTTGATTGTACTTTTATAAGTTAAGTTAAACTCTTGGATGGTTGTATCTGAAATCTTCAAGCCATCTATGAAGGTACCATGCTTATTAATAACGAGCAATTTTAGAAGGCCATATTGATTCCAGTTAGGAAACCACCATTCAGGAGTAAAGAGACCACGAATATCACCAAAATCACCAGGACTTGTCCAGGTACCAATACAAACATCATTGAGATAAAAATGAATGTCTGATGGCCAATTATCATTTACACCAGGTGCTTCGGAGCTTAATTCAGCTGAAATACAGATTTCATCAATTTTTTGAGAGGTAGGAATGAAATTAGGAATAATATATTCTACGTAGCCTTTTGTGAACCAAAGAATAGTGGCATCATAGCGATCTGGATGAGCAAAGTATCTTGTATCATCTACTTCACCAATAATTCGTGAACTTGATGCGAGACCGCAAGTTGGATAAACACTATAGTCACTATAGTGACCTATCTTAACCTCTGTCTGGTAAATATTATCGTATTGCTTGTTAGAATCTAGTTCAATCAATATTTTATCGAGGTGAACTGAGCATTTCTTTTGATTACCATGTCCACTAAATTCATTGACAATAGTAATTAGGCCAGCATCCTCTAGTTTCTTGATATGTCCTGTAAGCGCACCATTTGTAATGTTTAATTTTGTAGCCAATTCATTCATATTCATTTCTTTGTTAATGAGTAAAAGCTTGATGATTTCTAAGCGTACGTCAGAGCCGAGTGCTTTAAAAATATCAAGTCCTTCATCTAATGATTTAATATGTAACATATGTACCTCCTTAAGGTGAGGAATATTTAGTGTTTTCTAAAATATTATAATGAATAATGTTTTTGTAGTCAACTTTTTAACAATATTTTGGGGAATATGTAGCTAAAAGGGAGATTAAATAGGTTAGAATTAAAAATATATTTGATAGAAAATATTAATTATTAAATAAAATATAAAATATTTTTGAAAATTATTGACAACATAATCGTTGTATTGTATATTATGCTTATAAATAAAGGGAATCAAAACAAAAAGTATTTGATATGCACAAATAGAAAGGAAACAATGAAAAAAAATCGTACAATTTGCTACTTCAGATGTTGCTTGCAAAGTGAAAACTATAATGATCCAGTGAAAGAGTAAAATATTTTAGAAATTAATAGTACAGGGGGATATGTATATGAGAAGCAAGTTTTTTTCAATGGTATTAGCAAGTGCAATGATTTCAACAATGTTAGTAGGTTGTGGTGGTACAAGTCAAACAGCTAGCACAGATGGACAAAATACAGATACTGAGGCAAGCGCAGAAGCAGGTACGGAAGAAACGGAAGCTGAGGCAGAAGATATTACAACAGTGGGACCGGAGGATGCACCTCACCTTGAAATGTGGACATTCGTAGCACTACATGCTGAATTTTATGCTAAGATGCTTAATCAGTGGAATGAGCAAAATCCTGATAAACAATTAAATATTACTTTTACAACTTATCCTTATGGTGATATGCATAATAAGTTAACACTTGCAAACCAATCAGGACAAGGGGCACCAGATATTTGTGATATTGAGATTGGTCAGTTCCCTAACTACTTACAAGGGCAAGTACCATTTATCCCATTAAATGATTATGTCGCACCTTATAAAGATGACATTGTACAATCTCGTTTAGATATCTATAGTAAGGACGGTAATTACTATGGTATTCCAACACATGTTGGTGCAACGGTTATGTTCTATAATACAAAAATCTTAAGTGAATATGGCATTGATTATACAACGATTAAAACTTGGGAAGATTATGAAGCGGCTGGTCAAAAGTTAAAAGAAGCTTCTAATGGTGAAGTATGTATGACAAGTGTAGATACATCTGGTACAGATTGGTTATGGCTCAGCATGGCAGAATGCGGTGAAGATTATACAGATGATGAAGGTGCACCACAAATTGAAATTGATTCAGTTAAAAATATGATTAAAATGCAACAAGAATGGTTAGATGAAGGTATTGCGATGATTTCACCAAACGGTATGGTGGATTGTGAAGAAGGATTTGCTAACATTAGCGAAGGCAATATTGCTTCATTCCCTAAAGCATTATGGTATATGTCAAGATTCCTTAACTATATGCCAGAGATGACAGACACTTGGGCTATTGCACCTTGTCCAGTTTATGAAGAAGGGCAACCTCGTTCAGTAGGTATCGGTGGAACAGGTACAGTTGTTTCAGCGCAAAGTGAAAATGCAGAACTTGCAGCTGAGTTTTTAACATGGGCTAAACTTTCTTATGATGGTAACGTTAATATTTGGGAAGACTTAGGATTTGATACATGTAATACAACAATCTGGACAGATGAAACAATCACAAAGGATCCAAATAATAAATACTTACAATACTTTGTAACTAATCCATTTGATACATTAAATGAGATTGAAAATGAAATTGGTAAAATCAAAGTTGGTAAGATTAATCCATCTATTAATGAACAGTTCTGTACAATTATTTTAAATGATTGTCTTGAAAATGGTGCTGATGTAGATGAAAGCTTAGCAACAGCACAAGGCGAATTAGAACTTGAATATTAGAATAAAATTAGAAAGCACCTGAAAAAAGGTGCTTTCTATAAATAAAGAAAGTAGGGGGATATATGGAACGAGTAAAAAAATTGATTTTCTCTCAAAAGGTAGCACCATATGTTTTCGTGGTACCTTTCATATTAAGTTTTGCGTTTTTCTGGATTTACCCTATGTTTAGTACAGTAACAATGAGTTTTCAATCTATTTTACCAGGAGAAGTAGAATGGGTAGGTTTAAGTAACTATACAAAATTATTAAAAGATAAAACTTTCCACACAGCTATTTTAAATAGCGTACAATATATGCTTTTAACATTAGTGCTTTTAATTCCATTTCCAATGATGTTTGCTTGTTTGATGGAGAGCCGTTTAGTCAAGGCGAAAGGCATCTATAAAGCACTTTTATATTTACCTTCTTTAACATCTGTTGTTGTAGCAGGTACTATTTTTAGAATGATGTTTGGGGAACTTGAAGGTTCACAAATGAATCAATTCTTAGCTTACTTTGGAATGGCACCTATTAAATGGCTTAAGATGAAATCGACAGGTCTTCTTGCTTTATTAACATTAGCTTGCTGGAGATGGACAGGAGTTAATATGCTCTATTTCTTAGCTGGACTTAAGAGTATTGATACGACTTATTATGAGGCAGCAGAGATTGATGGTGCTGGTACGATTCAAAAATTCCGTTATATTACATTACCTCTTTTAAAACCAACAACGGTTTATGTTTTAACAATTAGTGTTTATGCTGGTTTATCTATGTTCCTTGAAAGCTTTATGTTATGGGGTGGTAATGCATCACCTAATAATATTGGCTTAACAATAGTAGGTTACTTATATCGTCGTGGTATTGAGAAAAACCAATTAGGCTATGCGTCTGCAGTCGGGCTTGTACTACTTGTCATTGCCTTAATTATTAACTTTGCACAACTTGTTTTAAGTGGCACATTTAAGAAGGAGGAGGACTAGAATATGGAAGTTGTAGCTGAAAAGAATACAATGGGTGTTACAAGAAAGAATAGGATTTTAACTGTGATAAGTACTGGCTTTTTTACTTTATTATCACTTCTAGTGATCTTTCCTTTTTTAGTTATATTTGTAGCCTCTTTTAGACCTGGTAAAGATTTAATTCGTTATGGCTTATCTTTAAGCTTTGATTTAGAAAAGATGTCTTTAAGTAACTATATATACTTATTTACAGGGAAGCATGATTACTTCACATGGTTTGGAAATAGTATGTGGCTAACACTTGTTTCAGTTGCATTAACTTTAATCATTTGCTATTTTGTAGCGTATGGTTTATCTATGTATAACTTTAAGCTAAAAAATGTGTTATTTATATTAGTTATTGCAACAATGATGGTACCTTTTGAAATTTTAATGCTTCCTCTTTATAAAGAGATTATTGGTTTAAAGCTTATTGATACATATGCAGGGGTTATTTTACCGGGATTATGTGGTGCTTCTACCATCTTCTTCTTTAGACAATTTTTAATAGGGTTACCTAAGGAACTTTTAGATTCAGGGCGAATTGATGGTGCATCTGAGTATGGTATTTGCATTAAGATTATGTTACCTATTACAAAACCAGCGTTTGCTGCAATGGGTATTTTATGTGCAATGGGTGCATGGAACAATATGCTTTGGCCTCTACTTGTATTTAGAAGTGCAGATAAGTTCACATTGCCAATTGGTTTAAATACATTATTAACGCCTTATGGCAATAACTATGATTTATTAATTGCAGGATCTTGTTTTGCTATTTTACCAATCTTTATTGTGTTCCTTTGCTTTCAAAGATATTTTATCGATGGAATGGTTGTGGGGGCTGTCAAAGGATAATCACGCGGGTTGGTTGCTGAAAGTGTGGACGCCGCGGTGGAATAGTGGGGGCGTGGATAAGTTGGTATATATCATTTTCCATCTCCCTCCCTGCGGTCGAAGTCGAGCTAAAATGATATATGCCAGCTTATCCACACCCATCAAGGTAATTGAGTGGCGCGAGTGTGGGGACTTTTAGCAAAAGCCTTGTGAAAGGTTTGAAAGAGAATGAAAAAAGATGGGCATATATTAGTGTTCAGCTTTCTCCCTGGGGTCGAAGTCGAGCTAAAATGATATATGCCAGCTTATCCACATCTACGAGGTTAGTTGAGCGGTAATAAGATGGGTAAGATGTGGATATGTCTGATTTACCCACATGCATGAAGGATGTTAGGTGGGGGGAGTGTGGATATTTTTGGGAAAAAAATTTGAAAGATATTAGGATAATAATATGGAGGTAGTATTGATATGAGTAAGAAGTATAAATTTTGGTTTGCAACTGGATCTCAGGATTTGTATGGTGAAGAGTGTTTAAGAGTTGTAGCGGAGCATTCGGCTAAGATTGTGGAAGGATTAAATGCATCGGGGATTTTGCCTTATGAGGTTGTATTAAAACCGACTTTAATCGATAATGCCTCTATTAGAAGAACTTTTAATGAAGCAAATGCAGATGAGGAGTGTGCTGGGGTTATTACTTGGATGCATACGTTTTCACCAGCTAAGTCATGGATTTTAGGACTTCAAGAGTATAGAAAACCTCTTTTACATTTACATACACAGTTTAATGAGGAGATTCCATATAATACGATTGATATGGATTTCATGAATACGAATCAATCTGCTCATGGGGATAGAGAATTTGGTCATATTGTGAGTCGTATGGGGATTGAGCGAAAGGTTATTGTAGGTCATTGGGCAGACAAACAAGTTCAAGAACGTATTGCAAACTGGATGGCAACAGCTATTGGTATTATGGAAAGTAGTCACCTTCGTGTTGTAAGAGTTGGAGATAACATGAGAAATGTAGCTGTTACAGAAGGGGATAAGGTAGAAGCACATATTAAATTTGGTTGGGAAATTGATGCTTACAATATTACAGATATCGATGAATATGTAAGAAGTGTCAATCCTTCTGATGTGAATGCGTTAATAGATGAATATTATAGTAAGTATGATATTTTATTAGAAGGCAGAGATGAAAAAGAGTTTAGAGATCATGTAGCTGTTCAAGCTGCTATTGAGATAGGATTTGAAAGGTTCTTAGTAGAGAAAAACTACCATGCCATTGTTACAAACTTTGAGATGCTTGCAGGGCTTAAACAATTACCAGGACTTGCAATTCAACGTTTAATGGAAAAAGGTTATGGCTTCGGTGCGGAAGGAGACTGGAAAACAGCTGCTATGGTGCGCCTTATGAAAGTTATGACGAAGGGTATTAAAAATGCTAAGGGAACATCATTTATGGAAGACTACACTTATAACTTAGTGCCAGGTAAAGAGGGAATTTTACAATCACATATGTTAGAAGTATGTCCATCTATTGCAGATGTAAAACCAAGCATCAAAGTAAGTCCATTAACAATGGGAAATAGAGAAGACCCAGCAAGACTTGTGTTTACTTCTAAAGCAGGTAGAGGTGTAGCAACATCATTAATTGATATGGGTAACAGATTTAGACTCATTATCAATGAAGTAGAGTGTTTACCACAAGATACACCAATGCCTAAATTACCAGTAGCTTCAGCTTTTTGGAGACCAGAACCAAACTTAACAACTGGTGCAGAAGCATGGATTTTAGCAGGTGGTGCACATCATACTGCATTCTCTTATGATTTAACAGCAGAGCAAATGGGAGACTGGGCAGCAGCTATGGGTATTGAAGCTGTTTATATTGATAAAGATACAACGATTCGTAACTTTAAAAATGAACTTCGTTGGAATAGTATTGCATTTAAATAAAAATATGAAAGGTGGTTGCGAAAGTGCTGCCGCCTTTTTTGTGTAGGTGGCATGGATAAGATAGATATATAGTTTTCCTTCTCCCTCCCTACGGTCGAAGTCGAGATAAAATTATATATCTATCTTATCCACACCAGCCAGGGTTGAGGGTAGGCGGCAGCATTTTCGAACAGCTTAAGGGGGCGGTTAGGGCTGAAGAAGTAGTAAGGGTATAAGTTTTATACCAAATAGATAAAGACAAGGAAGAGGCATATCAAAACTACTAGATAGTTTGATATGCCTCTTCTTTAGTTTTTAAAGTAACTGATTAACACTTCTTTATGAAGCTTGGTTTTTATTTTTAAGAACTAAGACACAAATCGTTACAGTTAGTGGAACTGAAAGGATGATGCCTATTGAACTTGCGATGGAGCTTATGAGTTCTAGGGAAAGATAGGATGAACTAATAAACTGGTTTGCAGAGAGCTCTAGTGAATAGAGATAAAGAATAAGCATTAAGCTGCTGCCGAAGATTGCAAGGACGAGTGTATTTGTCATTGTTCCCACCATATCACGAGCAATGTGCATACCGGATGACCAAAGCTGACGGCGTGTTAGGTTTGGATTAACGCGGTTAATTTCAGCCATAGAGGAGCTGATGCTCATGGCAACGTCCATTACGGCACCGAGGGCACTAATCATAACGCCTGCTGTAACAATATTTTTGATACCTACGTTTGAGGCACCTGTTTGTCTAAGCTGTAAAAGTGCTTCGGCGTATTCCATTCGTAAACCGTCGATGCGTGCTAGTTTTCCAACGAGTGCAGCAAAAATAATGGCGAAAATCATGCCAAATACTGTTCCTAAGAAGGCACAGATGGTTTTTTCTTGAATCCCACCGAGTAATATCAATGACAGTAATGCCACAGTTGCGCATATAACGAAAGTTGTTATAAGTGTAGGATATCCTTTAAGTAAGAGTGGTAGAAGGATAAATAATAGTGAAATAAGTGTAATCACAAGTCCTAGAAGTGATTTAGCCCCTGTTTTTCCGCCTACAAGTAATGTAAATAGGAAAAAGAGTCCAAGAATTACGCAGACAGCAGTTGTTCGATTGTACTCATAAATACTTCCTCTGACTGAACCATCGAAGTCGGTAGATAAAATAACAGAGACTTTATCACCTACCTCCATAGGTTGATTATAAATAGGCCCTACGGCATTGGTAACCATGAAATCCATGCCAGCATATTGACCTGATTTAATATGTACGGAGAGGGTTTGTTCACCGCGATAAGTATTTTCTGCAATAGGGTCTACGGTACATGAATCAGAAAGAATTTCTTTTACAATACCTGATTCGTAGGTAGCATAGCCATTTACGATATATGCCATAAGGCCTTCATGCGTGTTTTTGATTTGTAAGGCAATGGTTGAACCGTTTTGAGGAATGGATTCAGTAGGCTTAAGTTGGATTTCAAATGTTTGCCCTAGATATTTTCCTGTTGAAACCTGTACGGATATAGTTTCAGCTTCTGCACTTTTAACGATACCAGTGCAGCTTTCGGTATCCTCTTTATCTACATGACCAAGGAAGAAAAGTCCTATTAAGAGTAATATAGATGCCAATAGAACTGCATAAGTCATGATTTTATTTTTATTCAAAGTTATTTTTTTACTTGTCACAATAAATCTCCCTTCATTGTTTCTTTATGTGTAGTTTAACAATTTATGTGATATATGTCGATAGAAGTGAACTAGAATTAAATATTAAATTAAAGTTTACAAAAATTTAACTAAATAAGGGTAGAAAAAGACATAAAAATGAATTTAAAATAGTGAGAATGCTTTGGAATAAGTAGATATAAGATGAAAAGGGAGATGATTTTGATTATGTTTAACAAATTCAAACAAAGGAGTGTGAGCATGCTTCTTGTGTTTCTTATGATTTTCAACATACTGCCTAGCAATTTAATGGCAGAAGTTGGCGTAGACATGGGAAGCTATAAGCAAATCACAACAAGACAAGAGGTTACAACAGGACAATATATCCTAGTTGCAGATGCAGGTATTAATGGTACGTATTATCCTGATAAATTGGATGGAACATGGGTTACTACCAAGGAATTGACGTCACTTAATACAAATAGTGCAAGGGAAGCATGGACAATTACTGTTAATGAAGATGAAACAGTAAAGATTGCTGATCCAAGCGGAATTTATATTGCGCCAAAGGGTGGTAATGAAAATGGTATAAAAAATGGCGAATATAACTGGGAATTTGAAGGCCTAGAAGATGGTACTTTTGCATTTAAGGGCGCAGGTGAAGATACAGTTATACTAGCAGTTAATAAAGGCGTAGGGTATAAGATAAGAGCGTATAAGAATTCAACTGTTGCTAATAATGCAGGTTATATTACAAACTTTGCGCTCTTTAAGTATACAGGAGAAGCAGGCGAGGAAGAGATACCACCAACAGAAGGAGATTCATCAGGAGAACAGGTGAATCTTAAAGATGGCGATGAAGTAGTCATCTACAATGTATCTGCTAAAGGCGTTCTTGCTGGTCAGGATGATAATGAAACAAGTCCTTCAGTAGAAAGTGTAGCAGCTAAGGTAAGCTATAATACAGTAGATGCTTCTAATGGAGCACGTGTATTTACAGTAGAGACAAATGGAGAATACTTCCGTTTTAGAACAGAAAATGATGGGTATCTTTGCTCAAATGGTACAGGTAGCAATGCCTTTTATCAAAAAGAAGCATCAGACGATGCGGACTGGAAACTTGAAAGCTACAATGGCGGTTATTCAATGGAAAGCCGCACAGCAAAATTTAATGATAAATATAGCCAATATCTTGAATACTACTCAGGATCTTATAAAACATATAGCAAGCATAATGAAACAGATAAGGATATTTTTACTTTTAAATTCTATCCATGTTCAAATACTTCATTAACAGAAGGTGTTGTAAATGAGCCAACTGTAAACTTTACAGGATCATTTAAGGCTTCAGCAAATGAACCATATGAATTAAGATTTACAATTGATGCAGTATTTGGCGTGAAAGAAGATGTAAGTGTTACGCTTGATGAAACAGCACTTGAGGTAACTTTAGAAAATGATGTATACACAGCAGTTATTCCTGCTGAAAAGGTAAAAGGCGATAAATTAATAGTAAGCGTTGCAGCTACTGATCTTAAGGAGCAAGCAATTTCAGCTACGGCTGAGATTACAGTTATTGATATTCCTGTTATCAATAAGGTAACACCTGCAGAAGGAAGCCAAACAGGGGATAATAAAAAACCAGAGATTACTGTGGCATTTGGTAATGCAGGTGAAAACCCAACAGTAAGCCTTACACTTAAAGCAGGTTCAACAACGCTTGTTGAAAATGCTGAAATGACAGTAGAGGGTAATGAAGCATCTTACATACCTACTGTAGAACTTGAAGATAAACGTTACAATGTGACAGTAGTGTTAAAACGTGCAGATGGAAAAGAAACTACTAAATCATGGTCATTTACAGTAGGAGAAGCAGAAGCACAACTTTACTTTGGTCAGCTTCATTCACATACAACATATTCAGATGGTTCAGGAACACTTGAAGCGGCGTTAGATTATATTAAGAATCTTCCAGAGTCAGCAAATGTAGATTTCGTGGCCTTTACAGATCACTCAAACTACTTTGATGAAAAAACTGCAGCTAATCCTGAAGAAGCGCTTTATGATATGAGTAAGGCAACAGCAAATAGTCAAGCAATATGGAATAAGTTCAAGAATACTGTGAATGAGTTCAATGCTGAAAATACAGATGTAATTGCGCTTGGTGGCTTTGAGATGACATGGTCAGGTGGCCCTGGTCATATCAATACATTTAATACACCAGGTATCGTTTCACGTAATAATGCAACACTTAATAACAAAACAAATGATGCTGGCTTAAAAGCATATTATAACCTTTTAAGCCAACCTGAGGGTGAAGATTCACTTTCACAACTTAATCACCCTGGTAAAACATTTGGTACATTTGCAGATTTCGCGTATTGGAATGCAACAATTGATACACGTGTAAAAATGGTTGAGGTCGGAAATGGAGAAGGAGCTATCGGCTCTGGCGGATATTATCCAAGTTATGAACAATATACAATCGCGTTAGATAAAGGATGGCATGTGGCACCTACAAACAACCAAGATAACCATAAAGGTAAATGGGGAAATGCCAATGATGCCCGCGACGTTATTTTAACAGATGACTTTACAGAACAAGGTTTATATAATGCGATTCGTGAAAGACGTATGTATGCAACAGAAGATAAAAACCTTGAAATCTACTATACACTTAATGGTGAGCAATTAGGGTCAATCATATCAGAAAAACCTGAGACAGTAGAAATAAATGTTGAAGTGAATGATCCTGATAGCATGGATAAAATTTCAAAAGTAGAAGTTATTGTTAACTCAGGTAAAGTAGCTTATACATGGGATAATGCTGCAGAGCTTGAATCAGGTGTTTTAAGCTGCAAGATGGATGCTTCAGATGCAGTAAGCTATTACTACATCCGCGTGACACAGGAAGATGGCGATCTTGCTGTAACAGCACCAGTATGGGTTGGCGAAACCATGAAAATAGGTATTTCTTCTGTAGAATGTGGGACTTCAACACCTGTTACAGGGGAAGAACTTACACTTACAACAAATCTTTTTAATGCAGAATCTGCAGATGTAAAAGTTAAAAAGATTACTTATACAACAAACGGTTCACAAATCTTATATACAGATAATGAAGTAAAAACTATTCCTTCATCAAGTTCAATCGATGTGACTTACGGCTTTATGCCAGAAGTGGCAAAAATGACAACAATTACTGTAACAGCTGTAATTGAAGTAAGTGGTGAAGAACTTACATTTACAAAAGACATTACATTAGATATATTAGAAGCTTCAAAACTAGCTTATATTGGTATTGATGCGTCACATTATAATGAATATGTAGCTGGAAATTACAAAGATTCAATGGGTAACTTCGGTGAACTTGCAGCGGGACAAAGTGTGCGTACAGTACAACTTAATACAAGTGAAGATTTAATTAAAGCATGCGAAAATGCAGAAGGTAAATATAAAGCATTAGTCCTTACTGCACCTTCAAGACGCAATGGTTCAGCATTACGTGACCCTTATTTAAATTATACAGATGCTGAAATAGCAGCTATCAAAGCATTTAATCAAGCTGGCGGAACAGTGGTTGTTGCAGGATGGTCAGATGTTTATGAAAGCTATGGCCAATTCCCAGAAGAAGATCATATGTCAGCACAACAAAACAAACTATTAGCAGCGCTTGGTTCAAGCATTAGAATTGGTGATGATGGTACAAATGATAATACATCAAATGGCGGACAGTCTTATAGACTTTACTTCTCAACTTACAACTTAGACAGCTTCCTTATGGAAGGCGTTGAAGTAGATGAAGAACATCCTAATGATACACTTTATTCACAAGTATTTAGTCAATATGGTGGCGCTTCTATTTATACAGTTGATGAAGCAGGAAATCCAACAAGTGAAATACCAGAAACAGTAACACCAGTTGTATATGGGCATGCTACAACTTATTCAAAGAATACAGATAAAGTAGGCGTAGCTGGAGATGATATACCTAAATATCCAGTTGCAGAAGGGGATGACAGACTCTTAGTGCTTGCATCAGAGCAAATCGGCAGCCAAGGGCTTATCGTTGTTTCAGGTGCAGCATTCATGTCAAACTTTGAAGTACAAGTAACAGTAGAAGATACAAATGCAGAAAAGAATTATTCAAATTATAACATCTGTGAAAACCTAGTTAAATTTATAAACCCAACTGAAATCACATCAATTAGTGAAGTACAGGCAGAAGAAAGTGAAGGCATTAAATATACTGTAGAAGGTATTGTGACTTCAAATGCATCAGGATACGATAAGGATACAGCATTCTTCGACTGTATTTATATTCAAGATGAGACAGCAGGTATTAACTGTTTCCCTGTTTCAGGTGACTTTAAAATTGGTGATAAAGTACGTGTCACAGGAACAACAAGTTCTTACCAAGGTGAAAGACAGCTTGCAGTAACATCTATTGAAAAGATAGGTACAGGTGGAGTAGTTGCGCCTGAAGTGGTTACAGCAAAACAAATTAATGACGGGTCAGTACTTGGTAAATTAATTTCACTTAGTGGTAATATCGTAGCAGTGGAAAAAGAAAATGGACTGATTCAAACTATTATGGTTAAAGATAAGGCTGGAGATACAGCAAGAGTATTTATTGATGGTTACATTACAACATCATATGATGTAGAGCACGCAATAGTAGGAAATGACATTACGGTAGTAGGGCTTGCTTCTTATGACGAATCGTTTGCCGGAATCGCACCTCGTATTCGTATACGTGATCGAAAAGATGTCGTGTGTACAGAAAAACAAGAAAGCGATACACCAAATGATAAACCAAGTACACCACCAAATGATTCATCCGATGACGAATCAGGAAGCGGTTCATCAGGTAGTAGTTCATCAAGCAGTCAACCTAATAAGACAGAAGACAAAACATTAGCAGGTACAAGTGTTGTAACAAAATCAAAGATAGAAGTAACATTTGCTAAAGTAAGTGATGCTGTGGCTAAAGCTGTTAAAGCTTATAATGAGAAAAATAACAATATGATTATGACAGCAGGTGTAGCTGTTGCAAGTAAAGATTTTACAGAGCCTGCAATGCTGACATTAACAGTAGATAAAGCAGCTATCAATGATACAGATAAGCTTGCGATTGTAAAAATTGATGTAAATGAAAAAGGAGAGCTTGCAATTAAACTCTTCGGTGGTAAATTAGATGCAGAAAAAGGAACAGTTTCAACATATGTAAATGAAACAGGTAACTATTTTGTGGCTAAAACAGAAGGCTTTACTAGCATTAATCTGGTAATTAACAATAAAACATCAATCATTAATGATAACAATCATGCATTAGATGCAGCACCTGTAATTGTAGAAGAAAGAACAATGGTCCCACTAAGATTTATTGCAGAAGCGTTTGGCGCAGAAATCAAATGGGATAATAAGAAAAAAACAGTGGGTATCGCAATGGGTGACCAAACACTTGAAATGACAATTAATAAAGAAATTGAAGGTTTTGGAGCAGCACCTATGATTATGAACGGCAGAACAATGGTGCCAATCAGATATATTTCTGAGAGACTCGGTGCAAATGTAATCTGGGTACCTTCAGCACAAGAGATTGTGATTGTAAAATAATAAAACAATAAGATAATAAGTTGATTTGAAAAGACCAAAGAAGTGTTGTGAAACTAGTAAAATAGTTTCGCAGCACTTCTTTTTTTATTATCTAGGAAAGTTCTACTTTCCTAGATAATAAGTAGAATTGACT
>DYCF01000064.1 GCA_019418225.1 Clostridiales bacterium | reverse complement strand
CACAAAAAAATATCCCGTATTTATACGGGTTACGGCGTTTCGCAAACGCCTAAAATATTTAAACCATGGAGGAGATAAAATGAAGAAACTAAAGGGTGGACTAGGTATTTTAATAGGTCTTGGTGTGATTGTAGCGGGGCTAGGGGTGTGGCAGAAGGAAAATATCGCCGCAGTATTAAAAGTTCAAAAGTACTCAGAAGAAGAGATTGCACTTCAAATTGATGGCCAAAAAGAGAGTGTTAATGCAGCATTAAAAAGTTATGGCATAGAGGGAATTAAGGACTTTAGCGTGGAGGAAGAAGAAGAAATCAGAAGTGGGAAGTTAACAGTAGAAGAAGCCATGCAAAAGATGGACAAGCAATTACAAGATGCAACAAGTGGAGAACGTCAAGATGCTACAAAGAGTAGCAAAATAATTGTTGAAGAAGCAGCTGCTAAAATGTATGGCTTAAAAGCAAAGTACATAGGAAAGCTTGGCGATTTAGAAAGACAGGCAAAGGAAGAATACAGAGAGTTAATGAAGGGGAGTCAAAAAAGTGGGATTGTAAGACAGCTTATTCCTAAGTATATGAAGGAGGTAATAGCACTGGAAAATGAATGTAATACAGAGGTGAATACGGTCTTAGCAACATTGACAAGTCAGCTTGAAGAGATAGGAGAGCCTACAGATATTGTAGGTACTATGAAGGCAGCCTATGAACAGGAAAAAACATTAAAGAAAGCGTATTATTTAAGTTTAGTTAAATAGTTATAGAAGCATATTAAAATGTAACTCAGTGTTTTGATAAGGCGGAAACTGCTGAATATATATATAAATTAATCGAATCTGTTTAAAAATTGGATTCATGTTATAAAAATGAAATGGTATGATGCATTTACAATGTATAAAATGCAATAAAATCAATAAAATGTAAATTTAATAAATTATTCTTATTTACAAATAAATAAGAATAATTTATCATTAATTAAGAAGACATATACCCTTGATGTAAATGAAATTTTAGCTAGCTTAGAAAATGGTTTATGAATAATTTTATTGGTTTTCTTAAAGTTAAGTGATTCATGACATAAAGTGTGAACAAATTCTAAGAAGCGCTAGAAAGTAGTAAAAAAAGAGGGAATGAATTCCCTCTTTTTTTATAGAGTAAGAAGGAAACTAAATAATATGTAGATGATATAATTTCTGAAAATTGAACATACTTATATTAATAAATATAAGATGGGAGGCAGAAAGATCATGTATATAGTTATTTTAGTAAGTGCAGGTGTAGTAGGCGTAATTGGCATACTATATAGCTGTGTAGCAGTATCTACTACTTATGACAAGCAAATAGATGATATTGCTCAAGAAAACTTTTTACGCCATTATCAAAAGCATGCACAAAAGAAAAAATAAAACAGAAGATGGGAGAGTACAAAAAGTATGTATGAGGAGAAAAAGGGGAGGTATTCTAAGCATCTTGACTTTATTATTCTAGATCTGCTAATGCTACAAATTACATTAATAGTTGCCTATGCTTTAAGACATGGATTGCTATGGGTCTATGATGATGCAGAGTACTTTTATTATGGGGTAGCATTAGGGGGGATAGACTTAGTTGTTATGTATTTTGCTCAGTCCTATAAGCATATTTTAAAGAGGGGGGCATTAGAGGAGTTACGTGCAACAATAGTACATATGACATCTATTGTCTTATTAAGTGTAGTCTATATGTTTTTTTTAAAGGTAGGAAAAAATATTTCAAGACTTATTTTACTTCTAGTATGGGGAGTGGGCATTGCTATTTTATTTGCCGCAAGGCAGCTTTTGAAATGCTGGATAAAGAAGTATATGAGTGTGCAAAGGGATATTCGACATATTATTTTAGTAGCTACCAAAAATGAAGCTTATGAGACAATGCAAATTGTGCAGACCAAAGAGTATAGGGATTATGTGATTGATGAGATTGTGCTTATAGAAGAGGTATTAGACGCGCAAGAAATAATGGGCGTACCCATCACATTATTTAATAAAGAAGAAACATTGGCGTATTTGAAAAATAATGTAGTTGATGAGGTGTTTATTAATTTACCACGAGAAGTAAAGATACCAGAAGGTTTTTTGGAAGGTTGTTATCAAATGGGCTTAACGGTACATATTAAGATGAGTTGCCGTCCCTATGAAGTAGGGTCAAGGGTATTAGAGGAACTTTTAGGATATACCGTATTAACAAGTGGTATGAAAATTGCTAAACCATATCAAATATTGTTAAAAAGGACAGTAGATATTATAGGAGGATTAATAGGAACCGTTGCAACTGGAGTTTTAACACTTATTTTGGGCCCCTTAATTTATTTTAAGGACCCAGGTCCTATCTTTTTTTCACAAATACGCATTGGCAAAAATGGACGTAAATTTAGAATCTATAAATTTCGCTCTATGTATATGAATGCAGAGGAAAGAAAAAAAGAGCTTATGGCACAAAATGAGATGAATGGCTTAATGTTTAAAATAACGGATGACCCACGTATCTTACCTGGTATTGGAGAGAAGATAAGGTCTTGGAGTTTAGATGAATTTCCGCAATTTGTAAATGTATTAAAAGGGGATATGAGTTTAGTAGGAACAAGGCCACCTACTGTGGATGAATGGGAACAGTATGAAAATCATCATTGTAAAAGGCTTGCAGTTAAACCCGGGCTTACCGGTATGTGGCAAGTAAGTGGGCGTAGTGATATTACAGACTTCGAGGAAGTTGTTGAACTCGATTCACAGTATATTACAGAGTGGTCTGTTGGATTAGATATAAAGATTTTATTTAAGACGTTGTTAGTTGTTTTGAAAAAATCAGGTTCAAGATAATGGGAGAACAAAGAGGGGAATAAAAATGAATATGAAGGGTAAAGAAAAAACGTACAAAATCGCTGTAGCAGGAACAGGTTATGTAGGATTATCCAATGCAATATTATTATCACAACATCATCATGTAGTGGCAGTAGATATTATTCCAGAAAAGGTAGAAATGATTAATCAAAAGCAGTCACCTATTGTAGATAATGAAATCGAGGATTATTTAAAGAATCATACATTAGATTTATTGGCAACGACTGATGCTCAAATGGCATATAAAGATGCGGACTTCATCATTATTGCAACACCGACAAATTATGATCCAGTAAAGAATTACTTTAATACGTCTTCAGTAGAGGCAGTTATTGAAGTTGTAATGAAAATAAATCCTAAAGCAACAATCGTGATTAAATCAACTGTTCCAGTAGGGTATACAAAAAGTATAAGAGAAAAATACAACTGTCATAATATTATCTTTTCACCGGAGTTCTTAAGAGAAGGACGTGCATTATATGACAACCTTTATCCAAGCCGTATCATAGTGGGTAGACCTGAAACAGAAGAAATGGTCATAGCTGCTGAGACTTTTGCAGGACTTTTGGCACAAGGCGCTATTAAAGAGGATATAGAGATTCTCTTTACAGATTTAACAGAGGCAGAAGCCGTTAAATTATTTGCGAATACATATTTAGCACTTAGAGTAAGTTTCTTTAATGAACTTGATACCTATGCAGAGGTAAGAGGACTCAATAGCAAACAAATTATAGAAGGCATTGGATTGGACCCTAGAATTGGTAATCATTATAATAACCCAAGCTTTGGGTATGGTGGGTATTGTTTACCAAAAGATACAAAGCAGTTATTAGCCAACTATAATGATGTACCACAAAATATTATGGGTGCTATTGTAGCCGCTAATAGCACAAGAAAAGACTTTATAGCAGAAAGAGTACTTCAAAAAGCAGGTTATTATAATAATTCGTTAGATGAAATGGCTGCTACATCAGAGGGGTATGTAGGTGTAGATGGCATTCCAGGAAAACCTGTGGTAGTAGGGGTATATCGATTAACGATGAAAGCTAATAGTGATAACTTTAGACAAAGTTCTATTCAAGGTGTCATGAAACGTATTAAAGCAAAAGGAGTAGAAGTTATCATTTATGAGCCTACTTTAGAAGAAGGAAGTCTATTCTTTGGGAGTCAGGTAGTTAATGACTTAGCAGTATTTAAAAAGCGTTGTGATTGTATTATTGCAAATAGATATAATGAAGAACTTGCAGATTGTGAAGAAAAGGTTTATACAAGAGATTTATATAGACGAGATTAATATGGGGGTCAGAAAAGTGGAAAACAGAGGGATAAAGGTATCAATAATTACACCTTCTTATAATAGTGAGAAATACATACAGAAAACGATAGAATCAGTTATGAATCAAACTTATTCTAACTGGGAGCTGATTATTGCAGATGATAAATCTACAGATCATACTTGTGAAGTCGTTAAGACACTCATGAAAGAAGAACCGCGCATCAAGCTAATTGAACTTAAAGAAAATGGTGGTGCTGCGATTGCAAGAAATAAGGCATTAGTGCAAGCAACAGGAAGATTTATAGCCTACTTAGATGCAGATGATTTATGGTACCCAGAGAAATTAGAGAAGCAAGTTGCATTTATGTTAGAAAATAATTGTGGATTTAGTTGTACTTCCTATGAAGTGATTGATGACAATGGCAAAAGTTTGAATAAGTATGTTTATATGAAAGACAAAGTCGACTATGTCGGGTTTCTGACTAATAATCTATTGCAGACAGTAGGCATTATGGCAGATACAGAGATTGTAGATAAGAAGTATTTACAAATGCCGAATATGAGACGTAGACAGGATGCAGCCACATGGTTACAGGTTTTAAAAGCAGGAAATCCTTGCTTTGGAATGAAAGAGGTACTGGCTAAGTATAGAAGAGCAGCAGGGTCTCTATCAAGCAATAAAGCAAAGGCAGTGAAAGGCGTTTGGTATTTATATCGAGAAGTCGAGAAGCTTAATTTATTATTTAGCTGTTATTGTTTTTGCCGATATGCTTTTCTAGCAGTATGGAAGCGTATATATATCAATAAGGTGTAAGTACTTATAGCCTGTTTAACTTATGATGAAAGGAATTGGTTGAC
The DNA here is from genome assembly GCA_019418225.1 of Clostridiales bacterium. Lineage (GTDB taxonomy): Bacteria > Bacillota > Clostridia > Lachnospirales > Cellulosilyticaceae > Cellulosilyticum. The sequence goes on along the minus strand of DYCF01000064.1, from coordinate 12,408 downwards.
GATGAAAGTATTACATGTGATAGGACATATAGGAAGAGGTGGTGACACTTCTGTTGTCTTAAATATTATGAGTAAAATGGATAAGGATAAATATCAATTTGATTTTTTAACCCATGAAGGAGCAGATGAGAATGTAGTTCAGCAATTAAGGGAACAAGGGTGTAATGTATATGTTCTTAAGGGGGATGTAAGAAAGTTAGGCCCTGTAAAATATTATTGGGAAGTCAGAAAGACAATCGCATCAGCATCTGTTAAATATGATATTATGCATACACATACATCCATGCAGTCCGGTGTTGCCCTAATGGCAGCAAAGCATGAGGGAATTCAAAAACGTATATGTCATTCGCATGTAAGCCAAATTCAAAGAAAAGCTAATATATTAAGCCGTCTCATTGCTACACCTATCTTTAGAATGTTATATGGATATTATGCTACAGATAAAGTGGCCTGTAGTAAAATGGCAGGTGACTTTTTGTTTGGTAAGGGCAGAGAATATAAGGTAATTTATAATGCTGTAGATGTTCAAAAGTACATTGATGTGGATAGTAGAGATGTTGAAGCGATTAGAAAAGAACTAAATTGTGATGCTAATGATATTTTAATCGGGCATATTGCAAGTTTTACACATATGAAAAATCAAGACTTTGATTTAGTCTTAGCTAAAAGGTTACAGGATAGGGAAGATATAAAGTTTGTTTTAGTAGGAAAGGGAAATGAGTTTGAACGAATAAAAAATCAAGCTGATGAAATGGGGCATAAGGTACTACTTATAGGGCAGAGAAATGACGTAAATAAATTAATGAAAAGTTTTGATTGTGTCATATTACCTTCTAATCCAGGGGAAGGATTTCCGGTTACAATTATTGAAGCGCAAGTGGCAGGATGTTCTTGTATTATTTCAGATAAGGTCACCAAAGAAGTGGAGATTGGACTTAATCTCGTAGAAACTATTCCGTTAGAAGATGTTGATAGATGGGAATCCGAAATTAGGAAGATACAAAGAAAGGCTGATATTACGCAGCGTAACAAAATAGCTAAGAGGGTAGAAGAGAAAGGGTTTTCCATTCAAGAATTTGTACAACAATGGTTATCTGTTTATTAATAGGAGGATGAAGATGGATAAGGGAGTCAAAAAAATATACAATTTGGAACGTAAGCTTTATATAAAAAAGGTACCCGTAGTGCCTAAAATTATTAAAGGATTTATTAGAATTGTATTTAGTGCAACAATACCATATACTAGCGTGATTGGGGAGGGGACAAGGTTTCCGCATGGTGGACAAGGTGTGGTTATTCATGAAGAAGCAGTAATCGGAGAAAATTGTGTTATACAAGCAAATGCAATAATCGGCGGAAGAAAAGGGAGAAGCGGTGCACCAAATATTGGGAATGATGTATTAATAGGCGCTGGGGCTGTTATTTTAGGAAATATAAACATTGGTAATCACGTTGCAATTGGTGCGAATGCAGTAGTAACAAAATCTATTCCTAATAATGCGGTAGTGATGGGGAATCCTGGTGTGATTACTAGATATTTAAGTGAAGATGAAAATGTAAAATAAGTGTTGGGAGAGACAGATGATTTATTTTTTGAGCTTATCACTAATATTAATCTTAAGTAGCATATGGATTGTATTAAAAAGGCCTACTAGAAGAAAATACAGTATGCTTTTTTTTGGAATAGTGTCTTTTACAGCAATGCTAGTCCTATCTGGTGCAAGAGGGTTAAAAATCGGCACAGATACAGAGATGTATGTCAGATATTTCAATAGTGTAGAAGGACTAGGAGATTTGTCCAGTTATGCGGATCGATTTGAGACGGTATATCGTATTTTTAACTGTTTAATTGCGCAGATTTTTGGAGATGCACATGCATTGCTATTTCTTAGTACATTAGTTACTTTAACTTTATTCTATATTTTATTTTATAAGAAATCAAAGGTACCTTGGTATTCGATTTTGATGTTTTTGTTCCTAATGTTTTACTACAATAGTATGTGTTTATTACGACAATATATTGCAATGGCAGTTACAAGCATAGCATTAATATATTTAGGTGATAAGAAATATATTTCATTTATAGTAATAGCATTGATTGCCGGGAATATTCATTCATCGGCTTTTATCATTTTAATTATGCTGCCCTTAAGTATGGTGAAAATAACAAGAAAGAGAAGAGTACCTGTTATCGTCGCAGCAATTGCTATTAGCTTAAGTATGGATAAAATAATAAGTATTTTAATTCGCTTAATGCCGAGATATGCCACCTATTTGGGGTCTGGATATTACTTAGAAAATCAGCTAGGAACATTTTTAAAATCATGTGTATGGACATTAATGTTTTTTGTTGTTGATTATGCGTATTTTAAATACAGTGTTAATGAGGATGAAGCACAAGAAAGTCCGCTTTGGAATCGAATAGAATATTATTGTGGTCTATTAGGTTTTTCAATTACGTTAGCTTCTATGCATGGCGCAATTTTAGAGAGGATGAGTTATTACTTTGCAGTCATATACTGTGTATCAGTAGCTAATGCATTAAACAAATTTAAACGTAGAAGAAGTAAGTATAGAGTAGCCTTTGCGATTATGTGCGGAAGTATAGTATATAACCTTGTCATTTTAGGCTTAAGGCCATACTGGTCAGGGGTAATACCATATATCTTTTGGGAATAATAGAGAATAGGATGGAAGAACTATGAAGACAAAAGAAATGTTTTTAAGAAAAGTGATTTTTAAGATCAGGCAGAATAAAAAAATAAAAGCAGTACTTAGAAGACCTGTTAGAGCCGTTCGTCAATGTTTAACGTATTCAAAGGCAAAAAGAATATATGAGAAGATAGAAAGTGATATTAAAAAAGTTAATAGAGATGAAAAAATAATTTGGTACTTTTGTGCACCAGAACATCTTAATTTAGGAGACTTAGCACAGCGTTTGTGTATTGAAAATTGGCTTGCTGAAAATTATAAGGCATATAAAGTTGTAGAAATTCCAGTAATGGGATTGATGCGATTCAAAAATAAAGTTAAATCACAAATAGATGAAAAGTTAACGCAGACAGATATATTGATATTCCAGAGCGGATATACAATGTCTGATTATCATCCTGATGATTGTGTAAGAAAGATGATATTAAAACAATATAAAAATAATCCATGTTTAATCTTCCCGCAAACAATACTTTACCATGATTCTCAGAAATTAGAGGCTATTAAAGAAACATTAGGACAAGTTAATAATTTATTATTATTAGCAAGAGATGAAGTTTCATTTGAATTTGCTAAGACTAATTTTTCGAATATTAGGATAAAGTTATATCCTGATATTGTTACGACATTAATTGGTAAATATAGCTTTGAGGGAAGAAGATCAGGAATTGGTATGTGCATTAGAAATGATGGAGAGAAATATTATTCAGATGATCAAATTTATGATTTAAAAAGGAAGTTAGAAGAATACGGAAAGGTAGAATTAACCGACACAAACTGCAATAATATGGGAAGCATTAATCATGAAACGATAGAAGAAGAGGTACTTAACAAGATAAAAAGTTTAGCAAGATATGAAGTGGTGATTACGGATAGATACCATGGAACTATTTTTTCATTAGTAGCGGGCACACCAATTATAGTCATAAAAACAAATGACCATAAGGTAGCATCTGGTGTGGAATGGTTTAAGGGGGTATATGATGAACAGGTATATTATTGCGCTTCTTTAGAAGAGGTGCCTACATTGGTAAAAGAAATAATAAATACAAAAAGGAGATATAAGTTAGAACCATATTTTAAAGAAGCTTACTATGATAAATTGAAGTGTGAATTTGAAAATAGAAAGGGACGAAAGGAACAGATGTAAAAATGGAGATTTGTAACAGTGTTGAATGTACAGGGTGTATGGCGTGCAGAAATATATGTCCAGTAGATGCTATTCAGGTAAAAGCTGATAGATATGGTTTTTATATTCCTGTAATAGCTGAAGATAAGTGTCTTAAATGTGGAAAATGTAAAAAGATTTGTCCTAATAATTATTTGGTTGAAGGAGAGAGTAGCAATCAGATTGTTTTAGCTACATGGCGTAAAGAAAAGGAAATTAGAGAAAAAAGTACATCAGGTGGCATATTTACTGGAGTTGCTGAATGGATTATTCAACAAGATGGCGTGGTTTTTGGTGCTATTATGGATAAGGCGCATAATGTAAGGCATAGTTTAGCTAGAACGATGGCAGAGGTTGAGGCAATGCGTGGTTCTAAGTATGTTCAAAGTGATGTGGGCTATTCATATAGAGCCGTTAAAAAAGAATTAGAAACAGGAAGAGTCGTACTGTATACAGGAACACCATGTCAATTAGCCGGATTATATAGATATTTAGAAAAACCATATGACAACCTATATACGATGGATATAGTATGTCATGGTGTCCCTTCACCGAAAGTTTTTAAAGATTATATTCAGTACATAGAAGAAAGCGCGCATGATGAGGCGATTGAGATTTCATTTAGAAAGAAGAAACCAAGTTGGTCTGTTTTTAGTATGTATATCAAATTTCAAACAGGAAAGGAATATATAAAAGATGCATATCATGACCCATACTTAGTGGGTTTCTTAGATGATTATTTATCGCGAGAATGTTGTTATACGTGTAAGTATACAAGAGAAAGTAGATTAGGAGATATAACAGCAGCTGACTTTTGGAGTTATGTTTCCTATACATATAAAGAGAGAAATACTGAAAAGGGAATTTCACTGGTTATTTTAAATACTGAAAAAGGAAAAAGAATTTTTGAAGATTTAAAGGATAAGTACTTCTTTGTAGAGCGTTCAATACAGGAGGCAAAGAGGGGGAATCGTTGTTTAACTAAGCCTTATGGTAAAGCAAAGAAGAGAGAAGAGTTTTGGAAAGAATATAATGAAAGTAATGATTTTATAAGGTGTGCATCTAAATTTTTCCCAAAGAAAAAGCGTAGCCTTAAACATAGGATTAGTGAAATGATAAATAGGTATTATTATATAATGCCTAACTGTGTTAAAAAGAAATTAAAAGCTTATTGGGAAAATAAGAAGTAAATATATAGGAGATACATAAGTGAAAAGTGTAGATAAACTTTTGAAAAAATATAAGGCATTTCCAGAACCTGCAAAAGCAGCACTTTGGTTTACAATATGTAGTATTTTACAACGTGGTATTCAATTTATAGTCGTACCAATTTATACAAGGGTGCTTACGACTACAGAATATGGTTACTATTCAGTATTTACATCTTGGACAGAGATTATAATGATTTTTTGTACATTAAACTTATTTTATAATAGTTATAATGTAGGGTTAACACGATTTGATAAAGATAATGATAGATTTACTTCCTCTTTATTAGGCGTATGTTACATCTTAACGAGTCTATGTTTTATAATTTATCTTATATTTAGAGAGAGATTTAATAGCTTTTTTGGTATGACAACAGCATTGTGCATATGTATGTTTATTCATTTGTTCATTATGTCATCCTATCAATTTTGGGCTGCTAAACAACGTTATGAATATAAATATAAGTTAGTCATTTTTGCAACTTTATGCCTAGCCATTGGCACGCCAGTATTGGCATTAATTTCTATAGTTTTTATGAGAAATCATTGCTTGGCGGTTGTTGGAAGCAAAGTGTTTGTTGAGGTTTTCTTAGGGATACCAGCTTTGATTGTAATTGTTAAAAGAGGGAAGACATTATTTAATCAAATCTACTGGAAATATGGTTTGAAAAATAATATCCCGTTAGTACCCTATTATTTATCACAAATTATTTTAAATCATTCAGACCGTTTAATGATCAACAACTTTTGCGGTACTGCAAAGGCAGGAATTTATTCTGTAGCATATTCCGCAGCAATGTTATTAACAATGATTAATACAGCTATGAATAATTCTGTGATTCCATGGAAGTTTAAGAAGCTAAAGAATAGAGATATTACAGGAATTCATGAAGTTACGTTTTCTCTTATGCTATTAGTAATGGGAATGAATGCGGTTTTAGTTGCATTAGCGCCAGAAGCATTGGCTATATTAGCTTCAAAAGAATATTATGAGGCGGTATGGATTATTCCGCCAGTTGCATGTAGTGCTTTTTTATTGTTTGTTAGCCAGCAATTTATTAACATTGAATTTTATTATGAAGAGAATAAGTTTGCTGCTTATAGTTCAATACTCGTGGCAGTATTGAATATAGTATTAAATTATATTTGTATTCCTAAGTTTGGGTATATTATTGCTGGATATACAACTTTATTTTCATATTTAATCTTTACGCTGATACATTACATAGCTATGAGATATGTATGTAAAAAACATATGGATGGTCTGACCATATGGAAAATAAAAGATATTGTGCTAATAACATTATTTTTACTTATTTTTTCGGCAATAATGTTACTAGGTTACAAGGGATATTTATTAAGATATGCGACTGTAATAATAATTCTTAGTATAATTATAGTAAAGAGAAATGAGATTATAAAAATAATAAGGTTTAAGCGTTAATATAGAGAAAACAACTCAAAACTATGAATAACTAAAATTTATAAATGTGAAATCTATAAGTATAAAAATTTAGAGGAATAAGGTGAGCATGTCATGAAAATAAAAAAGTAATGTATGGGCAATATATTTTATTGGTATGTATATTGGTGTGCATATTTATATTATCATCGCAATCCGCCCAAGAATCTAAGGCATTAAGTAATCATTTTATTTCAATTTATCAGCGAGGAGTAGAAATAAATCCATTTTTTTCACATCGTACAAAAGAAGTTTTACTGAGTAGACCGAGTCATTATGTGAGGAAACTAGCACATATATTTATATACTTTATATTGGGGATAGTTACATTATTAACATTATGGAGAACCCAAATTAGAAGAAGTATATGTCCGCTACTTGCTTTAATGATATGTATTATATATGCCATAACAGATGAGTGGCATCAATATTATGTGGCAGGAAGGGGTGCGCAACTAAGTGATGTACGCATTGATAGCTGCGGTGCTTTAATAGGGATTATGCTGAGTGTCGTTATAATTAAAATCATAGGAAGTTTATCAAATAAATTAAAAGGAAAATGATGTAAGATACTTCAAGAAAACTTTGCATCATGGGAGCATATGATAGATAGTTATATTATTTCTTTTTAGAATTGGAGGAGATTAGATGAAAGCAACAAGTATTTATTTTTCAACAACAGGAACCACTAAAAAAAGTGTAATGCAGATGGCAAAAGTATTTGATGAATCTTTTATAGATAGAGATGTAACGCTCTGGAAAAATGTAAAGCAGGAAGAACAATTTAATCAAGATGAAATTGTCATATTTGGGGCACCTGTATATGGGGGGAGAATTTATAGTGGCGCAGTAAAACGCTTTAAACATTTTAAGGGGAAAAAGACACCTTGTATTATTGTGGCTGTCTATGGTAATAGAGATTTTGATGATGCACTGATTGAATTATATGATTTAGTTAAAACACAAGGCTTTATTCCAGTGGGGGCAGCAGCAGTCGTGGCACAACATACATATGGGCAAATTCAAGTGGGAAGGCCCAACGAAGAAGACTTAATGCAGAACCGTAAGTTTGCACAAAAGATTTATGAAAAGATTGCGCATGGTGATTTATCAGAAGTAACTGTACCAGGACATAGGCCTTATAAAGAAGGGGGTACAGGCGGTTCATTTAGACCAACTACCCTTGAAGGATGTTCTAGATGTGGTTTATGTGCAGCGAATTGCCCAGAAGGAGCAATTAATCCAGAAAATCCGATGATTTTAGATGAGACAAAGTGTATAGCTTGCTTTAGATGTATTAAAGAATGTCCAGAAAAGGCTAAGGTTATGGATTCACCGCAATATGATGCTTTTGTGAAAGACTTTAATGTAAGATTAGCTAAGAGAAGAGAAAATGTATACTTTGATAATATTTTCTAAGCATAGAAGAAGGCTAGAAGTTAATTTGTAAAGAGAGGAACCATAAAATATAGCGCTTCATAAGCAGGAATATCTGAAGGTGAAATAAATTTTGTAGGAAGAGCTGGTGGTGTAAGAAGCTTGGGCATTTCAAAAGGATCTATATAGGTATAAGTAATAGGTTTAAGCCCAACGTTGCCATCTTCAGCAATAAGGAAGGAATCTTCCTGACCAGAAAGAGACTCCCATATAAGTTTTTCCTGAGCCATACCGCAAGGAAAGTAGGTGAAAATAACAAGACAGTTATTGCTAAGTTTATCTACAGTTGCAGTTGTAGCGAACTCTTCTAAGGCATCGGTATCTTCATTATAAACAAGCTGAACAAGTCGTATATTTTGAATGGTACCGATTACTTTAAGTTCAATATACTCCCCATAACCTAGACCTTGAAGGCGTAGTGTATTTTTGCTTTTTAAAGAAGTGGGTGTTTTATAACAAGGTGTGAGTTTGACCATTGTTTGAGGATAATTAGATGGATTATCCTCTTTTTTTGCACTGATAGGGAGTGTTAAAAACAGACTTAATGGTAAAATAAATGCACAAACAAAAACTTTTTTTACAAAAGAAAATTTATTCATACAATCGCCTCATTTATAGGTAGTATAGATTTCACATTTATAAATTTTAGTTATTCATAGTTTTTAGTTGTTTTCTCTATATTAAAGTAGTGTATGTAGCCTTGAAAATAAATATGATAGATGGTTTAGGGAAAAGACACATTAGGCTATAATAAAGTAAACCATGAAGAGAAGGAGCTTAATAAAAGATTAATGGAAGTAAGAAATTTTATTGTAACACAGGCAAAACTAGCTAGTGAAAATGAATATATTAAAAAGCTTGTACAGGGCATAAAAATTGCGGCGTATTATGATGTTGATGCACTTGTAACAAGGCAGCTCACACCTTTAAAGAATTACTTATTAAATCGAGAATTAGGTGTAATTCAGTGGGCAGATTATACACTTTTAGTAGATAAACAGGCACTCATTAAACGCGTAAATTTAAACTGCAAGGCATGTACTAAGAAACATGCAGCGGGATGCTGTTTCGGAAGTCCTTGTAATTATGGAAAACGAAACCTAGCAGTATTTAATCAGTATCAATCACAGCTCATAAAAGAACTTATTAAGATTGAACCAGCACGTTATGCACAGCTTCTAGCACATCAAATAGAAAGTATGTCAGAGGAGCTACTAAGATGTGGTGAAAAATTAGAACTTGAAATGGTGGATGAAAAGGGGACTGTCACCTCTTGTGAGGGGCGATGTGGCCTACTGATTCGAAAAGACGGTGTTGCAAGATGTTTAACCCATCAATATGCATTAGAAAACAACTTATCAGTCTATGAACTTTCACCATTATCTTGTCTGATGTTTCCACTAGACTTTTTAGTTTTCCTTACAGAGACAGGAGAAGAAGTTGTATTTTTAACGAGTGTTGTAGAAGATGAATTTGCTGAGCAGTATGGGAGATGGGGACGTTATCGTAATTTTGAATTAGATTTTGAATGTGTAAGTGTTGAGGCACATAACGAGATATTTAAGATAGAAGATTATAAGCCACTTTATGAGGTTAATAAAGATTTATTTATTCATGAGTTTGGTGAAGAAGTATATGAAGGAATTTGTATGATTTGTAGAAAGTAAAACAAGTTAACGCATAGATTTACCTCAAACTGTAAAAGTTAAAACTAGAATATAATTTAGCGAGGTAAAAAAAATGAGTGAGACAAATATCGTAACGATTAGTGCTAATGAACTCTTGCTACTATTAGGCGTTATCGGAATTATAGGTATAGTAGGTGGTTGGCTGAGCCAAAAGATTAAGGTGCCAGATGTGGTTATTTATCTTTTAGCAGGAATATTAGCTGGCCCTATATTTTTTGATGTTGTCAATGTAAATAGTTTTCCAGTAGCCAATGAGATTATTATTAGCTTCGGTTCTGCTTTTATCTTATATGAAGGTGGGCGAGAAATTAAACTAAAAGTATTAGAGGAGGTTAAAGTAACAGTAGGATTATTAGCCACAGTTGGTGTCGTCATTTCTATGTTAGTGGTGGCAGCAGGGGTTTATTTTGTGTTTGGCTTACCATTTAGTATTTGTTTATTATTAGGTGCCATTATTGCATCGACAGACCCTGCTAGCTTGATTCCTGTATTTGGCCAAGTTTCCATTATTAATAGACTGAAACAAACAGTTATTAGTGAATCAGCTTTTAATGATGCTGTTGGTGCTATTTTAGTAACAACGCTTATTTCTGTCATTGTTTCTAATTCATTTACCTTTAGCAAAAGTCTTTTTCAGCTTGTGATTATGGTTGTAGTAGGGGCATTGATTGGGGTAAGCGTAGGTCTTATAGCAGAATTTGTTTCAGCCGAAAAGTCATATGGGATTTTTAGAGAATTTGGCCCCATTATCTCTGTACTGGAAGTTATATTTGCCTATCAAATTGCAGAACATTTACATGGCAGTGGTTATATGTCAGTGTTTATTGCTGGCCTTATTTCTGGAAATAAGAGGAGATTTGGTTTATGGGCACCAGAAGAAAACTTTGTTTCTGCAATGCATTTTAGAGAAAATATAGCAACGCTTTCTAGAATGGCAATTTTTATTGTTTTAGGGACACAGGTCGATGTACATTCTTTGTTGCTGTATGCGCCTAAGGCAATTTTAGTCGTTGTTATATTGATGTTTATAGCAAGGCCACTAGTTGTCTTAATTTGTGCCTTACCAGATAGAAGAGCAAGATGGAAGAAAAATGAACTTTTGTTTATGATGTGGGTAAGGGAAACAGGTGTTATTCCAGCAGCTTTATCAGGAATGGTAGCCTCTATGAAAATACCTAATTATGAAATGATTTCATCAGTGGTATTTATGACAATTTTGGTGACTTTATTATTGCAAGCAAGTACAACTAAATGGGTGGCTAAGAAGTTAGATGTACTGCAATAATGACGTCATTTATAAATAAGAAGATGAATATAATCCCTATATAACAAGTAATTAAAGGAGCTTATTATATGGGGATTTGCTATTTAGGAACAGAAACACCGTATTCTTTTGAAAGATTTAAAATAATGCCACCACCTAAAGGGTATAAGCCTATCTATATCAGTCATTTAGGACGGCATGGTTCAAGGTATATAACAAGTGGAACAGATGCAAAAGAGTTATATGAAGTTTTAAGTGATGCTGGAAGTAAGAAGATGCTTACAACTAAGGGGTATAGATTGAAAAGCAAGGTAAAACACTTTTTACAATTGTCAAATGGAAAGTATGGTCTTTTAACCATGCGGGGCATACAAGAGGAAATGGGTATTGGAAGACGTATGTATTTGAGAAATCCAGAGGCTTTCGGTAAAGAAGTAGAGGCAACGTCCACTTATGTAACGCGGGCAAAGCAGAGTATGGAAGCTTTTTTAAAGGGGCTAGGGCAATTTGTATCAACTAGTACATTTATTGCAACGGTAAATGATGAGATTGATCCTATTTTACGTTTTTTTGATTTGAATACAGCTTATTTAAAGTATAAGAAAGACGGAGAATGGATTCAGAGTGTTCATATTTTTGAGCAAAGAGCAGAGGTAGCAGAGCCTTTTTTAAGTCAGTTTTTTGAGAAAAGATATAGGATTAATATTCTAGAACCTTTAAAAATAGCAACTACAATTTATGATATATATGCAAATACCTTTAATATGAATGTTAATTTAGGTTTGTCACAATACTTTACGCAGGAACAATTATGTTATTTTTGGGAAAATGAAAATTTGCAGAATTACTTAGAAAAGGGACCGAGTTATATAGGGCAAAATTTACCTACAGACATTTCATTTGCATTACTACGTCGTTTTATTGAAGAAGCTGATGAAGCAATAGAAAAGCGAGATAAATCAGCTACTTTACGTTTTGCCCATGCAGAGACAATTATTCCTTTTGTAAGTTTATTAGGGCTTCGAGGGGGTTCAAAACAAACGAATGATTTAAATGAGGTGTCTAAGATTTGGAGGGATTGCAACATTTCTCCTATGGCAACCAATTTACAATTTATATTTTATGCAAGTAAGGAAGAAAAGGATATCTTAGTAAAACTACTTTACAATGAAAAGGAGTATCCATTGCCCTTTGAGACAGCACATTATCCGTATTATGAGTGGAAAGAAATAAGAGCTTTTTATATGAAGGTATTACAAGCATTACCTATTCCGAAAGATGAGAGTGTAGTATTGCAGGTGAAGAACTTTAATGAAGTATAAAGCGTTTAAATAAAAATATATTATTTACATATAGATTTCACATTTATAATTTTAGTTATTCATAGTTTTTAGTCATGTGAAATCATTGGGAGAAAAAAATTTACCTACATGTATATTTCAAGTTTTTAGTTGGTTTCTCTATATAGA
>DYCF01000063.1 GCA_019418225.1 Clostridiales bacterium | reverse complement strand
CCTCACTTAATTTGTGAGTTTATTTTGGGAAAATTCATTTGTCAACAATCTGAAGTGTGTAAAATATTATCTTTTACGCACTTTTATTTTTAACATCATTAAAATAATACCTTGTTCATGAAAAGTATGCTCTCTAACACGAACTTATTTTCAGAGTTTCTCTTACGCACCTTTCAGGTGCGCACACCAAAGGTGTGCTTTCTGAAAGGTGTACTTTTATGGAATTACTATAAATATAAAACGTGTCATTTTGAAAATATGTATTTTAGTTCTTACTTTTCGATTTTATATATTTAATAAATCTACAGTATGTTTTTCCTCAATCGACTCATTATGACAACTTTTGTAATGCCAGATATATATAATATAAAAAAGCCTGCTACTAATTAAATACTTTTTTAAGGAGAATATACATATGAAGTCAAAATTCACCACCAATATTTCATACCTGAAATCCTTTGGAAAAGAACATGCTTTTTTATCACTAACATTCATACTCTCTATTTATCTGCTGCTAAAGAACTCTAATATTCCATATGGTATATTAGATAAATGCTTAGTAATTCATTTTTTGTTTGATGCACCTAAAAGTATTTTTTTATCAGGGTGTTCAAAACTAGTAGATATTTTTACAACCGCTTATACAACAAGCTTAATTTTTTATTATATGGTTGAATATATCCCTGCTCAACAGTCCAAATTGAAAGCACAAGCAACTCTAAAGTCTCAGCTAACAAGCTTATATTCCAAACTATGTATGATTGCTGAAATCTTTAGATTTTCTGCTGTAAAACAAAATATTTGGGACCAATCACCTACACTTAATGAAATGGCATTTCATAATACTATGATCTTATGTAAAATTAGTTCTAATAAAGAACATAGAGACAGAAAATATAATTATATGTTTGTAGAGGATATGCAAGAGCTCATTACTCAAACCACTGATGATGTAAAGTTAATAATCCAAAAAGCTGCTTTTCATCAGCTAGATGATACTGATAAAAATAATATTTCTAATTTATTAGATTTTAGTTTTTTTATAATGATGCCTGATCGTTGTGGTACTGCACTTCCATCTGTGAATTATAAAGATTTATATTATGAACTTATAAATGTCAAAGATAGTATTGGAAATTTGATTCCTGATAAAGAAATCATCACCTTTTCAAAATTTACCCCTGAAGAAGAACAACGATATAAAACTGAAATTGAGGTCAGGCGAAATGATTTACGTAGTCAAGGAACTTCTTTTAAAAAGATTTACATAGGCCTAGATAAATTTTAGTTTAAAAATGTTCATATACTAAAAATAAAAAGAGGCACAGATAATGTTTTATTACCTGTGCCTTATTTATTTTAAGTATACTTTTCAAACTAAGTCATTTGGATATTGAACCCTTTATCCTTACGGGTTATTCAGCCCCCTTCATACAAATTTCACTAAGAAACAGAGCACAAATAATTTCATCTGTGCTCTGTTTCTGTATTCTTATCTAATATGTACTAGCTCACAAAACTTTTCAAAGTAGGCTTGTAGCCTTTCAATAACACGTTTTTTCTTCTCTGCTCTGTTACCAACACCAAATCTAGATACTGGTGGTAGAATAGCATCAATATCAGTTCCTGTTGTTTTAAGTACATCATCTCTAAAGGAATTCTCTATAAACTTATGCGTCGCTTCAACTTTAAGCTTTTCTTCATCTATAATATTAGTTAATTCTTGTTCCCTTTGTTCATCAACAAATTTTTGCCACTCTTTGTCTACATCAGATTGAGCATTTACACTTTGAATAAAGTCTTCGATTAATTGTACTTTACTGCGTAAACTCATGCTTGAGCCAATGGCTTTATGGATAGAAGCAAGCACTTCCTTATTCTTAGCACCATCCTTCTGATACTCTTTAACCAGCATCAGAATATAATCAATATTAATTTCCACTTGTTTAATGAGTTCTATTTCAAAGACAATATCATCATTAATAACTTCCTTATCTTCATTCTTCTTGGTTTTCATTTGCTGATAGATGTCTAAATACTGACTTTGATAGTCCTGCAATTCTCTATCTGTTAAAATACCTTGCCCCTCAAAGTTATCAAACGAACTTAAAATATTTCTCATCCGTAAAATAGAACCGTAAAGGGTAACGAAAGCCTTCTGATCTTGTTCACCTATAATTGGTTGATCCACTGGGAATTGAGTGTTTAACTCCTCAATAAGCTCTGTATACCCTTTGTAATGTTGACCATTCTCATCATAGCCATTATAGTAAGCATCATAACTCTTTAAAAGAACAATACTTTCAGCATCCTTATTCCCAAATAGAGCGATGGCTTTATTTGTCTCTTCTTCTAGATTCCTAAAGCATACAATATTCCCATAGTTCTTTACAGAATTCAAAATACGATTAGTCCTTGAAAATGCCTGAATTAACCCATGATACTTAAGATTCTTATCAACCCACAAGGTATTTAGAGTCGTAGCATCAAATCCGGTTAAAAACATATTTACAACTAATAAGATATCTATTTCCCTATTTTTCATTCGAAGAGAAACGTCTTTATAATAATTTTGGAACTTATCACTAGATGTATCATAATTGGTTTTAAACATCTGATTATAGTCATCAATAGCCATATCCAAAAAGTCTCTTGAACTTTGGTCTAATCCGGTTGTATCCTCAGAGTTTTCATCTTCTACAAAATCCTCAGTTACTTCTTCATTAGCACTATAACTAAAGATAGTAGCTATACGAAGTCGCTGGCCTTCTGGCTCATTAGCCATCTGTTTTTTGAACTCTGTATAATACAACTTTACAGCTTCAATGGAACTCACAGCAAAAATAGAATTAAAGCCATGCATAGATTTACGAAGCTTCTTTTCTTCAATACTGCCTCGACTTTTAGCCGCTGCAACCTCTTTAACATTTGTTAATACCGAGTGTCCGTAGGCTTCTTTATTTCGCTTAGTCTTTTGTTCAAAGTGTTCCAAGATATAGGTTACTATCTCAGTAATTCTTCTAGGATCTTGCAAGGCTTTTTCTCTATCAATAGCAGAAACTTGTTTATCATCTACATCTGACTTATACTTCATAGTATTAATATAGTCAATTCTAAATGGCAGTACATTCCCATCATTAATTGCATCAACAATGGTATAAGTGTGTAACTTATCTCCAAATGCTTGAGGCGTAGTACGGAGTTTATAATTTTTACTGTTCGTTGCATTCTCAGCAAAGATAGGTGTTCCTGTAAAGCCAAATAAATAATACTTCTTAAAACTCTTCGTTATTTCTGTGTGCATATCACCAAATTGCGATCGATGACATTCATCAAAAATAATAACTACATGCTTATCAAACACTTGATGCCCCTTGTTTTTACTAATAAACTTAGCTAGTTTTTGAATAGTAGTAATAATGATGTGGCTGCTAGGATTTTCTAATTGTTTCGTCAGAATACGTGTGGAAGTATTGCTATTAGCTGCCCCTTTTTCAAATCGATCATATTCTTTCATCGTTTGATAGTCTAAGTCTTTTCTATCTACTACAAAAAGTACTTTATCTATATGCTCTAGCTTACTAGCAAGCTGAGCTGTTTTAAAAGAAGTTAATGTCTTTCCACTCCCTGTTGTATGCCAGATATATCCTCCTGCATCAAGCGTTCCTACTTTTTTGTAGTTTGTTGCTATTTCAATGCGGTTTAAAATACGTTCAGTTGCTGCAATTTGATAAGGTCTCATAACCAACAACAATTCCTCAGAAGTAAAGACGCAGTACTTGGTTAAAATATTAAGTATCGTATGTTTTGCTAAGAACGTCTTTGTAAAATCTACTAAATCAGAAATAATCCTGTTATTGGCATCAGCCCAATAAGAAGTGAACTCAAAGCTGTTGCTAGTCTTCTTTCCTTTCTTATTTGGACTTCCCTTCTCTTTAATATGGGAACTTCTTGTGGTATTGGAGTAATATTTAGTATGTGTTCCATTTGAAATGATAAATATCTGAACATATTCATATAATGCTGAGCCAGCCCAGAAACTATCTCGTTGATATCGTTCAATTTGATTAAAAGCCTCTCTGATTGCTACTCCCCGACGTTTCAGTTCTATATGGACCAATGGTAACCCATTGACTAGTAATGTCACGTCATATCGCGTATCATGCTTTCCTTTGTCCTCTGAATATTGGTTGATGACCTGTAGAAAATTATTATGAATACATTTCTTATCTAGTATCTTGATATTCTTAGTCGTTCCATCATCCCTTTGTAGGTTCTTTACTGGATCTTCTTGAATAGTTCTTGTCTTTTCAACAATCCCTTCATTGGCATTGGCTAAGTAAGTATTAAAAAGGCGTTTCCACTCATTATCAGAGAATGTATAGTCATTAAGTTTTTGAATTTGCTTACGCAGATTATCTAGTAATTGTTGCTCAGAGTGAATAGTTAGATATTCATAACCTTGCTGAGTTAACATACGAATAAACTCTTTTTCCAACTCAGCTTCACTTTGATAGGCATCTGAACGTTTAATATCTGATATGTACTCAGTTACAACGGTACTTTCATTACTGGATGCTATCATGTTGAATGTACTCATTTAAAATCCTCCTTAGTTGCTGCAACTAATGCCTCAGCTGTAGGTATTTCTTTAAAGGCAAGTAACTTATCTCGGTAATATTCATATTGTTTTTGACGAGCTTCTATTTCTGCTGGAAGTAAATCAAAAATGTATTTCTCAAATTTATCACAAACACGTACAATATATTCTTGTATATGAAGCGGAGGAATTGGCACTTTTACATTCCTTAATGCGTCAATCGGCAAAGATACATTTGCCCCTCCACGCATTAAGGGAACTAATAAAATATCCTTGTAATAAAATAAATAATACTTTAAAAACTTAGCCGATATCCTATTAGGATCATTAGGTATAATTGCACATAAAATGTTTCCTAATGCAAATTTCCCTTCTTGATGATATATGTAGCTAATACTCGCTACTCCATGCCCCCTAGAAGATATTAATGGTACGCATACAGCTGAGCAATCAAACTGATAAGAATTGGATGTTTGCCTATTTACTGTTGTAGTAACTAATGGGTATAATCCAGCTACTGCTTTTTGTATTGGTGTTTTTCCCTTCTCAATAGTACAACACGAGCCTATAGCTTCATACTTTATGCTTGCATCACTAAACTTCAACAACTTCTGCAAGCAATATTCATACTGACGTTTTCTTTCCATTAATTCTGTTGTTAGTTCTGCTATTAATTCTGTGAAAGCATCTAATATACTAATTATTTCATATTGAATTTGGCTCGGTGGTACAGGAATATATATTTTTCCCATCACATTACTCATGAGCTTTGGGTTTCCCATTCCTTTGTTAACATAGTTTTTAGCTACACTATTTAACACGTAATAAAGGAATTTTGTATACACATCTGTACGTGTACATTCTAAGAGACCACACACATTTGTAATATTAAACTTACCTTTACGATAGAATACAGACCCAGCATTGGCACCATCTGTTGTCCATGTTATATATTCTCCTTCATAATCATATGATGAAATCATCCCTAATTTACCATCATTTTCTGTTTGTGAGGAATAAACAGGAAAATCACCTTGATTATCCCTAATATATTCTTTAGACATTACCCTCCCACGACTTATATTACAAATCTCATCAATCCTCTTGTATTCTACCTTCTCAGAGCACACCTCATTAATCATTTTCTCTAATCTACTCATTCTTCCACTCCAATCTCAGCAATAATTTGATCTATCTGATTTCTAAGGATTTGCTCTTTGGTAATAATCTCAGCTATTTTTCTATTAAGTTCTATAATGTCTATCTTCTCTCGTATGTCTTCTTGCTCTATATACGTACTTACTGAAAGATTATAGTCTTGAGCACTAATTTCCTTGTTAGGTACAATCTTTGAATAATATTTTCTTTCTTCTCTATTAGTGTAGACAGATAAGATATTCTCAATATTGGTACTTGTAAGCTTATTATTGTTAGTGACCTTCACAAACTCTTTAGAAGCATCAATAAAGAGTGTTGAGTTCTCTGATTTCGACTTCTTTAAGACCATGATACAAGTAGCAATATTTGTACCGTAGAATAGATTAGCTGGAAGTTGAATGATACAATCTATGTAGTTGTTATCAACGAGGTACTTCCTTATTTTTTGTTCTGCCCCACCTCTATACATGACACCAGGGAAGCATACAATAGCCGCTGTTCCATTTGTTGCAAGCCACGATAAGGAGTGCATAACAAAAGCAAGGTCTGCTTTAGATTTTGGTGCTAATACCCCTGCTGGTGAGAAACGTTCATCATTAATTAAAAGAGGGTTTGCATCACCTGCCCACTTAATTGAATATGGCGGATTAGATACAATCGCTTCAAAAGGTTCATCTGTACCGTGCATAGGCTCTATTAAGGTATCTCCATGAGCAATATCAAACTTATCGTAACCAATGTCATGCAAGAACATATTAATACGACATAAGTTGTATGTTGTAATATTAATCTCCTGTCCAAAAAAGCCTTGCCTTACATTATCTCTCCCTAGAATCTTAGCAAAGTTCAGTAGTAAAGAACCACTACCGCAGGCCGGGTCATATACTTTATTAACTTCTGTTTTGCCTACTAAGGTAATACGTGTTAACAGTTCAGAAACTTCTTGCGGTGTATAGTACTCTCCTCCTGATTTTCCAGCATTAGAAGCATACATCCCCATAAGGTATTCATAAGCATCTCCAAACGCATCAATCGTATGGTCTTTGTAGTTTCCTAAGTTCATTTCTGAAATACCCTGCAATAGCTTAACTAGACTCTCATTTCTTTTAGCAACTGTTCCGCCTAGTTTATTGCTATTTACATCCATATCATCAAATAGCCCTTTAAAGTCTTTTTCACTAGCCGTTCCTTGTGCTGAGTTCTCTATATTTTTAAATACTGTTTCTAATGTTTCATTTAAATTCTCATTGTTTTCAGCCTTAGCACATACATTGCAAAATAACTCACTTGGTAAAATGAAATACCCCTTTGTTTGAACTAATTCTTCCTTTGCTTGAATCGCCTCATCATCGGACATCTTAGCATAGTCAAACTCTGTATTACCTGCATCATATTCGCATTCATTAACATACCCTGCAAAGTTTTCTGATATATATCTATAAAATAATGTTCCTAATATGTATTGTTTAAAGTCCCAACCATCCACACTACCTCTTAAATCATTTGCAATACTCCATATAGTTCTGTGAAGTTCTTCACGTTCTTGTTCCTTCTTGTTATCTAGCATCTAACTTCCTCCCTAAAATAATATAATGAAAACATCTTAATTTTATCATTTTTTACAATTAAAATCATTTTTTTATTATTTGAAACTAGATTCTAAGTTTTTATATATAATAAATAATAATGACATCAATTAACAAATCAATACTGCTGACATCTATCCCCCAAAAGGTCATACTGAAAGTAGTAATTATAAAAGAGGCACAGATAATCTAATGTTATCTGTGCCTTTTGTAGTACACTACACTCACAAACTTCTAAATACCTACTTATCTTTCTTCTTAGACATTACATCAAATACTACTGCTGCCAATAGTACCAATCCTTTTACAGCCTTCTGCCAGTTCGCATCTATGCCCATAATAGACATACCATTGTTAAGTACTCCCATAAATATAGCGCCTATTACTACGCCTGGTACCGTTCCGACACCACCATAAGCAGATGCACCGCCGATGAAACATGCACCGATGGCATCCATTTCATAGTTAGTACCAGCTGTTGGTGCTGAAGAATTAAAACGTGCCACACATACAAGTGCTGCTACGGCAGATAAAAATGCCATATTCAGATAAGCCTTAAAGTAAACCTTATCTGTATTGATACCACTTAATTTAGCTGCTTTTTCATTACCGCCAATCGCATAGTAATGACGTCCTGGTACTGTTTTAGAAGTATAATAGGTATATACTGCTACAATCACTGTTAATAACACTAAAATCATAGGGATTCCTTTATATAAGGAAAGTTTATAACCTAATGCTATAATGACTGCTGCTATAATGCCTACTCTCGTTATTTCTACTCCAAGGTTTTCTTGCTCATAGCCTTTTCTAGCCTTTGCCTTTCGGCCAAATAACTTAAAGGCTACAAATAATATGGCAATAAATATGCCTAGAATTAATGCTAAACTTGGTCCACCTATGTAACTATTAAATATTGCTAAATAATGATCTGGGAATGGTGAGATTGTAAGCCCATTTAAAACAAGTAAAGCGCCCCCCCTCCATAAAAGCATACCAGCTAGTGTTACGATAAAAGGTGGGATACGTACATAGGAAATCCAGAATGCTTGCCATGCACCTATAAGTAATCCTGTTAATAAGCAGAATATAATTGCTACAAAAATATTCATCTTAACTTCTACTATCATCTTTCCTGCCAGTGCACCGATTAAACAGACAATTGAACCTACTGATAAGTCGATGTTACCACCAGTTAAGATACAAAGTAACATCCCAACAGCTAAGATTACAACATAACTATTTTGTGCAATTAAATTGGTGATGTTCTGTGCTGATAATAATGCCCCACCTGTTTGCCAGGTAAAGAAAAGAGCTACTAAAATCAATGCGATTACCATTGTATTTTTCTTTAATACTTCCTTTATATCCATCTTCTATCCCTCTCTTCCTGATTCAATATTTTTGCCATAATCTTCTCTTGTGTAGCTTCATCGCCACTTAATTCACCTACCAATTTTCCTTCATTCATAACATAAATGCGGTCGCACATTCCCAGCACCTCTGGTAATTCAGAAGAAATCATGATAACAGATTTACCCGCAGCCACTAAATCATTAATGATGCAATAAATTTCATATTTAGCACCTACATCAATTCCCCTCGTAGGCTCATCTAATATCAAAACATCAGGTTCAGCAAACATCCATTTACTAAGTAGTACTTTCTGCTGATTGCCACCACTTAAATTACCTACATTCTGCAAAACACTTGGACATTTTGTATTAAGTTTTTCTCTATAGTCATTGGCTACCTTAATTTCCATTTCTTTATCAATAACACCCCACTTGCTGATTTTATCCATCTTTGCCATAGTCGTATTCATATAGATTGGATTAGATAGTACTAAACCATTTCCTTTTCTATCCTCTGTTACATAAGCCAATTTCTTTTCAATGGCTTGCTTTACATTTTTAAGTTGTACTTCTTCCCCATTAATTTTCACACTGCCACTAATATTACTACCATAACTTCTACCAAATAGACTCATAGCAAGTTCTGTTCTACCAGCCCCCATAAGACCTGAGATGCCTACTACCTCGCCTTTTCTTACCTTTAAGCTCACATGATCTACTACTTTGCGCTCTGTATAAATAGGATGATATACTGTCCAGTCTTTTACTTCTAAACTAATTTCCTTACTCGGCGTAGTTGTACGCTTTGGAAATCGGTTACTTAAATCGCGACCGACCATACCCTTAATAATACGCTCTTCGCTAATATCATCCTTCTTCTTATCTAATGTCTCTATGGTTGAACCATCCCTAATAACGGTAATTTTATCTGCTACATAAGCAATCTCATTTAATTTATGAGAAATAATGATAGATGTCATGCCTTCTTTTTTAAACTGCAACAGCAAATCCAATAGCACCTGAGAATCTGACTCATTGAGTGATGCTGTAGGTTCATCTAATATAAGTAGTTTTACTTTCTTAGCTAATGCCTTTGCAATCTCTACAAGTTGCTGTTTACCCACACCTATATCTTTGATTAGTGTCCTTGAAGACTCCTGCAAGCCAACAACCTTTAATAATTCATCTGCCTTCGCATAGGTTTCTTGCCAATCTACTGCAAATTTTTTGCCTTGCTCATTTCCTAAAAACATATTTTCCCCGATGGTCATATAAGGTACCAATGCAAGCTCCTGATGGATAATGACAATACCTTTGTTTTCACTATCATTAATCGTTTTGAATTTGCAAACCTCTCCTTCAAAAATGATGTCACCCTCATAGCTTCCATATGTATATATACCACTTAGTACGTTCATTAAAGTAGATTTACCTGCACCATTTTCACCTACTAATGCATGGATTTCACCCGCTTCTACCTTTAAATTAACGTTATCTAGTGCCTTTACCCCAGGGAATGTCTTGGTAATGCGCTTCATCTCTAAAATGACTTTTGCCAAATGAATCCCTCCTATATTGAGAGGGTCCTACAAAATTTTTATTTTGTAACACCCTCTGTGTAAATCTTAAATTAAATAAGTCTAACTTAAACCGCTTAGTCTATTACTGTAATTGAGCTTCTGTATAGTATCCTGAATCTATTAATAACGCTTTGTAATTATCAATATCTGCAAATACTGGCTCACATAAGTAAGAAGGAATAACACCTGTACCATTGTCATAAGTTTCTGTGTCATTTACAGGTACTTCTTCACCATTTATAATGGCTGTTACCATTTTTACAACTTGTGCTGCAAGTGTACGTGTATCCTTGAAGATAGACATTGATTGTTTGTGTGCAATGATATTTTTAACAGATGTAATGTCGCAATCTTGACCTGTTAAAATTGGAAATTCACCATTATAAGATGCTACAAGGGCATTAGTGATACCATTGGCTACTGAGTCATTTGAAGAAAGTACTGCATCTAATTTTGTACCATCTGAATAGTAGGCTGAAATGATATTTTCCATACGTTTTTGAGCTTCTTCTGTTGACCAGTTAGGTGTTGCACATTCAGCTAGAGTTGTTGAACCTGATTTAACGACAAGTTTACCTTCATCAATATATGGCTGAAGTACTTTCATTGCACCACCGAAGAAGAAGTTACAGTTGTTATCATCTGAAGAACCTGTAAATAATTCAATATTAAATGGCCCTGCTGCATTTTTAAGATCTAAGGCATCTTCTATATACTGACCTTGCAATGTACCCACCAATTCATTATCAAATGTTGCATAATAAGATACTGCATCACTTTGCATAATTAAGCGGTCATATGCAATGACAGGGATTCCCGCATCCTTTGCACCACTAAGGGCAGTTCCAAGAGCTGTTCCATCAATAGATGCAATAACAAGGATATCGCAACTATTTGAAATCATATTTTCGATTTGTGACACTTGCGTAGAAATATCATTATTAGCATACTGTAAATCTACTTCATATCCAGCAGCCACTAATTCTTTCTGCATGTTTTCTCCGTCCTGTACCCAACGTTGTAAATCTTTAGTAGGCATTGCAACACCGATTTTCTTAACACCTTCCTTATTTCCTGAATTGTCTGCTGCTGCTCCTGTTGTCGCGGTTCCTGAACCACATCCTGCGACTGAAAGTGCCATTAAAGCAGAAATACCTAATCCCAACCATTTTCTTAAACCTTTTTTCATCCTCATTCCCCCTATTTGAAAAATCACTATTTTTTATAATCTAAGTATAGCCTCCTCTCAATAGGAGTTGTTTGCGACTTACTGTACTTTTTTATATTCTTCCTTAACTAAAAAATAGCACTAGCATTTTTTTAATATAATAAAATGCTAGTGCTATCCTACTTATTATTCTTGATTCTCCATTATATTTAAATAGACCTCTTCTCTTTGATGGAACCCACTTTTTATAATTACTTCATCCATATTTTCTTTAGTAACCTTTATGGGGTTTAATAAGTAGCACGGTATCTCATAGCTTCCATCATTGATTGTCTCCATTCCCTCTATTTCCTTATGATTTACCAAATCTACCGCATACTGCGCAGCTAACTTTGCCATCTTGATTACATCTTTATAAATCGTCATCTCCTGTGTGCCTTCTACTACACGCTGACATGCTGACAAATCCCCATCCTGCCCTATGACACAAACTTTACCTGCCATTCTCTTTTCTGCTAATGCTCTGATTGCTTCTCCAGCTAAGTCATCATTGCCACAAAAAACCGTATCTACCTCATTCCCCTGATTAATCCAGCTTGAAACTGCATAAAATGCTTCTTCTGACTTCCAGTTCTTTGCATATACCCGCTTTACAATATTAATCTTTTTATCTGCTACCAGTTTATTAAACTCTGTCTCAATAATCTTCGCATTATTATCTGTATATGGTCCAAATATAGCAATGACATTTCCATTCTCCTTTGTATTTTCCAGCAATTCATTTGTAAGCAATTGGCCTATCTCTGCATTATCAAAGGATATGTATAAATCAGCATTCGCATTATTAATTAAGCGGTCATAAGCTATCACCTTAATTCCAGCTTCCTTAGCCTTTGATATAACTGGCGTCAAGGCATCACCATCTATCGCTATAACCACAATGGCATCCATATCATTCTTTATAAAATACTGAATTTGTTCGATTTGCTTTGCGACTTCTCCATTCGCATTCTGTACATATACCTGAGCCCCTAACTCCGTTGCCTGCGCTACAAAAGCATCTTGCTCTCTATACCATCTCTCTATGACCAAGGAATCAAAGCTCAACCCAATCTTTATTTTACTTTCTTCTTCCTTAAGTACCTCTTTCCCATCCTTATCCGTACATCCTGTTAACATCACCAAGCATAAAATAAGGATTACTATAAGTTTTTCTCTTATCTTCCTCACATTTTATGCCTCCTCTCTGTACTCCGTCGGTGTAAAACCTACACTTTTTTTAAACAAGCGACTAAAATAATTAGGATCCTTGTACCCTACTTCCATACAAATCTCTTTTATACTCAATGTCTTATCCCTCAGAAGTTTTTTAGCCCTTTCTATCCGTATATTCGTAATATAATCTATAAAATTTTCACCTATTTCTTCTTTAAATATCTTACTGAAATAATAAGGACTGATATTCACTTCCTTTGCCACCAAATCTAACGAAATATCCTTATATACATGATTTTCAATATAGGCCTTTGCATCTCTAATAATCTGGCTGCATTCATCTTCCTTCTGTAAGGCCATCTGCTCACTTAGACTAGAGAGCATCTGTACAAAATCTCTTCTTAATGCTTGTCCTACATTAAGTAATCTTACTTGATTTTCTTCTGCTTCCCCCTTTATACTGCTTGTATTTTCTTTCCATTCCATATTTTCTTTCCATTCCATATTTTCTTTCCATGCCATATTATTTTCCCAATTGACCCCTACATCACATGCCATAACCTCTCTTTTAGCAACGATAATGATTTCTAAAAGCTTATTCTTTATCTGCTGTTCATTGTTTTTATATCGCTCCATAATCCAATCACAAAGAACATTTGCCTCACTTACCATTGCAGAGGTATTATGCTTCTTAAGATTTTTTAACATAGATTTTTCTACCTCTATAGGGTAAGCCTGTGTCTCCTGCTTCATTCCTATCAAATCCTTGATATGTGTAACTGTTCTTTTACTTTCATGAAGTGCCCTTATCGCCTCCTTATATGACTCTAAAATATCTTCTATTGGTTTAACTGCTCCTATTCCTACTCGAAATACCACATCTATTCGATTCTTCAACTTATGTATCATATCTCTTGTCATCTCTATATTTCTAATACGCTCACTATACTCTTCTTCAGGTACCTCGCATGGCACAAATACCACGATACGATTCGTCATTATAGGGCCTACCACACACTCAAAAAATTCCTTTATAATCTCTCTTAATACTTGATAAAATTTCTGTGCCCGTACAGCAATTCCCACTGGATTTGTCATACTATGCTGCTCTATAGCTTCTCCACATTCAATAATCATCATATACCCATAATCCTGTTTAATATCCAGTAATTGCTTTACATTATAAGTAATTTCCCTATAATCTTCCTGAAATAAAATAGTATAAATCATACTACTTTCTATAATTGGCACAACCGTCTCTAACTTCTCTCTATTTTTTAATTCCATTTCCCTTTTATATTTTTTCTCATCAATAAACTGTATTGCTTTCTCTAATACCTTCACAATCTTACCCGCATTAAATGGCTTGGTTACAAATTCTAAAACGTTTAAATCAATGGCTCTTTTCGCATAATCAAATTTATCAAATGCAGAGACTACAATAAAAATTGTATTATTGCTAAACTTCTTAATCTCCTCTATAGCATCCATTCCATTAATTCCAGGCATCTGAATATCCATAATTGCAATGTCTGGCCTGAAGCATTCTGCCAGTTCAATAACACTCCTGCCCGTCTTAGCTGTCTCAATCATACAAGTATCTTTAAAATGCTTTTTAATAATCATCTTTAATGATTCTAAAACAAGTCCTTCATCATCTGCTAACATGACTTTATACATATTCACATTCCCCCTCTAAGGCATCTATATACAATCACTTCACTACCTTCTCTCATACATATATACCCACTTGTCATCTGCTAATTGATACCAGCTCTTCTTTTATAGGAATACTTATAATCACCTTCGTCCCTTTATTTACCCCCTCACTTTCTATATTTAGGACGTCTTCTATATCATAATATAATCTTAGTCTCTCCATTACATTTGCTAGGCCTATATTATTAGACTCCTTATTTTCTTCTTTATCATGTGTGATTCTTTTTCCCTGCATTATCTCTGCTATTTTTTCCTTGCTCATCCCTCTCCCATTATCTTCTATACAAATGCATGCCCTATCCGCTTGTCTATATACAGATAAAATAGTCTTTCCTTCCCACTCTATATCCCTTACGCCATATTTATATACATTCTCTACAATAGGTTGTAAAATCATGCTCGGGACTTTAATATGAATCAGTGCGTCATCAATCTCTTTCCTATAATTTATCTCTCCCAAAAACCTCACATTTAATATATAAATATAATGATCTACTAATTTAATCTCTTCTTTTAAAGTAGTCTCTTGATTAATCTTAGTAATATTATATCTAAAGAACTCTGCCATATTTTCAATAAAGATAGATGTCTGCTCCGCATCTTCTATCATAGCTAGCTGCATCCCTGCATTTAATGAATTAAACAAAAAATGAGGATTAATCTGTGCTTGTAAATATTTAAGTTGGGCATCTTTTAAACGATTTTCCATTATAAGCTCTTTTTCTTTCATCTGGGCTGCTTCTGCCATTGTCTGCTTAAGCTTCTCAATATACTTTCTGATACTTATAACCATCTTATTAAATGCTTTAGACAAAATTTCTATCTCATCATCCGTTTTAATTTCTACTAGCTCACTCTCTAAATTTCCCATAGCAATCTCATTAGCTGACTTAGACAGTCTCATCAAAGGTGCTGTAATACGTTTTGTAAACAACGTAATAATAAATGTATTAAATAATATAATACTCACCAAGGTTAACGTACTTACCATTTCCACATGCTTCAGCATCTTCCTAAGTGCTAGGTATTCATTAGAATTTCTTTTAAACTGATTATCATTCAAACTATTGATATATGTATTAATAAACTCATAAATATTATTAGCCTTATTATAATTCTCATTGTACTTTTTAATATTCCTCCCGCGCTTTGCCTGCACTGCTTCTGCCGTAGCCTCTAAATATCCCCCTGTCATATTTTTTATATTCTTTTCCATAAGTAAACTGCTATTATCATATATCTTATCATTCAACTCCTTCATAGCCGTTTCCACATCTTGTACACTTACATAATAGGCCTCTAATGACTCTGAACTCTTAATGCTTAAGTATTCATACATGTTCTCCTGTACATTTTCTAACGACTCCGATAGCTTAGTTAACTTTAAATTGCTAGCATATACCGAATCAAATTTACTAATGGTATGATTAATATTAATATATGTGACAACATGTCCCCCTAACACAATAATTGATGTATACATAAAAACAAAAATTAACTTCTGCTCCATAGTTTTCTTCTTTAAGATATACATATCTTCTCCACTCACCTACTCATCCTTTTTCATTAAATAACTGCCTACATTGTCCTTATTAATGATTCTGGTCTCCACTGTAAAATAAGCATTAACACGTCCTGTATTTTCATACTCTTCAAGAGCCTGTACACCTTTTCTCCCCATTTCCAAAGAATCTATAGAAACTGTAGAATAAATAACTTGTTTAGAAATCCCTTCTAAAATACCTTGTGCCTCATAATAACCAATAATATTTATTTCTCCTACCTTGTTATAATCCACCAATGCCTGATAGGCACATAATGTATCTACAGCAGACAAACATACTATAATATCTGGCTTCTCATTACCCCTCAAAATAATGTTACGTATTGTTTCCTCTGCACTAAACTTATATTTTGAATCTATGACCTTCATTTCTATCACAACATCTTCTGCCTTCAAAGCCTCTTTAATCCCCAAACAAATCATATTCTGGTTCGTACTCGCCATATTATCATCCATTAGAATCATAATTCGCTTAGTCTTTTTCTGTATTCCTTCACTTCCTGCATTGTCTGCTATGAATCTAGTAATTTCTTGCCCATATACACTACCTAAACTTGAGCTGTTCACACCTATAAAACTATTCCTATTTCCCTTCACGCTGTCATTTAGCATCGTTACCACACCAATCCCCTGCTTCATAGCCTCCTCTAAAAGTACCTCCGTCCCCTCATCTTCCGGTACTACTAATACCCCATCTACCTTAGAAGCAATTGCTATTTTTAAACGTTCATTAACCGTATAATCCTCTGCTAATTCTTTCCCTAAATATTCCACATAGATATTCTCCTGCTTCCCTTCTTCCCTAGCTGCTTCATATACACTTTGCCAAAAAGGATCATTTAACTCATCCACAATTAAGGCATAATGTTTCTCATAGACCTTTTCCTTTTCACCCTCCCGGGCAGTAACACCACTTATCTCTAATCTTATAAATATAAACTCAAAGACCACCACAATAAGTATTGCCATCAAACTCATGCCTACTATTAATCGAAATAAATACTTCTCTTCTATAACATTAGCTCGCCACCTATTTTTCTTCATATCTAATTGCCCCTTAATATTTAAATTGACAAAAAAAATCTCTTACAAAAGTTATACTAATAGCTATTTAAACTACTAACTAAACTCTCATAAGAGATCTCTATAAATACTATTTCTAATGTAACTGAGCTAGTAGGATTCGAACCTACGAAGTGCTGGAGTCAGAGTCCAGTGCCTTACCGCTTGGCGATAGCTCAATATAGTGTTGAACATAAATTATTTTACTCCTAATAACCGAAAAATTCAACACTAATTTTAACTTTTTTAATAAATTTAATCTATTTTTACTACTATAGATTTCACATTTACAAATATTAGTTATTCATGATTTTTAGTCCTGTGAAATCATTGAGGAAAAATAATTTACCTACATGTATATTTCAAGGTTTTAGTTTTTTTCTCTATATAGATTTCACATCTATAAATTTTAGTTATTCATGATTTTTAGTCCTATGAAATCATTGAAAGAAAACAATTTACGTACATATATATTCCAAGGCTTTAGTTGGTTTCTCTATATAGATTTCACATTTACAAATTTTAGTTATTCATCGTTTTGAGTAATGTGAAATCATTGAGGGAAAATAATTTGCCTACATGTATATTTCAAGGTTTTAACTTGTTTCTCTGCTACATTTTTTGTATCACATAAATCATATTAATTCCACAATCTAACGTACCAGGATTCTTAGTAAATAGTATTTCATTCTTCAATATGCAATCCCACAATTCTTTGTCATACTTAATTTCTCCCAAAATCTCCTCCTTAGCATGACTAAATAATCCAGCAGAACTCTTCTCCAATATCTTTACATTCTTATCAACTAATAGCGCATCTACCTGACTACTGGTCATCATATGTACATAGTGTTTACTAGGTACAGGATAATGCTCTTCATCTTGTATACCTGTCTCAAAAAGCCATCTTGTTGCTTCGATACCGAATTTTTCTTTTTCCTGTGCCATTCCTTCCATATAATACATTAATGAACCAATCTTAGACATTACCCCTAAAATCAATTTCCCTCCTGGTTTTAAAATCCTAAGCATCTCATTAATTGCATCTTCTTCTCTCTCAAATAAATAATTCAATGCCCCACCGATGCATACTACAACATCATATGCCTTATCTTGAAGCTGAGGCATCTGGGCAATATCTAACTGCTTAAAATCCTCTATTTCCGTTTCCAACTTCAAAGCTCTCATCTTATTTTTATTTACCTTTACTTGTACAGGTGATAAATCTGATGTCACCAACATACCTGCCATCTTAACAAGATCTTTTGTATACCTACCGCCACCTGCACCCAGTTCAATGACATAGTCTGTATTTGTAATATATCTTCTTAAAATATCTAAATGCACATTATATATTAATTCACCCATTCTATTTTTAGTTAATCGTTCCCATTCCTTTTCTGCTGCCCTGTTATAATACTCTTTTGTATTTTCCGGATTATATCTCATCTTTATTCCCCCTTGATGATTATTTATCTAAGCCTACTAATTTAACTTTCTTTCTTATATTATAGGGGGCAATCCATTAATTGTAAATTATTTACTGAATATTTGGCATTTATTTCAAAGAATTAGGCCTGTAATAATGGTTAATATCTTTCTCCAAATTGGCACATTTTAATTGCCTGCACTTTCATAAACTCTACAGCTACTTTACTTATTTTTTCATATTAAAGGTATCTTATTCTCGCCAGCAAAGCTAGTGATTTTGATAGCTAAAGCATACAATAAAAAAGAGATGATTTGAATAAAATTTTCAAATCATCTCTTTAAAAATAAATTTTTTCAAGAGAGCGGGTGATGGGAATCGAACCCACGTAGTCAGCTTGGAAGGCTGAAGTTCTACCATTGAACTACACCCGCATCAATATATATAAACTCTGATATTCAGAGATTGCTTTTACTTAGTTCCGACTAAGCCTTTCTTGACAGAATCTATAAACTATATAAATTATTCGTTCTAGTATGTTTACTGCGAACATTTAATATAATATCTTATGATTGTGTAAATGTCAACATATTTTATCAAAAAATTTAACTTTTTTATCTTACGAGTATTTCCTAACTCGTTTTTAATGCTCTTAACAAAAAAGACATCCTATCGGATGTCTTTACTCGTTCTTATACTCTGAAAAACAAATACTAC
>DYCF01000062.1 GCA_019418225.1 Clostridiales bacterium | reverse complement strand
TCAAAAATACAGATTTGAATTAGTTGGAGGATTATATAAATAAAATCTGATTTTGAACAGGTGATTTTATGAAAAAAGTAAACTTAGAATATGAAGTTAGAAAGTACTATGAAAGATTTGGAGAGTATCCAAAATTAGATGAAATTATAGCACTATCTAATTCAGGATTTGATAATTTAAACAGAATAGCATTAGCAGGAATGAAAAGAAACAGTATACACAAAATGACTCGTAAAGAAGCTAGAGATATGGCAAGAAGATTAAAATAAATTTTATTTTGTAAATGGGAGTATAGATTATGAGATTAGATACAGATTTTTGTGTTGAGTTAGTAAGAACAATGCTAAAAGAAAGTGAAAGAAATAACACTAGCATTGATACTGAAAAAGAAAAGATTTACAAGCTTGTAGACAAAGCAGCTGAGATAGCTAAAGGAGCTAAAGAAGCAGGACTATAAATAAAATATTATTTTCAATATGGACCATATTGCTGACATCGGGAATATGGTCCAGGAAGGAGTTGAATATGTCAATTACATCAACGCATGTAATAAAACTGTATAAGGTTAAAATGGGAGCTATTAGTATTGTTGTTACAGCATTCAATGTAGAAAACTCTATATATAGAGCTTACAAACTTGCAAAAGGTTCAAACAAAGGAAGTAATGAAGGTTTAAAGAAATTCAGAAAGCAAATAACAGACATTGAGGAGATGTTTAGCATAGATCCTAATGGTGAGGATATTTTGATTTAATAAAATGATGTTTTGAACTTTGAAAAATGAATATAGTTAGTGGTATAATGTTCTAAAAAGGGGATGTTTAAATGACAGGAAGGCAATTAATAGAATGGTTACAGAACTATTCACATCTTGATGAAGAAGTAGTTATTATAGATGAGAATGAAAGAAAGTACTATTCGATAGAACAATTACAAAGATATAATGATGGTACAGAAAAGAAAGTAATCATAGTTCCAGACCGCTAACTAATTCAGTTAGTGGTTTTTTATTTAAATAAAATTCGACTTTGAGACTTGGAGGGATATAAGTGGAAGAGGTATACAAGAAAGCAATAGCAACATGGGGACAAGACCTTCAACTTAACGTAGCAATAGAAGAACTTAGTGAATTAACAAAAGAAATTTGTAAGCATAAAAGAGGAGCAGACAATGCAGATCATATTGCAGAAGAAATGGCTGATGTAGAGATAATGCTAGAACAAATGAAAATTATGTTTAATAACCATGCGGAAGTAGCAAGGCATAAGATGGGAAAGGTTATTAGATTAGAGCAAAGAGTTAATGAAGCTAATAAAAGTTAGATTTGGAGGTGGGTATTGTGGCAAGGTACATACCTTATGTACATACAGTAAAATCACAACTTACTAAAGCTAATAAAAAAGCAAAAAAGGAAGGTGCCAAATATGATACTAGAGAAAAGAATTTACAAAAAGGTTGAGCATTATCTATATAGTCACTTTGAAATGACAGAGCAACTAGCGATAGAAGAAGATGATATAATCTATGGTTGCAAATCAAAACATCTCGGTGAAGAGACAGGAGCAAGTATGAGTCATACTAATTCAAGTAAAGTAGAAGATGCAGCATTAAAATTAATTGAATTACAAGAAGATGAAAGTAGTAAATGGGTAAATGTTGTTACAGATGCAATTAATGATTTTAAAGATACAGAATATGAAAAGCTTATAGATCTAACGTATAATAAGCAATTTAGAGTTACAAAGATATTAAGAATGATTAGTATTGAAAAAAGTGCTTATTATGAAAAGAGAAATGATGTAATAATACATGTTGCATTAAAAGCAGCATCAAGAGGACTTATAGAAAATAAAATAAGTAAAGCAGTTTAAAAAGTGTAGGGGAAAAATAGTAGGGGAAAATAAATAGGGGAATTTTTCAGTAAATTAAGTGATAATATTGTATTATAAAAATAAAGTAACAGGTGATTACTATTAATCGAAAGAGATAGGAGTTACACAACGATTACATTACAGTAAAAAGGCATTGGCTCAAGTGTGCATGAGCCAATGCCTTTTTTATGCAAGAAAGAAGGTGATATGTTTGAATACTGTAGAACCTATAAGGGACAAAAGACTAATACTTGATATAGCGGACTATTTAAGAGAAAAGAATGAAAGAGATTATGTGCTGTTCTTATTTGGTATATATAGTGGATTACGTATATCAGATATATTGCCATTACAGGTTAGAGATGTTCGTAATAAAGATTATATATATCTTAGAGAGCAGAAGACCGATAAGGAAAAAAGATTTCCAATTAATGATGATTTAAAGTCAGTACTTAAGACTTACATAAAAGGAAAGAGTGATTATGAATTGTTGTTTCCAAGAAGCAAAGGAATAGGCAAGAAGAAACATATATCTAGGCAACGTGTATGGAAAATCTTAAATGAAGCAGCATCTTACTTTGGATATACCGATAAAATAGGATGTCATACATTACGTAAGACGTTCGGCTATTGGTTATACCAATCTACTCACGATATAGTGGCAATACAGGAGATATTAAATCATAGTGACCCATCTATAACAAAGCGGTACATAGGAGTCAATCAGGACTCAAAGGATGCACTAATGAAGGGGTTGTCATTTATAAAGCGTTAGTGACATATTGAGTGTGTGTAAATAAAATAATAAAAAAGTATGAGTTTCTTCATTTAAGGGAAAGAAAAAAGTTTTGTTAACAGTTTAGTAAGATAAGTAAATTGACAGATAAATGATAAAAATACGTTGTAATGGTTGATATTCAATGGTTATGTATATAACCTAAATGGAATACTGAAAAATAGTAAAAGAAACAGTTGTACATTATCACAATAGATTAAGTCATTTCCGTTTTTTCTTAGGTTGAAGATGGTTGTAGCAGTGTTGTTTTAATTATTTCCCAACCTCAAACATGAGGAAGAGTTATTTCGAACAAGTAAATATTAAAAAAAGTAAAAACAGTAAATGCATTGAGTATCAATGGCTCAAGGTACTGTGGAAAGAGGTAAGGCCTGCGGGTGCGTACAACCCCACAATTTTTCTAGATATAGCATTTTTTTGAGTTGAATTTCATTCTGAAAAACGATTAAAAAACGGAAATCTATAAAATGTAAATAGAAATGAGGTGAATGTAACGTGGCAGGTAAAATAATGAATGGTGAAAAGCTAATTGTTAGTACAAAAGTTGTTGCAGATATGTTTGATGTAACAACTAGAAGAGTTGGACAACTGTGTGAAGAAGGAATACTTAGTAAGATTAAACAAGGAAGCTTTGAACTAGTTCCAACAGTAAGGGATTACATTCGCTTCTTAAAGGCAAAGAATGATGCAGTAAGTAATGATGGTGACATATCA
Organism: Clostridiales bacterium; assembly: GCA_019418225.1. GTDB lineage: Bacteria > Bacillota > Clostridia > Lachnospirales > Cellulosilyticaceae > Cellulosilyticum. The sequence goes on along the minus strand of DYCF01000062.1, from coordinate 16,994 downwards.
GAGGAATTTAATAAAGAACATACATTACTTGAAAGAGCAAAGAGAGAAAAAGCAGAACTTGAAGTTGCTCTTATGAAGGGAACAGTACATGCTTCAGAAGATGTTGAAAGAGAAATGACAAAAATGTTATCAGCTTTTAGATCAAGAGTACTTTCAATACCTAGCAAGGTTGCACCTAAAGCAGGAGCGACAGATGACATAACAGCTATTGAAGCTATGTTAAGAGATGAAATTTACAATGCACTAAAAGAACTTAGTGAATATGATCCTAAAAAATTCAAACACGAAACATATGTAGATTTAAAAGAGGTGGTTGCTGATGGATAATCAACAATCACTTTTTAGTTTATTCAAGAAGATAGCAAAGACGGTTGAACCGCCTAAAAAACTTACTGTAAGTGAATGGGCTGATGAATATAGACAATTATCAAAAGAAGCTTCAGCGGAGCCAGGTAAATGGGTTACTGATAGGGCACCGTATCAACGTGAAATAATGGATTCAATTAGTGATCCATTAGTTGATACAGTTGTTGTAATGACTAGTGCTCAAATTGGTAAAACAGAATTGCTATTAAATATAATTGGATATTATGTGCATTACGACCCTTCACCAATATTATTATTACAGCCAACTTTGGAAATGGCAGAAGCATTTTCTAAAGACCGTTTAGCACCAATGATAAGGGATACATCTGTATTAAGTGAAAGAGTTGGAGATGCAAAAGCAAAAAATAGTGGTAACACATTACTACATAAAACATTCCCAGGTGGACATATTACAATGGCCGGTGCTAATTCACCATCTTCATTAGCAAGTAGACCTATTAGGGCAGTATTAGCAGATGAGGTTGATAGATATCCTGTTAGTGCTGGTACAGAAGGGGACCCACTTATGCTTGCTACAAAACGTACAACAACATTCTGGAATAAGAAAAAAGTTTATGTATCAACACCTACAATAAAGGGGGCATCTCGTATTGAAATGGAATATGAAGATAGCACAATGGAAGAATGGAATGTATATTGCCCATCATGTGGTGAATTACAGCCTTATGAGTGGGGACGAATAAACTTTGATACAGTTACTATGACATGCAAGTACTGTGGATGCATTCATAAAGAACATGAATGGAAAGCAAAAAAAGGAAAGTGGATTGCAAAGTTCCATGAAAGAAAGAAAAGAGGTTTCCATCTTAATGAAATGGCTTCACCTTGGAAAAGATGGAGCGAGATAATAGAAGATTTTAAACAGGCAAAACGTTCTACTGAAACACTAAAGGTATGGATTAATACTGCATTAGGTGAATCATGGGAAGAACGTGGAGATGGACAAGATGAAGAAGTACTTTTTGATAGAAGAGAAGAATATGGATGCCAAGTTCCAGAAGGTGTACTTGTTCTTACAGCTGGAATAGATACTCAAGACGACCGTTTTGAAATAGAAGTTGTCGGTTGGGGAGAAGATGAAGAAAGCTGGGGAATACAATATAAAGTTATTTACGGTGATCTTCATAAAGCTGAAGTATGGAATGAACTTGATGAGTATTTAAAAAGTGAGTTTGAATATGAAGATGGAAGAAAGATAAGAATTTCATGTGCGTGCCAGGACTCAGGTGGTCACTTTACACAAGAAGTATATAAATTCACAAAGCCGAGAGAAGTAAGAAGAGTATTCTCTATAAAAGGTAAAGGTGGAGAAAGTGTTCCGTTCATTTCTACAGTAAGTAGGAATAACAGAGAAAAAGCCGCATTGTTTACTATAGGTGTAGATGCTGGTAAAGAAAATATTATATCTAATCTTAAAATAGATTCTGAAGGACCTGGTTATTGTCATTTTCCTTCAGAATATGAAAAAGGTTATGGAATAGACTATTTCAAGGGAATTACTAGTGAAAGTTTAGTTGTAAGAATGGTTAATGGTGTAGGGAAAGCACAGTGGGTTAAGAAAAGTGGTGTTAGAAATGAACCGTTAGATGTTAGAAACTATGCTACTGCAGCATTGAGAATATTAAATCCAAACTGGGAATCACTTAAAAGAAGAGTAAATAATGTATCTACATCAATTGATATACCAAAGAAAAAGAAAAGAAGAATATTAAGCAAGGGGGTTGAGTAATGGCAATACAATTAGATACAGCTCAAAAACATTTAGATGTATGGCTAGAAGCTGAACTTTCTATTGCAAATGGACAGTCTTATACATTGGCAACAACAAATGGTAGCAGAACTCTTACAAGAGCAAATCTTACTGAAGTAAGAAACAGTATTGCATTTTGGGAAAAGAAAGTTGAAGAAGCAAAAGCATCTACAAAAGGGAGAGCACGTTCAAGAATTTATAGAGCAGTACCAAGGGATGTGTAAAGATGATTATTTGTGATAATTGTAAAGCAGAAGTAAGTACAGAACAATTAAAAAAGAAATTTGGTGAAGTTGAAATAACATATTTAGAGTGTAAAGAATGTAGCCAAGAATATGTTATAACTGTTACAGATGAAGAATTAAGATGTAACATTGAAAAAGCAGCTAACCAAGAAAAAAATTTAAGAAATATTGCTATTGATCAAAAGAATAAAATTGATTTACTAAAAAAAGAGTATGGATTAAAAATTAAAGCAACTAACAGAGTTAAAATAAAAAGAAGTTTAGAAAAAGAATTTAAGAAAAAAGTTAGTAAGTTGGCTGAAGATTATAAGAGTATATGTGAACTTGATAAATATGAACAACTTAAAAAGGCTAATATTGAAAGGAATAATGAACTTAAAAAAATGTATGAGTAGATAGGGATATATCGTGTTAAAAGATATATCCCTATTATCATTTAAGAAAGGAGGTAAGATGTTGAATGTATTAGATAAGGTATTATCAACTATTGCACCAGGTATTGCTCTTAAAAGGGCGTATTCAAGAAAACAGTTAGATGTTATTAATGGTACAGGATATGGTTATGGCAATTATGGAGCTAATAGCAGTAGGAAAGCACAAAGACATTGGTTTTGGCAAAGTAGAAGCCCAAAAGAAGATATTGACTTAAATGTAGATGAACTAAGACAGAAATGTAGAGATACTTTTTATGGTGCACCTATTGCGACTAGTGCGTTAAAGACAACACGTACTAATGTTGTTGGTAGTGGATTAAAACCACGGCCCAATATTGATGCTGAGTTTTTGGGACTTACTGAAGAAGAGGCATCGACATGGGAACAACATACAATGAGAGAGTTTAAGTTATGGGCAGAAAGTACAAATTGTGATTTAGAACGTATCAATAATTTCTATGAGATGCAACAACTAGCTTTTATGTCGTGGATCATGAATGGTGATGTATTTGTGCTATTGCCATTTAATAAAAGGCCTAACATGCCATACGATTTACGTATTCAGTTGATAGAAGCTGATAGGGTATGCAACCCTACTAACTATCCAGTTGACTACAATAAGATTATAGAGGGCGTTGAAAGGAATGAACAAGGAGAAATAGTAGCATATCACATATGTAATGTTCATCCAAAAGGATTTTCAAATGAATCTAAAACGTGGAAAAGAGTTTTAGCTTATGGACAATCTACTGGAAGAAGGAATGTATTACATTGCATGATGCAGGAACGTATAGGGCAAAACAGAGGTGTACCACTACTTGCACCAGTAATTGAAGCAATAAAGCAACTAGGAAGATATACTGATGCGGAGTTAATGGCAGCAGTAATAAGCGGAATGTTCACGGTTTTTATTGAGACACCTTCACCTGAACAAAAAATAGGTGAAGATAATGAACAATATGAAAGTGAAGATGCAGCAAGTGAGATGTCTTTAGGTAGTGGTGCTATTATTGCATTAAATGAAGGTGAAAAAGCTAATATAGCTAATCCTGGTAGACCTAATACTGCATTTGATGGGTTTGTATCCAGCTTATGCAGACAAATAGGAGCAGCAATAGAAATACCTCCGGAATTATTGCTAAAACAATTTACAAATAGTTATTCTGCATCAAGAGGTGCATTATTAGAAGCATGGAAAACATTTAGAATGTATAGAACTTGGTTAGCTAATGATTTTTGCCAGCCTACTTATGAGGAATGGCTATCAGAAGCAGTTGCAAAAGGTAGAGTTTATGCACCAGGTTATTTTCAAGACCCGTTGATTAAAAAAGCATATTCAAATTGTTCATGGAATGGGCCAAGTCAAGGTCAATTAGATCCTGTTAAAGAAGCTAATGCTTCTAAGATTAAAGTAGAAGAAGGATTTTCAACAAGGCAACAAGAAGCTATTGAGATTAATGGTAGTGATTTCTTTGAAAACAATAGACAAAGAATACGTGAAGAAATTGCTAGGCAAGAAATTCCTAATTTACAATCAACAACTGTAAAGGAGGTGAATAAAGATGAAGAAGATTGACATTAAAGGCGACATTATTAGTAATGATTTAGCTTGGATATATGATTGGATGGAGTGGGATTATACTTCTCCTAGTAAAATACAAAAAGAATTAGATAATGCTAAAGGTGAAGATGTTGAGTTTTTAGTAAATTCACCTGGTGGAGATGTATGGGCAGGTTATGAAATATTTAATAGCATTAGGTTATATGAAGGTGGAACAACATCACATATTGTTGGTTTAGCAGCAAGTTGTGGGTCTTTTATACCATTAGCAAGTGATAAAGTTGTAGCTGAAGCTATGGCAATGATGATGATTCATGGAGCAAGTACTAGCACTAAAGGTAATCAGCACAACCACGAACATACTAGAGACTTTTTGAATAAGGTTGATAGAACAATTGTACAAGCTTATACAAGTAAAAGTGGTAAGACAGAAGAAGAATTACTTGATTTAATGGCAAATGAAACATGGTTTACAGCAGCAGAAATGTTAGATATGGGGCTTATTGATGAAATTGTAGGAGATAAGTCTAATACTTCTAATATTAAAGTATACAATTCATCACAAGATGAATCTAAGAAGGAAATTATTGATAAGTTACTAAGTTTGGGTAGTGTTGAAAATGTAAAAAAGGCATTATTAGACAATAAAGGCTTAGGTCAAACAGTGACTAATATGTCAACTATTGATAATAAAGAAAACAAGGAGGTAAGACCAATGGAATTAAAAGATTTCATGGAAAAAGAACCTGCTCTTTACAATCAAATTGTAAATGAAGCACAGAAAGAAGCAGTAAAAAATGAGAGGGAGCGTATTCAATCAATTAATGCACTTTCTAGACCAGGTGTAGAAAATCAAATCAAAGAAGGTATTGAAAATGGCCTATCAGCAGGTGAAGTAGCAATTAATATTCTTAATGCACAAGCAGCTATAAACAAAGCACAAGGTGAAGCACTAAAAAATGATGCAGAAGAAAGTGGTGTAAATGATGTAGCATCATCACCAGCACCACAAAATACAGATGATCAAGAAAAACAATCAGCCTTATCAAACATGGCAAATATTATGAATGGAGGTAGAAAATAATGGGTAAAGCATCACAAGTAATTGGAACAATGGTTCCTGACAATCTTATTGCAGATAACATTCATCCAATAGATACTAAAGCAGTAACTATTGCAGCAGGTTCAAGTACATTAGTTAGAGGTACACTTATCAATGATACAGGTGAAATGTGTACATCACAAACAGATGTACCAGTTGGTATTCTTTGCGAAGATGTAACACAAGATGCATCTAACACGACAAAATCTGTTATGTATATAAGCGGTTCATTTGTAGCTGATGAAATTACAGTAGGTTCAAGTGTTACAGCAGAAGATTTTTCAAAGGCACTTCAAAATTTAGGAATATTTTTAAAATAAGGGGGATTAAATCATGGCATTAAACATTTATGAAACATATTTTATGCTTCAGGCATTACAAGGTTACAATGAGCCTTTTACATTCTTAAGAGACACATTCTTCCCAAATGTAGAAACATTTATGACAGAAAAAGCACTTGTTGATGTAGTTAAAGGTGGTAAAACTATGGCACCTCTTGTTGCACCATATGTTAATGGTTCACTTGATAAGAGAAGTGGATATCAAACAAGAGAAATAACAACACCAAGAGTAGCACCATTTAGAACACTTACAGGTGATGATATTAAAAAACGTACACCAGGTGAAAGCCTTATCAGTGGTAAATCAGCACAACAGAGAGCGCAGGAAATTCTAGCAAAAGACCTTGTTGATTTGGATAAAAAAATCGTATATACAGAGGAATACATGGCAGCTAAAGTACTTCTTGGTTCAAGTGTAGATATTGATGAAGTAGATGAAGCTGGAAATGTTGCTGGTAAATTCAATATTGACTATGGATTTACTAATGCAGTATCTGTGGCAAGTGCTAAAAAATGGACAGTAGAAACAGTTAATCCAATTGAAAACATCGAAGATTGGATTGATACAAAGGTGTTACAAAATTCATCTAATACACCTGATGTTGTTGTTTTAGACCCTAATGCAGCAAAAGCATTTATGGCAAATCCATTTGTAAAAGAAATTATTCAATTACGTGCACAAGCAGGTACAGTTCAAGAACCTACATATAAAGGCAAAGGTGCTACATTCATAGGTAGATTTACAAAGTATAACCTTGAAGTATACTCTTACTCAAATCTTGTAGACCAAGGAACAGGAAAAGCTACACAATTACTTCCAAGTGGCACAGTAATTATTGGGCCAAGCGGTCAAGGAACAATGAACTATGGAGCTGTAAATCAACTTGAAGAAAATAAAGGGTGGTTAACATATGAAGAAAAACGTGTGCCACTTTATACAGTTGATCAAAAAGCACAGGTTGAAACATTAAAGGTAACATCTAGACCACTTCCTTCACCTCATGATGTAGATTCATTTGTAGTAGCTAGTGGGGTATGCTAGAAAGGGGCGATTTAATGTCCTTTAAAGATCAGTTAGAAAAAGATATGAAAGCATTTTTTAATATTGATGAATTTGCTGAAACGCACTCTATTAATGGAAAATCAATAGAGTGTGTTTTAATGTTGTCTGATAAAGATACTGATGCAAATATTCAGAGTAAAAAAGGAACTATTACATCTTATTCGAGTATAAGCGTACAAACATCTTATATTGAAACTACAATTGTACCAGGAGATTATTTAGAAGTTGATTCAGAACTGTTTAATGTTGTGGAAGTAGCAGGTGTAGAAGGTGTATTGTATATTGATTTATCTAAGCCAATTGGTAAGTTTAATGCACCTATAACAATACAATCGCTTACAACGGAAAAAGTTAATGGTATTAAAAAAGAAATATGGACAAATATACATGAATGTATGGCATATATAAGACATGTTAGTGCTGAAGAAATGGTACAGCTTGGGACAATACTTAGCAAAGACACAGTATTTATAAAAATGCATTATGTAGAAGGAATAACAAGTAAAAATAGGTTAGTATACAAAGATAAATTTTATAATATTGTCTCAGTAGATAACTTAGAAGAAAAAAATGTGTTTTTAGATTTAATTTGTGAAAGTTGTGATTAACATGTTACAAATAGATGGACTTAATGAAGTCTTGAATATGCTTGATAAAGCCGGTAAAAATGCTGAAAAACTTGAAAACAAGGTTATAAATGCACAATCTGAAATACTACTTAAAACCATGAAAGATACAATAAATGTTGACACAGGTGAAACAAGAGACAGTTTAAAAAGTTCTGGTGTACTTACAAAAGATGGAGAGAAATATAAGCTTGTAGGAGCTTATAAGTGCCATAGAGCACATATTGTAAGAGTGCTAGAGAGAGGATGTGCATCTTGGAAGGGTAAAAAGTATCCTTTCTTAAGGCCATCCTTTCATAAGTGCAAACAGGAAATGATTGACAAGAGTAAAGAAATTATACAAGAGGAGCTTACAAAGTGAAACAGATAGCACAGTTAATTGATTCAGCCCTGGTAAGTTTAGGATTAGACGTTACCAGGGCACATAATCCAAACCCAAGTACTGATCCATATATTATTTATAACTGCATTACTAAAAGTCCTAATCTTTTTGGAAATAACACTGAAAAGAGTAGGACTTTTTATATAGATGTTGATGTTTATACAAAAGATGCAGTAGTTATTGATGATGTAGCAGAAGAAGTAGAAAATCTTATGAAAGAAGCTGGATTTAAAGTATTAACAAGTGGTGATTTGATTGTAGAAAAGGATACTGAGCCTACAACATATCACATGCCACTTGAATTTTTATATGAAAAGAGGTTGAACAATGGCTGATAGTGTTATCACAGGTTTAAGAGACTTAGTATATTGTGTTATGACAGATGATTCACAAGAAATCTATGCAGCAGAAGTAAAAAAATTACCTGATGCTATTTCTTGCAAAATTACACCTAGTGCAAGCAGCGAAAAGTTATATGCTAACAATCGTTTAAAGAAAGTTAGTAATAGAATGAATGAGTACAATTTAGAGCTAGGCTTTGCAAATATGACAGATGAAGTTGAAGCTGATTTATTCGGACACGAAGTTGATTCAAATTATGGTGGCGTAATTAAGAAAGACACAGATGTACCTCCATTTGTTGCAATTGGTGGTGTTGGTACATGTGATGATGGTGTAGAAAAATTCTTTTGGCTTACAAAAGTATCATTTGTAGAGCCTGATGATTCAGCAGAAACTGATTCAGATAAAACAAATTATCAAACACCTACAATCAAAGGCAGTGGATGTGCTCGTATGCGTGATGGTGCATGGAAACATTCTGTATTAACAAGTGATAAACGTTTCACAAAAGCAAAACAAGAAACATATTTTGATAAGCCTTATGAATTACCAAGTGCAGTTGCTTTAACAAGTATTGCATTAAGTGAAGCAACTCTTGCGTTAAATGTAGATGATACAAGTGAATTAACTGTTACATATACACCTACAACAGCTACGAATAAGGCTGTAACATGGTTTAGTACTGATACTAGCAAAGTAACTGTATCGCAAAATGGTGAAGTAAAGGCAATTGCTATAGGAACAGCATCTGTAGTAGCAGTAAGTAATGATGGAAATCTTACAGCTAAGTGTGATGTAACAGTATCTTAGGGGAGGTAATATGGTATGGAATTAGTATTAAAAGACAGAAAAGTAATTGAAAAAATTACTAATCTTGAAAATGAAAAAGAGAAGATCATAGAAACTGCAACATTAAATTGTAGAGATGTTAATGAAGAAGAAGCTGCAAGATTATCTGAAATTGATAAGAATGTAGCTTTTTTAAATGCTCATATCAATAGAACTTATGTATGTACACATTTAAATGGGTTAATATACAAAGAGTTCTTTGAAAAAGCTGAAAAACTTAATGGAGAGATTGATAAAGATTCTTTAAATGAACTTATTGATTTTGTTTGTAAAGTTTATGGAAATAAGTTTTCAGTAGATGATTTCCTTGAAGGTGTTGAGCTAGATAAAATGCTATCTACAATCGTATCTGTTTTCAATGAAACAGGGTCAATGATTGTACAAGATAAGAAAAATATTGATAACTCATTACAAAATGGTGGTAAATCTTCCCCACGATAATGAACCCCTGGAAGATAGTATAAAAAGAATATTCATTTCTTTAATGACACAGGAATTATTACCAGGGGCAAGAAAGTTATCTCTAAATGAAATTTATACTATGGACATACCATATTATCTTAAGCTAGTAGATTATTATCATAATAAACCTCAAAAAAGTAAGCAGGTATTTGTAGACCTAGTAGGTATATAGTACCTGCTTTTTGTATGAAAGGAGGTTATGCATGGCACAAAATGAAGAAGTAGTAGGAATGGTCGTAAAATTAGCGGCAGAATCTACAGACTTCCAAAATCAAATGACAACATTAAATCGTCAAATGAAAGTTCTTCAGAGCGACTATAAAGCTACTGCATCAGCATCTAAAGAATTTGATAATACTATTGATGGTAATAAAGCTAAAATAGAATATTTATCAAAAGCAATTGAAACGCAAGCATCTATTGTTGAAGCTCATTCAAGTAGAGTAGAAAAGACAAAGTCTAAGTTATCTGATTTAGCAACAGCACAAGCAGAGCTTAAAAGTAAATTAGATTCTACCAAACAAAGTTATGAAGCAATTGTTGCAAGTCAAGGTGAAGAATCAGAAGCAGCAGTTAAGTTAAAAGAAGAACTTGATGATCTACAAAAAGAGTATGATAAAGGCAATAATAAAATTAATGCAACAGTAAAAACACTTGATAACCAAACGATTAACGTAAACAAAGCAACTGAAAAGTTGAATACTTATAATAATGAACTTAATGAAACAAAAGAAAAACTTGATAAATTATCAAGTGAAGGTTCTAAAAGTACAAGTGTTTTTGATTCAATTAAAGAAAAAATGAGTAATACTGCAAGTAATACAAAAGTATTAGGTGTTTCACTTAGTGATTTAGTAAGTGGATTTAATGGAGGACAAGTTGCAAGTGCAGCACTAGGAACAGCATTAGGAACTTTGGCAAGTGCTGGAATAGAACTTGCTATACAAGCATTTAAACAACTTGTTGTATCTATTGGTGAATTTATAAAAAGTAGCTTAGATATTGGAGAAACATTTGAAGCACAAATGTCTAAAGTAGAAGCAATAAGCGGTTCTACAGCGGGAGATATGAGTAAACTTACTGATACAGCTAGAGAGTTTGGAGCTGAAACACAATATAGTGCTACAGAAGCAGCACAAGCTTTAGAATATATGAGTTTAGCTGGTTGGGATGCTCAACAAAGTAGTGATGGTTTATCAGGTGTGCTTAACTTAGCAGCAGCTTCTGCAATGGATCTTGGTAGGGCTAGTGATGTTGTAACTGATTATCTTACAGCTTTCAATATGGAAGCAAGTGAGTCAAATCATTTAGCTGATGTAATGGCTTACGCTATGAGCCATTCTAATACATCAACAGAACAATTAGCAGAAGCTTATAAGAACTGTGCGAGTACAGCAACATCATTTGGAATGTCATTAGAAGATACGACAGCATGGCTCGGTAAAATGGCTGACAGTGGTATTAAAGCTGGTGAAGCAGGTACAACATTAAATGCTATTTTAGCAAGAATATATGGTCAAAATGAAACTGCAGCAGGTTCATTACAAGAATATTCAATAGCAATTTTTGATGCAGAAGGTAAAGCAAGAGAATTTACGGATATCATGGAAGATATGCAAGTGGCTATGTCAAATATGAATGATGAGCAAAAAGATGCATTTATGAGAAATGTAGCAGGTACTAATCAACTTTCTGGATTTTCAGTTATGTGTAATACTACAACAGATTCAGTAAATGCTCTTTCAGAAGCACTTGCTAATTCAGCAGGCACTTCTGAAAAAATGGCTAAAACAATGAATGATAATGTTGCAGGACTTAAAAAATCTATAAACTCTAAGGTTGAAGATTTAAAAATCAGTTTATATACAGCATTAGAACCAGTGATAAAAAGCGTATTAACAGTAGTAGATACTATGTTAAACTCATTAACAAAATGGGCAGCACCTATAGGAAATTTAATAGGTGCAATACTTACACCACTTTCAACTATTGTTAGTATTGTTATGAGAATTGTTCAGTTGGTTCAAAACACATTAATACCACTATTTACAGGACCATTATCATTAATAACATCATTTGTAAATATAACAGGTAATGGATTACAAGGCATTTATAGCATAATAGATTTAGTATGTAGCAAAATAGAAGAAGTATCAGAGCCAGTTGTAAATATGCTTAAAAATGTTGGTCAAGAGATAGAGGGTATATTTTCATCGTTAAATAGTGTTAAAGATTTTGTTCTAAAAGTAGTTGATACTATTAAAGTGTTGATTGATCAATTAGGTGATAAGTGGCAAAACTTAGTAGGCTTGATAACTAGTATTCAGCAAGGTAATGCGATAGGTATTGTAACAAATTTAAATGAGGTTAAATCTGTATTTTCAGATACTGCTAGTGAAATTAAAAGTATTTGGGATGGTACTGCAAAAGCTGTTACTACAAGTACAAATGAATTAGAAGAAAATGCAACACAATCATTTAATAATATTGCAGAAGCGTGTGGACTTGGTACTGATCATGTATTTACTAGTTTTGAAGAAATGTATAATTCAATACAACAATTAGACGATGAGACATTTGGACAATTAAAGGATTCAGCAAATGAGTATTTTAATGACTATAGTGTAAAAATGGATGCACTATCTGAGTATACAAATGCACAGCTTCAAAAAGAAATGAAAGGCTGGGAAGAGTGCCATGAGAATAAGGCTAAAAATTTAGATTACTATCTTGAAAAAGCTGAGTATCAAGCAGAAAGAGAAGCAGCTATTAATAGAAAAGTATCTAGAGAACGTGAAAAGATAGAAAATGATTATTCTAGTAAGCTAGAGAAAGAACTTCAATCACGTCAAAAAACATTAGAATCATATTCAACAGATACATATTCAAAAGATTACTCAGAATTTGCTAAGAATGAAGAAAAGAAAACTAAAAAAGCTAAAGAAGAAGCTGAAAAGCGTTCTAAATTCGGTGGAAGTGGTTCAAGTTTTGGTAGTTTAATATCTGGTATTGTAAAAAGTTATGCTGTAGGTACAGCTTTTCATAGTGGTGGTTTAGCAATTGTAGGTGATGATACAAATGGACACGGTGAATTAGTTAATATGGCACCAAGTAGCCAAGTGCATTCAAATCAATCTTCTAAAAGTATGTTAAAAGATTCTAATAGAGATATAGAATCATTGTTAGCTATGACATTACAAGAAATTAGAAGCATTAAAAATCAGCAAAAACAAATGTCATATCGTGAAATTGCTGCGATAGGGCTTAATAATTAGGTGGTGATTTTTTGTCTCAAGAAACTGTTAAAATTTATGCTACTAAAAGTTGTGAAGTAGACACTCATTTTGTAAATAATACTGAAAAGAATGCAATATTATATGCATATGTTGGAGATAGTTATTCTGAAACACCATATATAGGTTTTGATATAGACTTTTCTAAAATACCTGATGATTTTAGTTTCAATTTCTATGCAGATAATAGTATATATAGTAAAATTACAACCGCAAATGGATATTGGGATGAAACAACAATGTTAAAAGATATGCCTGGTTATACATCTCATGATAGCGATCAAAAAATTTCAATAGGATTAAACACATTAACTGGAATTACAAAAGAGCAAGCTTCAAATGGTTTTGTAATATACCGTTATGAAAATGGTGGGCCTACATATGTGTATTCAACTAGATATTCTGATGAAAGTAAAAGGCCATATATTGAATATGTAAAGTATACTCCTGTAGCTAGAGATTTAGATGTAATTGGTACTAGTATTGATAGCAATATTGTATGTCAATGGGAAAATGAAGATGTTTTATCACTTAAAGTAGAAGTTCTTAAAAATGACATTTTAATTGCAACAAAAACTGGTACAACTGAAAACACAGTAACTTTTGTACCAGGCGATATTAATGTAACAGGTAAAGTTACATTTAAATTAACTGTTTATAATGGTGATAGCTCTAACGAATATACAAAAGAAGTTGATTTAACAGGAACACAAGTTAAAATACTATCAATTGAGCCAAACTCCATACCTCAAAAATTATACAATCCTATTGAGCTTAAAGTAATAGGCGAAAACATGACAAATATAGTAATTGAGTGTGTACAAAATGGAGTTATCAAGTATTCTGATACAATATCAAATAATTTATTGGATACTGTAACAAGTACTGTTTTGGCAAATACATTTACCAGTGGTACAGTAACACTTAAAGTTACAGCAACATATCAAAGTACTTATTACTCAAATACAACAACTCAAACTGTTACATTCACAGCATATGGACCTCCTAAAACACCTATATTAGATGTTCAATCAGAATATGCTACTCCGAGTCCTTTGATTTCTTGGACACTTGATTCTGAACAAATAGAATATGAAGTTACTTTAAATGGGGTTATAGTAAAAGATGTTTATTCTAGTAAGATAAACTCTTATCAATGTGTGGATCTATCAAATAACACATACAACACCATTAAAGTACGTATTAAAAATTCATATAATGAATGGTCAGATTACGCTATAGCAACATTCTTGGTTTCATTTGCTGAACTTGAACAACCACTTATACATGCATATTCAGATGTTCAAAATACATGTATAACAATAGTTTTTTCAAGTGTTGAGCAGGAACAATTTTTAAAACATGCTATATATCGTAAAAAAAGTACAGAAACAACATGGCAAAAAATGAAAGATAATTTAAGTAGAGAATCTAAATACAGTGATTATTGTTGTGGAAGCGGTATAAGTTATGATTATAAGGTTAGAGCATTATCGTCAATAGGAACATTTAGAGATAGTGAGATTGTACAAGCATCAGTTACATTATCAAATAGAGTGCTGAGTGTTCCAGGAGAAGATATATTTATTGAATTAACAGGATTTGAAACAATAAATGATTCATTAGCTGATATAGCATTCAATAGTAATAGTTCATATTTAGGTATATGTGGGCTAACGGTACCAAAGAGGGTATCATCAACTCAAAAATACAAATCATTTTCATGCAAATGTTGTTTTGAAACACAAGAAGCTTATGAAAACTTTTTAGCGTTAGAAGAAAAGGAAATACTTCTTTATAGAGATGGTAAAGGCGAAGCATTTTACTGTACTATACAGATAACTGGTACAACGGATTCACTTGAGTACTATAAATATATATCATTTGTTGTAACTGAAACATATTATTCGGGGGTGGAATATGATAAGCCAATCTATTTTGGATATTCTAAGCGAGAGTGGTAGAAAGAATTGGTTTACTTTTCAGCTCTTAGATAAAAATGAAAATGTTAAAGTTGAAGAATTAAATTGTATAGAAAGTTTTTCGATGACATATTCATGCTTTTCAGATATAAGAAGTACTGCAAGCTTTAATATTCATGAAGATAGTAGAATTTGTTACACAGGTGATATGATTAAAGTAACAATGCATACATATGTGCATAATACATATTTAGAAATGCCACTTGGAATATTTATACTTGAAAAAAGTAATGGTGATAAAAACGGTAATACAACAAGTTTAATTACAGATACAGCTACTATAAGCGGATATTCAAAACTAAATCTTTATAAGTATGATAAATTTCAGGATGATTATGAAGTAAGTTCAGGTACAAATATTTATAATGAAATATTAAGGCTTTTAAATAGTCAAAATGTAAAAATACCTACATCACAAAAAACATTAAGTAATACAAAAGTATTTGAAATGAATACAACAAAACTTGAAGCTATTAATTATCTTCTTGATGCATTAGGCTATACATCACTTGGAATAGATGGTGATGGATATTTCACAGCTAAAGAATATGTAATACCACAAGATAAAGAGATTACTTTTGAGTTCACAGATGAAACAAATCAAATAATGCTAGAATCATTTCAAGATTCAATTGATACAAGTGAAGTATTTAATATATTCACAGGTTATAATTCTGAACTTGGAATAAAATACACATACATAAATGATCGTGCTGATAGTGAAATTAGCACTGTTAATTGGTTTAATCGTTGTGATGAACCTGAAGAATTTAGTGAGGTAACTAATGAAATCGAATTACAAGCTAAAGTAAAAGCTAAAGCTGCACGTAGTTCACAGAAGTATTATACAGTTACATTTCAAACATTATTAATTCCAATACTTGATGATTTAGAAGCAATATTATTCAAAAACAAAAAACTTAACATTAAAGCAGAATGGGTCGGATGTTCAATAAACTCTAATGATCCTTATATGCAACATACAATAAGAAGGGTGATGTATTTATGAGCTTTGCAGGATATAATCAAGCAACAAAAAAGGCTAAACAAGAATTAAAATCAAATGCACCTAGATATCCAACCGTTACATCTATTTCACCTTTGCAAGTAACTATGCCTTGGTCTAATCAAACACTTGCAGCAATTAAATTTAAACATGTAAGTGTTTCAGTAGGTGATGTTGTAAGTGTTAGGAAATACAATGGTAGCTACTTAATAGAGGGGGTAATTGAATGAAAATAGATGGAAGTATTATGATACCTGTAAATTGTATATTAGAACAAAATCTACCAACAACTATAGTTGGAAATCAATGGTACATAACTGTAAAAAAAGCAAATGATACAGTTGGTAAGCTATGGGTTCCAAATAGTAATGGTATTCCTGTTTGTTTGGGTGATACACCTGTAACAGATTCAAAACTTGCAAGTTTAGAAAATCAAATCAATGTTTTAAATACCTATATTGGTAGATTAGGTGTTGAAAAGGTAAGTGCTCAGAATGGTGGAGATACAAACCTTATAAAAGAAACAGGAATAAGGTTTGTATTTAATGTTGAACATTTACCATCTGGATATAGTTACGGTATGCTAGAAACATTTAAATTAGAATCAGGAGGGTTTTCACCGTCTAATGAAGGCGTATGTGTACAACGTTTCACGGATTGGTATAGTGGCTACACATTCACAAGAACGTACAGGCAAATGTCATGGGGAGAATGGAATTGTCCAGATGCAAAGATTGAAGCATTGCAAGAACAAATAACAGCAATATCAAATATGTTAATGGAAACAGCTAATTTAGAACAGGAGTGATATTTATGTCAGAAGTAGTAAAACATTCATCTTATTACATTTTCATGAAATGGAACATTGAAAATGAGATTAATACAAAAGAAGTACTTACAACAGCGGTTGCTAAGTATGCAGCAAAAGGTAAATTTTATGAAGGTGAAGCAGATGAATTACTTGACCTTATTGAAGAACATTTCCCTGAGGATGAAACGGCACCAGTAGAAGAATAAAAGAATAATTTGTAAGGCATAGAGAAGCACCGTTATAAGGTGTATTTTTTATGCCCTTTTACTAAATATGAACTAGAATTAAAAGCATGATGAAACAAAAAATAATAAGGAGGTCTCACATGGAATATGTAGCTATTTTAGCAACTATATTT
>DYCF01000061.1 GCA_019418225.1 Clostridiales bacterium | reverse complement strand
CCACACTCGGGACTTTCACCCGTTAGACTACGCCCATGCTGGGCACACCATAAAATAAAGCGGCAGCTTTCATAGCCACCGCCTTATTCTAATTTTTATAATTAATTTGTAATACCAATTTTTCATCTTGAGCAAGTATCTTATACACTGAATCATCTTCTGACTTAGACAATTTTATATATTTAGGGCCTACACCGCCCTTATGTTTTAATTGCTTTGCCAAGTCGATGAGTTCTCTTCTTGTTAGCTGCATAATTGTATCATCCTCAATATGGCTAGATACTATATATTATGCACCAACTCTTTTATTGTTATACAGCTCAACTTATCCAATAGTTTTTAAAATTTGGGTTGTTTTATTTGCTGTACTAACAATTTGGTCACACCTATTGGAAAGGCCGACAGTCTTAGCACCTACGCCACCATTAGCTTTAACAGTTTTTGCTTTTTCTATGATCGCCTTTCGCGATTCAGTATTCTTCTTCATAAGCGTCACCTCCCATATAGTCATATTTTAATGCCATTGTCATTTTAAATCAATGAAAAGTTTTTATTCAGGCAATTCTGCAATTACAGTCGTCACATAATCTTCAAATCGTTTAAAGATATTAAGTATAAAACGCTGCTCAATCTGCACCACATTATTCTTTCCTCGCAGTACCACGATAATCTTATGTGCAAAAAAAGTGGGTTCATACGGAATAAATAATAGCTGCTCCTGTGCCTGCAAGAAATATGATTTTTTCTCTAATAAGTTTTTGCATACCCTTGTACTTTTCATACTAGATATATCATATGCCACAACTAATCGGTCTCTTAAATTCATTCCCCGCTCAACCACAATACACTCCGCTATAATTTCTTCCTTTTGAAAGCTACAATAATATTGTGCCAGTGCCTTAAACTCCTTGCACCAGTCAAATGCATCTAGCTTCTCCTCTAACTTCGTCTTTATACCTGCCTTATCAATATAGGCTTCAAACTGCTGTACCGCATTGTATTCCGCCTCAATTTTATCTAATAAAATCTGTATATTATTTGCATTTTCTTTAATATTTTTTTTAAGGTCTTCTTTCACAAAGGTGGCGCCTGCAAAACTAAATTCCTTAATGCTTCCCCCAGATAAAATCAATAAATCCAGTACAAAAGCCAATATAAAAATCCCAATGCTTATAAGCCCACTTGCATATAACGGCTTGGGTAAACCAAATGTATTTTGGATATCAAACTGAGAAAAATCAAGATGATTTATAATGCAGATATCCACCACCAAAACTATGATATAGTAAATCTTCTTCGCATAGTAAGCGACATTTCCACTGCCCATATATATTGTTAGCCACAGTATAAAATAGACAAGTGGTATCATAAATAAATACACCTTTAATTTTATGTGACTAAGATATCCAATTATGCTACTTATATAAGCCCTATTAAAAATTAATAATAAAATCGCAAAAACGATAATCCCAACAATCTTATCATGCTTCTTCCCCCACTTTAATACATCCCTATAAATTTCCTTAGGTACAATCAAAGCCATAAAACCCATTATTAATAATACATCTATTACTAAATTAATATATTTCATAGCTTGCCTCCTCCTCATTTCATTTTATCAGAAAATGTTATTATTGTAATTATTTTTCAAAATTTTTAATCTATTACTCGAATAAAATTGCATAAAAATATCGCCAACCACATACTGTGATTGGCGATATAAATTTTACTTCTATATTCATGAAATATCTAATTTATGAAACACCTAATTTATAAGCTAATTAATCAAACAAATGACAAGCCACATAATGTTTAGGACTTACTTCTTTCCACTGTGGTCTTTGTCTTCTACATTTATCTTGTACATGAGGACATCTTGTACAGAAAGGACAAAGATCTGGTGGGTCAATAGGACTTGGTATTTCTCCTGTTACACGAATACGCTCTCTATTCTTCTCTATTTCTGGATCTGGAATAGGCACAGCTGATAAAAGGAACTGTGTATAAGGATGTAATGGATTGCCATTAAGTTCTTCGCTTTCTGCAAGTTCCATCATCTGTCCTAAATACATGACTAAGATTCTATCTGAAATATATTTTACCATAGATAAATCATGGGCAATGAATAAATAGGTAAGCCCCATTTCATTTTGCAGCTTTTTAAGTAAGTTGACAACTTGGGCTTGAATTGAAACGTCTAGTGCTGAAATAGGTTCATCACATACGATAAACTGTGGTTCTACGGCTAAAGCTCTTGCGATTCCAATACGTTGTCTTTGCCCTCCACTAAATTCATGTGGGAATCTTGACGCATGTTCTTCACTTAGCCCAACTAAATTAAGAAGCTCTACAATACGTTCATGACGTTTTTTGCCTCTTGCAAGTTTATGAATATCTAAGGCTTCTCCAATCAAATCTTCTACTGTCATTCTTGGATTTAATGAAGCATATGGGTCTTGGAAAATAATCTGCATTTGTTTACGAATTTCTTTTAATTGCTTTTTAGATAAACTAAAGACATCTTCTCCATTAAAAACAACCTTGCCATCTGTAGGTTCATAAAGGCGCAAAATAGTTCTTCCCGCAGTGGATTTACCACATCCACTTTCACCAACTAGCCCTAATGTTTCCCCTTTGTATAAATCAAAGCTTAATCCATCAACGGCTTTAAGCGTACCACTTCCTACATTAAAGTACTTTTTCACCCCATCAACTTTTAATAAAACTTCCTTTTGTTCCATCTTGCCTTCCTCCTAGTCATTTCTATCTTGCTTTAAGTCATTTTGCTTTGAGCAAACTCTTGCTTTACACATAGGATGATTGAGCCAGCATGCCGAAGAAAGCTCTGAATTTATCTCTTGCATTTGTGGCATATGGTCCCTACAGATTTTCATAGCCTGATCACATCTTGCAAAGAAACCACATCCTGCTGGTGGTGCAAATAAATCAGGAGGTGTACCTACAATTGTTTTAAGCGCTTCATGACGATTCATCTCCATACTAGGAACGGCTTTTAATAAACCTTTTGTATAAGGATGTGTTGGTGACTTAAAGATTGCTTCTACGCTGCCTTGTTCTACAATTTGACCAGCATACATAACTACTACGCGGTCACACATTTTAGCTACAACACCTAAATCATGTGTAATGAGCATAATAGACATCCCCATCTTCTTCTGAACGTCTTGAAGTAACTCTAAAATTTGTGCTTGTACCGTTACATCAAGGGCAGTTGTTGGTTCATCTGCGATGATAAGTTTAGGTTTACAAGCAAGGGCCATAGCAATCATGGCACGTTGTCTCATCCCACCAGAAAATTCATGTGGATATTGATTCATACGTTTATGAGGCTCTGACATTGCTACAAGTTCCAACATCTTTTCAGCTTCCGCATACGCTTCATTTTTACTAATATCTTTATGTTCCATTAAGATTTCTGCAATTTGCTTCCCAATCTTCTGTGTAGGATTAAGTGTTGTCATAGGGTCTTGGAAAATCATACTAATACTATTTCCACGAATCTTTTGCATCTCTTTTTCTTTTTTCTTTAAAAGGTCTTCTCCTTCAAAGAGGATGTGCCCCTCTTTATACATTGCTGGCGGCGTCTTTAAAAGCTGCATAATTGACTGTGACGTCACACTTTTGCCACAACCACTTTCTCCTACAATCCCAATACACTCACCTTTTTTAACCTCAAAGTCTATGCCTCGTACAGCATGTACTTCCCCAGCATAGGTTTTAAAGGAAACCTTTAGATTTTCTACTTTTAATAATGTGTCCATGTCTTTCTACCTCCTTCTACTTCCTAAGCTGTGGATCTAACGCATCTCTAAGCCCATCTCCTAATACATTAAAGCCAAACATGGTTAATGAAATAAGTAGTGCTGGGAAGAAAAGCTGATAGCCTGCACCTGTGAAAAGTCCTGTAAGCGCATCATTTGCCATAGACCCCCAACTTGCCATAGGCGCTGAAATCCCAAGCCCTAAGAAGCTTAATGTAGCTTCTGCAAAGATGGCACTTGGAACAGATAATGTTAAATCTACTAAAATAGGTCCCATAGTATTAGGGATTAAATGTTTTCTAAGCTTCCAAAAAAGCCCACCGCCTAATGCTTCTGAAGCTTTGACATAATCCTGCTCTTTAAGTTGTAGCACTTGTCCTCTCACTAATCTTGCCATACCAATCCATCCTGTAGCTACTAAAGCTAAAATCATAGGTACAAGTCCTGGTGACATTAAAACCATCATTAAAATAACAATAAGCATGTAAGGGATACTATAGAAAATTTCTGCAATACGCATCATGACATTATCTACCCAGCCGCCAAGACTACCTGAAATCCCACCATAAATAGCCCCAATGGCAAATTCAATGCCTGTTGCCACAAAGCCTACTGCTAAAGAAATACGTGCCCCATACCAAGCTCTAGTCCATAAATCTCTTCCTAAGCTATCTGTTCCAAACCAGTGTGCTTTGCTAGGCATTAAGTTACGTTCTTTAAGTGACTGCATTTCATAAGAATAAGGACTCAATATCGGTGCAAATATTGCAAGTAATACAAGTACTATAATAATTGCAAAGCCAAACATCGCTAATTTATTTTCAAGTAAACGTCTCCATACATCTTTCCAATAAGTTAAACTAGGTCTTTTAATGGCTTCAGCATCTTCAAAGTTATTTTCAACTTGCTCAAACAAATCTGGTGTCAATTGAAATTCTTCTGTCATCTTTAAATCCCCCACTCGCTAGTTTCTGTTGTCTTCTTATTTTTACCTTTAAACCAACTGCTTTTCTTAGATACCAGTTGAATACGTGGGTCTACTAAAACATATAGTATATCTACTACAATATAGACACTAATTAAAATCACGCTATAAAAAATAGTCGTTCCCAATATAACGGAGTAATCCCTATTTGTAATAGATTGCACAAAATATTTTCCAAGTCCTGGGATTCTAAAAATATTCTCTACAACGAAACTTCCTACTACAATATTTGCAAAGGTTGTTCCTACTACTGTTATAACAGGAATTAATGAGTTACGAAGGGCATGTCTTCTAATGATTTTACCTTGAGACAGTCCTTTTGCCTTAGCTGTACGTATGTAATCTTGCCCAAGTACCTCAATCATACTTGAACGCATCATCCTAGCAATGTGTGCAATAGGCATCATGCTAATTGCAATAGCTGGTAAAATAATATTTTGTGGTTTTCCCCACCCTGATGTAGGGACTAATTTCCATTTAATTGCAAAGACTTCAATCAGTAAAGTCGATAAAATAAAACTTGGTATGGAAATCCCTATAATTGCAATAATAGTACATATATAATCTGGCCAACTATTTCGCTTAAGTGCTGCTACGATACCTAGTCCTACACCTACTATTAGGGCAAATATAAATGCCACAATTCCAAGCTGTGCTGATACTGGGAAGTTCTCATTGATATAATCATTCACAGTTCTTGTTTTACTCGTTATAGAAGGCCCTAAATCTAGGTGCGCTACATTATTTAAATAAATCACATATTGCTCACTTAATGGTTTATCTAAGTTATAATGTGCCATTAAGTTGTTATAAACTGCCTCTGTCATTTTTCCTTCTTTTGCAAAAGGATCTCCTGGTATATTATGCATAATTAAAAAAGTAATTGTAATGATTGCCCATATTGTTATAAGCCCCATTCCTATTCGCTTTAAGATATACTTTAGCATAAATAACCTCCCTCTCTACTGTTTCATCCATTGAAACCTGTTATATTTTTACACCCATAACTTATAGTAAGTTGCCTATCAAAAAATAGGCAACTTACATATACTACATCATTTAATTGTTATACGAACTATTTGCTGATATCTGCATAAGTTAAGTTAACGTCTCTGTTAACAGCTTTAAACACACCTGTTAAGTAAGGTTTTGTTTCAATAGCTCTTGTATAGTAATAGATAGGCATGATAGGCATTTCTTCCATTAACATTTCTTCTGCTTCATGTAAATACCCCATACGTGTTGCTGGGTCAAGTTCTTCGCCTGCTTTAGTAATGAGTTCATCATAAGCTTCTGTTTTCCAGCCTGTATCATTTTGTGAGCTCCAAGAAGTAAATAAATCTAAGAATGTATTAGGGTCTGCATAATCACCAATCCATCCAGCTCTTGAAACTTCATAGTCTAATTTATGTTCTCTGTCAATTTTAACTTTCATTTCTGTATTTTCTAGTGTGACATTAACACCTAAATTTTCATTCCACATTTGCTGAATAGCTTCAGCAACTTTTTTGTGCTGTTCACTTGTATTATAAAGAATTGTAAACTCTAATTTATCCATTCCTTCTTCAGCAAGACCTTCAGCTAAAAGTTTTTTAGCTTCATCAATATTTTCGCTGAAGCATTCACCGCCATTTTCTCTAAAGTCACCTGTTGCATCTGCAATTTGTGGACATACGACACCGTATGCTGGGATTTCGCCGCTTTGTGTAACTTCATCTACGATTAGCTGACGGTCAATCGCCATAGATAAGGCTTTACGTACTTTTGCATTGTTAAATGGTTTAACTGTTGTATTAAAACGATAGAAGTAAGTTGCAAGTTCTGGTACAATTTGAAGTTCTGGGTCATTTTGTGCTTTTAATTGACCTACTACATCAGTAGGGATTTCATAATCAAGGTCAATTTCATCGTTTTGATACATTTGCCACATTGTATTTTGGTCATCTGAAATATAGAAAGTGATGCCATCAAGTTTTACAGCATCCTTATTGTAATAGTTCTCATTTTTTGCAAGTTCTACACTTTCATCATGATTCCATGCTGTAACTGTAAAAGGTCCATTACATACGAATGTACTACCATCATGAGACCACTCAGCGCCCACTTCTTCTTGAATCGCTGCATTAACTGGATAGTATGTATAGAATGCACATAATTCTAAGAAATAAGCTGTTGGTGATGCTAATTTAACTTCGAGTGTTGTGTCATCTAATGCTTTAACGCCTACTTCATCAGCTGAACCTATCCCTACATTATAATCTTCAGCACCTACTAAGTAATAAAGCTGATAAGCATAATCAGATGCTGTCTCTGGGGCAAGGGCATATTTCCATGCCACCTCAAAGTCTCTTGCTGTCACAGGGTCACCATTTGACCATTTTGCATCTTGACGAATTTTAAATGTATATGTAAGCTCATCTTCACTCACTTCATAGCTTTCTGCTGTACCAGGTATGATATTGCCATCTGCATCTCTTTTCATAAGCCCCTCAAAGACATGGTCTAAGATAATAGACTCATGTGTTCCTTGTGATAAAGCAGGATGAAGTGAACCTGGTTCTGGACCTGATATAAGTTTTGCAATTTTAGCTTCACCTGAAGCTGTTGTTGTTTCTACTTGTGCTGTTTCTGTTGCTTCTACCCCTTCTGATGATGCCGGTTGTCCACCACCACATCCAGTTAGCATAAATGCACTAGCTAACATAATTCCAAGCAGACGTGTAAATTTTGTTTTCATAAAATCTTCCTCCCTAGTTGGTTTTCTATCATAAGAAAGTGACTAACGTCACATTCTTAACTCAAATTTTGAGTATCAAATTTTGAGTTTGGACAT
Source organism: Clostridiales bacterium (assembly GCA_019418225.1). Taxonomy (GTDB): domain Bacteria; phylum Bacillota; class Clostridia; order Lachnospirales; family Cellulosilyticaceae; genus Cellulosilyticum. Next base: position 12,911 of record DYCF01000061.1, on the reverse strand, counting down.
AGGAAAGTTTAAAATTGCGCTTTCCAGTCTACAAAAAAAGACACTATGAGCCCTTCAATTGTTCTCATAGCGTCCTTGCTACTTGTAAGAATAATATTAAATTTTTTATAAAATGTCAATATGTTTTACTTTATTTCATTTATTATGTAAATAAATTTTTATTCACATAATGTTTTTTTATGCTTTTTGACATATAATAAATTAGTTTTTCAAATAAAATAAAATTTTTTCTCTTAACTTGAAACATGCATAATTTTTATTGATTTTTATGGGTTTTGCATTTCAAAAAAGGATTTTTCATTCCCTCTACAGCGCACAAAACGTCTTTTTATATACACTATTTTAAATATTTTTTATTTATTTTTTATTCATCTCTTATACACACACACGCTACTAAGGGTATTTTTGCTCACATCAAATAGCTAAATAAGGCGATATCTCTACTAGATATCGCCTTATTTAGCTATTTGATGTGAGTTATTGTAATGAGATTTCTTTATCCTCCCATAAAATACTTACAATTTCTTCTTGTTTTAAATTACCTAATGCATAAATACTGGTCTCCTGAACTTCATTGCCATGTCCTGCACTAGAATATAACTTTTTGCATGTGCCATCCTTTAATTTCACTTGAATGTCTCTTGCTACCTTCATGCTCTTTTCAACCCCTGTAAAAGTTAAAAGCATTGAATGTTCATTTAATACAACCTCTTGCAAAGTTACTTCTTTATCATCATAATACGCAAGCTTTTGATTTACCGTAATGACTTTAGGTACAGAAAAAGCCTCAAGCTTTAGTTCAATATCTGATAATCCTGTAGTTTCTTCTAATAACTTATTTGTCGAAAGTGTCAAAGTGTAATTTTTCAAAGCCTCCACATCTTTTATATCATACGCTCTATACGCCACTACTTTCTCTTTTTCCTCTTCCTCATACTTTACACTCTCATGATTATAGATATCCATTACCCATTCCTCATCCTTGCTGCTTAACTCTAGATTATAATGCTGCTGACTCTCGCCCTTAAAGAGAATATGGAACTGATTATCTATAAAACCTATATTATCAATCCAATAAGCTTCATCTTCAGGGATAATAGCAAGCTCTAAATTTCCCTCAGCCAATATATGCTTTGGCCTATTCTCAAATTCCGCCTTACGCTCTTCATACCACTCCTTATCCGTTAGTTTAAGGTCTTCTAAACGTTCTTTCTCCTCATCTGTTATTTCAAGTGGCTCAGTCTCCACCTCATCATTCTTATGCGCCTCTAGATACGCTGCAACTGTCTTTGTAATATCATAAGTCACCTCTTTCTCCTGCCTTACCCCATCTATTCGAAGTACCCATTCATTGCTCATTGCTTCCTGGCTACTCCCTTCGTACACAAAATACTTCTTACTTTCTGTATCCTGCCCACTATAACCTGGTCCATAACTTGATGAAGCAGAACCCCAGCCATTACCATCGTTATCGTTTATATAGGCTCTAAACTCATCCATATCTAGCGTGCCATCTTCCTTTGTACACTTTTCAAGGGCACTTTTAAAGGTTTCATTAAACTGCGCCTCTATTTTTAAATAATCCATTAGACCCGCATCTTTTGGCAATGCCGCCATAAGCTTCTCCTTCTCTGCTTCAATCGCCAACCTCTGCTTGTCTGTAACATTTAATCCTTGCACCCAAACTCTCTCTCCATCACCTTTAAATGCCGTTCCATCTATAGTCTCCACAGAAATAAGCATCTGCCAGGTATAAGCATCTGCCAATATTCGCTCTATCGTAACCCTCACATTATCCTTCTCTACACTCTGCCCCACTGCTTGACCATAAGTTAGTAAATAGTCTACTCTTTCATCACCAGAAAATCCATTCGCCTCTACAACCATAGATATTGAACCTTCCACAGTGTCCGAGCTGCTTTCTTCACTTACAACTACCTCATCACTACTTACAACCTCCCCAGCAAAAACATTACCACTCACTAACCCCACTGCTAAAATAACTCCCAATAACTTTCTAATCTTTCCTAATTTCATTTTATTTTCTCCATTCTCTCTCTGCTATTACTAATATCTAAGCATTTATACCCATTGTATCAAAAAAGTTATTGCTTGTAATTAATTTTTTAAATCTTCTTTATTCTCGTCATGTCTATAGAGAAACCAACTAAAAACTTGAAATATAGTAAGCGTACAATAATCAGACGTATTGTTAAAATAAGATAGCCGTACTAAAATTAGATATATTTACTCTAACCTGTTAAACTGTAACCTATAGCCTTTTGGACATAATGCATAAGCTCTTTATCACCTAAAAAGATTTCATCAATGAACTTTTCCCAATTAGGTGCTTTAGCCCCTTCCACTAGATTTACATTTGTAACCTGTGAAAGATAATCTGTTGCTACAGCACCATAAAGAGAATATCAATGGACAAGCTGATGACTTTGTCTTTAAAAATAGTAAAGGCAATCAAATTAAATATGACAGCATCGCCAAATCTCACAAGTTTCTCTGTGAAAAAGCAAAAATCCGCCCTTACCAAATACTTGATTCAGACGGAAACCTTATTACAAAATATAAAGGCATCACTTTCCATGGACTCCGCCATAGCTTTGCGACTCGCCTTATAGAGCAGGGTGTGGATGTAAAAACAGTATCACAGCTGTTAGGACATACGGATGTTAAAATTACATTGAATAGGTATGTACATTCTACTGATGATACTAAAAAAGATGCTATTTATAAATTAGAAAAAGCCCTAAGTGCATTATAAACATCTATGGCTCTTAATACCTTTATCTGTACAAATTAAGCGAGTTTTCTTGTTTATAAATAGTAATTATACTCGCAAACTTTCTTTAGAATTTTGCATTAAATTTACTATAACCATAATTTCTGCTATTTACTACTATTTTTTATCATGATCTTAAATATACTTCTCTATGCTTCTTTCTTCTTAAATCATTCTTTAATTGTATTACATCTTCATTTTGTAATATTTGTCCCTGTATTCTTCTTAGTACTTCATCATTCTCTTCTATAATACTGCTATGCCACTCTGTCCCTATAATATAATATCTATACGTATTATATCTATCACGATATTCTACTTCTACTTCATTGGTACTAATAATCCTGTTATCGATTTCTACATATCCTGACTCTGCCATTGTAGGGTCTACAATATATTTTTTATCAATAACTGCTACTAGATATAATTCTTCCTCATCAACGATATATGGTGTAATATTTTTCATATCATTTTCAGCCTCTACAATTATTAAATCGTCATACAGGTTGTCTCCTGTATATAACCATATATTATTTACTTTTATTTCATGTGAATTAATGATAAGTTGATTTTCTTCAATGTACTCTAGTCTACTTATAGTATTATTCCCTACTCCTGTATTAAACCATAATTGACTTTTAAATGGCCTGCTGTTAATATTCTCAATTAATCTTTTTATTACTTCACTATTATTGATTTCTACTACTTTTCAATATGCCTTTGGATATGAGGCACAAATAACATCGCCTAGTAACTTCATTTCATCAAATGGATCTATTTTTTCATTGCTTCTCGCATTCTGTTAATATCATTTTCTATCTCATTAATTGATTGATATCTCTCACTTGGCTCATTAGCAATACATTTATTGATAACAACATCTAAAATTTGAGCCTCTTGTCCTTCAAAAATTTCCTGAAACCTTCTTCTTCCAGTTCCCTTATGAGTTTTACCAAATACATACCATTGACAAATTTGTCCCATTGCATATATATCCATAGAAGGGGCTGGTTCTATATCTTTTTGAGATTGTTCAGGTGCTGAAAACTCATAATTAGCTAGCCTTTCCCCTCTTTGAGTATTCGCTTTTAATCCAAAGATTTCAGGATTGTAACTAGCTATCCCAAAGTCACTTAACCTATAATTTCCTTCTTGATCTACTAATATATTTTCGGGTTTTAAATCCCTATGTATTATTCCATTATCATGTATAAAAGATAATACATTCATTAAAAAATTAAATATTTTTACTAACTCTTCTCCTGTCATCTCTTCTGACTTCCTGTGTGCTTTCAAAGATGACTTATATCTCTTCATCATAATCATTGGTACACTAATATCATCTATTAGAATTTCTTCATAGTTAATATTTTTTACAATATCATTACACCCTTCTAGTAAACTTATATTAAAATATTCTGCCTTAAACCTTATTAATTTTTTACTGCTTGTCTCAGCTAAAAACTTTATAGCAATTTCTTGTTGATTTAGTTTACCAGAATATACTAACCCATTTCCCCATTCCCCTATACCTTTTAATTCCTGTATCATCCCAAACTTTGATTTCCTTATTATTTTCCTTTATATAACTTCTTATTCTATCTTTCATATTCTCTCCTATATATTTTTTTATATTAATAAATAAAGATTTAAAAACCTCAAATGCTTTTATACATCTGAGGTTTTCTCTCTTCACTAATTATTTCGCTGTAAACTACACTGTAAATCTATTTTCTCACTTAGGTCTATCCCTATAAACCCTTATAAAAGCTGGAAGCGGGACTCGAACCCGCGACTTGCTCATTACGAATGAGCTACTCTTTTTTTAAATTTTGTATGATAGTTTATAAATATTGATAAAACGTTGTTTCTATTAGAACATCAACGTTTTTCACATTAAACTTTAGTATTATTTTTTACTATTGTAAAAAATAATTTAAACATAATTATAGGCATAACTCCGTCAAAAACTACGTCAATTATAAAAAAAATAGGGCACACAATGTACCCTATAGAAACTATTTTTTATAAATAATTTCTCCATTAACACTTATACTTATTATGTCCTTTAATAAGTCTTTAATATTAATAGTATTTTTTTGATATAACATGTAATTCTACTCCTTGGATTATGTTTTTTAATATATAAACCAATTTAATCCACATTACATTTTTTATATCCCTTTTATGTTATGTTGCATGAATATATATACATGCCTAATAAATTATATAGATATATTTATGTAATGTAAAGTAAAAATTGTAATTTAATTCATTTTTATACCAAACATCTCTTGAAGAATATTATTATCATCTCTCTTCAAATAACTTTCAGTTGTTCCACTATCTTCATGATGTGCAAATACCTTAAGCTGCTCTAATGAAAAGCCTTCTTCTTTGCATAACTCACGACATATGTAGTGTGTACCACGCTTCATATTTTCAAGAGAACTATGTCTAAATGAGTGTGGCGTGAAGTGGATGTATTCTCCTTCAACTTCTTCTAGTATTGATCTCATAGAAACAACCCAACCATAAATAGACTCATAACTAGCAGGTCTTGCTGTATCTCCTGAACCTATAATCCATAAATCATTTAGTTTATCTTTTCTAGTAGATAGATATAAACCTAAGCTTTCATGGCTTCTACTAAAGTATAGCAACGGAAACTGTTTACCACCTTTCCCACGCACGACATTTGTATAGTTACGTTCTAACAATCCATTACGTAATACTTGATGAATCTCACGTCTCCTTGCTGCTGAATCATATAGCATATCTACCAATGCCATATATTTATACATCTCACGTTCTTTGAGTGCATTCCTAAGCTTTTTAATACGTTCATCACTAAGAAATACAATTTCACGTACTGGTTCTTTTGATAGTCCTTTAACTTTCTTTGATACGTTATACTCATAGTTGTACTCTTCTTCATCTTCAGCATAATCTAGCATACTATGAATCGCACTCATAACACGTGAGCAACGTGCAGAAGATACTCCACGTTCTTCTATTAACCACATTTTAATACGTCTAAAATCTTTCTTTTTCATATCCAAAAAAGACATATTATCCATATTGTCTAGTATATAGCATATTACCATTCGCAAATCATAACGATATTGGTCTATAGTATGTATGCTTTTTTTATTACTCCTCAATTCAACCATGAAGTCTTCCATTAATCTTTTGTTTACCTTGTTACAACGTTTCAATTTTTCTGGTGTAAAAACTATTCTTCCCATGCTTTCAGCTCCTTCTTTTGTATTGCCAGTTTTTGTTGGCAAATTAACATACAAATAAGGAGTTAAAAATATAACATCGAATAAAAATAATTTTTTAAATAAAAAAGTTGATGGATTTTATGCTATATATTAGTACTAGCTAATCTTTGAGTATCAACGTGTATATGAATTATAAGAAGACATTCTTTGAGACATTAAAAAAAGTCCTACAAATATATAATTTGCAGGACTTTTTTATTCTTTAATTACTTCCTAATCATTCTCTAATCACTTCATAATTACTTTCTAATCATTTTCTAATCACTTTATAATCTATTTACAACATCAAACTTTATATTTATTATGTCGATAACATCACTTGTAATATTATAATTGCTAATATAAAGTATTTTGAACTTAGAGAAGTACTTCTTTTCTTTGTAGATCTGCTCATACTTAGAGATTTTTTTCTTAAGGCTATTATTGAACCTCTCAACTTCTACTATCAACACGCCATATTTATCGCCGCGTCTTAGGCCTAATATTGCATCTGGTCTTATGCTATCTAACTTGACCTCACGTCTAAACTCTACAACTTCATATCCCAGGCTTTTAGCGTATAAAATTGTTTTAGCTGCTAAGTTTAGGTGTTCTTTTTGTTTTGGAAGTTTACCTACATAGTAAAAATACTTTTCATTAGGATTATCACGCCACCGTTTCAAATATCCATAGTCACATATTTTTTGAAGCCTTCGCATGGCCACGCGGTAAGAAGTGTAAAATAATTTTTCTATTACATCAGACCTACAAGGATTCTTACTCACAAAGTCTATTACTTTCAGGTCACGGTCTGTCATATTAGTGCCTTAATCGCATCTATGTCCCTGTTAGTATTTTCTTCTTTATGTTTTTCTATATTCTCTATACGTTTTTTTCTACCTGTAAGTTTACATCCTATTTGTTCTAGTATTTCACTATCTGTTAAGTAGTAAGACTTAAACAATGTAAATCTACTACCAACTTTTAAAAAAGCTTCTCCTGGCGATTTTAGTTCGCTGTGTGCGATATAATTTCCTTTTTGGCCTGTTACTATTTCACTATCAACATTTGTTTCAGTTTGAAATGATATAGTGTTTTTCAAATTGCATCGTATTATTCCTGGTAGCACATCAGCACTTGGCCTTTGTGTTGATAATACAACAATTATATTAGCAGCTCTTGCACGACTTAAAAGAGCAAATAATAACTTTTTACATTCTTTATCTTCCATTAATGCATTGTATTCATCTGCAAGTAAAAATACTGGTTCCATACCAGCACCTTTATATTCTTTTGCACTTTTGCATCTAGATTCAGCTAACTTCATGTATCTAATATCCATTAATTTTACTGTACTTTCTAATACTTCCCTAGCTTCTTCTATCTTAACTGCATACTTGCTTAATTTGGGGTAATCTAAGTATAAAGTAAATTCTACGTGCTTAGGATCTATTATTCTAACCTCATAACTATTTTGTACTATTTGGGTCATTATTACATTAAGACATACGCTTTTACCTGTGCCTGTCGCTCCGAAAATGCCTGTATGCATTTCTGTACCTGTTAGGTCTAGTCTAACACACTTACCTGTTATATCTTCTCCTAAATCAAATTTTAGCGTTTTAGGCATAGTTGTAAAATCTTTTTTTATTACTTTAGGATATCCATTCATTACTTTAGTTAAAATAAAAGTATAATTTTCTTTAGTTAAGCTAATACTTGAATGAAGAATATTTTCCATCTTATCTTTTAACTTTTCTATATCTGAAAACTCTAGTCCAGCAGGTATTGTATAAACTCTAGCAACATTTTTTCCAATAAGTCTTTTCCCAAGTAACTTTGGATATACACCATTTTTATTAACGATCTTAAGTGTATGAAACATATTTTTATATTCATCTTTATTATTCAATGCATAAAATAGCATACTTCCACAAACACCAACTGCTCCTGGAACCAAAAGCACAGGTAACGCATTATGTGCAGCTATCATTAATGTTCCAACTATATAACTTGTTATCAATTTCTCATTATTCATGAGACAACCCCCTATTCAATCCAATATTCAATCCGTTTGAACATATAAACAACGTAAAATCAATGAGTAGACAAGCGTGTTAGCACACACTTACTCGCCTACTCGCTTCGCCCTAGTCTCGTATTTAATGGCGCGTGATGCTAGGTACATACACTATTCAACCATGTGCATAAATGTAGTTGCTAAATCAAGTCCTTGCTTAACAACTCCACTATAAATAACTATTACAGCTACAACTCCTGCTACAATATTAATTCTAATTATCCAGTCCTTTTTATCAGCTGCATCCAATAATGAATTTGTTACAGCTGTTGTTAGTGCTAAAGCACCAAGCTTCATTACTAATACAGACCCACTTGCTAATGTAATCATATTAACATCCCCTTTATAAATCTAAAATTGTCTTTATATCATCTTTCACATCTTCAAAGTGTTCATAATTTTTATTCTGTATTGGACCTTGAAACGCTATTTGTCCTAAGTACTCAATAATGATGCCTTTTACATCTTCTCGTGTTGTATACTGATTTTCTTTATCCATGTTATTTAAATAAAATATAATAGCATCTTCAACTAGTTTACTCATGTTTCGAGTTTTCTTAGCTTCATTTAGCACGCTTATAACACGTGGATTTTTAAAACTAATATGTTCTTTTGCCATTAAATCATCCTCTTTCTGCTACCATATACAATCCATCTACATTGTCATAGATTCCATCTTCACTTACAATAATCCTATTAAAAGATTCTTCAAGCTGTTTCTTTAATGTTATACTACCACCACCTGTTGCAAACATCGTAAGCCTATCTACGTTCCACTTTTTTTCAACTAACTCATTTTTAATTTTCTTTATATGAGAATTTATAATATCATCTGTTATATCACTACACTCTCCTGTTTCAAGTATGTCTCTTATCTCATAATCCTGTACATTCCAAGTTTTATTTATGTTCAATGAATCTCTTATTTCTCTTTCTAGTTTAACCATTCCAAGATCAAGAGTAGTTATACTATCTTTGTTTAATCTGCCATGGTCAAATACCATGCAATTAATTGTATTTCCACCAATATCAATTAAACCTACTAGCTTTTCTTTTAATACAGATTTGTATTTTAAGTATGCTGCTGCACCCTCAGCATAAACAATACATTCATTTACATTAACCATCTTTTGAATACCGTCTATGATTCCACTGTGTACACCTAATAATGATTGCCCATATGATTCTCTGTACATTCTATTAAGATATAAGTTCATTGGTAGAGCAACTACTAATTTAGTATTAGTGTCACCATATTTTAAAACATTATATTTGCTGCATATTGTACTTACATCATTTGTTGCTTTATCTGTTATATCTCTAGTACCTTCACCTACTTCATAAAGTACTTTACCGATTTTTATTGTATTGATACCTTCTGTTGTTATACGTGCTCTTGTCTCATGAATAGTTAATATATTTTCTGTTTTAACTTTTGTATTATAGAATCCTACATTAAGTGCTAAATTCATAAATATACCCCCAATATGTTATTTAATAACCACAATAGATACTACGTTATATATTTTGTGTACATATTGTGGCTTTTCTTTATACACTCTATACGTATGCAAAGATTACTTCTAATATGCAAAGATTTATAGATTTTTTTACAATATATGTTAATATTAAATTTAAGGGGGAGTTATAATGATAAGCTATAAGCCACTACTACACTGGATGCTTGAAAACAACATCAAAAAAAGTGTACTAGTAAATGATGTAGGGCTGAGTTGGTCAACAGTAAGTAAACTTAATAATAATCAACAAGTTGAGCTACAAGTTATAGAACGCATATGTACATATTTCAACCTTAAAGTTGAGGAAGTCCTGGAAATAAAAAAAGGACCAGCTGATTAATAGTCAACCGGTCCTTTTTAAATCTCGTATTTTATTTATACTATTTTATAATGTAATCAATATATAGTTCTTTAGCGTGTTCAGGTGTTGTCCAAAATTTATCAGCTATAATCTTAAAAGACTTTTCCTCGAAATCATATTGAACTTCTTGTATATATGCTGAATATTCTTCTACAGTTTTAAAATCTGTTACATGTATGTTAGCTGTAGGATCCATATCACACATATTTTGTACTGCATTTATTATGCAATAATCTCTATACTTGTACACACCAAACCCGCCAATAATAAGTATTATAACAGAAATTATTATAGATGTTTTCCATTGTCTACTCATAATATATACCTATTTAAGCTTTAGAACTAATAAAGCTATGCCTACTGGGAAAAATACAAAAAACATAAGTATTATAAACCACCACTCATAATACCATGCATCTTTATTATTTACTATATCTTCTACATTATTAGATATTGGTTCCCTCTTTAAATCCTGTACTTGTTTACCACAACCTGGACATACAATAACATCATCATCAATTTGTTTACCACAATTTTTGCAAAACATAAAATCACCTCATTTTTAATTTTAAGATAATTTTATATTATAAACAAGAATTGTGCAATTTTTTTATTTGAATGCTATTATAAATGCAAATATATTTGCTAGTATGATTCCTAAAGGTATAACAAGCCACCATCTAACTTCTAATAATTGTTCTAAAATTCGTTTAAACATAAAAGACCACACTCCTTTAATAGAGCATGGTCATAAATAATATATTCTATTCAAACTGTATTTTTAAACTTTACTAAAAACCATTACTTCTCCATCTTCAATATACGCATTAAAAAGTGAAATTGTACTAAACGTTTTAACTAATTTTTCACGCTCAGCCTTCTCAGTATCATAATTGATTTCACCTGTATGTGCAAGAAGGTTTAACATACCACTTAGTTCCCACATTAATCTATTACATTTTTTACACAATTCATCAAGGTTATCGTATGGGTTACTATCATCATAATCTTCCTTTAACATTTTAAGATATACATCAAATAATGATCTGTAGTTCTCCATCATAAAAACCATCTCCATTTAAACTATCTTTTTATTTTTATTCTAAAAAAGCTATAGCTGCATCTTGGCTGATGTAGTAATAGTTGTCTTGATCTAAACTATAAGCAACGTACCAACCTGGTATAAGCCCTTTGAAATTCCACATCCTCATATCATGCCCTAATATTGTTTGACAATCAACAGAATAACCAACTTCATAACCAACGATTACTTCATCATGTATTGGATTTGAATTTCCTACAGATGCACTAGTAACTGGTGAAATAGAAAGTATTAATGATGCTAATAAAACTAAAAGTACTTTTTTCATATTAATCATCCTCCGTTTTCTAAATCTCTTTATAGTGATATATTATCACTTTTAAATTATAAGTCAATACTATTTTATAACTTTTTAGTGATATTTTTATTTTAATATGTTTACTTTTATAACTAAATAATTATAATATACTTTAAAGGGGTGTATTAAAAATGGATATAAGTACAGAAATAAAAGTATTACTCACTCGAAGTGGAAAGACACAAGCATGGTTAGCTGAAATGCTAGGAACAAGCCAAGGAAATATAGGTAACAAACTAAAGAGGAATAAATGGACTATTAATGAGCTAGAACAAATAGCTGAACTTCTAGGCTATAAATTGAATATCAGTTTTGATGAAAAGGCGGCTGAGTAGCTGCCTTATTTTTTATATAAAAAAAGGACTGGAATATCCAATCCTAAAATATGTCTTTTATCTATCTTTTTAAACTTTCAACCTTTTTTCGTGTTATTAAGCAAACACGACCTGCTTTTCTAAAGTCCTCACCCTCAATTAATACACCTCTTTTGACTAAAGAGTTTAAATATCCTGCAGCACATCCTAACTCTTCAGTAGCTTCAGAAAAAGTCAGAACATTATCAAGAGCATCATCTAAAAAACTAATGTCTTTAATTATGTTAGCAAATTCTTTTGCTGTTGGATCATCTCCTATATTTTCGTATACATTACAAATTGTAGTATAACCTCTTTCTTGTACAGCCAATATAGTTTTCCATGTGCGTGTATAAGGTTCATTATTCTCAAAAGCTTTTTGCTGCTCGTTAAATTCTTTTCTTGCTTTATTTCCAATCTCTGTTTTTAATAAAAAATTACATAATCTATCTTTAATATTCATATTATCACGACCTTTTCTTTTTTTAGGAGATACCACTTTAAGGCAAGTGGTCAGCCTGTAATGGTTAGTAGCATATTAAATCCAAGATAAATTATCTTTATTATTTATAAACCAAACTGCGTCTTCACAAGCTTCAATTTTAGCCTTTCTTTCAATCCATTTCTTAGCATCTAAAACCATTTTCTCCATTGGAGTCCCTGTAGCTTTAACGAGAACTTCATCAACTGTAACGTTCATTTTATTCATAACCTCTAATACTCCAGCAAAATCATGACTGATTACTTTTGAACATTCAGAGATCATTTCTTTCTTGATTTCATTTGCCCATACTACTTGTTTTTCTGTCCCTACCACTTTAACTCCTCCTTTAATTTCTGCCCAAGCCATTTTTAAAGCTTGAGAAAAGAATTCTTTAACTTTACCACCAAATTTTTTAACTGCTTCTTTTGCTATTTCCCATGCTCTAACCATTACTTTTTTCATATCCAATATCTCCTTTTGTTTATCTTTATAATACTATTATAATGAATTTAATTTCATTTGTCAACACTTTTTATGAATTTAATTTCATTTATTTTTATTATTTTTTATATTAATAAAATCCGCCTTTTCTTTTTGACATAAAAAAAGATGCTAGAGCATAAGCCCTAGCATTTTGCTGCAAACTTTATTAA
>DYCF01000060.1 GCA_019418225.1 Clostridiales bacterium | reverse complement strand
GTACTTGATTATTTTTTGGACGATACCTAATTAATGTCTTAACTTAATGACATTGCTCCAATAGGGGTGCTTTTTTCATACCTATTTTCCCCATTAAATTGAGTAAAATAATAAAAATTGCATATAAATAAGCTATAAGCATAAGAGGAGGCAACAAAGTGAAAATGACAACAAAGCAGAAGCTAAAGTATGCAATTTATATTTTATTGGTGGTGGTAATGAGTATAACCAGTGTACCACGCATATGGGCGAAGGAACATTTTGTAGTTTGTATTGACCCGGGGCATCAAGCTAAAGGTGATCCTAAGGGCGAACCTATTGCACCAGGTTCAGAAAATAAAAAAGCCAGAGTTGCTTCAGGGACAACAGGTGTAGCAACGAAAAAGCCAGAGTATGCTGTAAACTTAGAGGCAGCGCTTATTTTAAAAGATTTACTGATGCAAAAGGGCTATGAAGTGGTGATGACAAGAGAAGTTAATGAGGTGAATGTCAGCAATGTAGAGCGGGCAGAAATTGCAAATAAGGCACAGGCTGATATGACGATTAGACTTCACTGCGACAGTATCGGCAATGGCGGAAAAAGTGGCGCAGTGCTTATTGTACCTTCCAAAGCAGGCACGCATACTGCAGGTATTTATAAACCAAGTTATGATTATGCCCAACTTTTAAAAAAGACACTAGAAGGCAAAGGTGTTAAAGTGAATGGTATTTTTGAGCGCGGAGATATGACTGGATTTAACTGGTCTAAAGTACCCGTTGTTATTTTTGAAATGGGCTTTATGAGCAACTGGAATGAAGACCGCATGCTTTCAGACAAAGGCTACCAGCAAAAACTTATGGAAGCCGTAGTAGAAGCGCTAGACGAATATAATAAAACCCTAAACTAAAGAGACAAAAAGAGCAGATTCTAGTTTTCCTAGAATCTGCTCTTTCATTATATTGCCAAGTTTAATAGAAGTGAGCTGATATTAACAATGTACAAAATTGCACTCATGCAAATATAAGTTTAAGAGAAGTGTGTTTTTCATGATAACCCATTAACTTTTCTTTTCCCCCACCTAGGAGTCTCAAAAAACAGAGCTAGGCACTTGGGCACATGCAGGCTGCCTTCGAACTTAGATCCTCACAAATTACGGAGAGTGCAGAATGCATGTGCCCAAGTGCCTAGCGGCCCTATTTTTTAAGCCCCACTCCTAGTAATATACATTGATGAGGTGGAAACGGATATTTTTGTTGCTCCAACCTAAATCATATGGGACTAGGAGGCGGTCAGTATTGTGGCAAGTAACAAGTGGATAACCCTTAGAATCTAAGCCTGTGACTGTGGAGATATGAACGATTTTTCCTTTTTTCTCATAAGCAACAAAATCACCGGGGCGCAGATTATAGGCTTCTTTATAAATTTCTTGATAGGTACCTTTGGCAATATAGCCAGCACGTCCGCTGCCTACCATATAATTTTTAAAAGCTTGTGCATTGACCCAGGCCTTTGTACCATTACGGTCACAGTAATTCCAGGTGCCATTTTTTCGGAATTTCCCGCCTTCATATAAGATTTGAGAGGCGAAGTTTGCACAATCTCCGCCATCAGGATTAAAGTTTTTGTAAGCTTTATTATATTTAAATAAAAACTCATTGTCCGTACTTACGCCGCAGTATTTATGTGCATAGTCTACAGCACATTGGGTGCGTTCATCTAGTTTATAGTCAGGTGCTTTTTGTGCCATAATATAATTTCTGATTTGATCTGATTTAATATTTTCAAGGTTTAAAGAATCAGCGAAAGGATCCGTGTACCACTCTTTTGTAATAATATAATGGTCCCCATCTTCTTTTAAGTTAATATAGTGAGAGGTACCAAGGCGAAAAGTATTAGGGACATCTGGTTGATCTAAGTAACTATAAGTAAATTCAGTGGCATTAAAGCAGAGAATACCGTATAAACCAGGTTCTTTTTCCTTTACCTTTCTGAGTTTAATCTGAGATTCAATTTTATCAAATTTGATGCCTTGTTTCTCGCCCCAGTTCTCAAAATATTTTATTTTTTGAGCTTCACTCTCATATGCCCAAAGGCTGACTTTAATGTTTAAGTTATAGTGAGATTTTAGGCCTTCTGTATCAGAACAAAGAATACATGCATTACGATTTTTAAAGAGTTCTTCTAACACGGGTACAAATTGTTCTCCTAGGCTTTGTTCATTAGGCTCCACAGCAGTTGTTGTTTCCTGGCCCGTTGATTTAGTCACTTCATTTTCAATAACGAAGTTTGGAATGGGTCTTTCGGCCCAGGCATTTAGTGGGCATATAAAAAAAGATGATATAAAAAACAACGTTCTTAAATAAAATTTTAAATTTTTCAATTTTTTATCCCCTTTTGTCTTTGTTTTTCGCTATAATATAGTTTGTGCTAATCGCAAAATAATATAAACAGAAAAAATATTTGCCTAATATTTACAAAAAAAATTATATGGGGTGTAAAAAATGGATTATTTAAGTTTATATAGTATGATCTTGTTAGCGAGTATGATATCAACTATTATATTATTTACTGCAATGTGGATTTATGAAAAGGATAAAACCTTAATAATATGGCTTATAGGGACAAGTATCTGTGCAATTGGAATTTTAGGTGGGCTTATTGGATACTATAGTAATTATTATGACATAGGATTCATTGGTCATTGGATGTATTATATAGGAGAAGGTATTTTAATTGTTGGATGTTTTAGGCTGATAATACAGAAAACAAGAAAAATGAAAACGGTTTATAGTTTTCAAAAAATATTTTTTGAAACACTGGGTATATTGATATTTATAATGGCTATAACTGGTGGGCAATTAAAAGAATTTACAATTTTCTTTGGTATTTGGTACATAATAGTTGCCATTATATTGCTACTATATGGTAAACAACATGGATTAAATAAAACTATTTTCGGTGGCGCATTGCTTGCACATGGTGTCATGCTTATTGTAATTAATATATGGAATAAGTTTAATGAGGTACGTCTTATAATCGGTATCATGTATAGCATAACCTATGTTTTACTAGCAATAGGGATTATGCTGATATATTATTACACGAGTTTAAGACAATTAAATGAAAGTTTTTCACTAGTAGATGAAATACTGCATAATACACCATATGTGCTAAAGAAGGTGGATTGTGAAGGAAATGTTATTTATAGTAATAATGGTTTTAAATGCATTTTAGGCTATGACGAGGATTTAGTAAAAATAAATCAGCTTAGAAATTATGTACATGATAAAGATTTGCTGCATATTGATCAAATGATTGATAGCTTAAAACCTGATAGGGGAAGTGCGAAGTTTCAACTAAGGCTTAAACATCGCAATGGCTATTTTATATGGATGGGAATAGATGTTAATCCGATTCTCAATAAGGAAGGCATAAAAATAGGCAGTGTCGTATGTTGTAAGGATATTACGACAGAGAAGATTACCTATACAGATTTAATGAAGAGTCAGCGTAAATTCTATCAGCTTTTTCAGGGGATTCAAGATGCTATTTTCATTGTACCTTTTTCAGAAGATTATGTGCATAGTCATTTTAATCAGTTCAATAAGGCAGCGTGTGACAACTTCGGCTATGATGAATATGAGTGCAAACAAATGAGTCTGGCGGACCTTGATAATCGTTTTTTAGATAATAAAGATACAAGACAGGGCAAAAGTTATGAGGAATTATTACAAACGTTATTAAAAGAGCAAAAAATTGTTTATGAAACCGATTATAGGACTAAAGATGGTAGACTGATTCCAGTGGAGGTAGCAGATTATAAGTTTACTTTAAATAATAAGGCAATGATTATGTCCGTTGTCAGGGACATTTCAGAGCGTAATATTATCAAAGAAGTAAAGGCACTAGAGAAGGTCAAAAGCGAATTTTTAGCCAATGTGTCTCACGAACTACGTACACCTTTAAATGTTATTATTGTAACCCTGCAGTCTCTGGAAATTTATATAGGGGACCTTTGTAAGGAGATAGGACGTGAAGATGAAAAAGGTAAACGTTATACAGATATTATGAAACAAAATGCGTTAAGACTTTTAAAACTTGTCAATAATTTTATGTGTATGGCAAAAATCGAAGCAGGTTTTTATGAAACCAATAAGCAGAATTATAATATTGTAAGTTTAGTAGAGGATATAAGTAATTCCGTACTGCCTTATATTCAGGAAAATGACATTACCTTTGAATTTGATACGGATGTTGAAGAAAAGGTAGTTGCCTGTGATGTGGAAATGATAGAAAAAATTATTTTAAATCTCATCTCTAATGCTGTGAAATTTACAGGACCTGGTGGAATCCTCCTTATTAACATTAAGGATAAAAAGGATAAAGTACAAATCATCGTTGAGGATTCAGGCGTTGGTATTCCTAAAAAGAAACAGAAGGTAGTATTTGAGCGCTTTAGACAAGCAGATAAGACATTTACAAGAAAGCAAGAAGGATGCGGAATCGGTTTATCACTGGTAAAACACTTTGTAAAAGAGCACAATGGCACAATTCAGCTTGAGAGTGAAGTTGGAATCGGCAGCAAATTTATTATAGAGCTTCCAGCATTTGAAGATGAAAATACGCCGTATTTAGAATATGATTTTGATGGTGCAGGTGACACCGTATATAAGCGTGCTTTAGAGTTCTCAGATATTATTAACCGGAAGGTTGAGTAGTGTTAAAAATAGGAAAAAAGGGACAAGATTCATTATAAATTTATAGGAAGTACTATATAATAATAGTAAGAGCATATAAAAAGGAAGGTAGAAAAAGCGTGGATTGTATAAGTATTATTGTTCCTATCTATAATGCGGAGCAGTATTTAGAGAAATGTATAGATTCAATTTTAAATCAAACTTATCAAAAATTAGAAGTTATTTTAGTCAATGATGGTTCTAAGGACAACAGCTTAGAAATCTGTAAACAGTATGCGGCAAGGGATAGCCGTGTGGTTGTAATTGATAAAAAGAATGCAGGCGTAGCGCTTGCTAGAAATACAGGTCTTAAGGTAGCAACGGGTAAGTATATTGGCTTCGTGGACCCAGATGATTGGCTAGAACCGAACATGTATGAGAAGCTTTATGAAGGTTTAAAAAAGTCACCGTATCCGATTTGTTTATGTAATTACTATAAAGACACTAAAAAGCGTAGCAGCCCTAAATGTTTCGCATTTAAAGAAACAGCATTAGATGCAGAAATGGTGCGAAAAAAGATTATTCCAGATATGATAGGTATGGACGATATTATTCCAAGATATGTGTACATTATGGGGTGTGTGTGGCGTGGATTATTTGAGCGCCAGTTTATAGAAGAAAATAATTTGCATTTTGAACCAGGCATTACGATTATGGAAGACCTTGTGTTTATGGTACAGTCTCTTTTAAAAAGTGAGGGCGTGCAAATTGAACCAGGTGTGTATTATCATTATGTGCAAAATCCTAAATCCATTCTTCATTCATACAATAAAAAAATGTGGGAAGACCAAGTGCGTGTCCATAATTTATTAGAAAAAAGCGTAAGGCAAGCAGGTATGGAAGAAGAAGTGCGCAACCGTTTAGACTTACGTTATATTGGAATGGTCATAGCAGCTCTCCGTAATGAAACATTTGTCAAAAATGATCAGGAGCTGAAGGAACGCCTGATCAATATCAAAGAGATTTGTACAGATGATAAGCTGAAGGTAGTTTTAGAGCGTGTCAAACCAATTCAAATGCCACTTGTAAAGGATGAAAAAGAAGAAAAAGATTTAGATAGTGAAAGCTTAGTACGTATTGCGCAAATCAAAGAACTCGCACGAACAACGACAAAGGCAAAGCGCAAAAAGACCCGTAAACTTTCAGAAACAGCTTCCGTAAAAGATGCAAGCAAACGAAAATTAAAAGAAAAACGACGTCTCATAAGAAGTGAAATTGAAGATAAAGAGGCGCTTAAAGATGAAGTGAAAGTTAAAGGGAGCTCTAAGATAAAGGGCGAATTAAAACTTAAAAGTAAGTCAAAAGACAAGAACAAATCAAAGTATAAAAATGAGTTAAAAGATAAAAGTGAAGAAAAACTTAAAAATGAAAAACGTATTATTAATTTAATTAGTAAAAAAGAAATTAAAAAAGAGAAAAAAGAAAACCGTAAAGAGAAGAAGGAAGTACTAGATTAGCCAGTCTTTACAAGAAACATTTAGGTAGGTATAATAAGGAAGATATAAAAATATGTAAGTAACCTTTCACCCGTATGGGTGGAAGGCTTTTATAAATAGAAAATACAAATGAAAAGGTAAGGTGGAAACATGAGTTTACAACAATTAGCAGATTTAATTTTCCCAGATATCACAAAGGTACCAGCAGACTATATTAATATGTATCCCAAAAGAGCATTAAAAGAAGGCGCAAAAGTAACACGTTATGCACCAAGTCCAACAGGTTTCCAACATATTGGTGGTGTATTTGCAGCACTTGTTAGTGAAAGAGTTGCGCACCAAAGCGGCGGAATCTTCTACCTTAGAATTGAAGATACAGACCAAAAAAGAGAAGTAGAAGGTGCAATTGATGATACAATTGCAACAATGCACAACTTCGGTATGGACTTTGATGAAGGTATGACAGGCCAAGAAACATCAAAAGGTATTTACGGTCCATACAAACAAAGTGAACGTGAAGAAATCTATAAAACATTTGCAAAAGACCTTATCGTAAAAGGCCTTGCATACCCATGTTTCTGCACACCAGAAGAATTAGAAGCGATGCGTGAAAAACAAATGGCAGCAAAAGTAACACCAGGTTGCTACGGTGAATATGCAATCTATAGAAACTTATCAGCTGATGAAGCGATAGAAAAAATCAAATCAGGTATGCCATATATCCTTCGTTTAAAATCACCAGGAAATGCAGAAGCGCGTGTACAATTTACAGATCTTATCAAAGGTGAAACATCATTCCCAGAAAACGTACAAGATGTTGTTATCATAAAAGCTGATGGGCTTCCAACATACCATTTCGCACATGCAATTGATGACCACTTAATGGGTACAACTACAGTAATCCGTGGAGAAGAATGGTTATCATCACTTCCAATCCATGTACAACTCTTTGATGTACTTGGTTTCGAAAGGCCAGAATATGCACATATTCCAAACGTTATGAAATTAGATGGTGATTCTAAACGTAAACTTTCAAAACGTAAAGACCCAGAAAGTGCTGTAAGTTACTATAAAGAAGAAGGATATCCAAGAGCTTCAGTAGTAGAATACCTCTTAAATATCATCAACTCTACATTTGAAGAATGGCGTATGGAAAATCCTAAAGCTGATTACTTAGACTTCCCAGTAGCACTTGATAAAATGAGTAAAAGTGGGGCACTCTTTGACCTTATTAAATTAAATGACGTAAGTAAAGATGTTATTTCAAAAATGCCAGCAGAAGAAGTTTATACACTTTACACAGCATGGGCAAAAGAATTTGATAAAGAAATGTATGACATCGTAACAGAACATGAAGAAATGTCAAAAGCAATCTTTAATATTGATAAAGAAGGTCCAAAACCACGTAAAGACTTCGGAAAATGGTCTGAAGTAAAAGAAAAAATCTGCTACTTCTACAATGAATTATTCAAAGATGAAACAGAAGTAGAACTTCCAAAAACAGTAACAGTGGAAGAAGCAAAAGAAATTATCACAGGTTATAAAGAAGTTTATAACTTCAATACTGACCAAGAAACATGGTTCGAAGAACTTAAAGCGTATGCTGTAGCAAATGGCTATACAGCAGACCGCAAAGCTTATAAAAAAGAGCCAGAAGCTTTCAAAGGAATGGTATCAGATGTAGCTGGTGCTGTAAGATCAGCTTTAACACATAGAACAAATACACCTGATTTATATACAATCATGCAAATCATTGGAGAAGATGAAGTAAGAGCACGTTTTTCAAGCTTCATCGGGTAATAGTGTTATTGTAGACGTTCGTTTAGAAGTCTCCTATAACATACCCTCTGCAGCTAGAGAAAGTGCTGGGAGGGAAGAAGAGAAAAAAGAAAAGTTAATGAGTTACTTTGTGGAAAAGCCGCTGCGGGAATGCAGCGGCTTTTTAGATTGGTGAATTATAATTGGCTATGTCAAATTAAGGTTATCAATAATTCTTTTTTATATCTTGATAATAATTGTTTGAAAGGATCTCAGCATCGTTACCAATGAAGGCTTTTGAGGCTTCTATATCGCCTTGAAGCTGCCACATAAAGAAAGCGGTCATATAGCCATCGGCAAAATAGAGCATATCGCCGTGGTCACCGTCATTTCTGCGTACCATAATTTTGGTGTCTGAAGGTATATCTTCATATAACGCATGCATCTTATGCAAAGGCAAGATAGTTTCTGAATCTATTTTACCTGTTCCAGCTAAGAGGAATACAGGGATATCGATTTGTGTGACGTCAAAGTCCCATTCTAAAGCATCAGCCAATTCCTTGTTGGTTGTACTTGCAGCGAATATTGCTTTATACATGTCTGCGTGTTTTGTATCGGTTACAGCATTAATTGCACCGACGCCACCTTGAGAATGCCCAGCAACGCCGATATGCTCTAAATCAACCTTGCCATAAAAAGGGTTCGTATCCCAAGCTGGTACATGCGCGTTCTCATTCAATTTAATCATCAATCTTAAACTCATTTCAGAAGAAAAGGCATTCCAGGAATATTCTTCTTCTGTTCCGACGACAATAAAGCCCCATGATGCCAGATGTTCAAATAAGGCTTTATATTTAGAGGCCTTTACGCCAGTGCCATTATTCATGATAATGACTGGAAATTTCTTGTCAGATAGGGTGATTTCACTAGGATACCAGATTTCATATGACTTAAAATTTTCCATTACATTAAGTTTAGTGTTAGAAACAGAATGCTTTCCCATTTTGATGTATTTTGCTTCAATTGCACCGCCAGTTTTAACAGTATTAAAATAGTTATTAGGTACAGTAGGTTTGTTTAACAACCATATTAACAAAATCACAATCAAGATTATCATAACCAGCAATATAATACCTATGATTTTTAATGCGTTTTTCATGCAACTCCTCCAATTTTATTTTGATAGATTTTAGTTTATAAACTTATAAAAGTATAAGTCTGATTGAGGTTAACGTTGTTTAATTATAGCAAAATGATAAGATACGCCACAAGATAAATTACATGATGCGTCATATATAAGATGTCATTTATATTAATTTATTTTAGTTTGAAAGTAATATTTAAATAGAGGATAATGAAATAAGATGGATAAGTTATAGGCAAGGAGGGAAAAGCGTGGAGTGGATAGAAGCACTTAGAGTGGCTATTGACTATATGGAAGAACATTTACTTGAAGGATGTACGGCAGAGGATATTGGGAAGTGTGTGTATATGTCGCCTTTTTATTTTCAGAAAGGGTTTAAGATTATTACGGGTTATACTGTGGGGGAATATGTGAGAAATAGACGGCTGTACTTGGCAGCGTTGGAGGTGATTAAGGGGGAGAAGAGAATTATTGATTTGGCTTATAAGTATGGGTATGATACACCAGAAAGCTTTACAAAGGCATTTAGTCGCTTTCATGGGGTGTCACCTATGCAGCTTAAGAATGAGCCGCATAAGATATGTGTTTTTTTGCCGTTACAAGTTAGTTTGTCCATAAAAGGGGGAAATCAGATGGATTATAGATTAGAAAAAATGGGAGCATTTAAGGCAATAGGCATGGGAAGAAACTTTCAGTATGAGAGTGCATTTGGGCATATTCCAGATTTTTGGGAGGAGTACTGTAAATGTTATATGGACAAGTATTGCAAGGTGCTACCGAACTGTTCCATAGGGATGTATGGTATAGGCATAGAAGAAGGGGAACAGTGCAAGCAATTTAGATACTTAATAGCAGGTAATTATAAGGGCGAGGAAGTTCCAGAAGGATTGGAAGTCGTAGAGATACCGGCGCTTACTTGGGCAAAATTTAGATGTGTGGGACCTATGCCTGAGGCATTACAGACTTTAAATACTAAGATTTATGGAGAATGGCTGCCTGGCCATCCAAATTATGAAATAGCTGCAGGCTATAATATTGAAATGTATGCTTTAGGGGATACGAAGGCTTTAGATTATGTAAGTGAAATTTGGATTCCAGTAAGAGAAAAATAAATCTGTCAAATCTAAGCAAGGAATGACAGGAATAAATAAAAGGTGTGCGATAGAATGTAACCAAAAGATAAGAAAGAAGGAAATATTCTATGACAACACAAAAAGTAAATTATTATGAGGTAAAAGGGACGCATTATGAAATAGGAAAGCAACTAGCACAGAAGGAAAGTACAAAGGGCTTTTATATGCCTGCACCTGAATTTTTCACAGAGGAGAAACTAGAAGAGGCCCTAAAACTATATGATACGTATTGTCCGGGGATTCGTGAAGAGTTAGAAGGTTATAAAGAGGAATCAGGAATGCAAATAAGGGATATTGGTTATACTTGGATGACTTACTTAGTGCCAAGATGCTCTGGGCTTATTGTATTAGGGGAGCAAATGGCAGATGGACATACGAGGCTTGCCAGAAATTATGAATTTAGTTTGGAAGAAGAAGACCTTGCAATCTGCCGCACTATACCTAAGGGGCAGTATGCACATATTTCAGGCACTGTTTCAACATTTGGTAGATGCGAAGGTATTAATGAATGTGGCCTTGCAGTCGCTATGTCATCTTGCGGTTTACCGGTGGGAAATATGCCAGAAATGAGGGGGGCAGCTATAAAAGGGCTTCAATTTTGGGCGGTTATTCGTAGTCTCTTGGAAAACTGCAAAGATGTAGAGGAAGCTTTAAAATTAGCGTTAGAGATGCCAATAGCCTTCAATATCAATTTATATTTAGCAGATGCCAGTGGAAGAGGGGTATTATTCGAAACAATGAATGGCCAATCAGTTTATGAGGAGATTGGACCAGAAACGCACAAGAAGTATTTATATGGCACAAATCACATTGTGATTCCATCTTTCCAAAAAGAAGAACCCATGGCTATGCAAAATTCAGTGGTACGTTACAAACAGCTTGAAAAATTTACACAAAGTCATTCGCTTTTAAAAGAAACAGACATAAGGTCTTTCTTGCTTAAAAAGTATCCAGAAGGTATGAGTGCTTTTTATTATGCTGACTTTTTTGGTACAATCAAGTCAGTCATTATGGAGCCTGTAGCACGTAGCTTTAATATTTGTTGGTTTGGACAAGAAGAAAATGGTTGGGAAGAATATACAGTGACTGCGTCATTAAAAGATAGAACAGAAGATAAGCTAATTGTAAAAGAAAGAGCAGATGAGGCATTTTTTGAATTAACGACCATCTAGCTACGGCTTGGTAATTTGTGAACATGTGATTTATCGTGCTAGATTAAGCGTGATATAGATTTCACATTTATATAGATTTCACATTTATAAATTTTAGTTATGCATAGTTTTTGGTCCTGTGAAATCATTTTATAAGAGTCGCTAGCAAGGTGTAGTGGCTTTTTTTATAAGTAAAAAATAAGTTGCCTGAATTGATTAAAAAATATAGAATTATACTTAAGGAGGGGAGCATATGGAGGATGAGGAATTAGAGTTTAGTGACAGTAGGAGAGGGTTTATTAAAAATCTCTATATTATCACGGTGTTTAAGAAATATGGGATTGTATATGGCTGTATCTGTTTAGTTGTTTCATTATGTCACGTGATCTTATTGGTACCAGGAGCTATAGGATTAGGTTATTTTTCTATAGAGAAACTTATTAATTGGTTAAGTAAGGGAGATAAGGTGCTGCATGATTGTTACTGGGCATATTTAATTGTATCTTTAGTGGGAATCATTGCAATCTGGGCTACAAATAAAATATGTGATAAGGTTCTATCAAGAAAAAAAGCTAGGATAGCAAGTTAATTCTAAATGGGGTGATATTTTGATAAAAGTTAGGATTATTGAGATACCAAAAATGAAAGCAGTATATTCAGGTCCACTTCAGACAGAGAAAGAATTTGAAGCATTTAATAATTGGTTTAGTAAATATCATGCTTCATTGAAAGGCGAATTATATCCACGTGATTTTATGTGGTACAATGAACGACGAGGTGTAAGAGAATGGTTTTATGCTTTGCCAGCGTATGCAGATGTAAAAGATTGTGGGGGTTTTAAAATTTGTGATTTACCGTCAGGCCTTTTTGCAGTAGCCTCTTGCTTAGATGCAGATATTGATAAAGCAGAAGATTGGCTGAAAACGAGACAAGAATTAATTGATTGGATAAGTGTCAGTAAGCGGTTTGAACTCTATGTTAACGGTGAAGGGAAAGAAGAAAGATATCCAATGTTTCATATTGTATCGCCAGGCAGGATGATTTCAAGTGGAGTATCCATAGAAGATTTATATATGCCTATTTGTGAAGTATAATTATAATCTATAAATTCCAGTTTAGATGCCAGTACATAGGACAGTAAACTGGAATTTATGTATTTTAACAAAATTACTTTCTGGCACCTTCTATATGAAGAAATCGTGCCTGGGCAAAGTCATAAGCAGAGAGCGCTTTGCCATAGACATCTACAGAGTGGGTGGCAATAAGGATTTGATCATAGCTGTAATCACCCACGGAAAGAACAAAGAGGCTATGATAAAAACGATTAGCAGCATCACCAAGCTGGATGATATCGCCTGGTATAATATTTTGCACATCAGAAACAGAAGCAAAGGGGCCAGCTCCTTTATTAGTAGTTAAGAATCTATATAAAAAATCTACCCCTGTCCAAGCAGGTGCGCGGTTATACATGCTAATATAATACCAACCGTAGTCTGGTTTATAATTCATAATGCCACAGCCAGCATAAATGCACTGAGAGATAAAGTTGGTACAATCCCCACCTATACCATTAAAGCTTCCATAAGCAGGATTACGTTTAAGTGCCCATTTTTCAGCATAAGCCAACGCCTTATCGCGGTTATAATTCAGCATATAATTGGCCACAGTTACACAACCTTTCTAATGATATATATATCATTTTATGAACTATATATATGAAACAAGCTAAAAAAATATCAATAAAATAAATTGAATTATTGTTAAAATTATATAAATTTACATAAAAGGCTTGAAAAAAAAGGACAATACCTTTATAATAACAAGCGTAGTGCTGGCATAACTCAGTTGGTAGAGTAGCTCATTCGTAATGAGCAAGTCGCGGGTTCGAGTCCCGCTTCCAGCTTTATCAAGGCTTATGATATATAGGCCTATGTTAATAAAATTCATATTGACGTAATATTGACGTAGTCGTATAAAAAAAGCATCCTCTTTTTAGAGGGTGCTTATTAATTCACTTATTAATTCAGCAGCTTCACGTTTACTATCGTTTGTGCTGTGTACGTATAGATTAATAGTTGTACTTGGCTTAGAATGACCTAGTATTTCAGAAACAGTCTTATAGTCAATTCCACTTTCAATTGCTCTAGTAGCAAATGTATGTCTTAAACAATGAAATGTTACTATTCGTATGCCTGCTTTTTTACATATTAGCTTATGAGCTTTAGCTATACTATCATATTTTATTTGCTCGCCTTTTGTATTTTTAAAAACATAATCTTTATCATTTGATCCTGTAGATAATTTGTGTTTTTTTAAAGATTTACTTAATGATATACTGATTGGTATATCTCTTCTTCCTGATTTTGTTTTTGTATCACCAGTAACAAGTTCATTCTCAATCATATTTCCGTCTTCATCATACTTCATTACCAATCTAGTAGAATTAGTTACGTGTATAATATTTTTGTTTAAGTCTATATTTTTCCATTTTAGAGCAGTTATTTCACCGACTCGCATCCCTGTGCTTAGTGCGGTTATAAACAATAAATTATAAAAGCTATTTGAAGAAGCTTCTAAGTATAGCTTTTGCTCATCTCTAGTAAATACCTCTATTTTTTTTTCTTTATATGTGCTTTTTGGTATTTTAACATCATTCATTACATTGTTTCGTATAAGATTATTTGCTATAGCGTGTTTAAACGTATTATTAAGAAGTATAATTATCAAGTTAATGCTTTTTGGGCTAAGGTTTTTCTTGTCATTAAGAAATTTCTGTGTTTGTACCTGAGTTATGTTTTTTATATCCATATCTCCGAATAGACTATCTTTGAAGTGTGTATTATATATACTCATATATCTTTCAAATGTTCCTAAACTAACTGAATCTTTTACATTTACTAGAAGATGTTCTAACATTAATGAATGTAATTTAACTTTATCTTTCCTTAATTCTTTCCCATATTCTTCTATATCATTAAGCCATTCTCTTGCCATTTTTTCTACAGCTCTAGAGCTTTTCCCTCTGAATGTTCTTCTCATTCCATTTTTGTAAACGTCTATTCTCCATTTTCCTTTTTCTATTTGTTTTGCAGTAGCCATATTCACAATCCTTTCCAGTATAAATAACTTTACCATCTTTAATACAAGTAATAATTCCTGATAAATCCAAACTAAATCACCCCTGATTTATCGAACATATATTCGATTGATAAGTAAATTATAACAATCTTTAAAACTTATTTCAACATAGTTTAAAGTTTTTAAATTATTGTTTTTTAAATTTTAATTTAGAATTTTTAGTAATTCAAGACTGCAAGTATACTTACATTACATTTGTCAAGTTTATACATAAAAAAAATAGAGCATTAATTAAGGCTCTATTTTTCTTCCATAAGTCTATCAATTTTAGAACGCATTTGTTCAATTTGACGTATTAGGTCTTCAAATTGTTCTTTGTCATATGGTTTATTTTTTGCATCGTCTTTCATTTCAATTTCATATTTAGAACCATTTATAGTACCTAAAAACTTATTTGGATTATCTGTTGCTCCAAGAAGATAA
Source organism: Clostridiales bacterium (assembly GCA_019418225.1). Lineage (GTDB taxonomy): Bacteria > Bacillota > Clostridia > Lachnospirales > Cellulosilyticaceae > Cellulosilyticum. The sequence continues at coordinate 7,036 of DYCF01000060.1, read as the reverse complement.
TCAGTTGAACATTGTAATACTTCAGCTATCTTAACTAAAGTTGCATACTCTGGTTCTCTTATTGAGTTCTCATAATTATAAATGTTTTTGTTTGCTTGTTGACAAGAAAATCCTATATTTTCTCCTAATTCAGTTCTAGATAATCCGATTTCTTTTCTTCTTTGCATTAACCTATTTGCAAATTCACTTTTATTTTTCAATTTTATCACCATGATAATTATACTATGTTTGATATTAGATATACAACGTTAAATTTAACTATTATATGTTTGATTTTAAAAAATATGATAATTATTTTTAAAAAAATATTGACATTCCTCTATTAGAGGATTATTATTTAATCATACTTCATCTGTTAGAGGAATATAATATATATTTCCTCTGATAGGGTAAAAGATAAAGGAGGATAGCATGGGAGTTAATTTAAAAAGAATTAAGGCATACAGAATTTACAATGAGTACAGTCAGGGAGATATGGCAGACAAGATGGAAATAAGCCTAACAAGTTATTGTCATAAAGAGCAAGGACTTAAAGACTTTACATCTACAGAAGTAGGTAAAATGGCTGATATATTTGGTGTACCTGCTGGAGATCTATTTAGTTTAGAAAAGCAACTTCTTTAATACATAGCTTAAAAAGCTATGACAAATAAAAGGAGTGATAGCTAATGTTAAAACTAGAACAGTACAGAAAAGAAAAAGGAATGAGCATAAGGCAGCTAAGCTTGTTAACAGGTATAAGCAGGACTTATCTAACCGCAATAGAGGAAGACATATATAATCCAAGCCTTAATATAATTTGCTCATTATGCCGTGTTTTCTTAATAACACCAAATGATTTAATACCTGAAGAAATGTATAAATAGTAAAAAATAATCTGATTTAGCGAAGGGGGATACATATGAATAAAGAATTTTATAATGCACTAACAAGTGGTGATAATACACCAGTTAAATTATATGTTGAAGGCATACAAAAATTTAATAACGTCAATATACCAATTGTTACTGGTGGTTTTGGAAATAACAATAAAGTTATGTCTGATAAGTCAATAGCTGAAATACATAATATGCAAAATAAACATGTACGAGAAGCTATAACAAAAAACATTAAACGTTTTAAAGAGAATATTGATTTTATTGACTTAAAGAAACGTGCCGACCTGCTCGACCCGTTGAAACTTGGATATTCTAAGCAAGCAATTACACAAGCAGAGCATATTTATTTACTTTCTGAAAGAGGCTACTCAAAACTAATTAAAATCATGGACACCGACCTAGCTTGGGAAATCCATGATCAATTGATAGATGACTACTTTATGTTGAGATATAAGCCACAAGCTCCTATGAGTATGGAAGATATCATTATTTATCAAATGGAACAATCTAAGTTAATGAAGCAACAAATTGAAGAAACTAAAACATATGCTTTAGAAGCTAAAGAAGAAGTACAAGCTGTAAATAAAAAAGTTGAAAGTATAAAGGATGTTGTTGCTATTGATACACATTCATGGAGAGAAGATACTAAAACTTTAATTAATAAGATTGCTACACATAGAGGAGGCACTCATAATATCTACCAGGAAACCAGGCAAGAAGCATATGAACTTCTCAATAAAAGATTTGGAGTCAATTTAGAACAACGACTGATGAATAAAAGAAGACGTATGGCAGAAGAGGGCATTTCTAAAAGTAAAAGAGATAAGCTTACAAAAGTTGACATCATAGCTGAAGATAAAAAGCTTATTGAAGGTTACCTTATTGTTGTAAAAGATATGGCTATTAAATATGGAGCTATATAAACGGAGGTATTCAAATGAAAATTTTAGTTGAGTGGGGACAAGCTTTATTATTCGCAATACTATTTTGGATAGTTGTATCAATAGGATTAGTTGCATCAACTTATATTCATGATTGGCACATAAACCAAAGAATAGAGGTGATTACAAATGAATAATATCTGCAAATTATGTGGAGACAGAACATGTTGCCGCGGTATGTGCTCTGACTTCATGAAATCTTCTGATAAAAAGGACAAGCCTAGAAGAAAGCAAATTACCATTAATAAAAATGGTATAAGGCGTGAAAGCTACATATGAAAAAAGAGCCATTAAGTAGCTGCAACTACTAAGGCCCTAACAAAAATATTAAACATATTAATTTTAAACTAGAAAGTGAGACAAGACAATGAAAAATTTAAAAAAAATAAATGGCAAATTCGTATTTGATACAGAAAAATTAAAAAGATTTTCTCCAATAGAAATTGGCGGATGGGAATATACGATTTTATGTATATCAGATACACATATCCATGTGATTGATGAATGTGGAACTGAATTTATGAGCGTAGAAACATATATGAAGTTAAATGAAATTGCATTTTGATAATTAAATAGACGCGAGGTGTACAAATGGAAGAAGTACAAAAAGCATACTATGCAATCATTCCAGCAAATGTTAGATATGATGATGATCTAACACCAAACTCAAAGCTGTTATATGGCGAAATAACAGCTTTATGTAATGAAAAAGGTTATTGTTGGGCAAGCAATGAATATTTTTCTAAGTTATATGGTGTAAGTAAAACATCAATTTCAAATTGGATAAGCCAGCTTAGGAATAAAGGCTATATAACATGTGAAATTGTCTATAAAGAAGGTACTAAAGAAATTTTAAATAGGTATATAAAAATTTCTGCATACCCTATTAAAGAAAACTTTAATACCCCTATTAAAGAAAACTTTGTAGATAATAATACAGTTATTAATAATACAATTAATAATACAAATAATAATATTGTCGTTTGTGTTATTGATTATCTAAACAATATATGTGGCAAAAAATACAAGGCTACTACTTCTAAAACTAAATCATTAATAAATGCTAGGTTAAAGGAAGGATATGAGCTTGATGATTTTAAGAAAGTAATCTTTACAATGTACAACAAATGGAAAGGTACACGATTTGAAGATTATTTAAGGCCATCTACATTATTTAGTGCTGAGAAATTTGAAGGTTACCTAAATCAATATAAAGGTGAATCATTAGATGTTAATAATAGTAACAAACAAGATGAACCATATATTCCATATTAGGAGGTAAACATGTGAATCAGTCATTAATGAAAAGTGCTCATCTTAGAGAAGCAATGGAACGTATAAAGGATGAGAATTACAAACCAAGTTCTAAAAAATATGCTTGTGAATTGTGCAAGGACTCTGGAGCCATAGTAATAACAGATGATGGGGAAGAGATACCGGCATTAGATGCAGTAGGTATGTACTATAAATATACAAAACCATGTAAATGTGTTTTGGAAAAGCAATTACAAAAAAGTTTGAAAAGAACAGGATTAGATATAGAAGAATATCAAAGCAAGAATTTCGAAACGTTTAAAAGAGATACAGAAGAAGCTAACAAGATGTATAAACTAGCACAAGACTTTTTGAAAGATGAACATGCAACAGGTATTGGTTTCTTTGGAAAGAGCGGGACAGGGAAAACTCATATATGCATAGCTATATGCAATGAGCTCTTGAAAAAAGGAGTAATACATAAATACTTCAATTATAGACGCGACATACAAGTTCTTATAGCATGTAGGTTCAATGAAGAAACTTATAACAAAAAACTTTCTGAATGGATGAATGTAAATGTCTTATATATAGATGACTTTCTTAAGTTAGCTAAGAATAAGGACGGCACATATAATGTCCAGGAACTTCAAATAAGCTATGACATTATAAATACTCGGTACATTAATAAGAAAAAAACAATACTTTCAAGTGAATTAAGTGTATCAGATATTAAAAATGTTGATGAAGCTATTGGAAGTAGAATTTTTGAAATGATAGATCCTTATGGAATTAAACTTACAGGAGCTAACAGAAGGTTTATAAGAGAACATTAATAAAAGGGGGAATTGATAGTGGAGAACCAAGTTAAAGCTGAAGACGTAGATGCAGTTATTAATTGGGCAGCAGAAGTTGCTAATAAGAGTGGCAAGAGTATTACTTATATAGTTAGTAGATTTGCATCAGCTAATAAGCGATTAAAGGACGTAGAAAAAGCAAAGGTTGAAGTGGCCAATGCAGTTATAAATAAAAAGTAGATTAATCCAGGGGGGATTTTGTATGAAATACAGTAGAAAAGTTAGACGTTGTGCTCAAGCAATGATCAATGCAGCAGCACTAGTTGAACAATCAGAAGTAAATGAAATTATTTCAGAAAAGAATGCAAACATTGATAGACTTCATAAGCAATTGGCAAAAGCTATTGAAGAAGCAGATGCAAAGGCTAATGAAAACATTGAACTAACAAAAACACTAGGACAAGTTAGATGCGAGTTACGTGATAAATCTAATAATCTTGAAACTTGTGAAAGTGAATTTAAGAAGTTATCAAAAAGTAATGCAGCATTTTCAAAAGAATACAATAGGATGCAAGATGACAATATTGCATTGAAACAAGAAAACTTAGAACTTCAAAAAGTAATAATCGATAAAGATTATAAACTTCATGAGAAGGACAAGCTTATTGAAGAAAAGGACGATTTGATACAGCAACTAAAGCGTCCATGGTATAGAAAATTATTCGGGTGATTAAATGCTTGTTTGGGAACGAATAGCAGAAGGAAGTAAAAATATAGGCGGAAGGTCGGTAGATTTAGAATACATTCATCATTGGCTACAAAATTATGACATCAAGGCATGTGAACTAGAAAGCAAGGTAGGTTATTTAGGGATAGACGTACAATGCAACAAAAACTGTTCTAAGTGCCTTTTGCCATACTTGGGTACAAATATTAACCAAAGGTCAGAAAAAACTAATACAAACGAATCTGTTGAGTTTAAGAGTGTGGTTGATGAATTTGGAGAAGAACAATTAACACTATTCTAGGCGGTGAGAAATGAAACGTTCTGAAGAAGAAGTGAAGAAAGAACTGCAGGAGCAGTTAAATATACAATTACTAGCACTTGAAAAAGAAGATAAGAAGCTAGGACAAGCTAGAATCGAATTTGTAGAGCAAGTAGTGAAAACAGAAGTAAGCCATCAGGTAATAAGCAGAGTACAAGGTGCAATAAGGGACTTGGCGATGGCAAGAGAAAGCATAAGCAAAGTTAAGAAGCTTATGGAATAATCAAAAGAATATTTGAAGGGAAGTGAACAAAATGAAAAAAGTACCTGTTGAAAGAATAATACAGGTTGACTATGAAACTGGTGATGAAGTAGGAAGATACGTAACAGTAAAACAAGCTGCTGAAGATAATTTTATAAGCATAGGAAGGCTATATAGTGCTTTAAATAAAAGTAATGGATATCTGCATAAAGAACAACTTCGCTTTATATATCCAAAGTTTTATGGAGAATTTACAAACCAAGCTATACGATTAAGAGCTTTGGAAATTTCACAAGCTGATCTAGAATCAACAATATGCGAGATAGCAAGACAATTAACATATGAGTTCAATAAAAATGTTCAAACAAGCACTGTAACAATGTGGATAACAGAAAAACAAAGAGAACTTATTGGATATACAGATAGAAAGTTAACAACAAAAGATATTCAAGATACGTTTGCATTTTTGAACAGAATTAATATGTATAAAAAAGTTATAAAAAAAGGAATGATTGCTACTTATAAGACGCTAGAACAGATTAGTGGACAACCAAGTGAAGTTCTTAAAAAAGAAGTTGTTATTGATGTTTGCAATAATTTCTTTAGGACAAAAAATGGATGCATCATGTACAGTGACATAGTAATGCTGAAAGAAGGTGTTAAAAATGGATGAGAAGTATGAGGAAATTAGAAAGTATTTTGAATCAGCAGAAGAACGTGAGCAAAAGTACATAGTAACAATACAAAAGCTTATGCAAAAGATTAAAGATTTGGAAGGAGGTAAATAGAAATGGTTGAAAAGCTTTATATGGCTGTTACACCTGATAAATATGAGTTACCTATTTTTGTTGGTAATTCTACTGAAGTTGCAGAATGGGCAGGTATAACATTAAATGCTTTATACAGTTCTGTATATCACAAAAGAAGTGGATCATCTAATGGGTATAAATTAGTAAAAGTTGAAATTAAATAAAATCAATTTTTGGTTATGGTGGTGAGAAAGATGTGTGAGTGCAAAGATTGTACTAAAAGGCATCTAGGATGCCACAGTAATTGCGAAAGTTACATACAGTACAGAAAAGAGCAAGATGAAAAGAACTATAAAGAGTTCTTAAAGCGTAAGGAATCACAACCAACTAAACGTTGTTTACACAGAAAAACAATTTTAAGTACACATATGAAGTAAAGGGGAGATAGATGTGAACGTATCAGATAGATTAAAAAGGGTTTTATCATATAGCGAGATTGAAGCTTGTAAAGCAGTATTAGGTGATTTTGGGGAATCAAAAGAAAAAACAATAATTGCAAAGGACATAGCAGATTCAGCAGGAATTACAAGAAGTGTTGTAGTTAATGCAATGAGGATGCTTGAAGCTGCAGGTATAGTTGAAACTAAAAGTCTAGGAATGAAAGGTACTAGAATTAAGGTTTTAGACAGAGAAACATTAGATAGCATTATGGAATTTTAAATAAAAGTTGATTTTTAGGAGGTGTACATTTTGGATTACTTAGTAAAAAGCACAAAATGGACAAAGAATGATGGTGTAGAAACATGGTGGGGACCTAATAGAAGCGGATATACAACGTACATTAATGAAGCTGGTATTTATTCAGAAGAAGAAGCAAAACACCTTCAAGATATTCATGGTAAGAAAGTATGTGTAGCAGTTCCTTACACTGAAAATATGGTTAAAAAGGGAATCACGCAACTTGAGAGACGTATTAAATTCCATGAGGAAGAAATAGCTAAATCAGAAGAGTACATTAAAAGCGACAAGGCTAAAATTGATGTGTTGAATAGTAAAATAAGCAAACTTAAAGAAAAAATTTCTAAATAAAAGATAATTTTGAGGAGGAATACACATGAGTATTACATTTAAACAAACAATTATTCACACGCTGGACTTACAAATGGGAA
>DYCF01000006.1:83288-129134 GCA_019418225.1 Clostridiales bacterium | reverse complement strand
CGGTGGTGTGAGAGGTCGGATAATCAATTAATGGTTATCCTCCTACTCGATTATATTAATGAAAATTATGTTGATTAACTAAAAAAAGTATGGGAAAAGTAGAGAAAAAGTAAAAAAATGGTAAAATATAATATGTTGAATTAGCAAATTAAATATTAGTTTGAAGTTTTTTTAGTGTTTAATTATATGCTAATTTTGAGAGATTAAATATGTGAGGGGAATTAGAGTATGAATCAAATTTTTTCAGCGGACCAAGTAAATCTAGGACGACAAAAGGAAATTGATTTTGCCAAGGGACTAGCAATCATTTTTATGGTGTTAGTGCATGCAGGGGAAATTTATCAAGGGTCTGCGAGGTATATGAAAGGGTTGTAGAATTTTTTGGAAGTCCTCCAGCTGCACCAGTATTTATGATAGCATTAGGTGTAGGAATTGTATATTCTAGAAGAAGTGATGGAAGGACGTTATTAAATCGAGGGGGTAAATTACTAGTACTAGGATATATACTGAATGTGTTAAGAGAGGTTATTCCTTATATGATTTTAGCAGCAAGGACAGGCGATGTAATGTATAAGCAAGCTGCATGGGAATATTTATGGGGAGCAGATATATTAGCCTTTGCAGGATTAACATTTATATTCTTTGGTTTAGTTAAACAATTTAAGATAAAGAATGAATACCTCTTTGTGATATGGTGTGGTATGGCTACTTTAAATTTAATCTTAAGAGATATTTCTTTTGAGAATAAAGTAACTAATACGATAGCAGGTCTATTTTGGGGAACAAATGATTATTCATGGTTTCCATTTCTAACATGGATCTTCTATCCTATATTAGGGTATTTCTTTGGACAGTTTCTGATAAAATGTAAGGACAAAGAGGTATTTTATCGCAGGCTTTTAGTGAGCATGGGAATGTTATCAGTACCATTATGGATTTATGCTTATATAAATAATGTTCAATTTGGTGCCTTTGGGGAACTTTATCAAGGGGCTTATTATCATCATGACCTTATGGGGAATATGATACTAGGTACATTTGCGCTATTTTGGATAAGTATTTGTTTTTACATAGTAAAAATTATACCGCAAAAAGTATATAGTATGTTTGCAAGATGGAGTAGGAATGTAGATATGATGTACTTTGTACACTATATTATATTGGGGTGGCTGATATTAGTGATTGAGATGGAAGCACAGACACCTCAAATGGTAGTAGTTATAGCTACTTGTGTCTTTATAGTAACAGATTTAATTTGTATTGGATTAAAAGGGATGTCGCAAAATAGGGCTGCCGAACAATTAATCAATTAGATTAGTAGAACATGACAAAAAGGAGATGATACGAAACTATTTTTATAGTTTCGTATCATCTCCTTCTTATTTTGTTTATAGTACATAATACAAAACGGCTAAGTAATGACAGAGGCTGCCAAGCATAACGAAGATATGGAAAATTTCATGGAAGCCAAAATCGGGTGAGATATTTGGTTTCTTGAGACCATATATAACGCCGCCGATTGTATACATCACACCACCTAATATAAGAAGTAAGAAACCACCTAGTGATAATGCATGATAAAGTGGTTTAAGCGCAAATAAGGCAATCCATCCCATACCTATATAAAAAGCTGTAGAGAGCCATCTAGGCATGTCAATCCAAATCATCTTACAAGTAATGCCTACAATTGCAAGAGTCCAAACTGTAATAATGATAAACCATTTCCAAGCACCTGTTAAGGAAAGCATAGCAAATGGAGTATAAGAACCTGCAATTAAAACGAAAATCATAGAATGGTCGAGCTTTTTGAGTCGTAAAATAACTGCATCCTTAGCTTTGACTAAATGGTAGATACCGCTTGTTGTATATAATAAAATTAGGCTGATACCGAATATAAGTACGCAAACTGTTGCTGTAGTTGTGAGTGAATGAGCCACATGGCTAAAGTTAAGTATAAATAGTGTACCGATTAGTGAAAGTAGAGCCCCAAAAAGATGAGTAAAAGCATTAACGGGTTCTCTAACATATTGTTTCATCAAATCATCTCCAATACGATTTTAAGTAGTTTTTAAAACTACTTTGTGTTATATATACAATATAGCACAAGGCAGTTAAGCTAGTCAATATAGTTAAAGAAATAATTCAACTTGATTTTTAAAAAGAGCATGTGTATTATAAAAACTATAGGGTAGGAGGGAGGTTATTATGGAAATACAGCTAATAGATGATATGATTAAATCATTAAAGTTAAATGAACTTATAGAAATAGAAAGCATTCCTAATATAGATTTATATATGGATCAAGTGATTACACTGTTTGAGGAAAAATTAGCCCATACGAAGCGTAATGAGAAAGATAAGCTACTAACTAAAACGATGATTAATAATTATGCTAAGGATAAGTTATTAATGCCCGCTAAGAAAAAGAAATATACAAAGGAGCATATCATCTTGATGATTCTTTTGTATGAAATGAAGCAAATTCTTACGATATCGGACATTAAAGAAATATTTGGAACGATTATTAAAGATGGGGAAGTAGATGCTAAGAAATTAAGTGACATTTATAAGATTTATTTAAGGATGAAAGAAAAAGGACTGAGTGCCTTTGAATCGCAGGTCAATACAATTAATAATGATTTAAAGCAAGAAATAGAGAGTATGGATATGTTAGAAGGGCAGATTCAAGACGAGACTACACAGGATATGCTTATGGCAATTCTATTAACACAAAAGGCTAACTATTATAAACGATTAGCAGAAAAGATTATTGACGAGAAAATAAAAAAATACTAATCAAGAACAAGAGGGTATCGTGAACTTATGAGTAGTTTCACGGTACTTTTTTATTTTGGACTATACTATAGATTTCACATGTATAAATTTTAGTTATTCATGATTTTGAGTCATGTGAAATCATTGAGAGAAACCTATTTACGTACATGTATATTTCAATGTTTTAGTTGGTTTCTCTATAAAATTGGAAAAAGCAATAGATATTTTTGGGACATAATACATGAAATTAAATGTTAAAAATTAATAAAAATAATTTAAATAGTACTGAAAAATTTAATATATATTGAAAGAAGAAAGTTTAAGTGTTAGAATATTATAGAAATGTTAATAAAATAACGAGCATTTTATGTGTATCTATTATAAGACAAGGGGGAATTAAATATGGCAAGATTTACTCTTCCTAGAGATCTTTATTTTGGTCCTGATGCAATCTCAGAACTTTCAAATCTTAAAGGTCATAAGAAGGCAATTGTAGTAACAGGTGGCAGTTCAATGAAGAGAGGCGGATTTCTTCAGAGAGTAGAAGATGTACTTAAAGAAACAGGTATTGAGGTCATGCTATTTGAAGGTGTAGAACCAGATCCTTCAGTAGAAACTGTTTTCCGTGGTGCAAAAGCCATGCAAGAATTTGGTCCAGATGTAATCGTTGCAATTGGCGGTGGTTCTCCAATTGATGCAGCAAAAGCAATGTGGATTTTCTACGAACATCCTGAAATGACTTTTGAACAAGCAACAGTACCTTTTGGATTACCTAAGCTTAGAAATAAAGCAATCTTCGTTGCTATTCCATCTACGAGTGGTACTGCAACAGAAGTAACGTCATTCTCAGTTATCACAAACTATAGTAATCATGTTAAATATCCATTAGCTGATTTTGAAATTACACCAGATATAGCTATTTTGGATACAAACATTCCACTTACTATGCCTAAAAAATTAACAGCACATACAGGTATGGATGCTTTAACACATGCCATTGAAGCATATGTAGCTTCAGCTCGTTCTGAGTTCTCAGATGGCTTAGCACTTAAAGCTATCTCAGATATCTATGACTGTATCGTAGCTTCTTATAATGAAGATAAAGAAGCTAGAGGTAAAATGCATATCGCACAATGTATTGCTGGTATGGCATTCTCAAATGCACTTTTAGGTATTGTACATAGTCTTGCACATAAAATTGGTGCACAATACGAAATTCCACATGGTTGCTGTAATGCAATTATGTTACCTTATGTCATTCAGTATAATGCGAAAGTTTGTCCAGAACGTTTTGCAGATATTGCAAGAGTTATGGGACTTCCAGGCAGAACTGATGCACAACTTATTAATTCATTAGTAGATGCCATTAGAACATTAAATGTAAAATTAAATATTCCTAACAGCTATAAAGAATATGGCGTTAGCGAAGATAAATTCAAAGAAACAGCTGATTTCATTGCTGAACATGCAGTAGAAGATCCATGTACAGGTTCTAATCCACGTGAAACAGATGTAGAAAACATGAAAAAAGTCCTTACATGCTGTTACTACGGCGTAGATGTTACATTCTAAATAAAAAGAGAAGAGGCCAGGTTGCACGAAAGTGCCACCTGGCTTTTTTTATGGAAAAGGTCCGTGTGGATAAGTGAGTATATATTTTGTGCCATCTCCCTCCCTCTGGTCGAAGTCGAGCTCAAAAAAGATATACTAACTTACCCACACTATGTATATGATAAAACAAAAGTGAAGGGAGGAAAACGAAAAAAGGTCGTAGAGACTATTTCCCTACGACCTTTTTTCGACGATTTATTTAACTTTGTTTTTAATGCAAAATTTAATAATTAAGCACGTTTTGATTCCTCTACAACTTTTTGTAATGCTTCTAATGCGTCAGCTGGAAGTTTATCAAATCCGCCTTTTTCTGTTTCACGAGATGCAACGAAGTTTACACGTTCTTGCATACGTTTTTGTAATTGTTCAACGTAGTTGCTATCTGAGAAGTCTGGTACGAAACCTTCAACTTCCATGATTTCGATATCGCTGAATGGTCCCCATTGTTTGAATTCTGTTTTTCCTTCAACTACAGCTTCAAGTACACCAAGAGTAACTTCTTTAGTTACTTTTTTGCCCATGAATTCTCCTGTGTTGATAATATAGCAGTCTACATTTTTCTCTGCTACTAAGTTTCTGAATGCAATGTAGTCGTTTGCAAGTGGATATGTTCTGAATGGGTTAGCATATGGTTCTACAACTAAAGCATTAGGATCTACTCCAGGAGCAAGTCTTTCAGCACTTGAACGTTTTGTAGCAAGTGTAGCACCCATTACTGAAGCAAGTTCAGCACCACTAAGTCTTACGATTGGTGGAAGTGTAGGGTCTTTCATAATCCAGAAGATAGCATTAACTGGCTCGTTGAATTTGTTTACACGGTTTGGTGACCAAAGAATTGATTTTACTGCACGCCCATTACCATTACGAACGTCTTCTGTAACAGGAACGATTTTGCCATCTTCATCAAGTGTAGCGGCACAGTTTTGAAGTGATACAAGATATTTATTGTCTTCACATGTAAGTGGATAGTCAGCTGTTTTGTCAAAGTAAGATGGTTCAAGTGCGATTGAAGAACCGTCTTCTCCAGAAATAACGAATGCATCATCATGAAGAACTGTAATATCATATTTACCATCATGACGCGCATGTGTAAGAGTTGATTTACCAGAACCTGAAAGACCAAATACACCAGCTACGAAGCTTTTACCGCCTGGTAAGTTGTAACGTTTTTGTCCGCCGTGGCAAGATGCATAGCCGTGACGGTTAGCCATAGCCCAAGCAAGTGTAAGTGTACCTTTTTTATGTTCTCCGAAGTATCTAAGACCAAGAATACAAGCACAGTTATGAGCTGTATCAAATACACAAAGTCCAAGTGGGTGATCTGGATGTGACCAATCTGGATCTGAGTAAATGTAAAGGTCGCCTTCATTATCGTATAGTTTAGACTCATTATACATTTTAGCTACTTCTTCGTTAATTACTTGGAAGTTAAGAAGCCAAGAATACATGTTATTAGCATATGTAGCAGGGATGCAAAGGTGAGCTTTTACTGTGAAATCTTTATCAAGACCTACAACAGCTTGTGCGTGGCACATTTTTTTAGTTCTACCTTGGAAAATAGCTTCACTAATTTTAAGTCTGTATTCATTAACATCTACACCAGCTTCTCCAATGATTCTACGAGCAGCAGCAGTACGTCCAGTTACAGCGCCATCGTTGAAAAGAAGAATTTTAGCGTCTTCATCGAGACCAATTAATTCTGGTTTATATACTGGCATATCTGTAACGATTGTACCAGGTGCTTCTTTTGCATATTTATAAGCTTCTTTCAAAGAGTTTACAGGAACTACATTGTTACCATAGAATGCGGTTTCGATTGTTGCACGAATTGAGTTGAAAATTGGGTTGTCTGCCCCGATTTCAGTTCTAGGGAATCTTGCTTTTGTTGCCATGAGTAAATCCTCCTTAAAAATAATTTGATTTAAGATAAATTATTATATAATATATAACCTTAACTAATACGACAAGAAATGTTAAATTTCTTACAAACTAATTATCTGATATTAGAAGTTAAAAGTCAATAAAAAACAATATAAAATTTAATAAAATTATACAATAATATAACAAAAATTAAAAACTATAATATATTCTAAAAAATATATAACTAAAATAATTTTTGACAAACATGTCCTACATAGACGTATAAGATTCATAAAAGGTGGTTTATTGAATATATTTTTTTGAGGAGGGTTGCATAATGAGGCAAAAAAAGAATTATCGCGAATTGTTTAATGGCATTGAGGTACCTATAGAGCTAGAAAATGGGCAGCAGGTTATTCCTATCAATTTCGATAATGGTGCAACAACACCACCATTTAAACAGGTAGATAGTTTTGTGTCTGAAAATATACTTATGTATGGCTCAGTAGGGCGTGGTGGTCATAAGTCTGGATATTGTACGAGAGCCTATGAATTATCTAAAAAAGAAGTATTAAATTTTTTTAATGTTTCTGAGGAAGATGGATATGAAGTTATTTACGTTAAGAACACTACGGAAGGTATTAATTTACTAGCGAATATGTTATGTGACCGTAGTAATTGCAAGGTTTTAACGTCGAGAATGGAACATCATGCAAATGATTTGCCTTGGCGAAGATTAGCAAATGTATTGTATGTAGAAGTGGATAAAGAAGGTAAAGTGGCATTAGAGGAAATGGAATATATACTTAAAAGATCATTAGGGACGATTAAATATGTAACAATGACGGCAGCAAGTAATGTTACGGGATATACAGCAGATATTCATAAGCTGGCTAGAATAGCTCATCAATATGGTGCACATTTAATAGTGGATGTTGCACAACTTGTTGCCCATAGAGAAATTGATATTAAAGGGGAAGTCCCAGAAGAGGCAATAGATTTCTTAGTATTTTCTGGACATAAGATGTATGCACCTTTTGGGAGTGGTGTGGTGATTGCGAAGAAAGAGTTTTTAAAGAATAAGGTCCCTTTTTTACAAGGTGGAGGAACAGTTGAGGCTGTTTTTGATTATGATGTTTACTATAAGGATACTGGAGCAAGGGATGAAGCAGGAACACCTAATTTTTTAGGGGTGATGTCTATAGTGGCAGCTATGACTGTTTTGAAAACTATTGGATTTGAGGAGATAGAGCGTCATGAAAGTGTACTTAGGAAGCAATTGATAAATGGATTAAGTGCGATACCAGGAATCATTTTATACGGCGATCCGATGGCGGAGAATAGAGTGGGTGTTGTTCCTTTTAATATAAGAGGTATTCATCATAGCGAGGTTGGTAGATTACTTCAAGAAATAAGGGGAATAGCTGTAAGGACAGGGTGCTTTTGTGCGCAACCTTATGTTATGCGACTTTTAGGGGTGACGGATAAAGAGAGATATAGATATTTAGAAAAACCACGTCTTCAAAAGCCTGGTATGATTCGTGCCAGCTTTGGATTGTATAACACGGAGGAAGAAGTGGATGAATTTTTGGATACAGTGGAGTTCATTGTGAAGCATTATCAGTAACGAATAAAAAATAAAAAATAAAAGATTGGAGGCCTATGGCCTCCTTTATTCTTCATAGCTGGGGTGAAGAAGAGTTGTTAGTTTGATGAAGTCTTCTTTGCGGAGACAGTCAATGATGAAGAGGAGAAGCAGGTAGATTAAGGAACTTAGAATAAGGGCCAAAATGAGGATAGGGGTAGTTGCTAGATTGTAGTGAAAGCATAGGTTTAATATAAGTTTGGAAAAAGTTGCACCGCCTAAGGCTGCTAGAAGAGGTTTAAGAATCCAGTTAGAGACTTGAACCTTAAGCTTGGTAGAGTCTAGTAGTTTATTGAAGTTAAGGGTAGAGGTCATAATATTACTAATAATCATAATACCTATAAAACTAGAAATTCCTTTGATAGGTAAGAAGAAATAAATCGTTGTAATACGAAATAGTGTGTCAAAAATACTATATTTGAGGCAGCTTACTTGTTTTCCTAAGCCTTTTAGGATGCCATCCGTAACAACTTCTACATACATAAATGGTACAATTAAAGCTAAGATACGTAGCATTTTGCCAATTTGTTTATTGTGATAAAGGACAAGGCCTATTTCATCAGCATAGTTAATGAATAAACTGGCAGCAAAAAGGCTAAGCATGAAGGTGAATTGAATAACTTTGTTTACAGTGTAGTTAACACGTTTTTTTTGCTTTAATATATTTGCCTTTGCAATTTCAGGAATAAGTGTTGTAGAAAAGGCTGTTAAAAAAGCAGAGGGAAAAAAGAGTATAGGAATAACCATACCTTTTAACATGCCATATAAACTAAGTGATACCGCAGAACTCTCCCCATATTTTCTAAGGCCAGAAGGAATAAGGATGTTTTCAGCAGATACAAAAATACAAGAGACATAGGAGATGGCAGCAATGGGAAGTGCAACCTTGAGAAGTCTGCTAAAAAGGTCTTTAGAAGAAGAAGGCCTTTCAATGGTGTAAGAGACACGTTTTCGGCTTAATATATAGAGTGAAAGGAGAGAGCTCCAAGAGACAACTTCACCAATAGTGAGACAGAGGCCAATAAGGCCATAGGTGTAAACTTGATTACTAGTATGTTTTAAGCTTAGTATAAGAAGTGTAAGCCCTACTTTAACAACTTGTTCAATCATTTCGCTACTGGCGGGGAGGCTTGCTTTTTTAGTTGCATAAAAGTATCCTTTAAAGCAGGAAGAACATGCAATAAAAGGGATGCTCAGTGATAAAATGCGTAGACTTAAAATAGCACGTTCATCTTGGACAAAGTTAGTGGCAATAAAAGGTGCAAGCCAAAAGAAAGCAGTACCCACAAGGAAGCTTAAGATAACACTAAAACTTAAAGCTACGTGCATAACGCGAGACACATTATGTAGATGCTTTTGTCCAAGTTCTTCTGCAACGACTTTTGAAACAGAGGTACTAAGACCAGCAGAAGCAAACACAATAGCAATCATATAAAAAGAGACGATGAGGTGATAAAGCCCCATGCCTTCAGAGCCTAACATATTAGATAAAAATACAATGGAAATCATATTTAAGGTACGGGTAAAAAAAGATGTAAAGGTCAAGATAATAGTACTTGTAATAAGGCCTTGCTCTTTCACATTCATTTCCTCCAATATAAACTATTTTAAATAAAGTATATGTGGACAAATCCTTTTTAGTCCGTTAAAAAATAAAAAGATGAGGTAATAACATGAAATCAAAAAGAGAAAAACTCCCTAATCGTGTAGAGTTGGGACCAGTAGTAGATAGACAAAAGAAATATGCAAAGACAATAGGTCTTACCTTACCAGAAGGTATTACAAAAAGTGATGCAGAAGCACTCATTAATAGAGAGTTAGATAATGATGAAGCAGCTGTAAGCGGGCTTATTGCTTATGCTAGAAGTAAGGAGATACTATGCTCAGATTATGTAGGAAATAAATATTTACATAATCTTTTATTTGACCATTTAGAAGAAGCAGATAAAGCAGCCTTTTTCTGTTTTTGCGTTTACAAATTCTTCGTAAGAGAAGCAGAGGAAGCAGGTAATTTAGAAGAGGATTGTCATAGCCAGCTTTTCATAAAGTTTGGAGAAGAAAAAGCAAAAGATTACTATTTTACAGCCTCTTTAGATGAATATTACGGCGAAGAAATTGTTTACTTCGGGAAGTGTGAAAGAGTGGTAAATGGTAAGAAAAAAACAATTTATGGTGGGAGCGTTTTAACGAGAGCTTACAAAGAAACATATGCATATTTAAAGGAAAATAATCTAATATAGAAAAATAAGCTATAAAATAGCATTTATAAAGGGGCAAATAGGGGTTAAAGTAGGTATTAAAGTAGGTGTTTAAGTAAGGTTAAAGAAAAACTTTAAGAAATTAAGCGTTGTTTGTGTATTTTTGGAAATATAAGGAGATACTTCTATAAAAGGAGTGAGATAAATGAGTATGCAAGCAACATTGATGAAGAAGTTTCTAAACCGTTTTGATGGCACAGCCTTCGATGTTATGTTTGAAACGGGAGAAGAATTTCACATTGGCACTTTGCCCTCTAAATTTAAGGTAGTTTTTCATAAGCCTGTCCCCTATAAAGACCTTTTAAAGAGTACATCCTTAGCTCTAGGTGAAGCATATATGAATGGTGAGATGGAAATAGAAGGCGACTTAGTGATGGCCTTAGATGAAATCTTCAAATATCAAAGTAAGTTCATTACAGACAAACATGCTATGAAGAAGATTTTATATACTTCTGTTTCTAAGGGAAACCAAAAGAAGGAAGTTGCCTCTCATTATGATATAGGCAATGAGTTCTATAAATTATGGTTAGACCCTACTATGAGTTATTCATGTGCTTACTTTAAGGAAGAGGATAATACGCTAGAGGAGGCTCAAACTAACAAGGTACATTATATCTTAAAGAAATTAAATTTACAGGCGGGAATGAGTCTTTTGGATATAGGTTGTGGCTGGGGATTTTTATTAATTGAAGCAGCAAAGAAATATAAGGTGCATGGCCTCGGCATCACTTTAAGTAAGGAACAATGCAAAGAATTTAAACAACGTATTGCAGAAGAAGGACTTGAAGAATACTTAGAAGTACAACTTATGGACTATAGAGATTTAAAGCATATGGAACGTAAGTTTGACCGCGTTGTAAGTGTAGGTATGTTAGAACATGTAGGTAGAGAAAACTACGAACAATTTTTCAAGAGCGTAGATGCAGTGCTTAAGGAAAAGGGCGTATTTTTACTACATTATATTAGTGGGCTTAAAGAACATCCTGGAGATGCATGGATTAAGAAGTATATTTTCCCAGGAGGAGTTATTCCAAGTTTGAGAGAAATCTTAGATTTATCAGCAGACTATGGTTATTATGTAAGAGATGTAGAAAGTTTAAGACAGCATTATGTTAGAACGCTTCTTTATTGGCATGATAACTTTGAACGCAATATTGACCAAATACGAAAAATGTTTGATAAACGTTTTATACGTATGTGGCGCATGTATTTGTGTTCGTGTGCAGCTAGCTTTAATAATGGTGTTGTAGATTTACACCAAATTGTTTTTACAAAAGGCGTTAACAATAGCTTACCTGAAACGAGAGATTATTTATATAAAGATTAATGTTTTTATACATGAATTGATAAATTGTGGCATTTTCTACAATTTTTGATTCATGTATATTTTTGTGTAAAATAGTTTTAGTTATTATAATTTACACTAATTTACAAATAAAGTATAATAATACTATATTATACTTTAGGGGGACAACATGAAGAAGACAAAGAGTATAAAAGTACAATTAGTAAGAAACTTTGGTGTGTTAATTGTAGGTTTTGGACTTATTATAGGAGGGATAACTTCCAATATAAGTAGTAATCTGATCATTCGGAGAGAGGAGAGAAATTTAAACTTACAAATATCACAGTTAGTAAGAACGTTGGAAAATCAATTAGAATCTAATAAGAGACTTATTGAAGTAGTTGCTAGAAGACCAGAACTAAGTGATCCCAATAGTACAATAAAGGAAAAAGGAAAAGTTTTAGAGCAGGAAGCTCAAAATTTAGGTTTACAGCATCTACAATTGGTAGATTTACAGGGAAACTTATATGATGAATCTGGAAAATTCTTATTAAAGGTGTCAGGAGCTAATGAATATGAAATGGCTAAGAGAGGCGAAACTACATATTCTAGCATTATTGATAGGGGGGAAGGAAAAACTGTATCTTTAGGTGCACCAATTAAAGACAAGGAAGGAAATATTATAGGCGTGTTAATGGGAGTCTATGAAATGAAAAGTTTCATAGAGCAGATTGAGCAGGTATCAGGGACATTTATATTGTTAGATAATAGCAATGGGAGAGTTATTGCACAATCTGTAGCAAGTAGTGAAGATTTTCCAGAGAAGATAACGATTCAAAATTCGGATAAAGAAGATGCGATGCAAGCGATTTATACGAGTATGTTATTAGGCGAAGAGGGTACAGTTATGTATACAGATGATAAGGGTGAAAAAAACTATATTAGTTATGCACCTATTCAAATGGCAAATTGGTCTTTAGCCCATATTGAATCTACTCAGAATCTATTAAGTAGCATAAATGTATTAATGGCATTAGTGGGTGGGGTGTCGATTGTAATAACAATCATTTCACTCATAATTGTATATAGTATTGCAAGAAAAATTGGTAAAGGAATAGAGGGACTTACCAATCATTTAAATACTTTTGAAAAAGGAGATTTTTATACACCTGTAGATGAGAAGTTATTTCTACAAAAAGGAGAAATTGCTGTAGCAGCACAGGCAATGGAGAGTGTAAGAAATGCAGTTGGACAAGTGATAGAGGGGATTCAATATAATGCAGAGCATATTACAGAAGAAGTACAAGGCTTAACTTGTGTTGCACAAAATGTATTAGAAAATTCCTCTAGTATTTCTGAGGCAACTAGTGAGGTAGCTAGAGGCGTCACAGAACAATCTAATGATCTTGTAAATATTGGCGTATTTATAGAGGATTTTGGGAGACAGCTACAAGAGGTAGTAGATACTGTTTCAGCTATTGTTGATAAGGCTAGGGGTATTAATGAGGTAGTTAAAGAAGGTGAAAAAACAACGATTGGATTAATTGATTCGGTAAGTGCTACAGGATGTGTGTTTAAGGAATTTACTCAAAAAATACAAGACCTTAGCGATAATATTTCTCAGATTACAAATATTACACAAATCATTAATGGGATTGCAGAGCAGACAAATCTCTTAGCACTTAATGCATCTATTGAAGCAGCTAGGGCGGGAGAAGCAGGAAAAGGTTTTGCAGTAGTTGCAGGAGAAATTAGAAAGTTAGCAGAACAGGTTAAAGGGTCATCTCAAACAATTAATCATTTAATTAAAGGTGTTGAAAAAGAAGCTGATATTATGATTGCAAGTACAACGATTTTAAATGCAGAAGTCGATGGACAAATGAGCAACATTGATAAGACACTTACAAGTAATAGGAATATAGGAGCTGCCATACAAGAAGCGATAGAAGCTATTGAAATAATTAATGAAAAGACACAAAATGTAGCTAAACAGAAAAATGAGATTATAGAACGTGTAGAAAGTGCAACAGCAGTAGCTGAAGAAGTAACAGCATCTACTCAGGAAATCTCAGCGACTGCAGATGATGCTAAAAATCAAGCATACAAGGTGGACTTAGCTGTGGAGGCATTAAGTCAGGCGGTAACGCTTATGAGAGAAGAAGTCAAAAGACTGCAAGCATAATGTGTAAGCGTTTTGTGGAACTTGCCTTAAGGGCTACGACATAAATACTTTAAATCCTTTAACAAATCTTATAAAAAATAACTTATTTATTCTATGGTAAAGAGAAAAGATATAGCTAGGGTTATTATTTAAGAAATGTTACAATAGAATAAATAGAACATGCTTTTTATTAAAACTTCAATAGGGTAAAAGGGGGCACGAAAATATGAATACAGATAAACAAACATTAATTGAATTTTTATGTGAGGCTAAGAAAAATACCTATGCAGCACAGCAGAATGAGGTAAGAGGTACAAGACCAACTTCACATGATTTTTTGTATGAAAAAGATGACCTTAAATATATTGATACCTATCTGGGAAGTGAACAATTTGTAGGAGAAGAAGCCTTATGGGAGGATAATGTACCAGTATGGGGACTTAATTATACTGGCAGAGCTACAAGCCCAGACTTTGATATAAGTGTTTTAAAAGAAGCATTAAAGAAAAGTACACCAGAATATCCTTATAGAGGGCCAAAAGTTTTTGTAAAAGGAGATTATACATACAAATGCCGAGTAGAAGGCGACTTTGAATGGTTTGTAGGGTGCGAGAAAATCATGTACAAAGGTGAAAAAGTATATGAATCAATGTTCCAAGGCGGGCTAATTAAATAGAGAGATGTAATTGCTATTAGCTGCTGTTTACGGGATTTGTAAATCGCTAAACTTAGAATTTAAAGCAATTCATCAAATCTCTCCAAAGGCAGACCAGTAGCAAATACATCTCTTTGCCCCTTGAGGGGGAATGCCAGATTTTCAGGCGATAGAGTGAGATAGCGTCAGGTTAAATAGTAAAAATAATTAAAGAGATAAAGAATAAGAGAAGACATGTATGAAACGAAGTTTCATACATGTCTTCTCTTATGATAATAAGTTCACTTTCTGTGGAAGCGGGGGTATTGCGTAAAAACATACCGACGCCAGCTGCTGCTAAAAACATTGGTGGGTGTAGATAAGTGGCATTATTAATTTTATCTATGCCCCTCCTACCGCCACTCAGCGGCTGGCTGGAGGCCGTTCTTTTACTCAATCACTGGAGCAGTTTTCTTTTCTTTGATTTGATCGAGTTTGATAAAGAGTCCAGCTAGAAGTGTTCCTGTGATAGAGTGCCATACACAAGATACTGCTGAAGCTACGGCGGCTTCTGGAAGTGCACTGAAGTGAGCAGACGCTAGATTTGTAGCAAGACCGGCATTTTGCATACCTACTTCAATAGAGATAGTACGTTTTTTTGCTGGAGACATTTTAGTAAGGACACCTACTGTATAGCCTAAGATATAACCAAGTGTATTATGTAAGAAAATCGCAATGAAGATTGTGATACCTGATGTAAAGAAGGCACTGCCGTTAGATGAAATAACACCGCCAACGATACAAGCGAGTCCAATTACTGAGATGCCGGGCATAACGCCTTGAATATCTTTGAAGGTTTTCTTTTGACCTAAGAAGTAGTTTAAGAGGAAACCAACAGCAATAGGCAAGATTGTAACTTGCAAAATAGACTTAAACATTGCCATAGCACTTACATCAATTGTTTCACCAGCTAGTAAAAGAACTAAAACAGGTGTTAGGATTGGTGCAAGAAGTGTAGAGGCTGTGGTCATACCTACAGAGAATGGGACATCTCCTTTACATAAGAAACTCATGATATTAGAAGATACACCGCCAGGACAGCATCCTACGAGAATTAAGCCTACAGCAATACCAGGAGAAAGATTAAGTACTTTTGAAACTGTAAAGGCAATGAGTGGCATGAGTGTATATTGAGCTACTGCCCCGATGAAGATATCAAGAGGTCTTTGTGCCAAAATCTTAAAATCTTCTACGGTAAGTGTCATACCCATTGAAAGCATAATGATGCCTAAGATAATAGTTTGTGTATTCCCCTTTACCCAAGCAAATGAACTAGGCACAATAAAGGTAAAAATGGCAATAATGATAATGAATATAGAAGTTTGTCTTGATAAAAATTGACTACATTTTTTTAAAGCATCCATAAATACTCCTCCTAAAAATAAATTTGTTTTATTATACAACTTTATGAATAAAAATGAAATATATTAATAAATAAAATATATTAAATATTCAACCTAAGATGATTTAAAAACATAGGAGGATAAATTAGGAATAAAAGGAAATATAAAAGGAATAATAACCCTATACGTGAAATCATAACAAGAAGGGATGATACAATGAAGAAATACGTATGTACCGTATGCGGTTATATTTATGAAGGAGATGCACCTCCAGAAAAATGTCCTATTTGTAATGCAGGTAGTGATAAGTTCAAAGAGATGGAAGGAGAGTTACAGTGGGCAGATGAACATAGAATTGCTGTAGCTGATGGTGTTGATCCACAAATTCTTGAAGATTTAAGAGCAAATTTCATGGGTGAATGTACTGAAGTAGGTATGTATATTGCTATGGGAAGACAAGCTGATAGAGAAGGATACCCTGAAGTTGCTGAAGCATATAAGCGCATTGCATACGAAGAAGCAGATCATGCTTCTAGATTTGCAGAGCTTTTAGGTGAAGTGGTGAAAGCGGACACTAAGGCAAACTTAAAGGCTAGAATTGATGCGGAATATGGTGCTTGTCAAGGTAAAAAAGCACTTGCTACACTAGCAAAACAACAAAATTTAGATGCTATTCATGATACTGTACATGAAATGGCAAAAGATGAAGCAAGACATGGTTGTGCTTTTAAAGGCCTATTAGACAGATATTTTAAAGACTAGTTTATTTAAGGAGCACTAAGGAGGACAAAAATATGCCAAAAATTAGTTGTAGTGTAGGAACATGTTCTTATAATCAAGACCAACAAAGATGTTGTGCAAGTATTGTAAATATAGGAGGAAAGGGTTCACAAGATTCAGGATGTACATGTTGTGGAACCTTTCTTAATCGATTAGGTTATAGTGATTTAGCACAATATACCAACAATAGAGGAGATATTGATGCAATTCTTTGCCGCGTTGATACTTGTGTCTATAACACATCAGAACATTGTACGCTTAATGAGATACAAGTAGGCAGCAAAACTGAAGCTGATATTTATACAGAAACGGACTGTTTAAGCTTTAAGAAAAAATAAAGGATTTAATTAACAATTTTAGGGAACATATTACTGGCTCAAAAAATATCATATTATAGAAGCATATTTTTATGAGGTAGCAATATGAATTATAAGATAATTTCAGCTATAGGATTAGGTACGCTTGCTCTTAAGAGTTTATCTGGAGGCACTTTTATTAGTAAGAGTGAAGGAAGAGAAGGCAGCCCTAATGAGCAAACACCAATTACAAATATATTTGAATCTAAGTTAGATGATTATATTAGTGATGAATATGGCGTTACTTTTAAATATCCATCAAGTTGGAACAAAAATCCACGTTATGAAAATAAATACGAAGGACCAAGTGGATTTTTCGAAGTAAGTGGATTTGAAGGTAATGGAAATGATATAGATGCAGCTGTACAGGAGCAGATTAATGAGCCATATATGCCATATGGTTCTAATCCAACAGTTAGAAGGTTAACGGTAGATGGTCAGCCAGCTAGGGAGATTATACCTTCAGAAGATCAGGGAGAACTTATAAGTGATAGGGACGTGGCACTCGTTGTACAGTATAAGAAACCTATTATTGTAGAGGGGATACCGTATTCTTATCTAATTGTTTGGACTAATAGAGAAAACTTACCATTAATTATTAGAAGTTTAAAATTCATTTAATATAGAGAAACCGACTATAGCTTTAAAATATACATCACATAAATAGGTTTCTCACAATGATTTCACATGATTAAAAATCATGAATAACTAAAATTTATAAATGTGAAATCTATATAGAGAAAACAACTAAAACCTTGAAATATACATGTACGTAAATTGTTTTCTCCTAATGATTTCACATTGCTAAAAACTATGAATAACTAAAATTTATAAATGTGAAATCTATAGGTAAGTAGTCGTAAAATATATAGCAATGTGCAAGTGAATTTAATGAAAGGAGTCGACAATATTTAGTATATGTTGACTCCTTTTATTTTGAATGATGATATAAATTATTTATGTTTAAAGTGTATGGATATCTTGTAAAAATGGGTAAACTATGATAAAATAGCAAAGATTAAAGGACAAACGCTGTGAAAAGAAGAGTAAATCTAGGAGACTTTCAAAGAGAGCTTCGGCAGCTGAAAAGAAGCAAGTAGAATAGATTGAAGATGGTCTTGGAGTGGTGCACCGACAACTTCTATAAAATACGTTATTAAGGCGTATAGGCTTTTAGAGGTCTAGGCTGCAACAGGGGTTGCCTGTTATAGCAACAAAGTATAAGCTATCAAAGCAGACAAATGCTTAGTAGTCGTACTTACTAAGGTTTATGTCGTGAGACATAAATGAATTAGAGTGGTATCACGAGTGTATATAATGCCTCGTCTCTATGAAAATGTGTTAAGCAATCATAGAGGCGAGGCTTTTTTGCTTTTAAGTGGCTAAAATATTAGTGAAAAGTGAAAAATGAAAAGTGAAAAGTTAATATTAAAAAGGAGTGAAGGAAAATGAGTAAACCAACATTTTATATTACAACACCTATTTATTATCCAAGTAATAAACTTCATATTGGACATTCATACACAACAGTAGCAGCAGATGCTATGGCTAGATATAAACGTCTTCGCGGTTATGATGTTATGTTCTTAACAGGAACAGATGAACATGGTCAAAAAATTGAAAGACGTGCAGCAGAAGAAGGCGTTACGCCACAAGCATTCGTGGATAATATTGTAGACTGGATTAAAGATCTGTGGAAAACTATGGATATCAGTTATGATAAATTCATTCGTACAACAGATAAAGAGCACAAAGAAACAGTACAAAAAATCTTTAAAAAACTTTACGACCAAGGTGATATTTACAAAAGCGAATATGAAGGCCTTTACTGTACACCATGTGAAAGTTTCTTCACAGAGCACCAATTAGTAGATGGCAAATGTCCAGACTGTGGTAGACCAGTAGAAAAAGTAAAAGAAGAATCTTACTTCTTCAAGCTTTCTAAATATCAAGATCGTCTTATTGAGTACATTGAATCTCATCCAGAATTCATTCAACCTCAAACAAGACAAAATGAGATGATTAACAACTTCTTAAAACCAGGTCTTGAAGATTTATGTGTATCTCGTACATCATTCAAATGGGGTATTCCAGTAGAATTCGATCCAGGTCACGTTGTATACGTATGGCTTGATGCGTTATCAAACTATATTTCAGCGCTTGGGTACTTACAAGCAGATGATAGCAACTTTAAGAAATTCTGGCCTGCAGATGTACATTTAGTAGGTAAAGAAATTATTCGTTTCCATACAATCATTTGGCCAGCAATGCTTATGGCACTTGACCTTCCACTTCCAAAACAAGTATTTGGTCATGGATGGCTTGTAATCAATGGTGGTAAAATGAGTAAATCTCAAGGGACAGTAGTAGATCCAAGTGTACTTGTAGGACGTTATGGCAGTGATGCGATTCGTTATTTCTTACTTCGTGAAATCGCATTTGGTCAGGATGGAAACTTCTCAAATGAAGCACTTATCTCAAGAATTAACTCTGACCTTGCAAATGACCTTGGTAACTTAACATCAAGAACAGTTGCCATGATTGAAAAATACTTCGGTACACTTCCAGAAGCACAAGAAGGCAATGAGTTTGATGCTGACGTTCAAAACGTTGTTAAAGAACAAATCGCTAAAATGGAAGCAAACATGGAAAAATTATTCTTCAACAATGCCCTTGAAGATATTTGGGTAATTATTAGAAGAATGAACAAATATATTGATGAAACAATGCCTTGGGTACTTGCAAAAGATGAAGCAAATCATGCAAAATTAGCTGGTGTACTTTACACACTTTCAGAAGTTATTCGTATTGTCAGCATCATGATTGAGCCATTTATGCCACAAACACCAGAAAAAATCTGGGCACAGTTTGGCATCACAAGAGGCGAACTTACTGCATGGGATTCAATCCATACATTTGGCACACTTCCAAAAGCAGTAGCAGCTAAAAAAGGTGAAAACATGTTCCCACGTATTGATAAAGAAAAAGAATTAGCAGTACTTGAAGCACATGCGCCAACAGCAGAGAAAAAAGAAGAACCAAAACAAGAAGCTAAAAAAGCAGATAAAAAAGCTGCTAAAGAAGAACAAGTAGATGAAGTATCAGAAATTACAATTGATGACTTTGCAAAAGTTGAACTTAAAATTGGTGAAGTTATTGAATGTGAAAAAGTGCCAAAAGCTGATAAACTTTTAGTTTCTAAAATTAAAATCGGTGAAGAGGTAAGACAAATCGTATCTGGTATCGCAGCATACTATACACCAGAAGAATTCGTTGGTAAAAAAGTAGTCGTTGTAACAAATCTTAAACCAGTTAAACTTCGTGGCATTCTTTCTCAAGGTATGGTACTTTGTGCATCTGATGACAATGGCAACTTAGTAGCAGTAGGACCTCTTGGTGAAATGGTAAGCGGGGCAACTGTACGCTAATTAACCTATACCCATAGAAGTTTATGGAAAAAAGTCAAAAGCTTAAAATAAGACTTGACTTTTATGTGAACCTATACCATAATGTTTATGGTTAAATTAAAAACAAGATAACATTAATATATGAGACAGCAGATGGGCGGCTTGACTACCCATTAGCTGTCTCTTTTTTTATGTTCAAATATGAATTTGAGGAGGAAGATTTATGAAGAAGGTATTTAAGGATAAAGCATTCCTAAGCACAATGTTTATGCTTGCGATACCTATTACACTTCAAAGCTTTATTACATCTTCATTAAACTTAGTGGATACAATGATGGTAGGAAGTTTGCAAGAAACAGCCATTTCAGCTGTAGGGCTTGCTAACCAGTATATGTTTGTGTTTACACTTTGTCTAATGGGAATTAATGCGGGTGCAAGTGTATTTATGTCGCAGTTTTGGGGGAGTCGTGACTTAAAAGGGATAAGAACATTTTTAGGTGTGGACTTAACAGTAGGTATGATGGCTTCATTATTATTTGGGGGCATTGCATTCTTTGCACCACATATAGTAATGGATATTTTATCAGATGATCCAGCTGTAATAGAATTAGGTGTAAGTTACCTTAAAATAGTAGCCATAAGTTGTTTATTCATGGGGATTACACAAGCTTATTCATCTGCCCTTAGAAGTACAGAGCAAACGAAAGTACCTATGTTTGCCAGTCTTATTGGTGTAGGTGTTAATGTTGTTTTAAACTGGATATTAATTTTTGGTGAATTTGGATTTCCTGCAATGGGTGTAAATGGTGCAGCATTGGCTACAACTATTGCACGACTTGTAGAAGTTGTATTTATAGTGGGTGTTGTGTACCTTAGTAAGAATCAAGTAGCAGCCAAGTTTAAAGAGTTAATAGACTTTAATATGGAGACTCTGAAAATGTATTTTAAAACATCATGGTCTGTTATCGTAAATGAACTTGTTTTCTCAATTGGCTCAGCAGCATATGCTGTAGCTTATGCTAAAATTAGTACAGATGCTTCTGCAACAATGCAGATATGTACAACACTCATCAATATGTTCTTTATATTCCTAACAGGAATAGGAACTGCAGCAGCTATTATGATTGGTAATAAGATTGGGGCAGGAGAAGAGGATACAGCACATACATATGCCTCACATGTTTCAAAATTAACACCATTTGTGGGCATTGCATTAGGTGTTGCCATGTGGTTATTAGCACCTATTGTAGTGAGTTGGTTTAATATTAAACCAGAGACTTATGTGGCAGCAATTAAAGTCCTTCGTGTAATGGCTGTATTCATGCCGCTTAGAACGTTTAATGCCATCATGATTATTGGTGTATTTAGAGGAGGCGGTGATACAACATATTCTATGCTTGTACAAGCAGGAACAATTTGGTTGTATTCGGTACCATTAGCATTTCTAGGTGCCGTAGCCTTTAAACTACCGGTATATAGTGTATTCTTCTTAGTATGTACAGAAGAAATCGTAAAAATACCATTTGAATTAGCCCGCCTAAAATCAGGGAAGTGGCTCAAAAATCTAATTGCATAAATTTTCAAAGGGATTGTGATTAATTTATTTTTATCACAATCCCTTTTTTACAGGCTTGATGGAATAGGATAAGCAAGAAATCTACTTCACTTAAAATTTGAATGATATTCAATTTTTTACATAAAAATACTTTAGTTGATAAGCCTTTATGCCGATAATATAATGTTAGTATACATAAAAATATAAATTAAGATTATCTAGGAATCTTTATTCATTAGTATAGAAAATATAATTAAAAATAATTAAAGTTTAAAAAGGTAAATGTGAGGATGAAAGTATGTTTACAATTATAATTTGTGAGGATGAAAAAGCTCATAGGGAGCAGCTTAAAAAATATCTAGGACCTATACTAAATGAATTAGAAGTTTTACATGAATTTATTGAATATGAAACAGGAGAACAGTTGCTTAATAATTATTCACAGAAGGCACAACTGATCTTTTTAGATATACAAATGGGAAAATTAACAGGGATGGAAACTGCAAGAAGGATAAGAGAAATTGATGAAGAAATAGATATTATTTTCTTATCTGGGAGTGCGAGTTATATGCAAGAAGGATATGAAGTAAATGCAAAACGTTATCTGACAAAGCCCATTTCTGCTGAAGAATTCAGGAGACAAGTTAAACCATGCATACAAACAATTTTAAAGAAACAAGAAGAATATATCTGGATTAAAAGTGGATATGCTTCTTATAAACTTTTAGTTCATGACATTCTATATGCAGAAACATATGGAAGAAAAGTTAATATACATACAAGACAGAAGATATATGATACGCATATAAGTCTAGGTCAAATAGAAAAACGATTAGATAAAGAACAATTTTTTAGATGTCATAGAGGATATTTAGTTAACCTGCAATATATCGAGGGGATTGAAAAAGAATATTTGATTATTGCTGGAAATGAAGTACCTATTAGTCGTTTCAAAGTTAAAGACCTTAAAAAAGCCTTGGCTCAAATTATTGGAGAATGAGGATGATTCCTGAAGAGTATTTCATATTATGGGGATGGGCAGATGTATGTATATTATCACTTGTAAAAGTATATGTTTTTAGAGTGCTATCACAAATGATAGGAGACATTAAAATCCATAAAGCACTTTATAATATTTTATGTATTATGTTATTCGTTGTAGTCATGTTGATTAGGCTAAGTGATGAAAGTATCCTCGTATTATTTCTAGTGGGAGCAGGTGCCATTTGGATAGCATTAACATGTTCTTATGGGGCTTCATTAGTGCAGCGATGGATTTTATTAGTAAGTTTTGTAGCAACCATTATTATGAGTGAAACATTAACGCAGAGCATTATTTATGAAATTTATGCTTTAGAGATACCTAAAAATTTTATACATCTAAGAACTATATATTCTATAGGAATAATATTTACAGGGATAGTACTCATTGGCCAAATGCATATCTATAAACGACTAGAAATATGTATAAGGCATGATAGCTGGTCATGTGCAGGAGTTTTAATACCGATTATGATTAATTCTACAATAATGGTTATTGCATTTTATTACGCTAATTCGCATGGCATTAGTCTTGAGGTATTTGCCAAACCGTTAATATATATGGAAATAGGACTATTGTTAGCGAATACTGCAATAGTCTTTAGCGCCGTTAGACTTGCTAAATTTTATGAATTGGAGATGGAGCGCAGAGAAGCTCAAGAACGCTCCCAGTCGGAATATGAGTATTACTCACATTTAGAGGCAGAACAAGAACGCATTAGATTACTATACCATGATATTAATAATCATATTGCTTGTATTAAAGAAGTGGCTAAGGAACATGAAGAGCTTGCAAGGTATATTAATGCATTAGAAAAAGATGTACAGACAACTAAGGTGACTTATAAAACAGGCTGTTCTGTTGTAGATGCTATTTTAAGGCAGAAAAGCATCCTGTGTAATAAAAAACAAATCGAACTTGAAGTCAATTTGAATTTAACTAAGTGTGACTTTGTGGAGGATAAGGATTTATGTAGCATATTTGCAAATGCACTAGATAATGCTATTGAAGCCTGTGATAGAATTACAAGTGGTGATACTAAAAAGTATATTCATATGGAAAGTCAAGTAATCAGAGGCTTTTTGGTGGTCAAGATTAGAAATTCTAAAGAACATATGAATAAATGGATTGATAATCTATTAGTAACCCAAAAGAAAGATAAGAAGTTACATGGTTTAGGATTAAAAAATATTAAAAGAGCCTTAGAGAAATATGAAGGCGAATATATTATAAATGAAGAGGTAGATGAGTTTTATCTCAAATTAGTCATTCCTATGCAAGCGCCTAAAAAGTAGTTGAAACAATGAAGGTATCTATTTAAATAATGAAGGTATCTATTTAAACAACGAAAATATCTATTTAAACAACATAAGTGGCAATGAAGGAACAATCATGCTAAAGTGACATTAGGAAATAGATATTGAGGCAATAAACGGGGAGACTTGTTAATTAAGTTTGTACTATTAAGAAGTCAAAGTATATGTTGTAAACAAAGAAAAGCAACCATTTGGAGCAGATAACAAATGGTTGCTTTTCTTTGTTATGGTTGCTTTTGTATTTTATAGAATGGAAGTGTGATTTTTAACTAAATAAATTATTATTTAATTAAGTAAAGCAGTTTAAACGATAAAAATGTACATTCATACAATAAATATATGTAGGTAACTGGTAATGTGTTATATTAATTCCAGGAAATAGATATTGAGGCAAACAAATTATGGGGCGACTTTTAGTAATGGAGATGCTAAGAGTCAAAGAACAGTCATTCGGAGCAGATAACGAATGACTGTTTTTTGTTGTTTTATAAATTAAATAAATTATTATTTAATTAAATAAAGCAGTTTAAACAATAAAAATGTACATTCGTACAATAAATATATGTAAATGATTAATGGTGTGTTATATTAACTCCAGGAAATAGATATTGAGGCAAACAAATTATGGGGCGACTTTTAGTAACGGAGATGCTAAAGGTCAAAAAAAGACAGTCATTCGAAGCAGATAACGAATGGCTGTTTTTTTATATGTTAAAACTTGAATAAATACAATACATGTGTCATAGTTAAAATGTAAATATAAACAAGTTACTCATGAGGATAGTTAATAGACAAATACTGGAAACTAACTTATAATGAGTTAAAGAACATATGGCAAATGGGCTATGGAGGTACAAGGTGGAGTATATTGACTTAACGCTTCAAGTGAAAAAAACAAACCGTGTTTACAAGATGGCGGAAGCACAATTAAAAAAAGATATAGTTATGGGACATGTAGGAACGCACTTTGATGTATATGGGGATATTCAAGTGCCACTAGATTATATGCAAACGAGAGGGATATTATTTGATGTAAGCCATATACAAGATAGAGAAATTACTTGTGACGATATTGACTTAGATTATGTAAAACCTGGAGATTTCGTATTAATCCGTACAGGAGCTATAGAAAGACATCCGTATGGTAGTGGTTTATACTTTAGTGAGGGACCGAATTTATCATGGGAACTTATTCAAGAACTAGCTATGGAAGGCGTTAAATTTGTAGGGATTGATGCAGCAGACCTAAGAAAGGGCAAAGAGCATGCCGAAGCTGATAAGATATTTTTAAGTCGCGGCACCTTTGTTGTAGAGAACCTTACAAACCTTGATAAAATCAGACCGCAGGAAGTATGCAAGGTATTAACAATGTGGCATGAAGATCCAGAAGCAACAGGGGTTAAGTGCAGAGTAGTAGCTGTTCAGCCTAAAGCGGAAAGTGAAATATAAAGAAAGAGAAAGTCCTTAGAATATACAAGGATTGTTATAAACTATATAACAATAATTTGTGTATAAAGGGCTTTTTTGCATAATTTAAAGACAAGTTTGCTATAATCTAATAAAGTAGGAATCAATAACCTGGAAAGGAAGAATGGAAATGGGTATGAGGGATGAAAAAAATTATGCTTTAACCATGAAGGATTTAGGGTTAATTGTACTTATTATATTGATATATGGTATAGTTTCCTTTATTAATTTAGGAAGCTTTACAAATCCACAGACATTTTGGAATACTAAAGAGCAAGGTAACACAGTCATATTAGAGTTAAATAATGAAACAGCTATTAGCAAAATTAGACATTTCAGTGGTGCTAGATTTGGTAATTACAAGCTTTCAATTTCTAATGATGGTATTAATTATAGCGAAGTGGAAACATTAGAAGAACCTAAGGTATTTGCCTGGTTTGATACAGATTTTCCATATACATTTAAATATTTAAGGATTCAAGCAGAAGAAACAGACAGTATAATGGGAGAAATCTGTTTATATGATACAAGGGGGAATAGTGTCCCACTTGTAGCAGTAACAGAGGCAGCAAGCGCATTGATTGATGAAGGTGATATAGTACCTGAAGAAATTAGCTATTTAAATAGTACTTATTTTGATGAGATTTACCATGCAAGAACGGCCTATGAATATATTCATGATATGGATATATACGAATGGACACATCCACCACTTGGAAAGCTTATTATGTCCATCCCTGTAAGGGTACTTGGCATGTATCCATTTGCTTATAGACTAATGGGCAATATTGCTGGAATACTTATGTTAGCAGTTATTTATATTTTTGCTAAAAGGCTATTTGGAAAGACACGCTATGCCTTTTTAGCCAGTTTATTGTTTGCCGTCGATGGGATGCACTTTGTACAGACACGTATAGCGACAGTAGATAGCTATCTTGTGTTATTTATGATGCTGTCTTTCTTATTTATGTATCAGTATGTAAGGTGTAGTGCAAAGGGAAGTTTAAGTGTTAAACTCATAAATCTGTTATTCTCAGGTGTTTTTCTAGGTGCGGCGATAGCTACTAAATGGAATGGTGCTTATATGGCAGTAGGATTAGCAGTTATATTCTTTGCAGATTTATATAGTAAGCTTAGAGAAAGTTCATATTTTGGCAACTTTAAAGAGCAAGTACCTACTATTATAGGAAGTTGTGTGGTTTTCTTCATCCTTATTCCAGTAGGTATTTATTTAGCAAGCTATATTCCATTTTTCTTAAGGCCAGAAAATACAAGCTTGAAGGAGTTGTGGGATCTGCAACTTAAAATGTATCATTATCATGCAGATTTAGAGGCAACACATCCATTTACTTCACCATGGTATTTATGGCCACTAGATATTAAACCTGTATGGTATTATCAAGGGAATGTAAATGAGGGATTTGTAGCAAGCATTTCTGCGTTTGGTAATCCTATCATTTGGTGGAGCGGTATTTTAGGTATGTTATATTGCTTTAAGGAAGCTATTATTGAGCGAGATAAAGAATATACATTTTTAAGCATAGGGATTTTATCCGTATATCTTCCTTATGTATTAGTATCACGTATTATGTTTTTATATCATTATTTCCCAGTTGTACCACTAATGATATTAACACTGGTAGGACTTTTGAAGGCATTAGATGAAAGGTTTAAACGTTTTCATATTGTAAGATGGTTTAGTGTGATTGCAATATTAGCCTTTATATTCTTTTATCCGATTTATTCGGGGGCAACAATTCCAAGATGGTATGCGGCTTTGACGCAATGGATACCAGGTTGGTGGCATTTCTTTAATTAATAGATTAGTAGATTAATCGGTAAGAGTATTGGTACAAGATGTGAAAAATAGTCACAAAACAAAGATTTTATAATAAAATAATAGTACTAAGATAGAATATTTCACCCCAGAAGTCCTTAAATATCAAAATATGCTTAATGAAAAAGAGGTGAGAGAGATGACAGATAAGAAAATCACATTACTAATTGACCAAGATGATGTACTTGCAGATTATATGGGCGCTGTAGTTGCTGCTTATAATGAAAAATATCATACAGATATAAAGCGAGATGCCTGTGTGAGCTGGAACTTATATACTGTTTTTGGGAAAGAAATAGATACAGTGATGCATGAACCGGATTTATTTAGAAATTTAAAACCTATACCGCATGCACTAGAAGTATTTGAAAGACTTTATATGAGTAATTTATTTGAAATATATATTGTAACGGCAGCTAATCCGAGAGCAGTAGAAGCTAAGTATGAGTGGATTGAAAAATACTTACCGTTTTTCCCTAAGAATCATATTATTGTGTGTAGCAGCAAATTTATGATTAAAGGAGATTATTTACTGGATGATGGTATGCATAATATTGAAGATTTCGCAAATGCAGGTGGTAAATCCGTCGTCTTTGATAAACCCCACAATATGCAGAATCCACATAGCTATCCTCATGTGTCAAGTTGGCTGGAATTTGAAACTTTCATTATGAATGAATGCTACCCAGAGCGCATACAAGAATACTTCCAAGAAGAAGCGATATCTTAGGGGAGGTTGTGAAATAGGTTTGCCATTACTGGGCTGCACTTTATGCAATCTGTGATGTGCTGAGCTTGTACTTCAATAGATTACTCCGAAGGCATCCCAGCAGTGCGTAAGTGTTGTAAAACTATTTATAGTTTTGCAGCACCTTTTTTTAGGTTAAAAGATAGTGATGTAGCTGTAACACAAATGAAATAATATATTTGTTATAATAGGGTGAAGGTCAAAATATAATATATAGTTTAAATTGTAATAAATAGGGGGAAAACCAATGAAAAATATACAAAAAGTCATTTTAATGGGTGGTATGGTATTTGCATTAACTTTTAATACAGTTCCAGTAGCAGCAGCTACATATTCGGCAGTTGAATTAACAGATGAAGCAGTAGTAAAGGTGATAACAGGTGATATTCCAACAATTGAAAAGGAAGGAACACTGGCGCCTATTACAATTAGCGAACGCTATATAGGTTCTTTAACAGGAACTAGAACAAAAGCTGATCGCACAATTACCCTTTCTTTAAAAGGAACAAACTATAGTTTTGCATCAGAAACACCTAAAATCACTTATGCAGGTGGTTTTAAAGATATTAATGAAATAACGGTTTCTTATGGTGAAACAGATGGAAAAGAAGATAAGCAGATTTTAGAATTTGTACTACCATATGATAAGGGCGTAGAGAGTTTAGGAACATTCCAAATTACAAACTTAAAGGTAGTGAGTGAAAAGGTAGTAGAAGGCGATTTGACACTTCAAATTCAAGGCTCTTCAGAAATAGGTACAGATATAAAAGTGGCACAGGTAAAATCTTATGGTGCAACGCTTAAGGCATTAGATACTAATTTAGAGGATGTGGTGGCAGGAGATGCAGGAAACTTTAGTTTTAGCATAACAGAAGGTATGCCAGATAGCTTTATTCCAGGACGTACAATTGAATTTACACTGAGTAAAGGATACTTTGGAACAGCAGATAAAAAGGATGTTATAATTGGAGCCATATTAGTTAATGGTAAAGACATTAGCAAAAAGGCGGAGATAACACCTATTATTGAGGGCGACCGCATTACAGGCTTTGAATTTACATTGCCAGAGTTAGACCGTACGATTAGTAATGAAATTACCTTTAAAAATGTTTTAGTTTATGCAGACGTCACACAAAAGGGAAATGTGGTTTTAAATATGGATGGACGCGGTGTTGATAAGGGCGATAGCATTGTTATAGGGCAGATTAAGTCACCTATTGCAACACAGGTAGAAGGCTTCAAAGCACAGGTAGGCATAAAAAATCAAATAGGTGGTAAAGTAACCATTAGTGAAACAAGTAAATCTATGTTAAATAGAGGATTAATTACTTTAGAAATAGAGTCTCAAAATGGTATTACTTTTAGAGGAGAGCCGGATGTAGAAGTCGTAGAAGGAGATTTGAAGGTAAATGTAATAGGATGGGATGATGAAAATCCTAACTTATTAACATTACGCGTTGTTCAAAAATCTTCACAACCATCTGTTCTTGAGATTAGTAATTTCCGTGTCAATGTAAGTGAAATAGTACCTGATGGAAAATATGCGCTTACAATAGGTGGAAGCGCTATTGCACCAGAAGCTGAGGGAACACTGAAATTTGATGGATTTTTAACGACTAAATATGAAGAAACGAATACAAACACCAATGGTGGCAGTAACAACAGTAATAATAACAATAATAATAATTCAAATGACGTTAGCAAGAAAACGATCACAAAATTTACAGTAGGTAATCAAAGTTACATTATTAATGAAGAAACACATACAATGGATGCTGCGCCATATATTGAAAGTGGGCGCACGATGGTACCTCTTCGCTATGCTGTAGCAGCAGCTGGTGTTAATCCTGATGATGTGGAATTTTCAAAGGGCGTTATTACTGTGCCAGCAAGTAAGCTTATTAAGATGACATTAGGTAGCAATATAGTGACAGCAGATGGTAAGGAATATACAATGGTAACAGCACCAAGT
The DNA here is from genome assembly GCA_019418225.1 of Clostridiales bacterium. Classification (GTDB taxonomy): domain Bacteria; phylum Bacillota; class Clostridia; order Lachnospirales; family Cellulosilyticaceae; genus Cellulosilyticum. The sequence continues at coordinate 99,022 of DYCF01000006.1, read as the reverse complement.
TCTGTGAATGGTAGAACGTATATACCGATTTCAGAGCTTGCAAGTATTTTAGATTTATCAGTAAGCTGGGATAAGGAAAAAAAAACAGCTACATTTGAATATTAAAAAATAAGGAGAAGAAAAGATGTATTTTGATTCACATGCACATTATGATGACGAAAGATTTGATGAAGATCGTTTTGAACTTATAGAGAGCATTCATGAAAGGGGTGTAGGGTATATAGTGAATGCAGCAGCAGATATGCCTTCTTGTTATACAAGTTTAGCGCTTGCACATAAATATCCATTTATATATTGTAGCATTGGCGTACATCCACATGATGTCAAAAGCTTAGATGATGAAAAATTAGCTGAGCTTAAGAAGTTAGCTGGAGAAGATAAGGTTGTAGCTATTGGTGAAATTGGGCTAGATTATTATTATGATTCATCACCAAGAGATGAGCAGCGTAAGTGGTTTAAAGCGCAACTTGCGTTAGCAAAAGAATTAGACCTTCCAGTTATTATTCATAGCAGAGAAGCTTGCCAGGAGACATTTGACACAATTATGGCAAGTGGCGTAAAAGAAGGTGTGATTCACTGCTTTTCAGGAAGCAGTGAACTTGCTAAAGAATATGTTAAAAGAGGATTTTACATTGGTGTAGGAGGAAGTCTTACCTTTAAAAATGCTAGAAAAGCCGTAGAGGTAGTAGAGACTATTGGTTTAGAGCACATATTAATAGAAACAGATGCACCTTATATGACACCTGTACCTCATAGAGGAAAAAGAAATGATTCTTCTTATTTAGAACATGTAGTAGAAAAAATTGCAGAAATTAAAGGGATTTCAGCAGAAGAGGTAAGTGAGATAACTTGTCAAAATGCCAAAAAACTCTTTAGAATAAAGTAGATTTAAAACTAAAATGGAATAAGGATGAAAAATAAAAAAGCAGCTTTTGGAAAAAGCTGTTTTTTTATTTTGTGTAGTATTACTAAACTTTGGCTTTATTATAGATAAGGAAAGGGAGGATAAGGTAAATGTAAAAGTGTCTAATAAATTTATGAAATGAAATAAATAATTGTATAAAAAAACGGAGACAAAATAGAGTATATCCTCCTAAAGAAAAACACCAGTATAAAAATGATAAAATGCCAGAAAATCATTATTAAACAAATGTTACGTAATTGTTAAGTCACTTTTTTTATAAAATAAAAAATAAGTGGCTGAAAGCCTTGAAAATACGTAAAGGTTTAAGAATTATTTTTGATTTTTTTGCGTTTTATTTTTTAAAATTATTACAAAACACTTGAAAAAGTCTGTGTGATATATTACAATTCTATTTGTAGTTGAAATAAAAACACAATTACATTTATTACCAAAACGTTGTAGTAAAGCACGATTCACCAGATCAAGTGAGAAAAAACGATTGTTTGAATAAGTAAAGATAAAACTAAACTTTATCTTAGGCAAGCAGTTGACTTTAAGGAGGATATCATGAAGAATCGAAGTAGGATCGCTTTATTGATTGTAGTGTTGTTTATGCTAGGAGCAGTTAGTATCACAGCCTATCAATCCATGTCAAAGATTATTACATTAGTCGATGACGGGAAAGTGACTCGATATGAAACAGATGCAAGTAGCGTACAAGAGCTACTCACACAGTTGGAAATTACATTAAATGACAAGGACACTGTGGACCCAGATTTAAATACAAAAATTGAAGACAATTTAAGAATTACTATAGACAGATGGAAACCAACAGTTAAGTTCGTTTTAAATGGTGAAGAAGTAGAATTTAAGACAGACTTTAAAACAGTAGGAGACATCATTAAAGCAAAAGGTTTAAGCGATGAAGAAGGCATTACAGTAGAGCCAGTAGAAAATACAGCTATTACAGATGGCATGAAAATCGTCGTAAAAACTAAAGAAACAAAAACAGTTACTGAAGAAAGACCAATGAGCTTTGAAACTGTTGTGAAAGAAACAACAGACTTAGAAGCAGGTGAAACAAAAGTTACACAAGAAGGACAAAATGGACTTAAGAAAGTAACTACTGAGCAAACTTATGTCGGTGGTGAATTAGTAAACGAAGAAGTTACAAATGTTGAGATTGTACAAGAACCAACAGATAAAATCGTTTTAAAAGGCATAAGAAATTCTGTAAAAGATACTACAACTGGTGAAAAATATGCGTATAAGAGAGCTATCAATGTAGAAGCGACGGCTTATACAGCATATAACGGAGATGGTTGGGGTAATCAAACAGCTAGTGGAATGACAACAGCCGTTGGTGTAGTAGCCGTTGACCCTAATGTAATACCATTAGGAACAAGACTTTATATCGAAGGATATGGTCTTGCAGTTGCTGGAGATACTGGTGGTGCAATTAAAGGGAATAGAATAGATTTATTCTTTAATACATCAAGTGAATGTACGGCATATGGTCGTCAAAATACAACTGTGTATATCTTAGAAGATCAAGACATAGCACTATCAGAAATAAGAAGATAAAATATAGAGGTGGGTAGCGAAAGAGCTACCGCCTTTTTTATTTTAGTGGCGGTAGCTCTTTCGTATAAGAAATGAGGACAAAACTTTAATTTGGATGAATATTATGTTATAACTAATAGATATTAATAAATACTTATGTAACATAATATAGGAGGATGAGATGCAGACTTTAAAGCGATTTATTAGTTATTATAAGCCGCATAAAGCCTTATTTTTTGCAGATATGGGCTGTGCACTGACTTTGTCGGGAATTGATTTGGCATTCCCGCTTTTAGTACGTTATTTAATGAATGACATTTATGTACTAAATGATAAAGCGGTTATACTTAAATATATTGGGCTGATTGGAGCAGCCTTATTGGGTATGTATGTGATTACATACTTCTGTCAGTACTTTATTACTTCATGGGGGCATATCATGGGTGCCAGAATGGAATCCGATATGCGAAGAGAGTTGTTTGGACATTTAGAGAAACTTTCATTTTCATATTATGATGAAGTGAATACTGGGAAATTAATGTCTTGTATTGTTAATGACCTTTTTGATATTTCAGAATTAGCTCATCATGGGCCTGAGGATATCTTTATTTCAGCCATCAAGATTGTGGGAAGTTTCATTGTGTTAAGCATTATTAATGTTAAGATGGCACTTATTTTAACTGGATTTACAGGCCTTATGTTATTCTTTGGACTTTATTATAACCGCAGAATGAAAGCAACCTTTAGAAAAAATCGTGAGAAGATAGCTAAAGTTAATGCGATTACACAAGATGCATTAGGTGGCATTCGTGTCGTAAAATCTTTTGCAAATGAGCATGTAGAGATGAATAAGTTCGATGAAGGAAATAATGAATTCTTAGAAACAAAATGTGATAGCTATCAGATTATGGGGCGTTACTTTAGTGGCAATGGATTCTTTAAGAACCTGTTATATCTATCAGTTGTTTTAGTGGGTGGATATTTTATCACAACAGGTGAAATGAATGTAGCAGATGTGACTGTATATATTTTATATATTAATACATTCTTAAACCCTATTGATAAACTTGTAAACTTCACAGAGCAATTTCAAAAAGGGCTTTCTGGATTTGAGCGTTTCTTAAAAATTATTGATACGAAACCTGAAATTCAAGATGCTAAAAATGCAGAAACACTTCAAAATGTCAAAGGGGATATTCATTTTGAAAATGTATGCTTTAGTTACAATGAAGAGAAGGATATTTTAAAAAATGTAAATATTAAGATTCCTGCTGGTAAAACAGTAGCCTTAGTAGGGCCTTCAGGAGGCGGTAAGACGACTTTCTGCTCACTTATCCCTAGATTCTATGAAGCAACCTCAGGACGCATTACAGTGGATGGTAAGGATATTAAGGGGCTATCACAAACATCTCTTAGAAATGCTATAGGGATTGTACAACAAGATGTGTATTTATTCTATGGCAATATCAAAGAAAATATCGCCTACGGTAACCCGGATGCTACAGACGAAGAAATTGTGGAAGCAGCTAAGAAGGCAAATATTCATGATTTCATTATGAGCCTCCCTCAAGGTTATGAAACCTATGTAGGTGAGCGTGGTGTAAGACTTTCAGGTGGACAAAAACAAAGAATCTCTATTGCAAGGGTATTCCTAAAAAATCCACCAATCTTAATATTAGATGAAGCAACATCTGCACTCGATAATGAAAGTGAAAGATATATTCAGCATTCACTAGATGAATTAGCTAAAAATAGAACAACACTTGTTATCGCCCATAGATTAAGCACAATACGTAATGCCGATGAAATTCTTGTACTCACACAAGAAGGCATTGCAGAACGCGGCAGCCATGAAGAGTTAATGGAAATTGATAATGTGTATGCAAGACTTTATAATATGCAGTTTGCATAAGTGAATTTTTTAGAGAGCAATGAAACACATAAGTATAAGTGTAAAATTATGGGCAATAATCTAAAAAAAGATTTAAGTATTATATGATGACAATTAAGATATATTAGATATTGTGTATTAACAAAAAGTAAAGCATAGAAATGCTAGCAGGATAGATACTGAAGAAAGTAGGTGAAAACGTGAATAAAAGTTTTTTGACTTAATGAAGTTCAAGTATCCAACACGTCAAGTTAGCTTTCACACAATTAAGGCATTAGATCATATAGATTTTATTAAAAGCTATAAGGTGGATTAACAAAAAAGAGGTGATTTCTATGAATGGGAATCACCTCTTTTTTACGTTTGGCATTTTGTTATTCTCCTTATCTAGTATGTAATTTTTTAATTAAAAGACTAATTAATATGGTAGCTAGTACAATGCACAGTACTAAAGTCAGCAGGCTAAATGGAGAAGGACGTTTTTCATAGACAGGAGGTATAGGGATGCCGGCTTCTGTACTTGCGTAGGTATCCGTATAGATATTAGTCGAAGAATTAGCATATATGTTGCTAGACATATTATAGTGAGCATAAGAATGCATTGGCTTAAAGAACAAATGTCTGTAAAGATAATAATTTGCAAAGCTATAGTTAGAGTTCCAAGCCGTGTGGGCTATGTTTTTGCCAAAGTTAGTATATTTGCTTTGAGTGCCAAAAATAGAGTTAGTGTAGGCTATATTAGCATACTCGGAAGTATCATTCCAAGTATCGGTCCACGTATTGGAGTTATTGTTGTTTGTTGTACTATGATTTGTAGTCCATTTATTAGCTTCATTAGTTGTGCTAGAAGTGGCAGTTGATTGATTATTAGCATCACCAGTTGTTTTAGAGCCTACAGATGACTGGATGGCATCATTTGTATGAGCAGTATTTGAACTATTTGCAGAGCTAGAACTTGAAGAAGATGTAGTACTGCTAGTAGCCTTATTAGAAGAAGATGTATCAGTGTTATTGCTGCTATTCTTGCTGGTGGAAGATGAAGAAGATGTACTACTGTTACTGCTAGAACTCAAAGATGACTTTTTGCTTGATGAACTTGAACTACTGGAACTTTTTTTTGCAGATTTTACCTTTGGTGTACTTTTTCTAGAATGTGAACTGCGGGTTTTTGCAAAGCATGTATTTGAAATAGAGAGGGACGTCAGTCCGAATAACATTAGGTTTTTTTTCATATTTTATATTGTCCTTTTTATGTAATATTTCAGTGCATTTATAAAGTGTTTAATTAGGAATAAGATATAATTCATTTCACGCGCCTAATTAAGCTTTGCTTTATTATAACTGATAAGGCACTTGAGAGGAAAACATAAAATGGAAGAAACGTTGAGCTATTAATAAAACTTGTATAAAAAGTGTTATGAAATATACAGTTAGGTTGTCTAAGAGGTAAAGGAGGAGAAGGCCGAAAGACTGCTGTTATATTAAATATCAAAGTCCCACAAGATGAAAAGATAATATATAATGAGGATATAAAAGTAGGGGCCTATACGCTTAAATTACTAGAGAGATATCATACACTTTACGAATATGGGAAATATACCAGATGAGATAACTTTTGAAGTAGGTCAAATTATGATAGGTATACAAGGAGATTGGGACATTCAGTTTGAGTAGATTAAAATAAAAGGAGATACAGATGGCATTACTAAAACAAGGTGATAAAGTAGCATTAGTGGCATGTTCTAATGGACAAAATAAGCAAAATGAAGGAATGATTGCACAGCTTATAAGCACCCTTAATGAAATGGGTGTAGAAGCAGTTTGCAGCCCTTATCTTTATGCCGACGAAGATGTATTTAATGGCACAGCGCAGGAAAAAGGCGAAGCACTTATGTCATTTTATAAAGACGAGGACATAAAGGCAATCTTTGATATATCAGGCGGTGATTTAGCAAATGAAGTGTTAGGTCGATTAGATTATGAGGTGATCAAGAAAAATAATAAACCTTTCTTTGGGTATAGTGATTTAACTACTGTAGTTAATGGTATTTATGCAAAGACGGGAAATAAGGGATACTTATATCAAATTCGCAACATCATAAGGGAAGAAGCAGAACTTCAGCAAACGTGGGTAAGAAAAACTCTATTTGAGGATAAAAAAGAACTGCTAGACTTTTCCTATGAATTTGTACAAGGTGATTGCGTAGAGGGAGAAGTGGTTGGCGGAAATATTCGTTGTTTCTTAAAATTAGCAGGGACACCATATATGCCAGATTTCACAGATAAGGTATTATTGCTAGAAGCTATGAGTGGGGGGCCTGCACAAATGAATACCTTTTTAAATCAATATGCACAGATGGGTGCTTTTGAGAAGGTGAGAGGAATTATCCTTGGCAGTTTCTCAAAGATGGAAAAAGAGGAGCTTCAGCCAGATGTGGTTACTTTATTAAAACGCATTTTAAATCAGTCAGATTCAAAAAGGGTAAGAAATTTACCAATTGTAAAGACTAGGGAAATAGGTCATGGCGCGGATTCCAAAGCAGTTGTTATTGGCGAAGTTATTAAGTTACAGAATATGAGTAGGTAGATAATAAGTATATAAATAGACATAAGTATATAAATAGACATAAGGATTAAATAGGTGGTGGACAATTCCTGCCTAAATTATGTTAAATAAGGGCAAAATATGATATGATAGTGGGATAAGTAGTTAAAACAAGGAGCGAAATATATGCAAAGAGTAGCAACACCAGAGGGTACTAAAGCGTTACTGAATAAGTATGGCTTTACTTTTCAAAAGAAATTTGGACAAAACTTTTTAATTGACCCAAGAGTTTTAGATAAAATCATTGATGCAGCAAACATTACAAAAGATGACTGTGTGATTGAGATTGGACCTGGGATTGGGAGTGTCACACAAGCTTTACTTGAGAATGCGGGTAAAGTTATTTCAATTGAAATTGATGATAAATTAATTCCAATTTTAACAGCAGAATATGGACACAATGAGCACTTTAAACTCATTCATGAAGACGTTTTAAAAGTAGATCTTAAAAAACTTATTGCTGAGGAGTCACCAAATCGTCCAATCAAAGTTGTAGCGAACTTACCATACTATATTACAACACCTATCGTAATGACACTTTTAGAAAATGAGTTACCTATCGAAAGTATTACAGTTATGGTACAAAAAGAAGTAGCAGACCGCCTGGCTTCTAAACCAAGCAGCAAACAATATGGGGCAATTACAGTATCTGTTAATTACTATGCCACACCATCATTAGTAGCTAATGTACCAAGAAACTGTTTCATGCCAAGACCAAATGTTGATTCAGCTGTTATTAAACTGACTGTAAATCAAGAACCAGTGGTAAAAGTAAATAATGTACAGCAAATGCTGAAGATTATTAGAGGGGCGTTCATACTTAGAAGAAAGACACTTTTAAATACTCTTGCAGCACACGGTGAATTAGGGATTCCAAAAGAAGAACTTAAAACACTTCTTGATGAAAGCGGCATTGGTGCACAAACTCGTGGTGAAACTTTAAGTCTTGAAGACTTTGCAAGACTTTCAGATTATATTGACGAACACAGAAGTAACTAAAAAAACAAAGGGACTGTATTTAGAAACAGTCCCTTCAGATTGTTGACAAATGAATTTTCCCAAAATAAACTCACAAATTAAGTGAGGATTATTCAAGAAAATCTATTAAAATAGGGGTAAAAAGAGCAGTTTAGGTCCATTTTTACCTCTGTTTTCTATTTCTAGACTAGTAAAATACTATGGAAAAGTTAATTGTCTACAGCCTGAAGGGACTGTATTTAGAAACAGTCCCTTTATTTTTTAATTAATGTTAGATAGTGTATGGAAATTTTAGGTAAATGAGTAGGGTATGAATAGAAAAAATGGATTTGTGGCATAAAAATAAAAAAGAAAACATGTTGACAAACCTAAAATTGAAAATTATAATAAAACCAATTTAAAAAGTCTAACAATTTAAAAATATTTAAGACAAATAATAAATAAAAAATCTATCAATGCATAATCAATTAGAGATTAAAAATAATTTAGGAAAGGAGAAATATGAGGATGAAACGTATATCTAACTTAATTAATGTAGCAGCAAAATTTAATACATTCTTTTTTAGCTGGGGCTTTTACTTTTTTAGCGCTGGTTCTTTTTGCTGTCAACAAAATAAGTTAGAGCCTTTTGGCATATACGTCTAAATCATATATCTTACTTTTACCTATACAAGATATAAGGCCTTATGCCCATTGGAGCATAAGGCCTTTTTAGTTCTAAAAATAAAGTACCTGGTAAATTGATTGCCTAAGCGCTATTGCACTGATTTGAAATATTAATAGGGCCCATTAATATTTGCAAAATGAAGCTAGCCATAAGTCAATTTAATTATAAAAAGCAACTTGTTACTCAAACGTAGAAGATATAACAGACAGCAGAGCCATGAACATAACAGGAAGCAAGACATATAAGTTAAGTAAAGATATGGATTGTGATGATTATAATTAATAGAAGAATTTATGAGAATAGATTTCATGAAATGAAAAATAATGAATAATGGGAGGCAGTAACTATGATTATTGTAATGAAAAATAAAGTAAGCCAAGAGGAAGTACAAAAATTTATGAAAGAAATTACAGATAGTTATAATGTGCAAATACAAGTTAATGAAGGCAATGCGTGTACAGTGCTAGGACTTATTGGAGATGCATCATCTATTGATATAGATGATATTGAAAGGGATTCAAGGGTAGAGAAAGCGATGCGTGTGAAAGAACCTTATAAAAAGGCAAATCGCGCATTTCACCCTGATGATACAATTTTAGATATTTGTAGTAGGAAAATTGGGGGTAAGGATATTGCCATTATTGCAGGTCCTTGCTCGGTGGAAAGTGAAGAGCAGATTGTGAGCATTGCAGAAGCTGTGAAGCGTTCTGGGGCAACATTTCTTAGAGGTGGTGCTTATAAACCTCGTACGTCACCATATTCATTCCAAGGTTTGGAGGCAGAAGGGTTAGAACTTTTGAAATATGCAAGAGAAAAAACAGGACTTCCGATTGTTACAGAAATTATGGATCCAGCTACTTTAGATCAATTCGTAGAGGATGTAGACATCATTCAAGTGGGGGCAAGGAATATGCAAAACTTCGCGCTCCTCAAACAGCTTGGTCAAACAAGAAAGCCTATTTTATTAAAGCGTGGGCTTTCAGCAACTATTGAAGAATGGATTATGTCAGCAGAGTATATTATGGCAGGTGGCAATGAACAAGTTATCTTCTGTGAAAGAGGTATTCGAACCTTTGAAAATTACACACGAAATACTTTGGACTTATCAGCTATTCCAGCTATTCGTAAATTAAGTCACTTACCAATTATTATCGATCCAAGTCATGCGACAGGACTTCGTTATATGGTAGAGCCAATGTGTATGGCAGCTATAGCAGCAGGAGCAGATGGGCTTATCGTAGAAGTTCACAACAATCCAGCTAAGGCGCTTTGTGATGGACCACAATCTATTACACCAGATCAATTTGAACATTTAGTAGAAAAAGTAAAACGATATGCAGCAATAGAGGACAAACGTATAAGTGGGGTGGAATAAAAATGGAAGAAGTACATTATGCAGGGATTCAAAAGCAGTTAAAAATATCTATTGAAAATTTATATGCTCATAATGAGCGTGCACTAAGTCAAATCGAAGAGGGTTTAAATACTTATTTTAACCCCTTTCCAGTTGTAGGGTATCAAGGGGTACCAGGAGCTTATGGTGAGCAGGCGACTATCAATTATTTCCAGGGAAATTGGTCGAAATGTGTAGCCCATGAAGAATTTCAAGATGTTTTCGATGCCCTTGAAGCAGGAAATATTGATTATGGCGTTATACCTATTGAAAATTCTAGTGCGGGAGAAGTACTGGATACATATGACCTCATCAAAAAATATAATTTATATATTGTAGGAGAAGAAATTGTAAAAGTACAGCACAACCTTTTAGGTGTAAAAGGTGCAAAACTAGAGGACATTAAAGAAGTTTATTCTCACAAACAAGCTATTTCCCAATGTAAACCATTTTTAAAGGAAAATAAGCAGATTACGCCTATTCCTTATTTAAATACAGCTGCCGCTTGTGAATATGTAGCAGGATTAAATGATGTAACAAAGGCGGCTATTGGAAGCAAGCGTGCAGGGGAGCTTTATAGATTAGAACCTATTAGAACCAATATTCATTTCAATCAGAATAACTGTACAAGGTTTATTATTTTAGCTAGAAAAATGCATATCCAAGATAACTGTGACAAAATTAGTATCTGTTTCACAACAGAGCATACAAGTGGGTCACTTTATAATATACTGGGTCATTTTGCATATAATGGATTAAACCTTTTAAAGATTCAATCACGTCCGCTCTTAGAAAGAGAATGGGAGTATTACTTTTTCGTAGATATTGAAGGTAACTTGCAAGATGCTAATGTACTTATTGCCCTAAGTAGGGTAGAAGAACAAACAAGATATTTAAAAATATTAGGTAACTATGAGAAATTTAAATAAAATAGCCATTAAGAGATGCAATAAATAATAGGAGAGGTAGAAATAAACTACCAGTTTAATGTCATAGACTCTGAAAGAAACTATAATTAATTTATCAAAGATAAGTGCTGCAAGAGACAAGTTACTTATCAGAAGTAAATGTAATACGGATACATAGTTTGCCAAGGAGGTAATGGCATGGAACAAATGTTAGTGACAAAGGGATTAAATGAATTAAAATTATTAGATAGTAGAATTATGCGTAAGATAAAAGATGCAAGTTTCATTAGTGTAGCGAAACTTTCTGCTGTAAATGTGGATGGAAAAGTATCAAAAGAAGAATTCAAGGCAAATGCAAAGGCTGACTATATGGCCATAACAGATCTTATTAAACGAAGAGATAAGATTAAGGCAGCTATTGTGAAGTCGAATGCAATCATTATGGTAGAAATAGCAGGTAAAAAAATGACAGTAGCAGAAGCAATTGATAAAAAGAATGCTATTGAATATGAAAAAAGACTGCTTAAAAAGCTTTCTGAGCAATATGCTATGGCTATTGAAATGGTTAATTATGAAAATGCTAAAGTGGATGACAGTGTAGAAAGACTTCTTATAACGGCTTATGGTAAAGAAGGAAAAGAAAAAATTACAAAAGCAAGTCATGATGCCATTGCCGATCCTTACCGTGAAGCGAATGAATATGGTTTAGTCGATGCCTTGGAGGCGGAGAAAATCATCAAGCATATGACAGATGAGATTGAAGCATTTGAGAGCGAGGTAGATACTTGCTTACAAATTTCTAATAGCACCACAGTAATAGAAATAGAATAATAGTAGATTTGCAGTTATACGAAAATCTTAAATGAAGTCCCCTTCCACTAAGGGTTAGCGTGGAAAATTTTAGATATAGCTTAGGCTATTTGGCAGATTCTTAAAGATGGCACGTAGATAAATGGTCAATGTTTAATGATGAATGCTCAATGGTCAATGCTTAATGTTAACCGCATAAATGTTCAAGGATGAATGATTAATGGTCGATTAAATCCATGAGAAATGTTTGTACAGGTTGACTTCTTACTGTTAGGTTTAACACATGGCTGTATAGCTGCAAATAATATTAAATTGCTTGGAAAATATTGCTTAAAGTAATAAGGATAGCTATAATAAAGCATAGTCTATAGAGAAACCAACTAAAACTTGAAATATACATGCAGTTAAGTTGTTTTCTCACAATGATTTCACATTGCTAAAGAGTATGAATAACTAAAGTTTATAGAGAAACCAACTAAAAACTTGAAATATACATGTACGTAAGTTGTTTTCTCACAATGATTTCACATGACTAAAAACTATGAATAACTAAATTTTATAAATGTGAAATCTATATAAATGTGAAATCTATATATATAGAGGAAAGTAATCTATATAAATAAACTTATAAATTGTAGGAGGTGTGCCATGAGCACCAGTATATTTCCAACGGTAAATCTAAAGGCAACGGGCGCTAATATTGTAAAACTTAGAAAGGCGAAAGGTCTATCAGTAAGAGATTTACAAGCGTACTTTGGATTTGAACAGCCACAGGCAATTTATAAATGGCAATGGGGTGAAAGCCTGCCTTCAGTAGATAACCTATATGCTTTAAGTAAAATATTAAATACACCTATAGATAATATCTTGGTCGGAGACGATCAGGATTTTTTTATTTATATAAAATTATATATATAATGGAAGGACTTGTGGTTTTATAGAGAGAAAACAGCTAAAACCTTGAAATATACATGTAGGTAAATAGGTTTCTCTCAATGATTTCACATGACTAAAAATCATAAATAACTAAAATTTATAAATGTGAGATTTATAATTAGATAAATTTGAATATTTTATGAAAAGATATATAGTACATTGAATACATTTAAGAGAATGCGTATAATAAAGAGAGAATGTAAAATAATAGAGTTAATATTTTTAGGAGGACTTACAAATGAAACAAAGAGTACACACAGACAAAGCACCACAAGCAATTGGACCATATTCACAAGCAATGGTTGTAAATGGTATGGTTTATACATCTGGTCAATTAGGCATGGGACCAGATGGCGTTCTTAAAGATACAGTTGTAGAACAAGCAGAACAGTCAATTAAGAACCTTATCGCAGTACTTGAAGCAGCAGGGTCAAGCATTGATAATGTTGTAAAAACAACAGTATTTTTAGCAGATATCAATGACTTCGTAGCTGTTAATGAAGTATATGGTAAATACTTTACAGAACCATACCCAGCAAGAAGTGCAGTTCAAGTAGCTAACCTTCCAAAAGGTGGAAAAGTAGAAATTGAAGTTATTGCAACAGTATAAAAATTAATTCAATGATTTCACATTCCTAAAAACTATGAATAACTAAATTTTATAAATGTGAAATCTATAGAGAAACCAACTAAAACCTTGAAATATACATGTAGGTAAATAAGTTTCTCTCAATGATTTCACATTCCTAAAAATTATGAATAACTAAATTTTATAAATGTGAAATCTATAAGAAGGGTGTCGTCAGAACTATGGAGTTAGTTTGGCGATACCTTTTTTAGTTAAATTGGAAATAAAAGTGATATAGAGGGCTTAAGATATCCTATAAGAGGATAAATTTTTGAAATGATATAAAAGCTAATCTTAGCTAAAATGAATGGGAAATTAAATAAACGGACTTTTTTGTGTAGAGGTATTAAATAAAGTATTTTTGTAATGTGTATTTTTTTTAGGATAAATAATGGAATAAAAAATTTAATGCGCTAATGATTATAAAAATTAAGAATATTGACTTAAATTAGAGCCTCCTATATACTTTTAGAAGTCTAGGAGAAATATGACATCTTCCTTTATACGCATAGATATAAATAAAAAGAAATGGGGAAATTCAATTGAAAAAGAATGTATTAATTATTGGTGCGATAAGTTTAATCTTAGCTTTTACAGGGTGTGGCAATACGAACAGTGGAGAAGTAAGTAGTGCTGCAGCACAAAAGGAGATTAATCCACAAGAACTTTTAACAAGCGTTTCAAATAAAATGGCAGAAGTAAAAAGTTATGAAGCAGTAACAGATATAAATTTCAAAGTAGCAAGTCAAGGACAAGAGTTGAATATGGACATGGATATGAATATGAAAGTTATAAACGCACCTAGTCTAACAATGCAAGTAGATAGCAAGACTAAAATGGCTATGGGCGAAGAAACTCAAAATATTGATATGGCAATGTATCTTGAACCAGCTGAAGGTGGTTATACATTTTATCAAAATTTAGATGATGCATGGTATAAGACAAGTATTGCAACAGAAGATGAGGTTGCAAATTATATTAAAGCGCCTGGCAATACAGTTGATGAATATATTGGGCTTTCAGATGGGGTAACACAAGGCGAGGATGAAACCGTAAATGGTGTAGATTGCTATAAGTTATTAGTGAATATTCCTGTTAGCAAGTTAGGAGAACTTATGAATCAGATGGGGAGCATAGGTGCCAGTGCAGAGAGTATGCTTGGTAGTATAGCTGAGGCAGAAGATTTTGCTATAGAAATGCTTGTAAGCCAAGAAGATGAAACACTTGTACAAGTAAGAATGGACTTATCAGATATAATGAAGAATGCTTTAAAAGGTCAAGAAGGTGTAGAAGAAAAAGATTTAGAGAGCATTGAATTCGGCATGAATATGAGCTTTAGCAACTTAGAGGGCGTAAATGAAATCGTCATTCCAGAAGAAGCAAAGTCAGCTACTGAAATGTAATAAATACAAAATGGGATGTTATGAAACTATTTGATTAGTTTCGTAACATCCCATTTTGCATTTTCGAAGTAACTTATCAACTTTTGATTAAGTAGATGATGCAAAGTGTAGTAGGATGGTCTTGCGTTAGCTTTATCATGAAAAATCATTTTAGAAAGGTATACCATGATAAATGAGTTCATATACATAGTATAGAGTTTATAATGACGGACAAACAAAGGAGTCGGTGATATGTATGTAAATACGCTCATAAGCTTACAGGAAAACATCCCTACATATGGGGTAGAAGGCAAGACTGTAACAGGGCATGTGACTATTTCTACACCAGGTATAATTAGGTGCTATGTACAAAATCTTAAGCAAACTAATAATAGAACATTTGAATTATATGTATTAAGCAGTAAGCAGGACACAGGCGTAAGAATTGGGGAACTAGGCAAAGAAAAAGAAACGAAGTGGCGTGTAGATGAACATAGTGTAATGGGAAGTAATATTGCGCTAAAAGATATAGATGGTGTAGCAATTATAGTGAAAGAAAATGAATTAAGAGGTGTAGATGCAATACTTCTAGGGTTTAAAAATGAAAGATTTACAGTTTTACCAATTCTAGAGTCTATTGTACCAAAGTCTAAACCTGTTGAGTCAGTAGTGAATGTTAAGAAGGAGACGACTAGTCCACTTACTACAGCAGAGCCTGATAAAACAAAAGAGGTATCTCAATCAACTATTGTATCTGAAGAACGCAAGCCAGTTATTATCTCGAATGAACAAGAGCAGGAACCAGAACCAATGATTATATCGAATAAGCTAGAACAGGGACCAGGGCCGGTGATTATGCCGAATAAGCCAGAGCAAGGGCCAGGGCCAGTAATTATGCCGAATAAGCCAGAGCAAGGGCCAGGACCAGTAATTATGCCGAATAAGCCAGAACAAGGACCAGGGCCAGTAATTCTACCGAATAAGCCAGAACAAGGACCAGGGCCAGTAATTCTACCGAATAAGCCAGAGCAGGGACCAGGGCCAGTGATTATGCCGAATAAACCAGAGC
>DYCF01000006.1:0-83188 GCA_019418225.1 Clostridiales bacterium | reverse complement strand
CCGAATAAGCCAGAGCAGGGACCAGGGCCAGTGATTATGCCGAATAAACCAGAGCAGGGACCAGGGCCAGTGATTATGCCGAATAAACCAGAGCAGGGACCAGGGCCAGTGATTATGCCCAATAAGCCAGGTCAGTGTCCGCTACCTAATATGCCAGAAGATGAACCAGGGCCAGTAATTATTTCAGAAGATGAATTAGAAACAGTTAGGCCTAATTCAATTAAGGTTGAAGAACTCTATGTCTCTGAAGTCCAAAAAGACAGCTTGTCTGAAGAAATAAAGAGAAGCAAAGAGGCAATTGATAGAATTGCAGAAAAGCTAAAAATGATAAAGTCACATAGTGAAACTGCTACGGAGAGTATAGAGATAGAAGAAAGAGAAGAAGAACAAGAAGACATTTGGCATTTAGAATCAGACCGCCATATAGAAGGAGAAGAAGATTCAACTTTAAAGGTGGAAGAGACGCCAGAAGAGATAGATTATTTAGCAGAAATAGAAAAGAAGTTGCAGGAGATACAGGGTAGGCTTAAAGAAGTTAGAAGTAATGGAGACGAAATTGATGATGATGAAGATACTGGTGAAGATGCTAGCGAAGCGGCGACTGAGGCCAGTGAAGAGGCAATTGGTGACGGTGAAGGGCTAGATGAAGGCGAAGTATTTGAAGAAACTGGGGATAATGAGACATTAAAACAAGATTATATAGATTTAGAACGTTTGGAGATTCGTAGGACGGAAAGTGCAATTGGTGATATTTTAAAGAAGGTAGAATCTCTAAGAAGACGTAAAGATCAAAAACGTAGTAGTGAAGAAAATAGTGATGATAAGGAAGCCTTTAACAGCGATGAAGTAGAGGAAATCAAGACAGAAAATATTATAGATAAAGAGTATATGAGTGATGAAGATGAAGAAAGCAAGAATGCGTACGATAGCAGTAAGCCTTTAGGTGTATCTAAGGGTGAAATAGATAATATATATGCTAGAGGAGAAATGGTGGAGGCGTTTATACAAGAGCCAGAGGATACTGAATGGGTAAAAATTTCCTATGGTGACTTCTTAAGGATTCCAAATTTAAGTTATGAATGGTGTACACAGCCATTTATTACTTTTGCTTTTTATAAATATAATGAAATCTTATTGGGGCATAACGGCAATGGAAATTATTATCTAGGTATACCTGATATATATCATCCAGAGCGTCAGGCAATCCTTTCTGATCCTATACCAGTAGAAAGATTTTTGTGTCGCCGAAATATAGAGCCAGCTATAGGAGAATATGGTTATTGGATTATTCCACTTCAAGGTGAGTATAGAGAAACCAACTAAAAACTTGAAATATACATGTAGGTAAATAGGTTTCTCTCAATGATTTCACATGACTCAAAATCATGAATAATTAAAATTTATAAATGTGAAATCTATAGTATAAGTTAATAATATAAGTAAGGGCTATTTGCAGAGAAGCTATTAATAGATGCAAATAGCTCTTTTAATTTTAGAAATAAGGAATATAAGTGAAAAGTCGTGTCATACTAAATGACATATATTAAAAATGACATATATTAAAAGTGAGAATATCTAAAAATGAGAATATCGTAAAAATGCATAAATGGGAAAAGAAGAAATATCAGATTCATAAAAAATAAAATTAGGTATTGAAATTTTTAAAATATTGTATTAATATATAGTAAATTAAATAAATTAATTAAACCTGTGATGGAGAGATAAAACTAACGACGCACTTACAGAGAGCTGGTAGTGGTGGAAATCCAGTAGTAAACGAATTAGACAAATGGACTCCAGAGGGCATAATGAAAAGAACTTAGATTGAAGTTAGATTTAAGATCTTAGTATCTTATGACGTAGCAACTGCGTTAAAGGTGAGGAATGTGGTGGCATTCTGCGTCGAGTGCGTATACTGAATGTATACGAATCAAGGTGGTACCGTGGGCAAAGTTTAGATGTCTATTATTATGAGAGATCATATGAGATACATAAACGCTCATCCTTGGCTAATTAGCTGAGGATGGGCGTTTTTTTAGTTGCTAAAAATTCCTACCTCAGTAAAAGTTTAATTAATCCATCAAATATCAACCAATTTGAATAGGAGGTAAGAAGATGTTTTATCCAACTTTAGAAGAAGTAAAGGCACTTGCCAAATCGTATAACAAAATTCCAGTAAGCTTAGAAATGTATATGGACTTTCAAACACCTATGGGGGTGTTAAGCCGTATCAAAGAAGTATATGATAGATACTTTTTATTAGAAAGTATTGAAGGTGGCGAAAAATGGGCGCGTTACACCTTTATTGGATTTAATCCTAATGCAAGCTTTTATGTGAAAAACGGTAAGACTTGTTATGCTACAAGAGAAAAGGTAAAACAGTTAGAAGGTAATCCTTTAGATGCCCTTAAAGATTTAATGGCAAGCTATAGTTCACCTAAACATCTGAAGTTACCACCTTTTACAGGTGGCGGTGTAGGGTATTTTGGATATGACACAGTGAAGTATGTAGAAGAATTAAAGTTTAGCAATAAGGATGAGCTTGATACAGATGATATTAAATTGATGTTTTTTGATGAACTTATTTGCTTTGACCATTTTAAACAGAAAATCATTTTAATCGTGAATATAGATGGGAAACAAAAGGATGTGGAAAGTAGTTATGAAGCAGCAAAGGAACGCTTAAAAGAACTCGTAACCTTTGTGAAACGTCCTTGTAAGAAGATGGAAGTTAACTTTGATGATGAAATAGAATTTACAAGTAATATGACGAAAGAAGAGTTTATGTCTAAGGTAGAGAAGGCTAAAGAATATATTGCAAATGGAGATATTTTTCAAGTTGTGCCTTCACAAGTATTTAAAGCAAAAATTGAAAGCAATTTATTTGATGTCTACCGTGTTCTTCGAACAATCAATCCATCACCTTATATGTATTTAATGCAATTTGAAGATTTGCAACTAGCCGGTGCATCACCAGAGACATTAGTTAAGGTGCAAGATAATGTAGTGATGACGCAGCCTATTGCAGGAACGAGGCCTAGAGGCAAAACAGAGGAAGAAGACCAAAGGTTGTGTGATGAGCTTTTAAAAGATCCTAAAGAACTTGCAGAACACAATATGTTAGTGGATTTAGCTAGAAATGATATTGGCAGAATTAGTGAGTTTAATACAGTAGAGGTAACAGATTATATGGCACTTAAAAAGCTTTCACATGTAACGCATATTACAACGAATGTAAGAGGTAAGTTAAGAGAAGGGCTAAATGCTATAGATGTTATCAAATCAATTTTACCAGCAGGCACATTATCTGGTGCCCCTAAAGTAAGGGCAATGGAAATTATAGAAGAGTTAGAAACGAATAAACGTGGTATTTATGGTGGGGCAATTGGTTATATCGGTTATGAAGGAAATTTAGATACTTGCATTGGTATTCGTACAGTAGTGAAAAAAGATGGGATGGCGTATGTGCAAGCTGGTTGCGGGGTTGTATTAGATTCAGACCCAGCTACCGAGTATCAGGAAACGATTAATAAAGCATCTGCTTTATTTGAGGCGATGAAGAAAGTGAGGGAAATAATATGATTTTGATGATTGATAATTATGATAGCTTTACTTATAACTTGTATCAATTTATAGGAGAAATTAATCCTGATATTAAAGTATATCGCAATGATAAGATTACCCTTGCTGAGATTGAAAAGCTCAATCCATCGCATCTCATTATTTCGCCAGGACCTAAATATCCCAAGGATGCAGGCATTTCATTAGAAGCTATTCGCTACTTTAGTGGGAAGATGCCAATATTAGGCGTATGCCTAGGTCATCAATCTATTGGAGAAGCATTTGGCAGTAAGATTGTAAAGGCAAAAAAAATCTTACATGGAAAGACAAGTGAAATTTATATTAAAGAAGAATGTCCGATTTTTAAGGGGTTTGATGGGAAATTTATTGCAGGACGTTATCATTCACTAATTATTGATAAAACGAGTTTAGGAAAAGATTTAAGCATTACAGCGGTAGATGCTGATGGGGAAATCATGGGAATTGCCCACAAGGAGCATCCAACTTATGGTTTACAGTTTCATCCAGAATCAATTTTAACGCAGGACGGAAAGAAAATGATTCAAAACTTTTTGGAGGTGGGGATTTATGAATAATTATATTAAAAAATTAATCGAAGGTAATCATTTAACCTATGAAGAAACAGAAGATGCGATGAACACAATTATGGAAGGAAAAGCAACTGAGGCACAGATTGGCAGTTTACTTACAGCACTTCGTATGAGAGGTGAAACCGTAGAAGAAATTACAGCCAGTGCAAAAGTAATGAGAGAAAAATGCAATCAGCTTAAAGGAAAGGGGGATTTGCTAGATATTGTAGGAACAGGCGGAGATTGTACGAATACATTTAATGTTTCTACCGTTTCATCATTAGTAGTTGCAGCAGCAGGCGTTAAAGTTGCCAAACATGGTAACCGTAGCGTTTCAAGTAAATGTGGGAGCGCAGATGTTTTAGAGGCGCTAGGGGTTAAACTAGATATAACCAAAGAGCAGAATGAAAAAGTATTAGAAGAAGTAGGGATATGTTTTATGTTTGCACCCCTTTACCACAGTGCAATGAAATATGTAGCAGGGCCTAGAAGACAAATGGGAGTACGTACGATTTTTAATATATTAGGCCCCTTAGCAAGCCCAGCATATGCTAACTTACAGGTGCTAGGCGTATACTCCGAAGATTTGGTTATCCCAATGGCACAAGTACTTGCTAATTTAGGCATAAAACATGCTATGGTCGTTCATGGGCAGGATGGTGTGGATGAAGTTTCATTATGTGCCCCTACAACTGTTTGTGAAGTAAGGGAAAAGGAACTTCGCTCATTTGTTTTAAATCCTCAAGATTTAGGATTAACCCTATGTAAACAATCAGATTTAGTTGGCGGTGAAGCAGCCCTTAATAAGCAAATTGCCCTTCAGATTTTATCAGGAGAGAAAGGGCCTAAACGAGATATGGTACTCCTTAATTCTGCAGTAGCCCTTACAACAGCTTTAGATAATATAAGTATGCAAGAAGCTATTAAATTAAGTGCAGAGCTTATTGATAGTGGCAAAGCTATGAAGAAACTTAATGATTTTATAGAAAGCACAAATTCATTTGGGCAGGTGGCAATATGATTTTAGATGAAATTATTACAACAAGAAAACAGATCATTGCAGAGCTCAAAAAGGAAATCACAATAGCAGATTTCAAGCAGCAAATTCAAGGAAATACGTATCCTCATTACAGTTTCCACAACGCACTAACCAGCAATATTAAAGACCTGTCCCCAAAAGAAAACACCAATATTGAAGACCTGTCCCCAAAAAAGAGGGCTCCTAAAATTATTGCGGAGGTGAAGAAGGCTTCACCTTCTCGGGGGATTATATGTGAGGAATTTGATTATATAGGAATTGCTAAGGCGTATGAGGAAGGTGGGGCAGCAGCTATTTCAGTTTTGACAGAGCCAGCGTATTTTAAAGGAGAGAATCGTTACTTAACGGAGATTAAGCAAGTGGTGAAGTTACCTTTATTAAGGAAGGACTTCATTGTGGATGAATGGCAGATTTATGAGGCCAAGGCAATAGGGGCAGATGCAATCTTGCTTATAGTGGCAGCATTGGAGCAGACGAAGCTTGAAGCATTTTTAAAGAAGGCGCATGAATTGGGAATGGATGCTTTAGTAGAAACCCATGATGAGGAAGAAGTAGGGCGAGCTATAGCTGCTGGTGCTAAGATTATAGGTGTTAATAACCGTAACTTACAGACCTTTGAGGTGAGTTTAAAGGTATCAGAAAGGCTGAGCAAGCTTATACCAGCTGATTGCATTTTCGTGGCAGAAAGCGGTGTGAAAACTTTAGAAGACATGCAGTTTATAAAAAGCATTGGGGCCGATGCCGTACTTATTGGAGAAGGTGTTGTAAAGTCAGGAAATAGAGTGCAAAGGCTTAAAGAATTACAGGAGATATAAAAAGGTAAGTAAAAGAAGAAATAAAATAGAATTGTATATAAAAGTAGGGAGTTATACATGACAAAGTTAAAAATTTGTGGATTACGGCGGGAAGAAGATATTGAAATTGTGAATAAGTATAGGCCTACCTATGTAGGATTTGTGTTTGCAAAAAGCAAACGTCAAGTTTCCTTGAGAGATGCAAAAGCATTGAAAGCAAAGCTTATAGACCAGATAGCGACAGTGGGGGTATTCGTGAATGAACCTATTGAAAATATTTATCTATATGCTAAGGAAGGTGTTATTGACTATATTCAGTTACATGGTGATGAAGATGGTCAGTATATCAAAAGACTTAAAGAGCAGGTAAAGCTTCCTATTATAAAAGCAATTCGTGTTAGCGATAAAACGCAGCTTATACGTCAACTAGAAGAAATGCAAAGCTCACCTATTGATTATTATTTGTTTGATACTTACACAGCTCAGGTTTATGGGGGAAGTGGTGCGAGTTTCGATTGGCATTTTATTAAGGAACTGGTAGGTAAGCAGATTCAGAAACCATATTTTTTAGCAGGAGGAATAGGGAGCGATAATTTAGAGAAGGCATTAAAGGAAAATCCTTATGCTATTGATTTAAGTAGCAAGGTGGAAACAGATGGCTTTAAAGATGAAGCAAAGATTAAAGAAGTCTGTGAAATTTTACAATCAGCACAACTACAAAACTATTAAGAGGTGAAGAAAATGAGTGAAACAGGAAGATATGGAATACATGGTGGACAGTATATTCCAGAAACATTAATGTCTGCATTACACGAACTTGAAAAGGCTTATGAATTTTATAAAAATGATAAAGCATTTAATGATGAATTAGAGTTCTTATTTAAAGAATATACAGGAAGACCTTCTCTGCTGTATTATGCAGAAAAAATGACAAAGGATTTAGGCGGTGCAAAAATATATTTAAAACGTGAAGATCTTAATCATACAGGTTCTCATAAAATCAATAATGTATTAGGACAAATGCTACTTGCAAAACGTATGGGAAAAAAACGTATTATTGCAGAAACGGGTGCAGGTCAACATGGTGTTGCAACGGCTACAGCAGCAGCGCTTATGGGATTTGAGTGTGAAGTATATATGGGTGAAGAAGATACTGTAAGACAGGCGCTTAATGTTTATCGTATGGAACTTTTAGGTGCAAAAGTAAATGCAGTTAAAACAGGCACTAAAACACTTAAAGATGCTGTTAATGCAGCCCTTCAAGATTGGGCACAAAATGTGGAAGATACATTTTACTGTATGGGTTCTGCAGTAGGACCACATCCATATCCACAAATCGTAAGGGATTTCCAAAGTGTAATAGGTAAGGAAGTAAAAGCACAAATGCTAGCAAAAGAAGGAAAATTGCCAGATGCCATTATTGCTTGTGTAGGTGGCGGCAGTAATTCAATAGGTATTTTCCATGATTTCATTAAAGAGCCAGAAGTTAAATTATATGGCGCTGAAGCAGGCGGCAGAGATGTGGAAGGGGTTGAAACAGCAGCAACTATTACAAAAGGTGCACCTGGAATATTCCATGGTATGAAATCTTACTTCTTACAAACAGATGATGGCAGCATTGCACCAGTATATTCTATTTCAGCCGGTTTAGATTATCCAGGTGTTGGCCCCGAGCATAGTTATTTACATGATATAGGCCGCGCGACTTATGTACCAATTACAGATGATGAAGCAGTAGAGGCTTTTGAATATTTATCAAAGACAGAGGGAATTATTCCAGCTATTGAAAGCTCTCATGCAGTAGCTTATGCCATGAAATTAGCACCAACAATGGATCAAGATCAAATTATTGTAATTAACTTATCAGGTAGAGGCGATAAAGACGTAGCAGCAATCGCGAGATATAAGGGGGTAGATTTACATGAGTAATATTAAGGCAGCATTTGAAAAGAAAAAACAAGAAGGCAAAAAGGCATTTATTCCATTTATTACAGCAGGTGATCCAGATTTAGAATCAACTGAGCGTTTTGTTTATGCACTAGAAAGGGCGGGAAGTACGTTAATTGAAATAGGTATCCCATTCTCAGATCCTGTAGCAGATGGGCCTGTCATTCAACGTGCTAATTTACGTGCTATGGCAGGGGGCGTGCATATTAAAAAGGTATTTGATATGGTGGGAAACATTAGAAAGACAACTCAGATTCCATTAGTTTTCTTAATGTATGCCAATACGATATATCATTACGGTATTGAAGCTTTCTTTAAAAAGTGCAAAGAAGTAGGCGTAGATGGCGTCATTATACCGGATTTACCACATGAAGAAAAAGAAGAGTTTGATGAGTTTGCACGCCTTTATGATGTGGATATTATCGGGCTTATTGCACCAACTTCTAAAGAACGTACAAAGATGCTTTGCGAGAATACAAGAGGTTTCTTATACTGCGTTTCATCACTTGGTGTAACAGGTATGAGAAGTAAAATAGAAACAGACTTTGGCGAAATGTTTGAAGAAATTAAAAAGTATAGCAAAGTACCAACGGCTCTAGGGTTCGGTATTTCTACTAAAGAACAGGCTGAGGTGCTAAAAGACTATGCGGATGGCATTATTATCGGCAGTGCTGTTGTAAAAATAATTGAAGAAAAAGGAAAAGACGCAACAGCTGACATTGAGGCGTTTGCTAAAGAAATCGTAGAAGTAATGTAGCAGGAAATTTATATGTGTTGATTTTCTATTGAGGCCTTATTATAATGAATAAGTATTATTTAACTAGAGAAAAGATGATTTGGAAATAAATAGACTGGCACGATAGAAAGGAACATCCTTATGCGTTTAAGAAGAGATGCAAGAGCTACAGATTACTTAGCACAAGATGAAAGAGTAATTCAAAATCCAGAAGAATTCAAAGGTAGATGGAAAGAGCACTTTGGAAATGACAATCCTATTCATGTAGAATTTGGTTGTGGTAAGGGCGGTTTTATTACACAACTTGCTTTAAGAAACCCACACATTAACTATATAGCAGCTGAAAGAGCGGAAACAGTTATCTATAAAGCTTGTAAAAAAGCAAATTCAATTGAAGAAACACCACAAAACTTAAGATTCTTATTCTTTGATGTACACAATTGTACAGATATCTTTGAGGCAGGAGAGGTACAAAGAATTTACCTTAACTTCTCAGATCCATGGCCAAAGAAAAGACATGCAAATAGAAGATTAACGTATAGAGAATTCTTAGACCGTTATGAACAAATCTTAGTAGAAAACGGTGAAATTCACTTTAAAACAGATAATAAAGGATTATTTGCTTCATCAATTGAAGAGTTTTCACTTAGAAACTGGCTTATGAAAAATGTTACTTTAGATTTACACAATAGTGATATGGAAGATAACATTATGACAGAGTATGAAAAGAAATTCTCAGAGCTTGGTTTCACAATCAATCGCTTAGAAGCAGTAAGACCAAATAGACAAAATAGCAAATAAAATCTGGTAAAATACGTATTAATAAAAATAAAAAATAAAGCAATCCTATGAGAATCAATAACTCTCATAGGATTGCTTTTTTGTTATGAATAGAAGTAAATAAGGGAGTCATAATAAATAAGAAGAATATTATATTGCATTTATAAATAATATATAATAAACTAACCATGTGTTTAAGTTTAAAGAATGTTATAAGTAAAGCATATGATATATATTTTTAAGGAGGAACAAAAATGGCATTTAAATTTCAAGACGCAAATTTCCAAACAGAAGCACTTGAATCATCTATTCCAGTAGTAGTAGATTTCTACGCTGATTGGTGTGGACCATGTAAAATGATGTCACCAGTTATCGATGAATTAGCTACAGAATACGAAGGAAAAGTTAAAATCGGTAAACTTAATACAGATGAAAACCGTGCAATCGCAAGCAAATACAATGTAATGAGTATCCCAACAATCATCTTAATCAAAGATGGTCAAGTAGTAGATACAGTTGTAGGTGCACTTCCTAAAACAGCTTTAGAGCAAAAAATTAAAGCTATGTTATAAGAATAGGCGGCCTTATAGTTAAGGGGCGGCAAAAAATAAGGGCTCTCCTAGCTACACTCTACACAATTTGTGATAGTCTAAGTTCGATATGTCAAAGAACGCGCATAACTCGCTATGCTCGTTTTACCGCGTTGCTTAAACAATGCGCTAAAATCCTTTGACACATCTTCACTAAGACTATCATCAAATTGTTCCGAAGGTAGCGTAGGAGAGCCCTTATTTTTTGCCTACTTACTAGAAGCGGCTATTATATAAGATGAGGGCGGACGGATGAGTGGAAGCCGGAGTTAAGGGAAATGATAGGGTTTTATGGATAAAAAGAGTAGTGCTAAAACCCTTTGAATAATTCACTAAACAAGGTGGTAAAAACCTTTGACACATCTTCACTAGGAGTATCAATTGTGTAGAGATTATTTGTATGAAAGGAAGGCAGAATTTCATGAAAGAGACAACGAAAAAGACAATATATGTAGCTGGAGTTGCAATTATGGGGAGTATAGCTGTTTTATTAGTTCCATCATTATTTATGTAAGTAGTTTATGACTTATTATAGTTAATTACGATAAATATATATTGGGCAAGTTTGCAACTTATATCAAGAATTGGGTGAGGTGGGTGTGATATTCTTTAGAAGGAAGGGGAGATAACAATGTTTGAATGGAATGAAGCGGTATGTCCAGATTATCAGCGACATTTTCCAGAAGAAATTGGATATGAGGTATTAAGGCCAGTAAAAAGACGAAAGTAGGTATGGCATAAATTATAAAAGAGATTAGTAAGTTAAAGAAAGAGGCTGTATAAACTAAAGTGAATGATATGTTTAGTTTATACAGCCTTATTTATATAAAGTAAATTATTTTTTATTGTGCTTTTTTCTATTTTTGTACCACTTTCTTGGCGATTGTGGTTTTTGGTAAGGTGGAATTGGTTTTTCCAGTTCAACGACAACTACATCTTTTGCAGTTAGTTTGCTATCAATGACACGATTGATATTTGTGAGAACTACTGCGATGATTGGTGAAGCGAAGAACATGCCTAGAGGCCCCCAAAGTGCGCCACCGATAATGATTCCTGAGATAATCCAAAATGGACTAAGGCCTATTGAATCACCTAGAATTTTTGGTCCTAGTACTAAGCCATCGAATTGTTGAAGGATGATAATGAAGATTAAAACTGCAGCAGCAGCTGGAAGTCCTTCAAATAATGTAATGGCTACAGCAGGAATTGCTCCTAGAATTGGCCCGAAATATGGAATCATATTAAATACACCTACAATTACAGCGAGTAATAGTGCATATGGATTTTTCATAATAGATAAACCGACAAAAGCAATAGTACCTATAATGAAAGAATCAATAAATTTACCCACAAAGAATTGGATAAATACGCTGTGTCCTTCTGAAAAAATAGCAATTACTTTTTCAGCACGTTTGGTACTTAGAAGAGAATAAGTAACACGCTTTGCAGCATAGGCAAAAGTTTCTTTTTGCATAAGAACATAAAAAGCGATTACGAGTCCCATAACCCAGTTAAGTAGCGTAGAAGCAATTACAATTGCTTGAGACATTACAACTGAGACTAAGTTATTGATTGTGTCAAATGCAGATGTTGATAAGAGGTTTTGAACATCAAAACTATCAAATAAAGTAGCAGCATTAAAGTTATTAGGTAAAATGACACCATTATCGCTGAGCTGTTGTTGTAAGTTAACAAGATTTTCAGTAAGCTCACGTTTATAGGTTGGTAGCATATTCGTTAATTCCTTTAAGTTTTCTGCTAGTTGAGGGATAAGATAGCGGAACATAAGAATAACTGTCCCTACAATGCACACATAAACGGCAAAGATAGAAACTGAACGTATGAAAGTTCTTTGACGTTTTTGTGTTGGTCTAATCCACATTAGTAAGTATCGCTCGAAGAAGTCCATAATTGGATTAAATAAGTAAGCGATAAGTAGCCCATAAAAAATAGGCGAAAGTACGCTCGTTATCCCTCTGATAAAAGACATTATCGAAGGTGCAATATTATCTGTATTAGACGATATACGATAAAACAGAATAGATATGATTATAACGACAAGTGCGTATAAGGAAATCTCAAAATAACGATTGTTTTTCCAAAAGTTTTTCATTTATACACCTCCAAAAGTTACAAATCTATTTTACCATAGAAGGGTTTAAAAGTATGTAGATGCTATGAAAAAAAGTAAAAAAAATGTTGACATATGAAATAGGTTTGTATATAATAAGTCTTGTCCTTGAGAGAGGACGAAACGAATAGATGCGGGAATGCTGGAATTGGCAGACAGGCTAGACTAAGGATCTAGTGATTGTATGATCGTGAGGGTTCAAGTCCCTTTTCCCGCACTGAATAAAAGGAGCAGTTACGTTGAGGAGTCAATGTAGCTGCTTTTTTTGATAGGAAGGTTTAATATATTTTATTTTTATAGTAGTAAAATGCATAGGGGACTAGGGAGAAGGCGAATAATATGCCGAGCTTAGCTAGACATAGAGGAGGCATAGCGTATGATAGAAGTCAACTTTTATAATCAAGTAGATGATGAATTATTAAAATTCGCAGTCATTATTTCGCAGACTAATGGTAAATGGGTGTTTTGCAAACATAAAGAAAGAGACACATATGAAATTCCTGGTGGGCATAGAGAGAGTGGCGAAAGTATTCTTGAGGCAGCTAAGAGGGAACTGAAAGAAGAAACAGGAGCCATTGATTTTAGTATTAAACCGATATGTGTATATTCGGTTAAAGGAAAAACCAGAGTAAATGAAGAAATAGGGAAAGAAACCTTCGGAATGTTATTTATTGCAGATATAAACTCTTTTGAAGAAGAATTACAAAGTGAAATAGAAAAAATAATCATTACTGATCATTTAATTGATAATTGGACATACCCTTTGATACAGCCTTTATTGATTGATGAAGTAAAAAAAAGAGGATATTTATAAATTTGATAAAAAAAGTTGTTGACATATGTAAGTAACTCATATATAATGAATATTGTCCTTGAGGGGACGAAACGAATAGATGCGGGAATGCTGGAATTGGCAGACAGGCTAGACTAAGGATCTAGTGATTGTATGATCGTGAGGGTTCAAGTCCCTTTTCCCGCACTACTAAAAGCCCTGAAGTATTAGTTAACTAATACTTCAGGGCTTTTTTGTTGTTTGCATTAGATTAATAAGTTTATGGCACTAAGGCATAATGAGTAGTTAAAAATTACTGATGTGAAAGCCATAGTAGCAGTGAGCGAAGCGACTAGTGGATAAATAATGAGTAAATAAAGGAGTGATAAAAGCATAATCAAAGCATGATGAAGGAAGTTTTGCAAGAAGGATAAAAAAATGTTGCATGAAATTTAGCATGATATTATAGGACAAAATGCTGAAATAGGGGTTTTGGGAATTAGAGTATATGATAATAGAAGAGAAGATAGATGCGGTCAAGTTGTAGTATTTATATGAAAAGGTTTAAGATGTAGAACTATAAGAATAAAAAAATAGGGGTAAGAGACTATGAGAGCCAATATTTCTAAAATATTATTAGAAAATACTACAAAAATAATATAAAAACAAAAAAACTTTCAGAAAGATATTTACAGGTGTACATAAATTATGTATGATAAAGAGGAATTAAAAATGCAAGAAAAAATAAAACATAAATTATTTGTATATAAAATTCTTTATTATAACTAATAAGTGTACTGGAGATGATTACATGAATAATACTTGGAAAAAAATGAAGTTACCAAAAGAAGTAGTGGAATTACTTAGTAAACAAACATCTGTCATAATGCCTGAGACGAGAGAAGATTTATTAGACCTTGCAATGGGAGAAAAGTATCAAAAGACTTTTCAAGTTGCTTATGATGTAAAAGGAAAAGGACCTGTAGTAGAAGCGGAAGTTGTAAGATGTAAAAATGGGATTTCAGCTAACTATAAGGAGATGTATATGAGAAGACGTGACCCAAATAGTATGGTAATTGGGGATTACAAGCCTACAGATAAACCTAGATATAAAGAGGTTTATGGGCAAGAGTTTGAAGAAGTACGTCAGGAAACATTTGATTGGCTTAATGAGCAAGAACTTATTGTATTACCATTCTTAGCAGGTGGTAGTAGAATGGGGTATGAAGCAATTATGATTGGACCTCGTAATGCAGCCTTCTTTGCAGCAGCGCTTGCAGACCTTCAAGCATTTGTACCACCAAGTGAAGTGAGAGATGGCTTTACACCAAGAGCGATTGTATACGTAGCGCCACCTTTTAGACATACACATTTTAACGGTAAACAAGTGGTTGTACATAATAGATTAGATGAAGTACATGAAGTATTCTCATATAACTTATATCCAGGACCAAGTGCTAAAAAAGGTATTTATGCAGTACTTTTAGACATTGGTGAACAGGAAAATTGGGTCACTTTACATGCTTCGACAGTTAAAGTTATTACACCTTATGAAAACGTGCTAACAATTATGCATGAAGGTGCTAGTGGTGGCGGAAAAAGTGAAATGGCTGAACAAATTCATAAAGACGCTGAAGGAAACATTTTACTTGCGACAAATCTCGTAACAGGGGATAAATCTTATATTGATATTAGTGCAAGTTGTGAACTTAAACCTGTAACAGATGATATGGCTATGTGTCATCCAAGTCTTCAAAATGATAGTAAAAAACTTGTTGTAACAGACGGCGAAGAAGGATGGTTCCTACGTGTTGATCATATTACAGAATATGGGACAGACCCACATTATGAAAAAATGTGTATTCATCCACAATTACCACTTGTATTCTTAAACATGCGTGCAACACCAGATGCAACATGTCTTCTTTGGGAGCATACTATTGATGAGGAACGTGGTAAACCATGTCCAAACCCACGTGTTATCATGCCAAGAGCTTTTGTGCCAAATATTATAGATGAACCAGTAGAAGTAGATATTAGAAGCTTTGGTGTTCGTGCGCCTATGTGTACAAAGGAAGAACCAAGTTATGGTATCATGGGGATGTTCCACATTCTTCCTCCAGCACTTGCATGGATTTGGAGGCTTGTAGCACCTCGCGGTCATGCGAACCCAAGTATATTAGATAGTGATGGCGGTATGAAGAGTGAAGGTGTAGGATCTTATTGGCCATTTGCTACAGGTAAAATGGTAGACCAAGCTAACCTTTTATTAGAGCAAATTTTAGCAACACCAAATACAAGATACATTCTTATTCCTAATCAACATATTGGTGCTTACAAAGTAGGTTTCATGTCTCAATGGGTTGCAAGAGAATATTTAGCGAGACGTGGTAGTGTACAATTTAGACCAGAACAACTGCAAGCATCTAGATGTCCACTTTTAGGTTATTCGTTAGAAAACTTAAAGGTAGATGGTATGGATTTACCAAAAGTATTATTAAGAACACATTTACAACCAGAAATTGGTGAAGAAGGTTATGATAAAGGAGCAACAATCTTATCTAACTTCTTTAAAGAAGAATTACGTAAATATTTAACACCAGAATTACATCCATTAGGAAGACAAATTATTGAATGCTGTTTAAGAGATGGCAGTTTAGAAGAATATGTAGATTTAATTTCTATTAAGTATTAAATATAGTGGGGGATAAAAATGAACTACCTTATAAAATGACAGATATGGATGATAAAGATGTAAAATAAAGTAAATACAGTAAAGAATATGTATAAAATCATTTCGAAAAACTCATTTATTAACAAACTGTTTACAATTTAGAATTAAA
The DNA here is from genome assembly GCA_019418225.1 of Clostridiales bacterium. Classification (GTDB taxonomy): domain Bacteria; phylum Bacillota; class Clostridia; order Lachnospirales; family Cellulosilyticaceae; genus Cellulosilyticum. The sequence continues at coordinate 67,405 of DYCF01000006.1, read as the reverse complement.
TTGTACAAGAACTGGTAGTAATATATAGAAGAACGGAACAGTGGTCGCATCGGAAGCGACCATATATATTGATAATTATGTTACTTTATTCCCCTAAACTCGAAACTCCCCTAAACACATTATAAAGTAACATTAATTATTCAAATAGCAAACCCTTACAAAACTCTATTTTTTACACCACATCCCCCAATGTGGTGTATTTTTTTGCGCAAAAATATGGGGGATGGAATAATAGGGCCGCAATGGGACTGCGCTGTGGCTAGCTGCAGCACAGTCCCATTGCTATTTTATTGCATACCGTATTTTTGAAAGAAAATGTGGATATGAAGAGCGTGTAATAGCAGCTTCGGCTTTAAATAACTTTTCACTCTTCACCTTTCACTGCCTTTTATTACCTTTAACTGATTTTTATATTCCCCACATAAGTTAAGCGTATAATGGTTTGAAAATTAGATTAATGGGTTATATTTAATAGGTATAATGTCGAAATGATATGAAAAGAGAGAAAGGTGGCAGGGCATGTTAACGGAGCGATTAGAAAGTTGGTATGATAAGGTTGGGAGGAAGATTCTGATAGGGATTGCCATTATTGTGGGGGTATATATCTTTTTTAGACTTAGGATATTAGGACTTGTGGCGCCTTTTATTGTGGCTTGGATATTTTCTTGTATATTGAATCCTTTTGTGACCTGGGCACATAGAAATATTAAATTAAATAGGGGTGTGGGAACAATCATTAGTATGCTTACTATTTTGAGTGCGCTTGTGGGACTTGTTTTTGTGATTGTTAAACAGTTGTGGCTTCAAATTTTGGGATTGGCACACGATTTGCCTTCTTATAGTAATAGTTTTGTGGAGGGCTTTAATTTGTTTGAAGAGAAGCTTTCTGCTTTATTTAAATTAGTGCCGGCGACGGAGGCACTTAGTAATATTGATACAGTGATTGCACAGTTTATGAAGAGCTTAAGTAGTTTGATTACATCTATTATACCTAATGTGTATGAGGCAGTAGCTGCGGTACCGGATGTGGTAATCTTCATTGTTATTACGCTGCTTTCTACCTTTTTTATGACAAAAGATCATTATTATATTAAGGGATTTGTGAAGGCGCAGCTTTCTGATACGATTATTGATAAAGTTGTGGTGATGCAAGAAGGCTTATTACAGGCTGTAGGGGGATATATTAAGACGCAGTGTATATTAATGAGTATTACATTTACGATTTGTTTAACAGGGTTATTTATATTAGGACAACCTTATGCGCTACTTTTAGCTTTAATCATTGCAATTATTGATGCATTACCTGTGTTTGGAAGTGGGGCGATATTGCTACCTTGGGCTTTTTATAATATTATAGTAGGGAACTACTCATTGGGCTTAGGACTAATTATAATCTATGGTGTAATATTTGTTATGAGACAAGTAATGGAACCTAGAATATTAGCAAATCAAATTGGGGTATATGCATTAGTTACTATTATGGCTGTTTATATTGGGTATAAAATTATAGGTGTATTAGGATTAATCATAGGGCCTGCACTAGTAGTGATTTTACAGATGCTACAAAATGTGGGGGCATTGCCACAGTTTAAGCCGGTGAAGAAAATAGACCATAGGGGAGAATAGTTAAGATGAGAAACATACATGTTGAGGACATTACAAATGCAGTAAAGAAATTGTGTATCGAAGCTAATTATTATTTACCAAAGGATGTTTACGACGCACTTGAAGCAGGTAAGCAAAGAGAAGTAAGTCCAGTAGGCAAAAGTATTTTAGAGGATATCTGTGTGAATGCGGATATTGCTAAAAATGAGGATATTCCTATTTGCCAAGATACTGGTTCAGCAGTTATTTTTGTGAAGTTAGGTCAAGAAGTACATGTGGAGGGCGGCCTTTTAAAGGATGCAATTAATGAAGGGGTACGCCGCGGCTATACAGAAGGTTATTTAAGAAAATCTATTGTAGAAAATCCACTTTATCGTAAGAACACTGGAGATAATACACCAGCTATTATCCACTATGAAATCGTAGAAGGAGACAATATTGAAATTCTTGTGGCACCAAAGGGTGGCGGTAGTGAGAATATGAGCAAAGTATATATGCTCAAACCATCAGATGGTATCGAAGGTGTGAAGAAGGCTGTGAAGGAAGCTGTAAGTCTTGCAGGACCAAATGCCTGTTTACCTGTTGTTGTAGGTATTGGGATTGGTGGAAACTTTGAGAAGAGTACACTTTTAGCTAAAACGGCACTAACACGCCATGTAGGAAGTCATAATGAAGATCCTCGCATGAAAGCCCTTGAAGAAGAACTTTTACAAGAAATTAATGCAATGGGTATTGGACCTCAAGGCTTAGGCGGAAAGGTAACAGCCCTTGCTGTACATATTGAAACTTATCCATGTCATATTGCATCTATGCCACTTGCTATTAATATGGGGTGCCATGTTAATAGACATCAAAGTGTAGTTTTATAAAAGAGGGTGTTGCAAAATGGGCCGCTGGAGTATCTCAGCACTACACGCTACACGCTACGGAATTTGTGATACTCTAAGCACGAAGCCTAAAGCAACGCAGTGAACTCGCGCTCGTTTCACCGCGCTGCTCAGAGAGCATTGCTAGAGGTGCTTTAAATGGGAAATATAAATGAGATTTTATAATAGTAGATCTGAATATAAGGGGGATTAAGGTGAGTGAAGTAGTAAATGTACCAATGACAAGAGAAGAAGCAAGAAGCCTTAAAGCAGGTGAAAAACTTTTATTAAATGGAATTATGTACACATCTCGTGATGCGGCGCATAAGAGGATTGTAGACGGTTATAAAGAAGGAAAGCCATTTCCTATTGACCTTAAAGATGTCGCTATTTATTATGCAGGACCAGCACCAGCTAAGCCGGGACAAGTGATTGGAAGCTGTGGACCAACAACAAGCGGACGTATGGATGCTTATGCACCACAGTTTATGGCTTGGGGGCAAACTGTTATGATTGGTAAAGGTCTTAGAAATGATGCCGTTATTGAAGCTATGAAAAAAGAAGGGGCTGTATATCTTACAGCTATAGGTGGTGCAGGCGCGCTACTTTCTAAATGTGTGAAAGAAATGGAATGTGTAGCTTATGAAGATTTAGGAGCAGAAGCCATTTATAAATTGAAGGTTGAGAACTTCCCTGTTATTGTAACCATAGATAGTGAAGGAAATAATCTTTATACAACAGGTAAAGAGGCATACTGTGAAGAAAAGTAACGTATAGTTAAATAGGACTTAAGTATAAGGTTAAGTCAAGCGAGGAGGATAGCAAATGGGGTCTGATGAAAACGAAGATAGCAAAAAAGTTCAAGAAGATATTCTAGGCGTACATAGTCAAGAAGAAAGCAAGGAAAGTAACGTGAGTGAGGCAACAGGCACAGCACAAAGAAACGAAACCAATAAGGAGTATACAAATGCCCAAAATATGGCAGATGGTCAGAATGCTAGAAGAAATGAAAGAAATCAGCAGCAAACAATGCCACCACAGCCACCTGTAAGAAGAGGTAGAAATAAGCCGCCTAAGAAACCTATGAATGGTTGGCTTGTAGCTTTTTGTGTACTTTGCGGATGTATTGCATTTGTAGTACTTTGGAGTAATGTATTTAAAGGAATCTTGGGAAGTGGTGTAAGTAGTGCGGCTTCTTATGTGCCTGCGGGTAATACAATTGATGTTATTTATGTAGAAGGAACTATTGCAGAAGGTCAGACAGCCTATAATCATGTGTGGACGCTGAATCGTATTGATGCGCTTATGGATAATGAATCAAATAAAGGGGTCATGCTCTATGTTAATTCACCAGGTGGAGGAATTTATGAGTCTGACGAACTATACTTAAAGCTTAAAGAGTATAAAGAAAAGACAGGTAGACCTGTTTATGCCTATATGGCGCAAACGGCTGCATCAGGTGGTTTATATGTATGTATGGCAGCAGATAAAATCTATGCAAATCGTATGACGATGACTGGTTCTATTGGTGTTATTATGTCGCTTACAGATACAACAGGACTTCAAAAACTAATTGGTATTAAATCAGAAAACATTGTTTCTGGTAAAAATAAAGCCATGGGTAATCCACTTACAGATGAACAAAGAGAGATTTTACAAGGGTTAATCGATGAAAGTTATGAAATCTTTGTAGATGTTGTGGCAGAAGGACGCGGCTTAGATACGGAAACAGTTAAGAAGTTAGCTGATGGTAGAGTATATAGTCCAAATCAAGCAAAAGAATTGGGATTAATTGATGAAATTGCTGATTTTGACACAGCTGTAAGTCAGATGAAAGATGAAAATGGCTTAGAGGATTGTAAACTTTATTACGATCAGCAACCAATGAGTTTCTGGGAAGAACTTATGTATGGTATCTCTAATATAGGAAACATTGGTGCAAATAGTGATTTTAGTACCATAAGGTCTTATATTGAAGATCATGAGGGCATGAAGCTAATGTATATGATGGCGAACTAAATGAAGCAGTAAAAAATAAAATTAAGGATTGAAAATTAAGATTAGAGATGAGCAAGCTAAGGAATTAGCTTGACTCATCTTTTTTGATTTTGATGGAAATTTTGGTGACGATGTCTTCGGGATTTTGGACAGAGAGCTGATCTACAAGGATTTCTTCATAAGAATAGCCCTCTGGCGTGAGGTTGTGCGCTTGAAGAAAATCAAAGAGCTTGGCATAAAGTAAAGGTGTCTTGTCGTAGAAACCTTTGAGATAACCTACGGCATAGCGACCAGCAGGTTTGGTGAAGGCGTAGGCTGGTGGAAGTATTTCGACCTTAGTGAAATAGTAGGCTGGGTCCCAGAAGCGACCAGCATATAAGGTATCTAACGTTAACATGGCACCAATAGGGTAACCGATATCTAGTTTATGTGCAGCACAGTATTTAAGATGTTCAGTATAAGTTTGAATGTCGTAATCGTCTTCTGTAGGCTTTACCTTATTACTGAGCACAAGGAATTCTTCTTTTTGATCTTCTAAAGCGATTTCTGAAGGAAGATTTAAGGCAGACTGAAGTAATTGGGTCTTGATACTAAGGGATTTCTTGAGTGCCATGAGGTTTTGAATTTGTGACTCGATTTGTGCCTGCTCTGCAGTGAAGAAATCAATAGCCATTTCAGGTGTGCGGTGGTCGATGAAGTATTTGATTTCTTTAAGGGGCATACCAAGCCGCTTGAGCTGTAAGATAATATCAAAGAGCTCCACTTGGGCTGAAGAATAATAACGGTAGCCGTTATCCAATACTTTATCAGGATGAAAAAGCCCTATTTCATCATAATGAAAAAGTGTTTTTTTATGAATCCCAAAGAGTTTGGCAAATTCTCCAGTGGAAAAATATTTATTTGAAACATATGACATGTATAAAACCTCCTATTGACTATCCTGTTACTGGATACTCTATTATAAGATAATGCAATTAATGATTCAAGAGAGATGAGCTTACAAGGAGGAGACATGGAACATTCATTTGATAAGAAGACGACCTTTTGGTCGCTCATTCGCTATACATTTCCGACGGTTGTAATGATGGTATTTTTCTCATTATATACAATTGTAGATGGTATTTTTATTTCGAGATTTGTGGGGGCTAATGCGCTTTCGTCTACGAATATTGTATATCCTTTAGTAGGATTATTATTAGGCATAAGTGTAATGTTTGCCACAGGTGGAAGTGCCATTGTGGCAAGGTTGATGGGGGAAAAGAGAGAAGAAGAAGCAAGAGAAGCTTTTACATTGATTATTAGCACAGTAGCCGTTGTAGGTATTGTACTGGGCATTTTGGGTGTTGTTTTCACAATCCCGTTAATTAAGGCATTAGGGGCTACACCAGTTTTATATGAATATTGTCAGACGTATGCAAGCATTATGATGTGGTTTGCACCTATTATTATGCTAAAAATGTTTTTTGATTATTTTTTAGTAACAGCAGGAAAACCAACAATAGGCTTGATTAGTGCAGTACTGGGCGGCGTTATTAATATGGTGCTAGACTATGTATTTATAGTGCCTATGAATATGGGAATAGCAGGTGCAGCACTGGCAACATGTATTGGTTATACATTGCCTTGTATCATTGGATTAAGTGTATTTTTAAATAAGAAAAATAGCCTCTACTTCGTAAAGGTAAAATTAAGATGGCGCTATATTAAAGAAAGTGCCTTTAATGGATTCTCAGAAATGGTAACACAGATTTCAGGGGCCATTACAACTTATTTATATAATATTGTAATGCTGAGATATTTAGGCGAAGATGGTGTAGCAGCAATTACAATAGTGCTTTATGTGCAGTTTTTATTAGTGGCAGCGCATTTAGGATTTACCTCTGGGGTTGCCCCACATATTAGTTATAATTATGGAAAAGATAATAAGGAAGAACTGAAAAATATCATGAAACATAGTATGGTATTTATAGGGATTCTTTCATTAGTATCCTTTGGCGTGAGTATCGCAATGTCTTCTACTTTAGTAGGGATTTTCACACCAAGAGGAGAGGCTGTATATGACATTGCATTATATGGTTTCCAGCTATTTTCAATAGCCTTTATCTTTTGCGGTCTTAATATTTTTACAAGTGGAATGTTTACAGCCTTTTCAAATGGCAAGGTATCTGCCCTGGTATCTGTACTTAGAACACTTGTATTCGTGGTAATAGGGCTAGTTGTCCTACCGACTATGCTAGGTGTAAATGGGGTATGGTTAGTCATTCCTTTTGCAGAAATTACAACAGGTATTATAGCCGTTATCTATTTACGAAAGGGTAAAAAGATGTACGGTTATTAATCATTTTAGATAAATAAAAATAATAGACCTAATGTAGCATTGCTTTAAAAGTAGAAAGTGATGCTATGTTAGGTCTATTATTTGTTATAAAATATTGAATAAAAATATAATAAATGTTACAATTTTCTAAAATACGATATATTTATACTTTGAATATTTCAATTTAGGGAGGCGTGCAAACGTGGAGTATTGGCAGAAGGAAGAAACATTAAGTTTAGAGGAAAAGAGAAAATTACAGGGAGAAAGACTTATTAAGACTGTTCATAGAGTCTATGATAACGTACCATTCTATAATAAAAAGATGAAAGATATAGGAATTGAACCTGGTGATATTAAAGGAATCGATGACTTAAAAAATCTTCCTTTTACAACAAAGCAGGACTTAAGAGATAATTACCCATATGGACTTTTTGCAGCACCTATGAAAGATGTTGTTAGGATTCATGCATCTTCAGGAACAACAGGGCAACCTACAGTAGTTGGTTATACAAAAGATGATATTAAAATGTGGCAAGATGTCTTCGGAAGATGTGTAACAGCTTATGGCATTACAAGTGAGGATATTGTACAGGTAGCTTATGGATATGGTCTATTTACAGGAGGCCTTGGGGCGCATTATGGTTTTGAAGGTGTAGGGGCAACCGTTGTACCTATTTCAGGTGGAAATACCAAGAAACAAATTCAGCTTATTCAGGAGTTTGGGACTACAGCACTTGCATGTACGCCATCGTATGCTTTATATATTGGTGAAACAATGAGGAATATGGGCATTGACCCTAGAAGTACTAATCTTCGTGTGGGCGTATTTGGAGCAGAACCATGGACAGAGGAAATGCGTGAGCAAATTGAGAGCCTCCTTGGTATTCAGGCAATGAATATTTATGGCTTAAGTGAAATTATGGGGCCTGGTGTAGCCTTTGACTGTCAAGAAAAGAAAGGTTTACACATTAATGATGACCACTTCGTACCAGAAATTATCGATCCTACCACATTAGAAGTACTGCCTCATGGGCAAGAAGGGGAACTTGTGTTTACCTGTGTCACTAAAGAAGCATTGCCACTTATCCGTTATCGTACAAGAGATCTTTCTTACCTTGATGATACACCTTGTTCATGTGGTAGAACATTAATCCGTATGGGACGTATTAATGGACGCAGTGATGACATGCTCATCATTCGTGGTGTAAACTTATTCCCTTCACAAGTAGAAAGCGTTATCTTAAGGGTAGCAGAAGTAGCCCCACATTATGTACTCATTGTAGACCGCATCAATAACCTAGATACTCTTGAAGTATGGGTAGAAGCTAAAGAAGGCTTAATCACTGATGCAATTAAATCAGTAGAAAGAGTAGAAAGACGTATTACAGATGACCTCTTTAGTTTAACTGGATTACATATCAAAGTTAAAATTGTAGAGCCAAGAACAATTGAACGTAGTGAAGGAAAAGCAAAACGTATCATTGATAAGAGAAAGAAATAGAACTAATCAAAAAATAATAATGATATAATAGAAGTAAGTAGGACGAAAACAGGGCGGCATAATGAGGAGGAATAAAAATGATTATACAACAACTTTCAGTTTTTATCGAAAATAAGTCAGGGAGATTATATGAGGTCATGCAAACATTAGGTGATGCAGGGATTAATGTATCAGCCCTTTCAATTGCAGATACTTCAGATTATGGGATTGCAAGACTTATTGTTACAGAACCTAAAAAGGCTATGGCACTTTTGAAAGAACAAGAATTCTCAGTACAGATGACACCAGTAATCTGTTGTAAACTAGAAGATAAGCCAGGTGAACTTAAAAGAATGCTTGCAGCTTTAACAGAGGATAATATTAGCCTTGAATATATGTATGCTTTCTCAAAAGGTGAGGATGCGCTTATTATTCTTAGAACAGAGGACTGCGAACATACAATTGCAAGTTTAGCAAAACATAATTTAGAGATTATGAAAGCAGCAGATATTTATCAAATTTAATAAGTTTGGAATTTAAAAGTTAAAGGGGCTACCCCAGATTAATCAGTTGGATTAGTTAGGAGGTAGCCCTACTTTTATACCATTTTTAGAAAATGAGATGTTTCAAGGCATTTTGCCTAAAAATAAATGTATAAAATTTAAAATTTTAAACAATATGTAAGAATTCATTTGGTGATTAGAGATAAATAACGAGGTTAATTATATAATATTTTATAAAAATATATAAAATTATATTTATTTAACTAAAGGTGTGATATAATCAATTTAATTCTAAATAAACAGGAGGGGACAACATGCAGACGTATTTTTGGAGGGAAGGCAGGGCAGTTAGTTACGAAGAATTACTAGAGATATTAAAGCAAATTATCAATCGCAAAGTGATTGATGAACTAGCTGATGATGAAATTGATAAGTTGTATGTAAAAGTCTGTGATACAGCTTATCTAAGTATGAAAAAGTATTTAGAAGAAAAGAATTTTAAAATCATTAATCCTAAACAGGGGTTACTAACGGCTTATCAAGTAAAGTTAGTTCAAGATAAGGGATTATGGGATGAAGCATTAGAACGTAAGAAACTTATTGAAGAAGGCGTGCCTTCTTATAAACAAGCTTATGAAAAAGGGTTAAAGAATTTTATAAAAGAAGATTACTATCCAGCGCTAAAAGCAATGGAAAGTAAATTAGGCACACCACATTTCGGCAATGAAGAATAAAAACAAAAACTTTGGATGAGATTAAAAATTTGGACTAAGAAACATAAATTCATATGTAACGAGAACATAAAAAAGATGGTATGAAACTATGCTTAACGCGTTTCATACCATCTTTTTTTATGTCTCAAAAATGTCTAGCGGTTCTATGGCGTAACACTTTTATTCGCATGTTTCTTTGAGAGCATTTAGGTTGAGAATTTTAAAGGTGTTTTTGTAGTAATCAATGAGACCTTCATCTCTCATGCGTCCTAATTCTCTAGACATGGAAGGACGAGAAACATTGAGGTAATCTGCAAGTTCATTGCGACTAAGGGGTATATTAAAGGAAAGAGAACCCTGTCTATTAGATTCATTGAGGAGATAAGTGGCAAGCTTTTCACGCATCCCCTTGAGCATAAGCAAATCAATCTTGTGATTGAGCACATAATTTTTTTCACCGAGTAGGAGCATCATATTGCGGATAAGTTGATGATGGAAGGTACAACTATGCCCACAGGTTTTAAGAATTTTTTCATAAGGAATAAGAAGAAGCATTGTTTTTGCAGTAGCTTTAGCACTTACTGGTGCTAAACGCTTGGTAGTACAGACAACACCTTCACCGAAGAGTTGGCTTTCACCTAAAAAGGCCACGATATTGCGGTTGCCATTAATCGTTTCCTTAGCAATTTCCATGGCACCTTCTAAGACGATATAAATGTAAGAAATATCATCACCTAAATGAAAGGCATATTCGCCTTCTTCTAAGGATTTAAAGGAAACATTGAGGCAACCGAGTAAGTCCTTAAGTTCATGGGGGGCAACTCCTTTAAAGAGTGGACATGCCAAAATAGTTTCTGTATAAGACAAGACTAAGGGGCTTGTAAATAGTACGTCATGCATAGGTAAGGTCCTTTCTATATATGCAATTTAATATAGATTTCACATTACTAAAATTTAGTAATGTGAAATCATTAGGAGAAAACTATTTATGTGATGAATCATTTAAAGTTATAGTTAGTTTCTCTATATAGATTTCACATTTATAAAATTTAGTTATTCATAACTTTTAGTAATGTGAAATCATTGAGAGAAAACAATTTACCTAGATGTAGATTTCAAGGTTATAGTTGGTTTCTCTATAGATTATTTCTCTATATAAAATTTTAAAAAAATAATTTTTTGTAGCTGTGGCTACATATTTGATGTAAGTTTTATATTAAGATGTTCTTAGTAATAAGTCAAGGAGGAAGACCAAATGAGCGCATTTTTAGGACCAATTCATTTTTGGTTATATAATAAAATCCAGTTACAACAAGATATTGTAGAAGATATGATAAAGTTAGGGGAAACAGTAGGTATTGCAGATTTAAAACAAACTTTAGATGAAAAGTATGGTGTATCTGAAAGACGTCCATTAGAAGAAGTAATTGATGAGATGAATATTCATGGCTGGCTTCAAGGACAAGTTTCACAAGTAGAATATAAGTTAGCTGAATGTGTTAAAGCGTTATTAGCACAAGATGCAGCTAATATGGAAAGCTTAAAAACACTTTTCTTTAAAAGAGGAGAAGCAGTTGGAAGTAAGTTAGCACAAACAGAAGGTTTAAACTTAGAGATGATTTATAAAGGAATTTCAGATAGTTTATTAGATGGAATGCCTTGTGATCATGCTATTCGCATTGTGAGCCAAGATGAGCAGGAAATCGTATGGGAACGCATGACATGTGTCCATGAAAGATACTGGCAAGAAGTAGGAGAAGCTATTCACCACTATTATGCATTAAGAGAAGAATGGCTCAAAGGTCTTGCACATGCAGTAGGCGTTAAGTTTGTGAAACGAGACGAGAGAACATATAGTATGAGCACAAAATAAATAACTATAAATAGGAACTAGAACGGAAGGAGATCAAAGTGATGGATAGTATTGAAATAATGATGGCGGAGCATCGTTTGATTGAGAGAATGTTAAAGGTAATGCGTAAAGCTTGTTATGGGATTATGCAAGGTGAAGAAATTAATTATAATGATTTTGAAATGATGATTGATTTTGTAAGAAATTATGCAGATGCACATCATCATGGCAAAGAGGAAAAGTTCTTATTTAATGAAATGGTGGCACATTTAGGACCATTAGGAACAAAGCTTGTTAAAAATGGTATGCTTGTGGAACATGATTTAGGACGTCTTCATATGCAGGAACTTACAGCGGCACTTGCGCGTGTTAAAGGTGGCGATAATGAAAGTAAACTTGATGTTATTGCCAATGCCATTAGTTACACACATCTTTTAACAAGACATATTGGAAAAGAAGATGAAGTGGTTTATACTTTCGCTAAACGTCAACTTCCAGCGGAGATTTTAGAAAGTGTCAATGCACAAACTCAAGTATTTGAAGAAGAAGCAGAAAAAAATGGTACACAAAAACACTATATTGAGATGTTAGAGGCCTTAGAAGAAAAATATAGTGTTTAAAAATGAAAGATTAAATATAAGATGACATATAAGAGAAGATGTGGATGCTATAAAACTATTTGGCTAGTTTTATGGCATCCACATTTTGTCGTAGGCTAGAAATGACAATAGGAAGTTGGATACATTATAGAAGGTATGTTATGATGAAAGCGTAATGATTTTGAACAGGAAAAAGGTTGGAGGTAGGAAAATGAAATATAAGGCAGTTTTATTTGATTTTGATTATACTTTGGCATTTTCGGAAAAGGGGATTTTGATGTGTTTTAAACATGTGCTATCAGCACATGGGCATATGGGGATTTCTGATGAAGCCATCAAATACACCATAGGGATGACTTTAGTAGATGGATTTAAACATTTAACAGGAATTGAAGATGCAGCTATACTTGAAATGTATCGTAAGGAATATATTGCAAAGGCAGATGAAGTGATGACGGCAAATACGGTGTTATATCCAGAAACATTGCCAGCATTAAAAGAGCTTAGAGAAGCAGGAATGGAAATAGGCATCATTTCGACTAAGCTGCGTTATCGTATAGCTGAGACTTTTAAGCAATATGAGATTGAAGATTGGATTAAGCTTATAGTAGGCGGAGAAGATGTAAAGGTAGCTAAGCCATCGCCAGAAGGCATATTATATGCGATTAAAGAATTAGGGATTACAAAAGAAGAAGTATTATATGTAGGAGACCATGTCATTGATGCACAGGCTGCTCAGAATGCAGGAGTAGATTTCGTGGGTGTAACGACTGGGACAACTAAAGCAGCAGAATTTGAGGCATATCCACATATTAAGATTATAGAAACATTAGAAGGTTTAGGTGAAGTTGTATCTCACTAAACCTATCTAGGCAAAATAAAATGAACCATATATCCTAGTATTTTAGGGATGTGGTTCATTTTGTTTATAGTGAAATGTATATTAAAGGTCATCATCAGGAACAGGGGTAGAATCTACATTATCAAAAACATGAGAAAGGGCATCAAGCTCTGCAGAAGAAAGTAGGGATTCAGCGTCTTGTTCTTCGATAGTGTGCGCAGTCATGGGTGGTGCATCTGGAATCTGCTTAGATTCTGAAGACGCTACATGAGGTGATGGACTAGGCTGACGGTTGAGGATAGGAGAATAGAAGCGAATAACCATTTTTCGAACGAGCGCTACAGCCTTTTGATAAAGCTCATAATCATGCTGAAGCGTTAAGTTTAAACTACATGTTATTAAAGAAGAGGCTTCTAACTTAGATGTAGTAATAGGAGTGTCTAAACTATGAAGTGTCATAATTAGATAATCTGTACCCGTTAATTGATAGTAGGTTTCGAAAAATACATCAGCTGAGACAATATTAAACTTAGGTTCAGTACATAAAAAGTACAGAGAAATCTCATAAGAAGGTGCTAATGAGAGGTCACCTAGTTTGATAGGGGTATAACCTTTAAATAAGTAATCTAAATCAGTATATAGGAGTCCACCAGGTGCACTAGGGAAAGTATGAAACTGTGGTACCTCGGCAAGCTGAATAATGTTAATACCCGTTGGATTTTCAGCTAATAATAAATGATTTAATATAAAATTTGAATAAGCGTCAATATAAGCTTGAATATTTTCCTGCATAGTATCTATTTCCTTTAATTATTTATTAATGTTGATATTTATAAAAATAACTTTTATGTACTATAATTCAATAAAACACCATAAGGCTAGTATACCACAATTAAAAATAAAATCAGAATAATAATTGTCATAAAAATAAAAAATCTACATTTTGGGTAACAACTGTTTAAATTTTTATAAATTCATAACAAGGTATAGATTGCACATTACTAAAAATTAAACAGGCGTCTTATGACAAGAGTGTATACAAGAGATACAATTTTGTCATAAGACGCCTGTTTGTTTTAAAAAGAAATTTGCTTTAAAAATTATTTTTTAAAGATACCAAATGGTTTACCAACGGGTAAGAATACTCTTCCAAAGTGAGTATTTAATACTGCTGCGCCACACCCATAGAATGATACGATAGCAATGAGTAATTCAGCGTATGCAGCAAGTTGATGTGTTGCATGTGTCATGATGCCAAATGATGTTAATGTAAGTCCAAGGAATAAGAAATCAATAAGTACGAAGATTGTAAAGAGTACTTTGTGAGTTTCCATTGCACCAATTGTCATGAATAATGTAAAGATTAAATAGCCTAAATAAGCAAATCCAAGCTGTTTAGTATCGAAAGATGTAGCAAGTGCTTCACCGAATACACCGTTTTGAATTAACCATGTGAAACCAACTGCGTACCAGAAGAATGCATAAGCACCGAAAGCAGTTGCTCCAAATGTATTATTATGTTTGAAATCATTGATAGAAGCCATAAGTTGTGCACTTGCTCCTAAGAAAATAGCCCAAGGAATAACAAATGATACTCCTGATGTTAACCCTAATTTTTGTGATGATGCCACAAGTGTGATGATTGCAAGTCCAAATAACCCTAAGGCAGATGGATCAGCTGTGACAACTTTTACCTTTGTTTCGTTCGCCATAGTAAGCCCTCCTAAAAAGTTGAAAATACTCGTCTATCATATCACAATTGTACTTCGTGTGTACATGGAGAACATTGGAAAATATGAAGAAAATATGATGAATCTTGTTATAAATATTTAGGAAATAATTGTTAATTAAATATAAAGAAGGTGCTACGCGTAACACCTCCTTTTAGGCTGTGAACTTTACATAATGAAATTATTAAAAATGACGATATAAAAAATGTAGGTAAATATGGAATTTATAAGGAGGACGGCATGGAGGTGTTGGATAAGGATAAACACGGTAAACAGATTGCCGAATATGCAAATAGAGGATTATTATGCATTCATATAGCCTTGTTATTAATGTTTCTGACCTTTAAGGCTTATATTATGGTAGGCGTTAATGTTTTAAGTATTGCAGCGTATATATATGCGATGAAAGTATTAGAGGAAGATAGAGTAAGAGAGTACTTATATTTAGTATACTGCGAGGTAAGTATGCATATGATGCTTGCTGTAATAATGATGGGATGGAGCTGGGGATTTCAATTACATTATTTTGTATTGGCCCCTATTAGTTTTTTATGTGAATATAGTGCACAAAGTAAGAAGGCGAAAACACGTCCTATAATGGTAAGTTTAGCAACAGCAATACTCTTTCTTAGTTTAAGGTCTTACACCCAACACTTTGAACCGGTATATCAAGTTGAATATTATCAAACTATTCATCTCATTTATTGCGTGAATACGTTTATAGCGTTTGGATTTTTAATTGTATATATGGATTATTATACTAAGTTTATTGGAAGATTAGAAAATAAGTTAAGAAGTATTGCGGAATATGATGAGTTAACGGGGTTATATAATAGAAATCATATGAAATATATTTTAGAGACAATTGTGAAGGTAGATGAGGAAAGTCAAACGGAGATGACAGTGGCAATTCTAGATGTAGATAATTTTAAGCGAATAAATGATACATATGGTCATATTGCAGGGGACTATGTACTCAGTAAGATTGGAGAGATATTAAAGCCAGAAGGAGAAGAGATATTTGTGGCAAGATGGGGTGGCGAAGAATTTATGGTAGTTCAGACACAATATGAACATATTAGTCAGTGCTATCAAAGATTAAATAATTGGCGTAAGCAAATTGAGAAGGAAAAATTTATTTATAATAGTCAACAAATACCTGTAACGATTACGGCAGGAATCGCTGAATTTAAGCAAGGCGATAATGTGGAAGAGATTATTCAACTAGCAGATGAACGCTTATATATCGGTAAAGGGTGCGGTAAAAACTGCGTAGTATAAGATAGGGAAAAAATTTATATAGTTGACAAATTTAAGAAATAGGTATAGATTGAAATAGAGTTAAATATATCCGGTAGATAAGGTTACCACAGGGATAAGGGTTGCTGCCGCAAAGTAGTGGAGACACTATGAGAGGGTTAGCAGGCTATGTCGAATTCAAGGCATAATCTAATGCAATTCCAAAACATGATTGAGTGTTGTGCCCTGCGAAGCTAAAGTTTGAACGGAATGAATGGGATATAAGGCCGTATTATGGCGTTATGAAAATACCCACACCATTGTTCAGACTTTGGTGTGTTTTTTTTATTGGTTAAATTTAATGTGATGAAATTATAAAAAGAGGTGAAGAAAATGGACGGTGGAAGTAGTAGCGGGCAAGGCATACCTCCGAGTGTAAAGACACTTTTGGAAAATATACCTCAAGGTATATATTTAGGGAAGCATATACCCCTTAGTAAGATGAATAGAACACTTAAGAAACTGACACTGTCCAGAGGAGAAGTATAGGACTAGGTTAATAGTGTCAGCTCCTTTCTTGAGCCTAAATATATAGATTGAAATATTTTTGAAGGCGATGTCTTGCTCTTTACGTATTCACTAAGAAGTATTTTCGAGTGAAAGGGAGGACAAAGCAATGAATAGAGAAAGAATTTTAGAACTCTTAGCAGGCAAGAATTTTGCGGCTTTAAAAGAGGCACTTGCACATGCCAATTCAGTAGATTTAGCTGTATTACTAGAGGAGGTTGAAGAAAAAGAATTGCTCCTTGTATTTAGATTACTAGGAAAAGAAGAGGCAGCAGAAACATTTTCTTATATGAGCAGCAATTTGCAACAAATGATTATTCAAGGATTTACGGATAACGAGTTAAAAGAAGTTTTAGATGAATTATTCCTAGATGATACAGTAGATATAATTGAAGAAATGCCAGCAAATGTAGTAAAACGTATTTTAAAAAATACAGATGAGATGACTAGAAATATGATTAATGTGATGCTGAATTATCCTAAAGATAGTGCGGGCAGCATTATGACGATTGAATATGTTAATCTCAAAAAGGATATGACGGTGAAAGAAGCTATTACGCATATTCGCAAGGAAGGTATTGATAAGGAAACGATTTATACATGTTATGTGACTGAAAATCGTAAGCTTATAGGTTTTATTACAGTAAAAGATTTGCTGATGGCAAATGATGAAGCCAAGGTTGTGGATATTATGGAGACGGATGTGATTTATACTTATACCCATGACGATAAGGAAGATGTGGCAAGGATGTTCGGAAAATATGACTTTATGGCAATACCCGTAGTGGATTATGAAAAATGTCTAGTAGGGATTGTAACAGTAGATGACGCCATGGACGTTATGGAAGATGAGGCGACAGAGGATATGGAAAAGATGGCAGCGATGAGTCCTAGTGAAGATTCATATTTTGAAACATCTGTATTTGATCATGCGAAACATCGTATTTTATGGCTCTTATTACTAATGCTTTCCGCGACAATTACAGGGACTATCATTACAAGGTACGAAGACGCCTTTTCCGCCATTCCACTTTTGGTAGCCTTTATTCCTATGCTTATGGATACAGGGGGTAACTGTGGTTCACAAAGTTCTACGCTTATTATTCGTGGTCTGGCATTAGAGGAAATTAACTTTAAGGACTTCTTTAAAGTTATTTTTAAAGAGTTTCGTATTGCCCTAATCGTAAGTGTAGTTCTTGCCGTTGTTAATGGCATACGTATTTTATTAATGTACAAGAATCTCGTACTTGCGTTAGTTGTAGGGTGTTCTTTGGTGTGTACAATTATTATTGCCAAGGTTGTAGGGTGTATCTTACCCCTTATCGCCAAAAAGTGTAAACTAGACCCAGCCATTATGGCAGCACCACTTATTACGACGATTGTAGATACATTTTCTGTATTAGTATATTTTAATATTGCAACGATGTTCTTTAAATTATAAACATAATTTATTATAAATATAATTTATTATAAGCATAATTTAAGGCATATCATAATTTAAAGTATCTCATAATTTAAGTTATATTAAGATGAAGCGTTAAGAATCACTTGAATAAAATTTATGTATTAGAACAAAAATGCTATAATAAGATATAGATATTATAGAAACATAATAAGGACAGAAGTTAAATTGGGGGAATTCAGATGAACTTACGTATAGATACTTATGAGGAGAGTTTGTTTAATGATTTAAAAATTGACTGTAAGAGATGTCAGGGATTATGCTGCGTGGCCTTATATTTTTCAAAATCTGATGGATTTCCAGTAGATAAGAAGGCTGGAGTACCTTGCAGACATTTACAAGAAAATTTTAGATGTGATGCACATGAGGAACTGAGAAGTAAAGGATATAAAGGCTGCACAGCTTATGAATGCTTTGGCGCTGGGCAAAAGGTAACACAGGTAACTTATGGCGGCAAGGAATGGAAAGCATCACCGAAGGTAGCTAAAGAAATGTTTGAGGCGTTTTTACATTTAAGACAGCTTCAGGAAATGAAGTGGTACTTAACGGATGCGGTAACATTCAAGGCGGTGGCACCTATTAAAGAGGATATTATAGATGGCCTTGAAGACACAGATGTCTTAACCCAATTAAGTGCTAAGGAACTTTTAAAAGTGGATATTGAGGCGCATAGGGATAAGGTGAATGGCTTATTAAAAGAACTATGTTATTTAGTTGAATTAAGTGTAGCACCACTCAAAGAAGCAAATAGTAAGGATAAAAAAGCGCTGGCACAAGGTCACTTTTTCATGGGCAAAAATCTGACAAACACCAATTTAATAGGCGCAGATTTAGCAGGTGCCATTCTCATAGGTGCTAACCTTAAAAATGCCAATCTAACGGGTGCTAACTTAATAGGTGCAGACTTAAGGGATGCCAATATAAGTGGCGCGAATCTTAAAGATTGTCTCTATCTCACACAAGCCCAAGTGAATATGGCAATCGGAGATTCAAAAACAAAATTACCTAAAGAAATCGTTCATCCTGCTTGGTGGTATTAATTATAAAATAATATTTAAAAAAGAATGCTTAAATATTAATGTAAAAAAGTCCTGAAGTATAATTAACTTCAGGACTTTTTTACATTAATATTTTAAAATGCTTTTATCTACAAGATTATAGAGAAACTAACTAAAACATTGAAATACACGTCTAGGCAAATAAGTTTCTCTTAATGATTTCACATGACTAAAAATTATGAATAACTAAACTTTATAAATGTGATATCTATAGATATAGAGTAAGGAGATAAAGAGATGAGCAATATAAATATTACAAAGGAAGCACTAGGTAGTGCATTGAAGGCTTTGATGTTAGAGAAGCCTATTAATAAAATTACGGTACGTGAACTCACGACGCAGTGTGGTCTTACTAGGCATACTTTTTATAATCATTTTCAAGATGTTTATGAGCTTTTGGGGTGGATTTATGAGCATGAAGTGATTGAGGATTTTGAAGAATGCTGTAAGTGTGAGAGCTGGCGAGAAGGCATTGAGATTGTTTTGAAGTATACGTTAGATAATAAGGCAATTTGTTTAAATACATTTCATTCTTTAGGTCGTGAACATCTGGAGAAATTTCTACAAACTACTTTTTTGCAAATGATTAGAGGTACCATAGAAGATATTGCAAAGGGGATGGAAGTGCCTGCTATGATTAAAGAAGAGGCAGCGGACTTTTATACTTATGCGATAGTAGGAGAATTTTTGAAGTGGTTAGAAGGGGGATTAAAGGAAAAAGAAGAAGATGTGGCACAGCGCATTATTCGTATGATGGATGGGACAATTGTATGCATGATGCAGCGTTATGCTGGTAACAATAAGTAAGAAGCATAATCTATATGAAACGCGCCAACTACTAACTATTAAAATACGTAGAAAACATGAAGATTACACACTTACCGCAAAGTGTGTAATTTTTTCACATTGGCATATTTTTGTTCATGGAAATAGCTCTTGGAATTTCATATGATACGTATATCAAAGGAATTGAATTTAAATGAAATTCACATAATAGTAGAAGTGAAAAGGAGCGATAAAAATGGGTAACTATCAAAAAATTAATCCAGTAGCACCAAAAAATATTGAAAATAGAAAAGCATATCTTTTAGGCGGTGGCATTGGTTCACTAGCAGCTGCAGCCTTCTTAATCCGCGATGGCCATATGCCAGGCAAAAACATTCATATTTTAGAGCAACTTGAACTTTTCGGTGGTTCTATGGATGGTGCTGGTCAGTGGGAGCAAGGATATACAGCAAGAGGCGGACGTGAGATTGAAGAGCACTTTGAATGTTTCTCAGAGCTTTTTAGTTTTATTCCTTCTATAGAAGATGAAAATAGAAGTGTGCTAGATACTTTCCGTGAATTTAATATAGCAGAGCCTATAGAGTCTCATTGTCGTATTGTTGAAAAACAAGGGCAAAAAGTAGATTTCTCTCAATTTGGGCTAAGTAAAATCAATGCTATGGAGCTTGCTAAATTGTATATGAGTACAGAAGAAGCATTAGGGGCAACTACAATTGGTGAGTATTTTACACCTGAATTCTTTGAAACAAATTTCTGGTTCTTCTGGGCAACAATGTTTGCATTTGAACCATGGCATAGTGTAGTAGAAGTTAAACGTTATATGGAAAGATTCATGCACCTTATTGATGGCATGAATCGTCTAAAGGGTATTCTACACACTAGATACAATCAATATGACTCACTCATTTTACCACTTATCAATTGGCTAAAAGCCCATGATGTATGCTTTGATGATGGCTGTGAAGTAACAGATATTGACTTCGACTTTAGCAATAATCAAAAGGTAGCAACAGCTGTACATTATAAACATCATGGTGAAAACAAAAAAATTGATGTAGGTGAAGAAGATCTTGTGTTATTTACAAATGGCTCTATGACACAAAACACCACAAAAGGTGATTTAGACCATCCAGCAATTCTTAACCGTTCAGAAGACAAAGGATGCTTTAGTGTATGGGAAAAAATCGCTAAGAAATCTCCTGATTTCGGTCATCCAGAAGTATTTTGCAGTGATATTGATAAAACAAAATGGATGTCTTTCACCATCACTCTCAAAGATGACGATATTGTATTCCCATATATCTTAAAATTGACACAAGATAAACCTGGTATGGGTGGTCTTGTTACAATCAAAGATTCAAGCTGGTTTATGAGCTGGGTTGTACCTACACAACCACACTTTATTAATCAGCCAGATAATGTAAAGGTATTCTGGGCATATGCGCTCTATCCAGATGCAGAAGGTGATTTTATTAAAAAGAAAATGAGCGACTGTACAGGGCGTGAGTTATTACAAGAGCTTCTTTATCATATGGGCTTACAGGATAAAATGGATGAAATCTTAAGCCATACAATTAATGTCATTCCAAGTATGATGCCTTATATTACATCTCAATTTATGCCAAGAGTAAAAGGGGATAGACCAGATGTTATTCCAGCAGGTAGCAAAAACTTTGGTTTCTTAGGTCAATATGCTGAGATTAAAAATGATTGTGTATTTACAGTAGAATACTCAGTACGTAGTGCCATGATGGCAGTTTATGGCTTACTTGGCTTAGAAAAACAGGTAGACCCAGTCTTTCCAAGTCAATATGATATTAGAGTACTAGCCAATGCAGCTAAAACTTGTTTAGGGCTTAAAGATGTACCACTTGAAAAAATCCCATTAGGAGAAATCTTAAAGAATACTAAATTTAAGGAACTTCTATAAGAGAAAGATAAGTATAAGAGAAAGATAAGTATAAGAGAAAGATAAGTATAAAAGATAGATAAGAGAATAATAAATAGATTAAGTAGAGGGCTATTATATGAAAAGTAGTAGGCCTCTACTTATTTGCGTATGATGACTTGATGATGAAGGGAGAAAGAATACTAATAATTTAATTATGTTTTTATTAGCTAATAATTATTGTTAGATATAGAAATAAGTGCTAGAATAAATCTGACATAAAATAAAAGCGTTAGAAATGGAGACATAATATGAAAAAAGTAATTAATATGGCATTTATTTATGCGATTTTAGGTCTCATAGGGGGCGTGTATTACCGTGAGCTTACAAGATTTTTTGAGTTTAGTGGGAAAACACAATTAGGGACAGTACATACACATTTATTTGTATTAGGGATGATAATGTTATTACTCATTGGATTATATGGTGAGAAACTAAACTTATTTGAAACAAAGCGTTTTAAAGTATTTTATGTACTTTATAATGTAGGTGTTTTAATGAGCACAGTCATGATGGTTATAAGAGGAACACTTCAAGTAATAGGAACACAAGTAAGCCGTGCAGTAGATATGTCTATTTCAGGGATTTCAGGTATTGCACATATTATACTAGGCATAGGGTTTGTATTATTTTTTATGCTATTAAAAAAGCATTGCAAAAATTAGATGATATTAAAGAAGGGGTGCTGCAGCACCTCTTTTTTTATGGAATAGTATTTACCTTTTATGCAATGTTATCTACCCTTTATAGAATGGTATTTACCCTTTTATGAAAGGGAATCTACTTTTTATAGAACAGTATCTATTTTTTGTGGGGAGTTATACTATTTTTAAAATATAGAGTAGAGTTAAATAATAACAAATAATAATTAATTGATAAAAAAGTGGAATTTTACATAATTTGTAAGATGACATATGCCGAAGTATAATGTAATGGGGAAGGAGAGGAGAAATAAAGTTTGAAAAAGAGACTAGCATATGTATTAGCATGTAGCTTACTGCTTTCACAATTACCGGCAACAACATTTGCAGCAACAAGTGAAGGCATAAGCGGTAAAGGAAACTTAGAAGTAACGTTAAACTTGGACTATCCTATCGTTGATTATAGTGGATTAGGTTTAAAGGCGGTGCTTTTAAAGGATGGTAAGGTTGTTCAGGAGATGCCACTTAATAGTCAGGTAAGAGCAGCTGAAGGGGATAGCAGCTATGTGGTATTTGAGGACTTACCACTGGGGACATATCAAGTTCGCTTAATGGGAGAGGGGTATAAAACTTATACTTCAGAGGACATTGAACTTGTGAAAACAGAGAAACACTTAGTCGTTAATGCAGGGAACAACACATTTACAGTAGGGGATGTAAATAGTGATGGTAAAATCGATCATATTGATTTGACGCAGTTAGAAGCGGCATTAGGTACAAGTGATTTAAGCTATGACTTAAATGGTGATAAGGTTGTCGATGTAGAAGATTTAGCACAGCTTTACTGGAGTCAAACAGCTACAGGAGAAGCTTCTATTTATAATACAAAGATGATTTTATCCAAGGTTTTAGATGAAGCAGCAGTAGAAGTAGAATTTAAGGATGTAAACGGTAGCAATGTGACTGTATCAGGGGAAATCCACAGTTTATTTGATGGAGATGATACAACGACAGTAGAGCTGTATAATAGTGTGCCGATTACAGAGGAAGCACCTATTAAGATTCCGGTAAGCTTCACAGAAAAAATGAATGTTTCAGAGATTTCTATTACAGCACCAGCAGAGAGTGCACCGACAGCAGGTTATGTGGTGTATGAGGATACAAATGGTGAAATAGTAAGACAAGCTTTTACTTCAGTAGAAACATATGCTTTAGCAGCTAGAACAGGCCGTAGCAGTGCCAATAAAGTTGTTAAGATTAATTTAGGTAAACAAGTACCTATTCAAAAATTAACAATTGAAGTAACAGAAACAAGTAAAGAAAATGGTCTTTTAGCATCGATTTCTAAAATTGAATTTTTAGAAGATGTAGTGGATAATGCTATCAATCAAGAGTTAGGGTTAATCAAAGGCTTTACAGGTAAGGCGCAGGATAAAGGCGTTTCCCTAAGCTGGAATCAAACTTCTAATGTTACAGGTTATAAGGTGCATTATGGCACAGAACCTGGTGTATATGAAGAAACACATTATACAGGAACTAATAACATTACGATTGAAGGCCTTGAGAACTTTACACCATATTACTTTGCAGTACAAGCTGTAAATGGTGATTGGGAAGGACCACTTTCAAATGAAATAACATTAACACCAGAGCCACAGCAAAAGCCATCGGCGCCAACAGAGGTAAATGTGGGCAGCTTTGATAAAGCAATTAAAGTAAGCTTTAGAATAGGTAAAGAGGCGACAGGTGCCAACCTTTATTATAAAAAGGTAACAGACCGCGAGTATACAAAGGTTGAGGATGTAAAATCAGGTGCGATGCTCAAAAATCTAGAAAATGATACAGAGTATATGATTTATGTAACAGCTACAAATAATGCAGGCGAAAGTAGTCCATCAGCTGTTGTAAAAGCGGTACCAGTAGCAGAAGAAATTATTATTCCAGAAATACCAACTGTAGGACGTATTGATAATAGCCATATTACAGAGATTACACTTTTAGATAATAATAATGTAGATATGAAGTTCTATCCAGAAGGCTTCAATATTACAAATATCATAGATGGTGATTTTAATACACACTGGACAGCAGCAACATATCAAAGAACAAGAGGCTTTAGTGCGACATTTGATGATAGCTATGAAATGGATTATGTGGCAGTTGTACCAAGACTTGATAGCGATTTAGACCGCTATGAGGGAACACGTAAATACTGGCATTATCCAAATGATTATCTCATTAAGATATGGGAAACTTTAGATAGTGAGCCAAAGACAGTGATTTCACGTACTAAGATTCCAAACATCGGTAAAGATGGTCTTATGATTTTACCATTTGAAAAAACAAAGGTTGCTAAAATTGAAGTGCAATTATTTGAATGGGACGGTGCTGGAAACATGAGTCTCTCAGAAGTCATGTTCTATGAGTACCAAGATATGATTGAACGCATTGAAAATATCTTTGCGAATGGCACATTTACAGCAGTTAAAGAAGGTGTCACAGTAGAGGAAATTGAGAGTTTAATTGCACAGTTAGATGCCCTTGAAGGTGCAGTGCTTTGGGTAGATAAAGCAATTTTAAGAGAAGAGTTAGTAGCTGCTAAAGAAATATTAACAGCAGGGACACCTTCTAACTTAGGAGAAATGGTAGAAGTTGTTCAAATAAGACAAAAGGCAACAGCACAAAGTCAGAACTTCGCAGCAGGTGGATTAAGTGATCTTCAGGCAGCAGGGGTTATGGCTTATGCAAATGATGAAATTTTAGTTTACGTAGACGCCCCAGCAGGCGGCAGTATGCCAGAACTTGTGGTATCGCAGTTCTATGGAGATGGGACATGGTCTAAAACCATTAGTTTAAAACAAGGCAGAAATGTAATTCAGGTGCCACAGCTTGTACACTATAATGGCGATAAGGGTGGTCCGCTTTACTTAAGATATACAGGTAATGAGCAAGATGCGACAACAGTACGTATCGTTCATGCTAAGAAAATACCAACATTAGAGCTTACAAGTCTAGAAGATGAAGCTACTGTAAAAGCGGCAGTGACAGCTTATGTAAGAGAACTTACAGCGTATGTGGCAACATTAGACTTAAGTAATAAAACAAAAAATCCAGCTAATAGTACAGAGCTTGGTACAGATAAAGTATTACTTTCATTACCAGCTGAAGAGGTGTACAACGGACTTACAAGTGGTATTGAAGGAGATTTAGCAGCCCAAGCAGAGCGTTTATATGAAAGCTTAATGACATGGGATGCTAATATGAAACTGCACTATGATATTTTAGGCCTAACAGAAGAGGCTACAGAAGCAAAACATCGCTATCCATTAACACGTATGAATGTACGTTATATGCCTATGAATAATGGGGTATTTATGTATGCAGCAGGTGACCACATTGGGATTCAATATAGCTCAGGTGCCGCTTTAGTAAAAGGCGACCGTAGCGCAGAATCTGGTTACTTTGGTTGGGGAATTAACCATGAAATCGGCCATATTATCAATGATAGTAAATTCATCGTAGGTGAAACTACTAATAATATCTTTGCACTCTTTGCACAGACAATTAATGGTGGCAAATCTAGACTTGAAACCTCAGATATTTACACAGATGTTTATAAAAAGGTTGTTTCAAAAAATACAGGTTTTGCAAGTAATGTATTCGTCAACTTAGGGATGTTCTGGCAACTTCATTTAGCTTATGATGACAGTAACACAAGTGTTGAGGCAGGAGACTTCTATCCAACACTTCACCGTTTATCTAGAGACCTCAATTTACAAGGTTTAGATGTACAAAATTACTTTATCCGTTTAGCAAGTGATGCAGCTCAGAAGGACTTAACACCATTCTTTGAAAGATGGGGCTTACATATTTCAGATGAGACTTATACTTATACAAGTAAGTATGAAAAAGAAACACGTGCTCTTTATTATTTAAATGATGAAGCAATGCGTTATCGTTTAGAAGGCAAAGCAGGCATGGCAGAAGGCAGTACAGTAAGCGTTGATGCTGCAATCGGTGAAGATGCAAATGATAAAGTAGTGACACTTACAATGACAAGCGACATTGAAGATGAAGATATTTTAGGTTATGAAATCTATAGAGATGGTGAGTTAATTGCCTTTACAACAGAAAGCACTTATGTAGATGAAATCTCAGCTAACAATGTGACACATACATATAGCGTTGTAGCTTATGATAAGTTATTAAATACAACAGATAAAGCGTATACAGAAGAAGTGTATATTGCAGCAGAAGGAACGCTTGCTAAATCTGAGTACACTATTGAACGTACAACAGCTTCAAGTTTGCAAATTGTATTACCAGCAGCACCAGAGGTAGTAGGGCTTAAATTTACAGATGTTACTTCAGGTGTAGGGACAGATTATACAGTAGAAGTGAGCCAAAATGGCGAAGATTGGGCACAGGCAAAACAAAGTCAGCTAAAAGAAGGTACAACACTTATTTACTTCAATAAACCAGGAATGGGTGAAGAAGATGACCGCATTTGGACTTATGATGCCATGTACATCCGTATTACAAGCGAAGCAATTGAGGACCTTAGTGATGCGCAAATTGACGTTTTAGCTTACCCTGGCGATGGCGTTTACTTCATAGAAGATGCCATTGGTTTCCTTGGTCATGACTATGATTTCGGCAGTGGCACTATTGAAGAAGGTACATTAGTAGTGATGGGAACATACCGTGGTCACCCAGTTTATAGTAAAATCGTTTTATCTGCTGAATATGTCAATGAGAAAGATTTTGACGTAGCAGAACGACCAGGTTATGACAATAAAACAAATGTAGAAGCAGTAGAAGGCGAGTTATACATGCTTGCTGAACTTCCAGAAGATGAGGAAGTTTCAAAGGTAGGAAATGGTATCTGGATCTTCGTACCAAAAGCACAAACACTTCCAGCTCAAATCAAAGCAAATATGTTTAGAACAGATGCGGGAACAAGTGTAGAGGGTGGCAGACTTGTAAGTGATACAAAATGGCAAATTGTACCTTCGAAAGAAGATATGCCTATCATTGAATTTACACAAGATTAATTAAGACTTATACATAAATTAAGATTTACACATAAATGATGACAGTACAAACGGAGACTTACAATGAGAAAATTTAAGAATAAATGTTTAGGGGGGATAGCAGTTATGAGTGTGCTAGCTTGTGCAAATTTAGTACAAGCTAGTACAGCTCAAGTAGCTGCGCCGCAAGTTACCTTTCATCACCAGCAAGTAAGCGGCAATCAGGTAAATATAGACCTTGGTATGAAAAACTTAGGGGATGAAGTGATTGCTTTAGAAGTAAGCATTGTGGCTGATGATATTAAAGGGGTACTTCAGCTTAACTCAAAAGTAGAAAATAGTTATACAACTTATCAGCTTCTAACCCAAGAAGATGACAAAGAAAAATTAAGCTTTTATGTTGTTTCAGAGGATAAATCAGTACCATTTGTAACAAGTGAGGGGAAGCTTTCAGCTTTAAGTTTAAGCTTACAGACAAGTGGAAAATTAACTTTAGATGAAGATAAGACTTCAGTTAAGGTGATTGAAAAGGGCTATATTACAAAAAATTATGAGCAAGCAGAGCTGATTTATACAGAAACAGCTTATAAACCAAGCGAAGACACCAATGCTGGCAATAATAACAGCAGTGATGAAGAGGAAAGCGACAGCTCAAATAATAGTACAGGAAATAACGGTACTACAAATAATAATGGTGTCAATAATGAGAATACAAATACTGACAATAATAATGGCAATGCTGATGATACACAAGATAGTAGTAATGATGTAAACTTTACAGATTTAGAAAATCACTGGGCGAAGTCAGCCATTATGAATATGGCAAGCAAAGGAATTATTAAAGGGTATGCTGATGGCAGCTTTAAGCCAAATGCATCTATTACAAGAGGTGAATTTGCGACACTTTTAGCGAGGGCCTTTAGCCTTGATAAGGTTAGCGAAGTTAATCCATTCAAAGATGTAGCAGCAGACAAGTGGTATACAGATAGCATTTTAGCACTTTATCATGCAGGGATTACATCAGGACGCGCAGATGGAACATTCGGTGTAAATGCACCAATCACAAATGAAGAAATCAGCGCCATGCTTTATCGTACAATTACTGTACTTAATATGAATATCAGTGAAGTTAATCCATCAGGTATGATGTTCACAGATCAGGATGCAATCAGTAATTACGCGAAAGAAGCTGTACAAAATCTTGTGAAAATGGGAATTATAAGTGGTCAGCCAGATGGCAGTTTTGCACCAAAAAATTCAACAAGCCGTGCACAAGTGGCAGTTATGTTAGACCGTGTATTTACATTAAAAAAATAAAAGTAGGAATAGAGATAATCACTAAATAGCAATATTTATAGGGATTATCTCTATTTTTATTTAGAATTTGAAACCTGATTTTTGAATTACTTTATTAAGTGGTGTGTATAAAATCAGCGCCACTACAATAGAAAATGATCCATTAATAAGTGTAGCGGGTAAGCTTACTGCAGAACTGATAATAGCGGGTGAAAAAGCACTGCCTGCAAGTAAGAGTTTGATTGCACCAAATACAAATTCACCTACAAGGTTGAAGGCAATACCGACTACAGCACCTAGAATAGCATATTGCATTTTAATAGAAATTTTGCGGCCTACGATACAAACGACTGCAAGGCCTACACCTAAAATAAGTGCAAAGATGTAAAGAACAGGATTAAGTACTAATGTTTTTTCAATGCCAGCAATGGCGATTTCATGTCCTTTTGTAAGGGCAAGTGCCATGAGGATAAGGCCACCTATGATTAAAATGCCAGCAGAGATGCCAACCCATTTAAGCGGTGATTTGGCATCTTTTTTGTTGCCTTTAGCAGCAACTAATCCTACGAAAAGGCCGATGCCGAATTTTAGAATAATCGTTTTAGGGACACTGTCCGCATAACCATTTAATGCATCAAAGAGTCCCATACCGATTGCACCAGCAGCCCCACCAATAGGGCCAGTGAAAAGTAATCCTGCTAAAATAACGAACATATTCCCCATATGTAAGAATGGTTTTCCTACAGGTGAAGGAATAGGAATTTTAAAGTAAAGTGATACGTAACAGATGGCAGAAAATAAGCCAATAAGTATAAGTGTACGTAATGTAATTTGAGAACGTTGTAAACTTTTTGTAGTCATATATAAAGCCTCCTTATATAAAGTGTGTTGATTAAGTTTGCTTATAGTATATATAAAGGGGAATATAAAGAAAATACTAAAAATAACTTTTGTTAAATCGTAACGATACACTTGTATAGAGAAATTAAGTAAAAATCATGAATAACTAAAACTTATAAATGTGAAATCTATAGAGAAAGGAAATGAGAAAAGTTATGCTATAAGTTATATTAATAAGATGAAGGACTAAGGGTATAAGCGATTGAAAGAAAGATAAAAAAGGACTAAGAACAACAAAAATATAGGCGTAAAAAGGCTTTCTTGTGAATAAACTAATAATAAAGGGTGGAATTCACGATAATACAGGCTAGGCTGCGGTAATGAGAAAACATTACACGGGGAAAGCTAGGGAGGGCTAGGCGCATGGCAATTTTGTGGGGAGATTGCTTATATCGATTACAGGAAATTAAGACCGGAACAGTCGATATGGTCTATTTAGATCCACCTTTTTTTTCACAACGTACCCATGCACTTACTAACAGAAAAAGTGGAAAAGTCTATACTTTTGAGGATAAATGGGAAAATAAAAAGGCCTATGTGGATTATTTACGGCTAAGACTTATAGAATGTCATCGTGTTTTAAAGCAAACCGGTAGTTTGTTTTTACACTGTGACAAAAATAGTAATCATGATTTGAGGCAACTTTTAGATGAGATATTTGGCCCAGAGCAATTTCGAAATGAGATTATCTGGTGTTATAAAAGATGGTCCAATCATAAGAAGGGATTACAAAATAACCATCAGACGATTTATTTTTATAGTAAGACTGAGGCTTTTAAATTTTACCCACAATACACAGCATATGCTGTAGGAACCAATGTGGAGCAGTTATTACAGAAGCGGACAAGAGACCAAATCGGAAAAGTTAATTATAAAAAAGACGCAGCAGGAAATGTTTTATTGGGTGAGCCTAAGAAAGGCGTTCCCTTAGGTGATGTGTGGGAAATTCCTTTTTTAAATCCAAGGGCAAGAGAAAGGGTAGATTATCCGACTCAAAAACCAGTCGCATTACTAGAAAGGCTTATTAAGTTAGTAACTGAGGAAGGCGACAGGGTGCTAGACCCTTTTATGGGGTCAGGGACAACAGCCGTTGCAGCTAAAAGGTTAGATAGAGACTTCATAGGTATAGATTATGCACAAAGAGCAGTAGAAATAAGTATGAAGCGCCTTGAAAGTCTTGTGAAAACCCAGTCAAGGATTTTACAGAAGGGTAGCAATGCCTACAAATCACAAGAAGCTGATGTACTGCAATATATAGAAGCATTAGATGCAATGCCAGTCCATCGAAGCCGTGGTATAGATGGGTTTTTAAAATACTACATACAGGACAAACCAGTAGCTATCAGGGTGCAGCGCTTAGATGAAACCTTAGAAGAAGCTAAAGGTAAGCTGGTAGGTGCAACGCAAAGTAAGCTGTGTAGCTTATTAATAGTAGTTTGTACACACTTAGAAAAGGAAGAAGTAGCACAGGCAGAAAAAGGCGAAAACGATATCGATGGATTTAACAGACCCATCACTGGGGCAAAGCACAAAGAAAGCAATTGGGACAAGAAAATTATTGTAATAGATAGCTATAAAGTAAAGCTAGAACGGCTAAGAATACTATAACCTTCCTTTAATTGTAATTTCATTTTTAGAAGCATAGGATTTAGACAAAGTGCAAAGTGCCATTAAATATATTCTTTTTTAATTTTACTCATGAATAAGTTCCTTTACATACTATCTTTTTTCATAGTATATACTAAAAATAATCGTACTTGTAGACTTAGAAA
This sequence comes from Clostridiales bacterium, assembly GCA_019418225.1. Lineage (GTDB taxonomy): Bacteria > Bacillota > Clostridia > Lachnospirales > Cellulosilyticaceae > Cellulosilyticum. Next base: position 36,199 of record DYCF01000006.1, on the reverse strand, counting down.
ATTTTTTTAGAATAAGAGAGCTTAAAAGAAGATTATCAAATGAGAAATAGATGAAAATAAAAGATACATTAAGAAGACAATATAAAAGGAGAAAAGTAATGATTAATATTAGCCATGATAAATGTATAGGGTGTAGTTTATGTGTGAAGGATTGTCCAGTAAGCGATATTGAACTTATTGATTTAAAGGCAACGCCTAAAAATGAAAGATGTTTTAACTGCGGACATTGTATTGCAATCTGTCCTGTAGAGGCTATTGCTTCAAAAGATTATGATATGAGCGAAGTTAAGAAATATGATAAGGAAACATTTGGATTAGATGCTGACCATCTAATGAATGCTATTAAATTTAGACGTTCAGTACGTCAATTCAAACCACAGGCAGTTGAAAAGGAGAAGATTGAAAAAATTATTGAAGCAGGGCGCTTTACACAAACAGCTACAAATGCACAAAACGTTTCATATATCGTTGTGACAGAGAAGATTGACCAGTTAAGAGAAGCAACATTTGAAACCTTAAAGGCGATGGGAACACATATGATTAATGATCCAAATACAGATCCTAAGTTACTAGGATATGCACATATGTGGCTACAAATGTATGAAGCTTATAAAGCGGATTCTAAAAATGATAGAGTATTCTTTAATGCGCCAGCGGTTATTTTAACTGTATCACCACATGTAATTAATGCAACACTTGCATCTTCAAATATGGAACTTATGACAAATGCACTTGGATTAGGTACATTCTTTAGTGGTTTCTTCACATTAGCAGCAGAAAAAAATCCTGCACTTAAAGCAATGTTAGGTGTTGGAGAAGGAGAAAACATTGTCACATGTATGGTGATGGGATACCCTGGTGTGAAATATCAGAGAACTACACCACGTAAAGAAGCAGAAGTGAAATGGATGTAAAAAGCAGGTTATAAAAAGCAGATGGTAAGAGCTGTTGGTGAGTTGAGGCCCATCTAGCTACTCTCTACGAAATTTGTGATGGTCTAAGGTCGCCTATTTAAAGAAACGCACTGAACTCACTGCGCTAGCGCTCCGTTCAAACAGCAGTGCTAAAACCTCTTTAAATAGTCGCCCCAAGACCATCATCGAATTTCTTCGAAGGTAGACTAGCTGGGCCTCAACTCACCAACTACTTACGAGCCAGTTTTTATAACATAGCAATAAAAGAAGAAATATTTACGTAAGTGTCGAGTGCAAAGGGTATAGACTTTTTTAGTCAGAGGTTTATTAAATTACTATATAGATAGACTGGCAGAAGAGAACTTTTCTTATTGTTTAGCAGCTATGTTTTGCTATGGTATAGTGCATGACATTAAATATAGTAATTTAATACATTATAGAAGAAGTTTGTAAGAGGGGAAAATAAAGTTTTTGTTGATACAATTTAGTGAACCTGATAGCATATACCTAGATTTACGATATATTGTAATTGGAGGTATTTAGAAAATGGCAGTAAGTAAAGAATTGTTAAAGGGGACGACGACCCTTTTTATTTTGCAACTTTTAAATGAGGGAGATAAGTATGGGTATGAGATGACGAAGGAGCTTGAGCGCAAGTCTGATAATGTATTTCAGCTCAAGGAAGGGACTTTGTATCCGATTTTACATGGCTTAGAAAATGATGGAATGATTGAGGCTTATTGGGAGGAAACAACTTCTGCACGTAAGCGTAAGTATTATCGCATTACTGAAAAAGGGAAGAAGGGATTAAAAGAGAAAAAAGAAGAGTGGCAAACTTATTCTCAAGGCGTGTTAAAAGTCATTGGGGGAGGTGCTTTAAGTGAATCAGTATGTGGATGCCTTTCTTAAAGGAGTTTTAAATGAGGTGAAGTACAAGAAGATTCATCCTTATTTAGCACAGGAATTAAATGAGCATATTGAACTTTTAAAGGATGAGTTGATGATGGAAGAAGGGCTGGATGAGGAAACGGCTTATGAAAAGGCTGTGGCACAAATGGGAGATGCCAAGGAGGTTGGAGAAGGATTTCATAAGACACATAAGCCTGTACTGGAATGGCGCGTGTTATTATTGATGGGGGCACTGATAGGCATAGGTTTTCTTGCAATATCAGATTATGCCATACAGTTTGATGTAGAAAAACGTTTAGTGATGAAACAAATATTTTTGGCTAGCATCGCAGGACTTGCAGTAATACATATACTTTATAAAGTAAAATATAGTTCTCTAGAAAAGCTGACATGGGTATTATATATACTGCCTTGTATACTTCTAATTATGACACATTTTATAGGATTAGAAGTGAATGGAATAAAGAGGTGGTTAAGGATTGGACCACTTCTTATTCAACCGGTAACATTAGCTGTACCATTATTTATCATAGCCTTTACAAACTTTGTGAGAAAATGGGGAAATCAAGGCTTAGGGTGATTTCAGATGGAGAGGTGTTAGATGAGGCAATAGAAGATGTAATTGAAGATAAACCATCTAGCTTGCTGGTGAGATTGGCAATGGTTGTTTTAAAACATTCCAATGAAGTTGAAAAGATGGATGTAAAATTTAAGAGCCGATAAAACATAGTAAAAAATAGGGGAACAGAAGCACTGTAGTCTTACCAAAGGTAAGTTCATAGTGCGTCTGTTCCCCTATTATGCTATATCTAAAGAAAGATTAGAGATATTTTTGAATTTGTTCAGATGTTGCGACAAGTGTTTGTGCAATCACTTTAGTTTGTGCAATCTGAGTATTGTTTGTTTCTGTGGCAGCGAAGCTTTCTTGGATATTGGCAAGGTTGGCTTCACTTGTTGAAGAAATCTCTTCGATACTATTTACGATTTGGTCGTTAGAAGCAAGGATTGCTTGAACCTTATCAGATACAAGATTGATATTGCGATTTACGTCATTCATGCTTTGAATAGTTGTATTGAAAATTGATTCAGTATCTTGAATAAGTTTATTTTGTGCAGTATTTGTTGTTCTAAAAGTATTCATAGCTGAGACAGCATCTTGCACCATGACTTGAAGTTCACCTAAAATGTTTGCAATAGTACCTGCTGAAGCGCTTGTTTGTGTTGAGAGGCTACGTACTTCATCAGCAACCACGGCGAATCCTTTACCAGCTTCTCCGGCACGTGCACTTTCGATAGCAGCATTCAGAGAAAGAATATTTGTTTGTGCTGCGATATCTGTAATAGTAGAAGTAATACGTCCGATTTCACTTGTTTTATCTTGAAGGGCAATCATTGAATTGTAAACTGTATCACTATTTGTATTCATGGTAGCAGTTTGTTTACTAAGTTCTTCAATGATTTCTTTACCTTTATTAATTTCATCAATTGTCTCTAAAGAGATTTGCGTCATAACTTTAGAAGCATCAGAAGTATCTAAGATAATGTGCTGAATATCCTGTGTTAAGTGACTTTGTGTTTGAATATTTTGTGTGGTATCTTCGATACCTACAGTAATTTCATTCATTGTAGTGGCTACAACGTTACTTGATTTTTCAAGTTCAGAAACTACAGTATAAATTTCTTGCGATTGTGTATCTAATACACGGCCTAATTCTAGGACACTACTTAAAATTTCTGCTTGTTGTTGTCTACTTGCTTCTAATGTTTCTAGTTTTTCTGTATTCATTTGAGTAGAAACTTTAGTGACTAAGTAAGCAATCAGACAAATAGTAAACATTGATGCTAATTGTATTGTGTAATCTGAAACGAAGTGTGGCTGATTTTGTTTAATAATTAGAACAAGCCAAAGTACACGTGTAATGTTTAGCGTAAATACAATACAGACAACCTTTTGAATAAATTTTACATCAAAGTATGAGAAATATAAGAAAACAAACGGTATGATATACACATAAACCCCGACAGTGTAAGATGCAAAGATTGAGTAAACATAAACGGCTAAAAAGCTCCAAAAGCTAAACTCTTTAAATAAAGCTGAATTATTGTCCTTACGATAGAGGTAAAGTAGTCCGCCTACATTAATAAGTGATAGGATGAGATAGCCTGTTGCTACGAGTAAGGGCTTGTTACCTTTAAGAACCTCTACAAAATTGCCTAGTGTTAAAAAGGCATTAATAAGACAACTTAATGTAAGTACCAATTTATTGGTGGATGAAAAATTTATTGAATTATACTCCATACAAACTCCTTTATAACATAATATGTAAAAAAATCTCACGTAATAACTGTTATCGGATTTTAGCAGATTTATATTAGATAATCATATAAAAGATTAACTATTAAAAATATAATGGAGATATAGACTTCACATTTATAAAGTTTAGTTATTCATAGTTTTTATAGATTTCACATTTATAAAGTTTAGTTATTCATGATTTTTAGTCATGTGAAATCATTGAGAGAAACCTATTTACCTACATGTATATTTCAAGTTTTTAGTTGGTTTCTCTATAGTCATATGAAATCATTGAGAGAAAACAATTTAGCAATCATCTAATGAGAGATGAGGGATAAAATTTAAGTTATTTATATTTTTTTTAGTTGCAAAGTAGGGAAATTATTTAAAAGAGACATATACTTAAGTGTAAGGACAAGTAATACAGCACAAAAGTTTAATCCAAGTAATCAACATAAGCGCCAATACCCCATGATGTCTAACCTATTTTGAAGTGGAGCACCATCACTGGCTAACGCAATTATGACGCGCACAAGGATACAGCTAGCGTTCTGAAAAACTAATACTTACACCTTAAAAGCAATTAAAAACAAAGATTTAAGATCAGAGCCTAACTATTTATTGTTTAGCGGGTACCCACAATAAATAGTTAGGAGCCCCTCCTTTGAAACTTAAACTTTTATAGCGACCTAAAATAAATAGAAAAACTTATCTAAAGTCTAAACTCACTAGAAGCTGAGGGGCTAAAGTAAGCAAAGAGGAGAGAGGGTTTTTCAGAGCATTTTAGTGGACTATAAAAGTTTAAGGAATCAGGGCTGATAAAAAGTGGGCAAATAAAATGATATTAATCTTGAAAAAGTAGATTTAAATAATGTCAAAGATTACGAATAATATTTTACATAACGAAGAAGAGGGTATTACGTGAGCTAGGCTAGCGTAATACCCTCTTTCTTCGGTGCTTATGTATAAATTATAAGGGTTATTCCATAAAAAGGCAACCTGAAACAATAAGCCGAAATATTAAAATGAAACTGTATAATTATGATTTCTTTATAATGCTATTAAGATACTACAAGTGCTTTAAGGGAATCTTTTAGTGATGATGATATATTTGTATTGGTAGTAATACCATTAAGAAAATTATTTAAATGAGTAGCTGAATTTTTTTTGTCACCATAAAAGATTTGTACCAGATTTGTAATATCATCTTGTGTAAAAGTGGGATTTTCTTGAGTTTCAATACTTTGAAGTGAAGGATTTGTGTTCATGAGATATAACTTAGTGTCTGTGGCAATCTGGACACGTTGTTCACGTGTAAGGCTGAATTTAAATGTATGGTCTTGGATACTACCAGTGCCACAGGCAAAAGAGGTAAGTTCTGAAAGTGTATTAGAAAAGTTGGTTGCAAAGTGTTCGTATTGTGTATCTAAAGAGGATTTCGCTTTAGTAAAGGATTCTGTATCTGAGGCATATTGTTGTGTGATTTCAGTGAGTAGTTCATTATAAGCAGTTGCACTAGCAGTAAGATCTCCTGTGTTATAGACGGCGTCACGAATAGCAATTTCATACTTTGTTTGTTCATAAACGAAGGCATTTAAGTCATCGATTTTATAAATACCTGAATCTGAATCATTTATACACTTTAAAGTAAGGTCAGAGAAGTTAAGCTCCTTAGAATCAGTCTTTTGAGTTGTGCCATGTGTACGTCTTTGTGAAATGGCTTCTTGAAGGGTGTTAGGCATAGGTGAAAATGATATTACATTATAACTGTTGATATGCATTGAAATACCTCCTAAATTAACGTATATTTAATTAGTTTAAATATGTCGTAGTATTGTTAGCTGCGACGTAACCATTACGATAACCATAGTCATAATAGAAGTTAGGTGTTAGGACATCTACTATTTTTGCCGTATTAAGGTCAATAACGATTTGAGCTGCAGGCGTAGTATAAGAACATGACTCAGTAGTGTATTTATATTCACCACCAGTATAACGACGCACATATGCTAAGTAGGTATTAGATACGTCTGTATTTTCTACTATGTAAAGGCTAAGTACAGGTGTGCTGTTGTTACCACTTAATCTTGTTTCACTATTTGTGCGTAGCGTGCCCAAAATAGGTGGTTCTACGCCAGCATTATCAGCAGCAGCTTTACCTATAACAATACTACGTCCAGCTTGTCCTGCTACCCCAATATATGTATTAATCCAACCAGCAGAATTAGAGACATGGTGTTCATATGAATAAGTCATATCTATTTCTTTACCATTTAGGTAGTAAGTATAAACTCCTGGAGAAGTTATTTCATATTGTAAGTAAGATTGATAATCTTTATTGTAAGCAATATTATATAAATCTGTTCGATATAAATTTTTAAGGCTTAGCGAATAAGTGGTAGTTGGAGAATAAGTACCATTTTCGCTACATACATAGAAATACCATTTGCCTGTGTCTAGCTGTACAGCTGAGACTCCACTAGAAATATCATAAATATTAGTACCATTAGTTAGGTAAAGGGTATAACCTTGATTGTTATCGTTGAAGTTGATATTAATAATTGTGTTGCTAGAGATGTTTGTTGAATAGATATCTACATCATAAGGTGTGTCAATATTAGCATTAATATAAAATGTGCTATCTAAAGCCGTAGCAGTTGTAAAAGTATCATTTAGTTCATAAGTGATATCTTGTGTTGAAGCATATGCATTAATGAGATAGAGACCAGAACCTTCATAGTCATAAACGAGGATAGAATAGGCTCCAGCTGGTAAGACACAAGAAGTGATTTCTGCAATACCTAACCCCTCGTTTTGAGATGTAGCAACCAGATTAAGTGCTTCATCAAAGATGTAAATATCAGCATCTAATGTAGCCGTTAGTTTAGTAGGTTGTGTTAAAGTTACTTGATACTCAGAAGCCGTATTAGAAGCACTTAGCATACCATAAACATCTGTATCAAAAGCAAGTTCAGGTATAGTAACATCTACGGCAGAATCAGTAGAACGGCTTGTTTTAACACGATGATTTAATGGCAATGGCATTGAAGATTTTTCGGTAGATGTATGTTGTGCCAATGATGTATCTGTTAAGTTAATATCTAAGACCTCATGCTCTCTTAAGTCTACTAATTCAATATCTGGTGTGGCTGTAGAGGTCTCGTACTGGGGAGAAGTTTGTAAGGCAGTAGAGGAATGGGATTCGCATAGAGTACATTGGTTAGGGCTACACCTAGTGTTAATGCAATACTGATTTTGGTTTTGAAATACTTAGTTAAATTCAATTTAACGCCTCCTTTGATTTAATATACTGAACCATGATAACATCTAATTGTTTCAAAATCAAAGAAAAGATTAAGTTTTCTGAATATATTTAAATTAATTTAAAGTGGCTTAAATTTTCTTTTAAGGTTTCGGCAACTCCTGTAAGATGTGAGGTTTGAGCAGCTAACTGAGTCATAGTTTCAGCAACTTCTTCTGTAGAAGCTGTGACCTCTTGTGATGAGGAAGCTGTTTGCTCTGAAATAGCAGCCATTTCATCCATGTTTTTAATAACGGTGTTTTTGTTTTCTACCATATTGTTATTGAGGCGGTCAATCTCATAAATGTTTGTAATAAGCTTTTCTACGGAAGAAAGAATATTATTGAAGACATTTTCAGTATCTTTAATAGCAGAAGATTGTGCTGCAAGGAGTACATTACTTTCTTCTAAAGAAGTATTAGCTTGTTGTGCCTTGCTATGGATTTCATCTACTATTGCCTTGATTTCATCTGTGGACTGTTTAGAGGCCTCAGAGAGCTTGCGGATTTCTTCAGCTACTACGGCAAAGCCTCTACCACTTTCACCTGCACGTGCAGCTTCAATGCTTGCATTTAAAGAAAGGAGGCTTGTTTGATTGGTAATGGCAATGATGGCATCTGAGATAAAGTTAATTTTATTAATGCTTTCAGCCATGTCTTTAAAGAAGTTGTAAGAAGCCATAGAAATCTCTTGAGAATGTGTCGATTTTTCGTCTAATGTTTTTAGCATTTGTAAGCCTTTGTTACTTAGAGATTGGGTTTCAGAAGACATATTTTTTACATCAGAGGTATAATTTTTAGTTGCTTCTAATTGTTTGGCTAAAGTGTCTACTTGAAGGTTAATGTCTTGTAAGCTCTCTGCTTGCTGTGAAGTACCAATGGATATTTCTTCAATGGCGATTTTAACATTAGATGAGGTATCTTGTGTTTGATTTGTGATGGAAGAGATTTTATCAGAAGCCTCAAAAAGTGTACGTGCAGTATGCTCCACATTAGTAAGTAAAGTCTTGATGTTTGTGATCATTTCATTAATATTGAGACTGAGGGCATGGAATTCATCTCCCCCATCAATAATAGGTTGCGCGGTGAAGTTACCCTGTGAAACTTCATTAATAGCATGACTTAACGTTCTAAACTTAGATTTGATATCTCTTACAAGAGGTAGGATAACTAAGATGCTGATTAAAAGGGCAACAATGACGGCAAGGGTTGTATAAGTGAGTTGTTTCGTTAAGCTTGAAGTGATTTCTTGTTCATTAACAAGGCCGATAAGTTTCCAATTTGTAATGGCATTTGTAAGGCTAGTCATGTAATAAGCATCGCCTTCAATATTTTTCGTTAAGCTAACAGGCTCAGTAGTATTTAGCTCTTCCCAAAAAGGTAGACTATTAAACTGTGTGAGCGTGAGCGGACTGTCTGTAGGTGCGACTAAGACACTACCTGTGTTATTGACAAGGAAAACAGAACCTGTATTAAGGAGTTTAATATTATTGACAAAATTAGTAATGGAACTAAACGCAAAGTCAATAGCGACAACGCCCACAACCTCTTCTTTAGATTTAACGCATTGGCTCACTGTAATCACTTGAATATTGTCTTTAACTGAGAAATAAGGTTCTGTATAGCCTGCATAAACGCCGTCACGTTCATCATTTTTGAGCGCATTAGTGTACCAAGTTTCTGTGCGTGAGTCGATGTTTTCTTCTAGGGTAGATTTGTATTTGGTCTTTCCTTCTTCCTCATAGGGAACGGTTGTAATTAAACGTGAGTTTTCGGTGGCATAATAACAGCGTACAGCACCAGGTGCGGTTTTAAGGGCAGCGACTAAGGAGTCATAAGTACTGTCTAGATTTTCTTCTACAATATCAGGTGTTTCAAGCCTTTTTAATTCACTTTTTCTGGTAAGTAAATCTACTTGCTGACTTAATGATTTTAAATAAGTTGTAAAGCCTGTCTGACTTTCTTGCAAGGTCTGGCTACTTGTAAGCTTTGTGTTACTTTCTAATATATTTTTAGAAGTGATATAAGTAATCATACTTATAATCAGAGATGAAACGAGTAAACTACAGCCAAAAAACAACATAACCTTCTTCATAATTCCAATTTTTTTCATAAAAACCCTCCATGTAAATTTAAATCAGCGATATATTTAGAAAAGTAGATTTTTGTAGTCAACATACCTTATAAAAAAATACAATAAAATCAGAAAAATTATTAGACAAATGTAGTAAGATGTCATAAAAAAGTACATAACATGTCATGAGCAGTAAAAATAAGGTAAGAAATAGATAAGAAATAGATAAGAAATAAGGTGAGAAAAGAAGAGAAGCGGTATGCGGCGCTGAGGTATAGATAGTATGTAGGAGAGATGCTATAATTAAGTCAATATAGGGAAAAAATTTATAAAGTTTATAAATGTCAAATCACATAGATAACGATGTGAAGCATTAGGCGACTTAAGATGAAGGGAAGAATGAACATGAAGAAAATCGGTTTTATTGGTATTGGTGTAATGGGTGAATCTATGGCACGTCATTTAATGCATAAAGGTTATGAAGTAGCGGTTTATACAAGAACGAAAGCAAAGGCAGACAGACTGATTTCAGAAGGTGCCACATGGTGCAGCTCAGTGGCAGACTGTGCTAAGGGAAGAGATGCTGTCATTACAATGGTAGGTTATCCTAAAGATGTGGAGGAAGTTTATTTTGGAGAAGGTGGCATTCTTCATAGTGCAGATAAAGGCACATATATTATTGATATGACGACTACAAGCCCTAAACTTGCTATTAAAATAGATGCCGCAGCAAGAGAAAAAGGTTTACATGCTCTTGATGCACCTGTATCAGGCGGCGATGTAGGGGCGCAAAAAGCCACACTTGCCATTATGGTCGGTGGTGAAAAAGCAGATTTTGAAGCATGTCACCATATTTTTGAGTGCATGGGAACCAATATTGTTTATGAGGGTAAAGCAGGGAACGGTCAACATACCAAGATGGCCAATCAAATTGCCTTAGGCGGTGTGATGGCAAGCTTATGTGAAGCCATGTCTTATGCAAAGTCAGTAGGACTTGATGTGGATACAATGCTCAGCACAATTAGCCAAGGGGCAGCAGGAAGCTGGCAAATGTCTAATATGGCACCAAGAATCGCAAAAGGAGACTTAGATCCAGGATTCTATATCAAACATTACATCAAAGACATGAAAATAGCCCTAGAAGAAGCACAAGATGCTGGACTTCATATGGGCATGATGGAAAAAATCCTTGGCATGTATCAAACATTAGAGAACGAAGGCTATGGAGATTTAGGGACACAAGCACTGATTAAGTACTACGAAAAGCAATAAATAAAAGTATATTTTTCTTTAAAAATGGCTTGACGTAGATAGAGAGAAGACTAAAATTAAATTAAGCAAAGATAAAAACACAGTTCTGGTTGGTAGTCCAGACGCAGAATGGATTCTGTCAGTAACCTGCCTCCTTTGGTTGTCCCTTCTTTGTAAAGTTTTGTATCATGTGACGCATTAGAAACTTAATGCATTAAAGATTGATGCATTAAAAAAGGAGGGAACTATGATGACACAGGTCATGAGTAGTTTAACAGTGCTTTTTGAAGAACCATTTTGGCGTGGCATTTATGAATGGGAGGAAGAGGGGCATTATAAGGTGATGAAGATTACCTTTGGCAGTGAGCCTAAAATTAATGAGGTATATGATTTTATACTCACTAATTGGAATAAACTAATTCCCAAGGACGTTAAAGGAATGGTCGCTTCAGAAGGTAAGAAAAGTATGAATCCTAAGAGAATGCAACGAATTGCTAAGAAGCAAATGCAGGAAAAAGGGATTGGTACGAAAGCACAACAGGCATTAAAGGAGCAGCAGGAACAAGGTAAACTTGAGCGTAAGGCTGTGAGTAAGGCAGAGAAAGAAGCTGAAAAGGCTATGAAGTTTGTGCTGAAACAGGAAAAAAGAAGGCAGAAACATAGAGGACATTAAGATGAGAAGAATACACCATGTATGTATACAAACAGATGATTATAAAGCATCTTTAGACTTTTATACAAACATTATGGGCTTTAAAGTGATTAAGGAATCACCCAATTTTCATAAGCGTAGCTATAATACTTGGCTGGCATTAGAAGATTTTATGATTGAGCTTCAAACTGGCAAAGAAGATGAAGTTTTAACAAAGCCCAGCAGTAAGCTTGAAGGACTTGTGCACATGTGTTTCCTAGTAGATGATGTAAAAGCTGAAGTGGCTAGAATTAAGGCTTTAGGATACCATCATTTTAAGGAAAAGCATGGCGGGGCTATTTATGAAGTAGAGGGTTCAGCTTTAAGCAAGGTGATTGCACCAGAAGGGACAATCATTGAACTAAGAGATGTAAAGGATTTATAAGCACTAAAAATTTATAAGGCAGAAGCATATTTTATAGAGTCACCATTTAAATTGGGATTATATAAAATATGCTTTTTTATTTTGACGGATTCAAAGGATTTGTTAGCCTATTTTTAAAACAAATCTAAGACTTTGAAAGTAAGCCTAATAGATACAAGCTATGGTGAATATATATTTTAATAGAGGGCTAAGTTAGAGGATAGATAAGGAGGGGAGGCAATGTAATCAGTTACACAAATGTTAAATAAGGCTATTAGAGAAGTAAAGGAGGCATTATATGAAAGAAAGAAGATTGGATGGGGCGGCAAAGTGGACATTAATTGGGATTCCTGTCTTATTTATAATTGGAAGTATGATGCATTTCTTATACGGTTGGACGGGAAATAATGAGTTTATAGGATTTTTTGCACCTGTAAACGAAAGTATTTGGGAACATATTAAACTAATAGTATTACCCATTATAGCTTGGTGGTGTTTATATTGCATGATTGGAGGGGCTAGTGGGCAACTAGATTATGATAAATGGCTTACAGGTGGACTTGTAGCCCTAGTCACAGGAATGGTTACAATGCCACTTATATTTTATTTTTATACACAAGCCTTTGGCGTAGAATTTTTAGTAGTAGATATTTTGATTGTATTAGTGAATCTTATATTAGGACAGCTTTTAGGACTACATATTTATAGACATGGTAAAGGGATACCCGCTTATATTGTGATGATTATTTTTGCAGGGATTGTACTGCTTATGATGTGGTGGACGTATAATCCGCCAAGACTACCGATATTTATGGATGGCCCAACAGGAACTTATGGGATTTATAAAGAGTAAAAAGAAGGGAATCACAGGTATAAGTGTGATTCCCTTCTTGATTTTTTAAAGCTTAAATGATTTAAGATTTTCGCTAAGTAGTTCAGCAGCTTGTATAAGTTGTCTTGCCTCAGCTGATAAACGATCCATGGTTGTAGCAACTTCTTCTGTAGAAGCTGTAACTTCCTGAGAAGCCGAAGCTGTTTGCTCTGAGATGGCTGCAATCTCATCCACATTTTGAAGGACAAGATTTTTACTTTGCACCATATGGGCATTTAATTGGTCTACCTCGTAGATGTCTTTAATCAGATTATTTACAGAATCAATGATGTTTTTAAAGACGTCTTCTGTAGAAGCAATGGCATCTGATTGCTCTAATAAAAGGGCCTGACTTTTTTCAAGAGCAGTACTTGCCTGCATAGACTTCGTATTAATTTCATCTACGATATTTTTAATCTCATCAGTAGATGCTTTAGAAGCATCAGAAAGCTTACGAATTTCTTCTGCAACGACAGCAAAGCCCTTACCACTTTCACCTGCACGCGCAGCTTCGATACTTGCATTAAGAGAGAGCAAACTTGTTTGGTTAGTAATCTCAATAATGGCATTAGAAATAAAGTTGATTTTATTAATACTTTCAGTCATATCTTTGAAGAAAGCATAAGAACTTACTGCGATTTCATTAGAATGATTAGATGTTTCCCCAAGGTCGCGTAACATATTTAAGCCAGTTGAACTTAAAGTTTGTGTTTCAGAAGACATAGCCTTTACATTTGAAGTATAGTTTTTAGTTTCTTCTAGCTGTTTGCCTAAGGCATCTACCTGCATACTGATATCTTGCATACTTGTAGCTTGTTGGGCTGTACCGATAGATATTTCATCAGTAGCAAGCTTTACATTAGTTGAAGTCTCTTGTGTTTGAGCTGTGATGGCATTAATCTGATTAGATGTAGTGAAAAGGACTTGGGCTGTTTCATCTACATTTCCGATTAAAGCAGAAATATGTTGCGTCATCTGCTGAATGTCTTTACTTAATATGTGGAACTCATCATGACCAGGAATGATAGGGCGCTGAGTAAAGTCACCTTGTGCAATGGCTGCGATATTATCCCCTAAGGCTTTAAACTTGCTTTTTAAATCTTTCATAGAGAATAAAACATAGAGAAAACTTAATACAAGTGCACCTAAAGTAACAAGTAACGTACAAGTAGAAAGTGTAGATAAATCATTTGTAATTTCACGTTGATTAATCATCCCAATTAGTTTCCAGCTTGTAATGCCATCTGTAATGCTAGTGATGTAGTAGTCTTCACCCCCAGAGTGCCCTTTTAAGCTTGTAGGCTCAGTCGTATTTAAACTTTCCCATATAGATAGTGTAGAGAATGAAGTAAGTGAGAGTGCATCATTATCAGGTGACACTAAGACCTCTCCTTCATTATTGACAAGGAATACAAAACCAGTATCAAGAAGTTTTATACTGTTTACGAATTCCGTAATGGCACTAAATGCAATATCAATGGCTACAACCCCTACAACTTCTTCTTTAGCCTTGATACATTGACTTACAGTAATGACCTCTGTACCCAGTGTTTCAGAAAAATAAGGCTCAGTATAGGCCGCATAGACACCTAGTCTGTTTTCATTTTTTAATGCATCTTTATACCAAGATTCATTACGTAAGTCTATATTTTCAGTAAGCAAACGCTCATATTTAGTTTTCCCATCTTTTTCATAAGGAAGCACGCTGACTAAACGATTATTGACTGTAATATAATATCCCTGCATAGCACCTGGCGTTGTTTTCAACGCAGCAATTAGCGAATCATAGGTACTTGTTAGATTTTCTTCTATGATATCAGGCTCTTCCAAATGTTTTAATTCATTTTTGCGTGTTAATAAATCAACTTGTTGACTCAGTGATTTTAGATAAAGTGTCAATGCATTTGCACTTTCGTTTAATGTTTGGCTACTTGTAAGCTGCACATTTGAATCTAAGATATTCTTAGATAAATTATAAGTGACGGTACTTATAGCAAATGATGAAATGATAATAGCAACGCAAAAAAGTAATAATAGTTTATTGATAACCCCTAATTTTCTCATTAAATCCTCCTAAATTTAATCAAAACTCTAATATTTATATACTTGCGTGTAAAAATATAACATATTTTACTAAATAGGACAACGAAGAATGGTAAAAGATTAGGAAAATGGTAAAATAAGTGCAAGAAATGTAAAAAATAAGGAGAAAGCAAAGATATATCAATTATTGACAGAGGGGCTTTTTTTTTATACAATATGTTAGCAGACTAACAAAAAGAAAGCTTAAATATTTAGCGTAGGAGATGAGGGCAATATTGAATAGACGTGTAGGATTTGAAGTTCGCACCATATCTAATTTAATTAAGAGGCATGTAGATAATTTGCCAGCAATAAAGGCTGCTGAACGGGTAACAGGCATACATAGTTGGGTAATTGGTTATCTTTATGATCATCAAGGTCAAGATGTGTATCAAAGAGATATAGAAGAGGAATTTTCTATCAGACGTTCCACAGCTACAGCTATTTTACAACGTATGGAAAAGAATGGTATTATTGTTCGTCGTCCAGTAGCCCATGATGCTAGGTTAAAGAAATTAGAGCTGACTGAGAAGGCAATTAAAGTTCAGGAACAGATTGAACTTGAGATTATTGCCTTTGAGAAGAGGTTAGTTGATGGGATTACCGAAGAGGAGATAGAAACATTCTATAAAATAGCAGATAAGCTTAAGAAGAACTTAGAATAGTACTATCTTTAATAAAAGTGGGTGTGAATCCACTTTATTTATTGGATAAATTGTTAGTAGGCTGACAGTCTATGTGCTAACAATTATTCAAAATACACAATATAAGGAGGTTACTATGATCAAAAGACTAGCAGGCTGCGTAAGGCAGTATAAAAAGGCATCAATCTTGACGCCAATATTCATGGTTTTAGAAGTTACCATGGAAGTTATCGTTCCGTTATTAATGGCTAGACTCATTGACTATGGAATTGATAAAGGAGATATGGGATATATCACCAAGATGGGAGTTGTACTTGTTATAGCATGTCTCATGTCACTAAGCTTTGGTGCACTTTCAGGAAAGTTTGCAGCGATTGCATCCGCTGGATTTGCTAAGAATTTAAGACATGATATGTATTATAATGTACAGAACTTTTCATTCTCAAATATTGATAAGTTTTCAACTGCAAGTATTGTAACCCGTTTAACAACAGACGTTACAAACTTACAAAATTCATATCAAATGATTATTCGAATTGCGGTACGTGCACCGATGATTTTATTATTCTCATTAATTATGGCATTTACAATTAATGCGAGACTTGGATGCATATTCTTATTAGCAATTCCAATTTTAGGTGGCGGTTTATTCTTCATCATTAAAAATGTTCACCCAATCTTTGAAAGAGTATTTCGTACATACGATAAGTTAAATAACGTAGTACAAGAAAACTTACACGGTATCCGTGTGGTAAAATCTTTTGTTAGAGAAGATGTGGAAGAAGATAAATTCAAAAAGATTTCTAAAGAAATCTATAGTGATTTCACAAAAGCAGAAGGGACACTTGCCTTCAATGGGCCACTTATGCAGTTTACAATGTACTTATGTATGATTTTAATTGCATGGTTCGGAGCAAGAATGATTGTAGCAGGTAACTTTACAACAGGTGAGCTTATGAGTCTTATTACTTATGCAATGCAAATCTTAATGGGACTTATGATGCTTTCAATGGTATTTGTTATGATTATTATGTCTCGTGCTTCTGCAGAGAGAATTGTAGAAATCTTAGATGAACAAAGTGATTTAGCAAATGGTGAAAATCCAATTCATGAGGTAAAAGACGGTAGCATTACATTTGAAAATGTAAACTTCAGTTATGCAAAACGCAAAGATAAGTTATGTTTAAAAAACATTGATATCAATATCAAATCTGGTGAAACAATTGGTATCATTGGTGGAACAGGTAGCTCAAAATCTAGTTTCGTACAGCTTATTCCTCGTTTATATGATGTAACAGAAGGTAGAGTAACTGTTGGCGGCATAGACGTAAGAGATTATGACATTGAATCACTTCGTAATGAAGTTGCCATGGTACTTCAAAAAAATGTTTTATTCTCAGGTACAATCAAAGAAAACCTTCGCTGGGGTGATGAAAATGCTTCTGATGAAGAACTTATCCGTGTTTGTAAATTAGCACAAGCACATGATTTCGTTGCAGCTTTCCCAGAAGGTTATGACACTTATATTGAGCAAGGTGGAACTAACGTATCAGGTGGTCAAAAACAAAGACTTTGTATCGCAAGAGCACTTCTTAAAAAGCCTAAGATTCTTATCTTAGATGACTCAACAAGTGCAGTAGATACAAAAACAGATGCACTTATTCGTAAGGCATTTAGTGAAGAGATTCCAGATACAACAAAAATCATTATTGCACAACGTGTTTCTTCTATTGAACATGCAGATAAAATTATTGTTCTTGATAATGGTAAAATTAATGGTGTAGGTACACATGAAGAATTATTAGCTACAAATCCAATTTACCAAGAAGTTTATACTTCACAAACTAAGGGAGGTGAAGACAATGAGTAAAGGCCCAATGAGAGGACCAGGTGGTCCAGGCGGTCCAGGACCTATGGGACCAATGCAAAAACCAGATAAGGCAACAATGAAACGTCTACTCAGTTATCTTAAGGCATATAAATTCCAATTTACCACAGTACTTATATGTATCTTAGTGAGTGCTTTGGTAGGGGTAGCTAGCTCCATGTTTTTACAAACACTTATTGATGATTATATTGCACCTTTACTTTTACAAGCTCACCCAGTGTTTGACGGCTTATTAAGTGCTGTTTTAACCATGGCTGTTATTTATGTAATAGGTGTAGGGGCTACATTCTTATATAATTATTTAATGGTATTTATTGCACAAGGTATTTTAAAAGAAATTCGTGATACAATGTTTGCACATATGCAAAAACTCCCTATTCGTTACTTTGATACACATACACATGGGGATATCATGAGTCACTATACAAATGATACAGATACTTTAAGACAAATGCTTTCTCAAAGTATTCCTCAAGTCTTTTCATCTGTAATCACTATTGTGGCTGTATTTTGCGCTATGTTATATACAAGTATATATTTAACAATTTTCGTGATTATTTCAGTATTTGTCATGATGCAAGTTGTAAAAGTAGTAGGCGGTAAGAGTGCCAACTATTTCATTAAACAACAACAATCATTAGGTAAAATGAATGGTTTCATCGAAGAAATGATTCATGGTCAAAAGGTTGTAAAAGTATTCTGTCATGAAGAAAAAGCAAAAGAGTCTTTTGATGTATTAAATGAAGAGCTATGTAACAATGCGACAGAAGCTAATAAGTTTGCCAATATCCTAATGCCAATCATGGCGAACCTTGGTAACTTACAATTTGTTTTAATTGCCATCTTAGGTGGATTCCTCGCTGTAAAAGGTATAGGGGGACTTACACTTGGTGGACTTGTAGCCTTCTTACAACTTAGCAAGAGTTTCACAATGCCTATCAGTCAAGTTTCTCAACAATTCAATGCCATCGTTATGGCACTTGCAGGTGCTGGACGTATCTTTAAATTAATGGATGAAGAAGTAGAAACAGATGATGGTTATGTTACTTTAGTAAATGCTAAATATGAAGGTGAAAACTTAGTGGAAACACCAGAGCACACAGGTATGTGGGCATGGAAACATCCACATGGTGATGGCAGCATCACTTATACAAAACTTGAAGGGGATGTAACCCTCAATGAAGTAGATTTCGGTTATGTAGAAAACAAAATCGTACTTCACGATGTATCTCTTGAAGCACTTCCAGGTGAAAAGGTAGCCTTCGTAGGTGCGACAGGTGCAGGTAAAACAACAATTACCAACCTTATTAACCGTTTCTATGATATTGCAGATGGTAAAATCCGTTATGATGGAATCAATATCAATAAAATTAAAAAAGATGATTTACGTCGCTCTCTTGGAGTTGTACTTCAAGATGTTAACCTCTTCACAGGAACAGTTATGGAAAATATCCGTTACGGAAAAATGGATGCTACAGATGAAGAATGTATTAATGCAGCAAAACTTGCTAATGCCCATGACTTCATTACAATGCTTCCAGAAGGTTATGATACGGTGCTTTCAGGAGATGGTTCAGGTCTTTCACAAGGTCAAAGACAACTTATCTCTATCGCTAGAGCAGCCGTAGCAGATCCACCAGTAATGATTCTAGATGAAGCGACATCAAGTATCGATACACGTACAGAAGCCATCGTACAAAAAGGTATGGATGCCCTCATGCACGGTCGAACAGTATTCGTTATCGCCCACAGACTTTCAACAGTTAAAAACTCTGATGATATCATGGTACTTGAACAAGGTAGAATTATTGAAAAAGGTAACCATGAAGAACTTATTCATAAACATGGTAAGTATTATCAACTTTATACTGGGGCTTTTGAATTAGAATAAATTAGATTAGGTAACTAAAAGGGCCGTCCCTTGGCTACATGCCGACTAGCTACACCTTCCGTAATCTGTGATACTCTAAATTCGAAATATCAAAGAACGCGCATAACTCACTGCGCTAGCGCTCCGTTCAAACAATGCGCTAAAACCCTTTGACATTTCTTCATTAAGAGTATCATTAGATTACTCCAGAGGTAGACTAGTCAGCATGTAGCCAAGGGACTCTTTTTATTTAAATCTTGGGGTGAGGGAGAAAGAGAGGCTGAAGGATTATAGGGAATATCTATAAAAATAGTGTTTAGATTTGAATTTGCAAAGGAGATACAAACGATTGAAATTTCGTAAAGCAGATGAAACGGAAATGACAATATGTGCTGAAATATTAAAAGATGCATTTAGTGGATATGATTTCTTTGAAATATATGTTGATAATTTGAAGAGAAGAAAAGTTTTTTTGAAGCAATGATGGATGTTTGGGTAAAGAACAGTTTTAAGTATGGAACGGTTTTAGTTGGAGAAGAAGATGAAAATATTGTTGCTGTATTAAAAGCGCCTAATGACAATGAAATAGTTGTGTTATAGAGTAAGAGGGCTTCCAAAGGAGGCCCTCTTATTCTATTTTAAATAGCAACAAAGTTGTTTAACACAGCTTAAAGTGAAAAAGACTTGTAAGTACGCTGAATTAGAGTATTGAAGAGGGGAGAAAAATAGAAAAATGGGCATAAAAATTGGTGAAAAGATACATAATAAGGGAAAAATGAAAGAGGCATCTTTATATGAAAACACTTTTATATATTACGGCAAGTCCTTCGCCTGAGGATAAGTCTATTAGTAAGAAGTTAGGGAGATATTTAGTAGAAAATTTTATTAAAAAACATTCAGAATATGAGGTTCAGGAACTTGATTTATATAGTACCAATATTCCAGAAGTATGGCCTACTTATTTAACTGATGAGATTAAATTGGTGACTGGTGCAGATTATGATAAGCTTAGCGCGGAAGATAAAAAGGCTGTAGACCGAATTGATGAATTAGGTGACCAATTTGTTAAAGCTGATGCATATATTATTGCATCACCTATGTGGGATTTAAGCTTCCCGGCAAGATTTAAGATGTATATTGACTGTATTTGCTTAGGTGGAAAGGTGATTAACTTCCAAGGTGACAAGCAAAAACCAGAGCCACTTTTAAATGATAAAGAAAGATTTATGATTTATCTTCAAACATCAGGGGGGGACTTCCCATTCTTTATTGAATCCAAAGTTAACCACGGTGTTAGCTACTGTAAGGACCTTTTTAAAGGTTTAGGAATTAAACATTTTGAGAAAATCCTAGTAGAAGGCGTTATTCAATATGAAGAAAACCCAGAAAAATATCTAGACAAAGCCTTTGAGCAAATAGACAATCTTATCGAAAAATCATAAAAAAACTACCCCTTCAACTCCATTACATCTGTGAGTTGAAGGGGCTTTCTATTACTATAGAGAGGTGATATTATTATAAGATAGGCCTATGGGCAGGTAGTAATGGAGGAAAATGCATGAGTGATTATAATAAAGAGTTAGAACAAGAGCAGCAGTATCTTAAAACTGTAACCCACTTTTTAAAAGAACAAATTACTGTAGGCGGCCAGGCAGCAGCTGAGCAAAAACAAAACTTAGTAGCCCTTCGTAAAGAAATGTTTGAAGGAGGTATGCCTGCCGTAGATGATTACGATAGAAATATAGAACTAAGCCAATATCATACAATGGAACGTATTGAAACGTCACATTATGAACATAAATTAAGCAAGGTAGAAAAATATAAGCGCATTTTAGATAAACCATACTTTGGACGATTTGATTTTACAGAAGATGAGGAAGAGAAAGAAAAGGTTTATGTAGGCTATCAAAATGTTATGAATGATGATACGTATGAAGTGATGGTCTATGATTGGCGTGCGCCTATTGCAAGTATGTTTTACCGTAGTGAGTTAGGAGCAGCTAGTTATAAGGCTCCTTGCGGGGATATACATGGAGAAGTAAGCCTTAAACGTCAGTATGAAATCGAAAAAGGGGAACTTAAATATTTCTTTGACTGTGCCCTTACGATTACAGATGAGATGTTACAACAAGCTTTAGGAAATAATGCTTCAAGCCATATGAAAAATATTGTTGAAACAATTCAAAAGGAACAAGACCTTATTATTAGGGATGTAGAAAATGACCTTCTCATTGTTCAAGGGGTAGCAGGTAGTGGGAAGACTTCTATTGCAATGCACCGTATTGCTTTCTTATTATATGAACGTATGAGTGAAGGCTTAACAAGTGAAAATGTGATGATTATTTCACCTAACCACTTATTTGGTGAATATGTATCGACTGTTCTTCCAGAGCTAGGCGAAGATAATGTAAGCTACAGCACGATGGAAGATTTCTTCGAAATGTACTTTAAGGGCGAGATGCATATGCGTTCTAGAAGTAGCCAATTAGAGTTTATGATTACGCATAAAAATAGAAAGCGTATTCGTGAAAATATACATTTTAAAGGATCAAGCACATTTATTACTTTGTTGGACCGATTAGTAGACTGCTATGAAAATGAACTGCTTACATTTACAGATGTAAAATATGCAGGTCAAATGATTGGAAAGGGCTCTGATTTACGTAAGAATTTCTTGGACAATCCAATTCAAATGGCAATTGGTAGACGCCTTGACCGTATTGAACATGGGTTAATGAAAAAGCTTAATGCACTTGAAAAAGAAAAACGCAGAGAGATGATGAATGAGCTTCGTAAAAAAGGTGGATATGATTACAAGGACGAAGAAAAGGTGAATAACACTTTAAATAGCTATCATGAAGAAACATTAGAGGCTATGAGAAGCTTCACCAAGGTAAATGTCTTTAAGCTTTATGAAGCATTATTTAAAGACGAGGCGCTATTTAATAAGCTTAGTGAAGGTTTAAAAATGCCAAAGGGAATCGAAAATATCCGTAGTTTCACAGCTAAGAATCTTCGACCAGATTTAGCTACTTATGAAGATGGGATGGCGCTACTTTACTTAAAGATTAAAATAGAAGACCAGCATTACTATCCACAAATTAGGCAGCTACTTATAGATGAAGCGCAGGATTACTATCCACTTCAGTATAAAATATTTGGAGAAATCTTTAGAAATGTACAGTACACAGTTCTTGGAGATATTGGGCAGACGATTGAAAAGTCAGAAACAGAAGATTTATATGAGGAGATTATTCGCATTTTAGAGCCTAAAAAGGCTTTGAAATTAAGTTTAAATAAGAGCTATCGTTCATCTTATGAAATCAGTCACTTCACACAAAAGCTCCGTGATAATCAAAATATGAGTATTGCTTTTGAACGTCATGATGAACTGCCAATTATTGCAGAGCAGGAAAACATGAATCAGATGTTTGACTGGATGGAAGATAAGGTTAAAGAATACGAAGCCAGTGGTTATGAGACTATTGCCATCATCTGTAAGTCTCAAAAAGAAGTAAACCATGTTTATAGCAAGATTAGTAAGAAGATTAACTTACGCAAATTAAACCCAGAAGAGGATGGCTTTGAAAAAGGTGTTCTCATTATGCCAATCTATATGGCAAAAGGCTTAGAGTATGACGCAGTTATTGTTTATGAAGTTAATGAAGAAAATTATTATGAAAAAGAAGATAAACAGCTTCTATACATTGCATGTACAAGAGCGCTTCACCGACTATCACTTTGCTATACAGGAAAAGTGAGTCGTTATTTCGAAAGATAGAGCCACTAGACACTTGGGTACTGCGAGGCTACCCCTTCTGAAGTAGGTAATACTTAGAAGGGGGCCGCAGTGTCCAAGTGTTTATTTATGTTTTCGAATATCTAAGGGGGAAATGAAAGGTTAATTAGTTAAGGTGCGTAAAAAAAATTACAACTTAATCAAAAAAATAATACAATTTCAACTAAAAATATTTTTTATAAATAGGGATATGATAAAATATATATAAGTAAAGGAAAATAGCAGAAGTAGCGCATTAACAACATTTAATTACGCAGCAGAGGAAAGGGGCAGATGGTGTGAAATTATTGAGGAGATTAAGCATATTAACTTTATGTATAGGATTGGTTTTTAGCAGTGGCATTGTAAGTGCGAGTGATTGGGAATTACCAACTGTAGGGGTAACAATACCAGGGGGCATACCTAGCATGAGAAGACAATATATTGTGTATCTTAATGTAGTTGATGCAGACACAGGTGAAGCAATTGATGCAGATAAGTATGAAAGACCATATGAATGGTATGTACCAATGTATATGGGGGCAACACCGACTAATGAGACGAATAAAGTAAAAATTTTCTATAGGTTAGCCGAATGGGAAGGTGGCACTGAGGGACAATGGGTGAATGTAACAGATGTCATTGAAGAAGAAATGGATATAGTAGATGGATGGAACTTTACTAGCATAGAGATGGAAGGGACGACACCCCATATAATAGGTGTTTGTAGAGAAGTAGAAGAATCTGATTCAGATGAAGAAAAAAGTGATAATAATTATTTAGCTTCTTTAGAAGTGGAACGTGGGACATTAGAGCCTAGCTTTACCCCAGAAAATACGGCGTATACTTTGCAATTAGAGGAAGATGCAACTGAGCTTACGATTCATGTGAAGCCACAACATGAAAAAGCATCGGTAGTTGAGGAAACAATTATTACGCCGCTTTCAAAAGGTGAAAATAAAATTGGGATAACGGTTAAAGCACAGGATAAGAGTCAACGTTATTATACTATTATGGTAATGTGCGGTACGGGTGAGAGCAGTGAGGAGGATGAAGAGGATAATCAGCAAAGCAGCGGGAGTGGTAGCAGTAGTCAAGGACGTTATAATACAAGCCGTGACCTTGGGAATTTTAGTAAGGTGTCTCATGTAGCCACTAAAGTTTCTACAGGTGGCACTATGATTTCCAACTCGGGCCTTACAGCAGAACAAGCAGTAGCAGGGCTTACACCTGAACAAAAAGAACAGATTTTGACCAAATTAAAACAAAAGATGCCTTATACTTCTTTAGGATATACGATAACAGTCAATGATTTAAAGTCAGCTACTCAAAACTTATTTACAGATGAGCAGATTGGCAAAATTTTAGCATCTAATGAGCTTATGACACAATTAGGTATTAACTTAGATGAAATCGTTACAATAGTTAATTTAAGAAATACTGGCGAAGTGGCATATAGTGATATTAATGAGACTTCATCTAAGACAGCTATAGATGAAGCAATCTCATTGGGTGTATTAGAAAGCAGCGAAGATGGTAAATTTTATCCAGATAGCAATATCAAGGTTGAAGATGCATTTAAATTCTTAGATCGTGTCCTTCTTTTAAATCATATGGAAACAATGAAATTAGGTAGATCTACAGTTGAGTTATACTTTAAAGATATCAATATGGTAGATTATCCGTACATAGGTTCAGTCGCTTCTAAATTGCAAGTTAAGACAACGAAGAATTTAGCAGCGAAGCAGATAGGTGAGAATTTAACAAGACAAGAGATGGCACAGATGATTTATGAAATTACAGAAGGCAAGCTAGAAGTAAGCAATGAGGAAGTCTATATTGCAGATATTGATGACAATACTTATGAACCTGCCCTTAATTATGCAGTTAAAGCAGGTGTAATGGAACTTACAAATGACAGCATTACCCCAACTGCTAACCTAACGAAAGCAGAGACAATAAAGATTTTAATGAGACTCAATAAGGCTATTGTCAATATGCAAACGCTAGAAGCTAAAGCCAAAGAAGATGAAGCCAACAACAAAGTAATTACAGATTCCATGAGTGACCCAATAGCAGAAAAGCAAGAAGACGACAAAAATCAGTAAAAAGAAAAATAACGATTAATTAAAACAAGGTGCCTAGAAATTACAATTTCCAGGCACCTTGTTTAGCTTTTTTATGATATGTCTAGCGGTCTATTTTGCGACCTTTTCAGGTGCAGGATAGCTTTTTCCTTTTGTATCGACGCGGAGACTTTGGATGACGATATCTGTTGTTGGTTTATCTGAAGCATCTGTTGAGACGCTTTGGATTTTGTCAACTAGGTCTAAACCTGAGATTACTTTTCCAAAGGCTGCATATTGTCCATCTAGGTAAGTGCCATCTGCTGACATAATGAAGAATTGGCTACCTGCGCTATCTGGCATATAAGTTCTTGCCATAGAGATAACACCTTTTGTATGAGAAAGTGTATTTTGCGTAAAGCCATTAGCAGCAAATTCACCAGCAATAGCATAATCAGGTCCACCTGTACCGTTGCCAGAAGGGTCGCCACCTTGAATCATAAAATCTGAAATAACGCGGTGGAAGATTAAACCATCATAGAAGCCACTATTAGCAAGAGAAATGAAGTTATTAACTGTATTTGGAGCCATTTCAGGATAAAGCTCTAATGTGATTGTCCCATAGTCTTTAATAACTAAAGTAGCTACAGGTAATTCACTGTTAATAGTCGTATTAGAAGTAATTGTAATAAGCTTTGTTTGCTGATTCCAATCTACTTTACAGTCTAGATTTTCGCTTACGAAACGAAGTGGTACCATTGTAGTATTATTAATGATTTGAGGTGCCATACCCATATTTTGAGCAGCTCCGTTAACAAGGGCTTCATCTTTATCAAGAGTAAGGATAATGCTTTGAGAATCCTTAGCAATTGTAATCTTTTGAGCTTGTTTGTCAAAGTCTACAGTAGCACCTAGATTTTCACTGATGATGCGAAGTGGTACAAGTGTGGTACCATTTTCTTGAACAGGCATGACCGGTGTTTTTAGCATATTGCCATCTAATTTAATTTGAATACTAGATGCAAAACAAGGAAAAGCTAGTGCAAGAAGTAGAACAAGAGGTGCCAATAAAATGAGACATTTTTTGGTAGAACTAACAACTGATTTCATATGTATCCTCCTTAGAATTAAGTAAGTCCACTAAAAAAATGGACTATATATGGTTATTATATCATATATTATTAAAGACAAGGGGGTATAACAATATCAGAAAAAAAGTTAGGCAAAATACAAATAAAAATAGATTAAAAAATATAAAATATTATGATAAAATTAAAAATATGAGAAATAAAAGGGGCTGGTAGAGCCCCCAATACAACGAGATGAGAGGAGTAGATGCATTAAGACGCATTATTTTGAGTAGCAGTATTCGTACTGCTAGATGTATCTGTAGTTGTAGAACCATCTTGAATAGAATTCATCATGTCTCGAATCGTATAAAGAATATTACCAGAAAGAGCATTCATAAGATCTGGGTTATTATCAAGTTTATCTACTTTCCAGACATTATCCTCAAGTGTAAGTGTGATAGGAACTGTACGGTTAAAGTCTTGTTTGCTTTGACTTAAGTTATCGATAATGACGGTTTCAGCCTGTTGGGTGATTTCATCATCTTTAGCACCATTAAAAGTCATGGTTAAATCTTTTTCAAGGTAGTCTAAAAGTATGCTTTCAAATGTTTTACCTAAATCATAGCATCTAAATGTAACAGTAACAGTTGCTTTAGAAGCATCGTTAGGATCTATGGAGACTTTTTCTACAGTGTAGCTAAAGTCAGCCATTTTACTAAAGAGTTCATTGGCAACTTTAGGAGAGATATCTTCAACTTTATTTTTGAAGTTAGGGAAGTTATCTACATTTTCTGCGTAATATTGTTTGACAGATGAATAATCTTGATGCTGTAAGGCAGTTAAGAAAGAACTTGTGACTTCACCAGGATTAGAATCAACCTGATTGCCACAGCCAATAAGGCAAAGCACTATTAACGCACTAAATATGAATAATAAAGTTCGCTTTTTCATATGAACCTCCTAATGAGATATAAGTTTATATTTAATATTTACCAAAACCACAAATCTTATCAATAAAAATAAATAAAGCGGGGGATTTATTCTAGTAAGAGATATGTGAAATGCAAAGTAAAACTAGGAGGCGCAAAATGTTGAAGTTTAATAAGAAACATAAAGGGTCCATAAAAAGGCAGCTTATTGTAACGTATGTTATATTTGCAGTTGTGCCATTGCTTTTTGTGAATGTGATTTCAAGTACCGAGTCAGAAAAGGTGATGGAAAAAAACAGTAGTAAATTGACCATTGAGATGGTTAAGCAAACTTGTGCAAACTTAGATTACTTCACTGAAGATGTTGAAAAGAATTTAAATAAATGTGTGGTCAATAATTTAAATGCCACTAATAATAATTTGATTAATACATATATGCATGCCAAAGAAAGCGTACAACGTACAGCAGCACTTAATGAGATTAAAGTACAACTTATGAGTACAAGTACACTAGAAAGTAGTATGGAGAGTCTTGCGATTGTTACAACAGATGGCAAAATCATTGGCAAACTAGGGACCTTAAATGATTCTCAGCTTTTAAGTGTTAATGATATAAATCTTGCGACTAATGAGGTCTTATGGACTTTGAATATAGGGGGAAAAGCAGGGGTTTATTATATTAAAAATATCCAAAATACAATTACAGGAGAAAACCTTGGTAAAATTATAGTGAATGTGGACATGTCGTCGTTAAATGAGCAGCTTAAAGAGGTCGCTTTATTTAAGGGCGCCAATATTAGCATAGCGGACCAAGAAGGAAAAGTTATTTTAAGTTCAGATACAAATTTAACGAACCTTCAAGAAAAGATACAAGGTTATATGACGACGGCCGTCGGAAGTGGCAGTGAAACCATTGATAATTTCTTGGTAGCTTATGCAGTAGGAGAAAATGGCTGGAGAGTAGTTTCAGAAATACCTAGGACTGCTTTAACGAGTGATTTGAAGAAGGTAACAAGTTTTATATGGGTTTTAATAGGTGTAGTCAGTTTAATTGCGGTAGTTGTAGGTATAGTTGTTTCAAGAGGTTTTACAAAGGGCATTATTGATGTGATGAAACTTATGAAAAAGGCGGAACAAGGGGACTTAACAGTTCAGATAAAAGTCACTAAGAATGATGAAATTGGTATGTTAGGTGAAAGCTTCAATCATATGATGGCAAATATTAAAGAGCTATTAGTTGAGACAAAGCTTGTGGTAGAGGAAACATTAAGAGCAGGAGATGTTTTGAAACACAGTAGTGACCTATCCGTTGAAACCTTTGACCAATTGGCCTTATCCATTGAAGGCATTACAGGGGGTTCAAATGCCCAGGCTGAAAATATGCAAAATACAAGTGTGGCTATGGAATACTTAGCACAAAGTATTCAAGAGGTTATAAAAAATACAGAAGAGATTTATAACAATACACAGGGGGCGAGAACGACAATTGGTGATGCCACAGAGAGTATAGAGATGCTTCAGCATACAATGGGAGAATCGATGAATGTGGTAACAACAATTAAAGAAAGTATTACTAAGCTTAGTGAAAAGACGAAGAGTATTGAGCAGGTTATGCGTTTAGTAGATAGCATTAGTGAGCAGACTAACTTTCTAGCATTAAATGCAAGTATTGAAGCCGCTAGGGCAGGAGACGTTGGAAAAGGCTTTGCAGTAGTTGCTAAAGAAGTTAAAAAGTTAGCAGAAGAATCACAGAAGTCTACCACAGATGTAAGGGCAACACTTAATGATATAGAAGATAAGACCTCTGCTTGTGTCAAACTTGTAGAACATGCAGGTGAAACATTTACACATCAATCAGAAGCTGTTGAAAAAACTTATGAGGCATTTAATATCATTATTGAAATATTAAAGAAGATAGATATGCAGTTAGGTCATGTGAATCAAAAGACGATTCATATGTCTTCATTAAAAGATGAGATGAGTCAAAAGATGGAGAATATAGCAGCTGCAACAGAAGAAAATGCTTCAGCGACAGAGGAGGTAAATGCTTTAAGTTCAGAGCAAAAAGGTGTAATCGAACAGCTGAGAATATTATCTGAAAGGCTTTCAGAAAGTGTTGCAACACTAGAAAAGACTATTGCCAACTTTAAAATTAGTCATTAATCAAGGGGGAAAAGTAATATGCAAAGAGATGAAAAAAGTTATATGGCATACCAAAGAGAACTCATTAGACCATTTATTGAGGCAACAGATAGTCTGCCTTATGGTCAAAGGATACCTTCAACATGGCAGCCGCCTGAAGGTTTTAGTTATGAAAAAATAGACTTAGATGGCCCAATTGTAGAATGTCTTATACCTAAGGAAAGAAAAACAGAGAAGGTAATGTTTCATTTACATGGTGGTGCCTATGCCTTATCCTTATTAGATCCTTATCGTGAGGCGAGTGTAGAGTATTCTAATATAGCAGGGGGAGCAGTAGTTATCAATGTAGATTATCGTACAGCACCAACAGATGTCTATCCAACTGCACTTGAAGATTGTGTAAAAGCTTATAAGTGGGCATTAGAACAAGGCTATAAAAGTGAAAATATGATATTTGTAGGGGATTCAGCAGGGGGCAATTTAGTATTGGCAGTAACGCTTTATCTAAGAGACCATGAGATGCCACTTCCAAAAGCGATTATTGCAATTTCGCCTTGGGCGGATTTAGCATTTGATTTGCCATCAAGAGAAAATAATATTGATAAGGATGTTGTTATAGGAAATAATGCATCTAGGATATTGGAAGAAGCAAAAAAACCTTCTTATTTAGGAAAAGGTGATATTAAAAATCCATATATATCTCCAGTAAATGGGGACTATACAGGATTCCCACCATTACTTATTCAAAATGGCGGTCATGAAATATTATTGGATGATGGAATAATAGTTTATGAGAAAGCTAAACAGGTGGGGGTACAGGTTAAGCAAACTATATATGAAGGCATGTCACATGATTTTCAGTTACTGTTACCAACATTAGAAGAAAGTAAGGCAGCTTGGGAAGAGATGAGCCAATTTGTTAAGGAGATTATGGCATAAGGAGATACATAGTAAAAGACCATCGGGGCGAACCGATGGTCTTTTTTGAGGGTTTTATTTGAATTGTATAATTGAGATGTCGTTATCTTTTAAGGATTGTAAAACATAGGTTTTATATACCTGGTAATTATTTACCATAGTAAGCTTTTTTGTAAATTTCAGCAAGCTCTGTTACTTTTGGTAATCTTGGGTTTGCTGTAGTACATTGATCTTCGAAAGCTTTGTAAGCTAAGTCTTCTACTTTAGCCATGTAAGTTTTTTCGTCGATTCCAAGTTCTTTGATTGTAAGAGGAATGTTAACTTCTTTCATTAAGTTTCTTACAGCGTTAGCTAATGATTTAACACCTTCTTCTGGAGTAGAAGCTGGGAGACCAAGAGCTTTAGCGATTTCTTGGAATTTTTGTGGTGCAATGTATTTTTCATATTTAGGGAATACTACGAATTTACTTGGATTTGTACTTCCGTTGTATTCGATTACGTGTGGTAATAAAATAGCATTTGCACGACCATGAACGATGTGGAATTCACCACCAAGTTTATGAGCTAATGAGTGGTTGATACCAAGGAATGCATTTGTGAATGCCATACCAGCCATAGTAGATGCATTGTGCATTTTTTCTCTAGCTACAGGATCTTTTGCACCGAATTTGTAAGAACGTGGTAAGTATTCAAATACCATTTGAATAGCTTTAAGTGCAAGAGCATCTGTGTAGTCAGAAGCTAAGATTGATACATATGCTTCAATAGCATGTGTTAATACGTCAAGACCTGTATCAGCAGTTGGAGCTGCAGGTACACTCATTACGAAGTCTGGGTCAATGATAGCTACGTTTGGTGTTAATTCGTAGTCAGCAAGTGGGTATTTCATGTTGTTAGCTTTATCTGAGATAACAGCGAATGAAGTTACTTCTGAACCTGTTCCTGATGTTGTAGGAATAGATACCATTTGAGCTTTTTGACCAAGTTTAGGGAATTTATATACACGTTTTCTGATGTCTGCGAATTTTTGAGCCATAGCAATGAAGTCTGCTTCTGGTTGTTCGTAGAATAACCACATACCTTTAGCAGCATCAAGAGCTGAACCACCACCAAGCGCTACGATTGTGTCTGGTTTGAAGTTGTTCATCATTTCTGTACCGCGACGAACTGTTGTTAAATCTGGATCTGGCTCTACAGTATCGAAGATTTCAATAACTGGTTTGTTTGGATTTTTATTTAATTGGTATGTGAGTTTATCAACATAACCAAGTTTAACCATCATTGGGTCAGTTACGATTAATACTCTTTTTACTTCTGGCATTTTAGCAAGGTATGCTACAGAACCTGCTTCAAAGTAGATTTTTTCTGGAATTTTGAACCATTGCATATTCACTTTACGTTTTGCCACCCTTTTTGTATTGATTAAGTTTACTGCTGTTACGTTTTGAGATGTTGAGTTATGTCCATATGAACCACAACCAAGTGTTAATGATGGCATATTTGTATTGTAGATGTCACCGATAGCACCATGTGTTGATGGAGAGTTAACTACGATACGTCCAGTTTTAAGACGGTGGCTGAATTCTTTAATAACTTCGTCATCTGTTGAGTGAACTGATGATGTATGTCCAAGACCACCCATTTCAACCATGATTTCAGCTTTTGTGATACCATCGTTTACGTCTTTAGCTTTAACTACTGCAAGTACTGGAGAAAGTTTTTCTCTTGAAAGTGGATACTCTGGACCTACACCTTCAATTTCACAGCAAAGGATTTTTGTTTCTTTAGGAATTGTGATACCAGCCATAGCAG
This sequence comes from Clostridiales bacterium, assembly GCA_019418225.1. Taxonomy (GTDB): domain Bacteria; phylum Bacillota; class Clostridia; order Lachnospirales; family Cellulosilyticaceae; genus Cellulosilyticum. The sequence goes on along the minus strand of DYCF01000006.1, from coordinate 4,330 downwards.
CGATTTCATATGGATATTTACCAACGATTGTAGCATTAACCATACCTTTTTCAAGATTGATTACAACTGGTTCAAGTTTTTTGATTTCTTCTTTAGTAGCGAAGTAGCATCCTTGAGCTTTCATAAGTGCTACTGCTTTATCATATATAGGAGCTTCGATGATAGCAGCTTGTTCAGAAGCACAAATCATACCATTATCGAAAGATTTACTTAAAATAATATCATTTACAGCTCTTTCAACTACAGCTGTTTTTTCGATGAATGCTGGAACGTTACCAGGACCAACGCCAAGTGCAGGTTTACCAGTTGAGTAAGCTGCTCTAACCATCGCAGAACCACCTGTTGCAAGTACTAATGCAACTTGAGGATGATTCATAAGAGCGTTAGTTGCTTCGATTGATGGATGTTCAATCCATTGTACACAGTTTTCTGGAGCACCAGCTTTGATTGCTGCATCTCTTACAATACGAGCTGCTTCAGCAGAACATTTTTGAGCTGATGGGTGGAAACCGAAGATGATTGGGTTTCTTGTTTTAAGTGCAATGATTGCTTTGAACATTGTTGTAGATGTTGGGTTTGTTACTGGAGTAACACCAGCGATAACACCTACTGGTTCAGCTACCATCATGAATGCTTCATCTTCATTATCTTCGATAATACCAACTGTTTTATCATATTTAATGCTGTGGTAAATGTATTCTGTAGAGAAGATGTTTTTTGTAACTTTATCTTCGAAGATACCACGGCCTGTTTCTTCAACAGCCATTTTTGCAAGGTGCATTTGATTTGAAAGACCTGCAAGAGCCATTGCTTTTACGATTTCATCTACTTGCTCTTGGTTAAGTTTGAGCATTTCTTCTAAAGCAACAGATGCTTTTTGAGCTAATTCATCAACCATTTTTACTGGGTCGATAACAGGTGTTTCAACTTTTGCTTTTTTGTTTTCTGACATTTAAGTGTGCCTCCTTAGTTGTTAACAATGTAGTTATTATGTGTAATTTAGTGTGATATATTAAGAATATAAATATGTTAATATCTTCTTGAAATTAAAATGTTATTTTTTTAACAAATAACGTTTTAAAAAAACGTAGTAAGTTTTGTGAAAACCTCAAACTTGACTACAAAATGATGATAACATAACTAGTAAATACTTGTCAATAATTTAACATATTAAAAAACCAAGTTTTTAGTGTATACATAGACTGAAAATTTATATGTAAGTGTAGAAAAGCCTGAAAAATATAGCTATAAAGAGGATGAATCAATATGTTAAAAAAAATACAATGAGTTTAAATGTATTTAAGTTATTCATATTGAAAAGGTTAAATAAAAGTTTTAAAGGCATAAAGGGGAGAGCCCTTTATGCCTTTAAAGCGGTAACAAAGTGTGAACTACAGAGGTCAAGGACAGAAAAAGAACCTAGGTTTCAGGGGGAGAATGCGTTTAAGATAAAAATAACGTATTTTCAAGCGATAGGGACATATACAGATACCCAAAAAATTGTGGAGTTATATAACGTAGCTAACAAGTAGCTAACAAATTAATACTCTAATAGTTCTATGGCAGAGCTTAAATCCTCTAGCGTCTTATGGGTATAAATATCGGTTACATCTTTGGTTGAATGCCCCATTAATCTTTTTAGCGTAGTGGGGTTAATATTATAGTTATCCATCTTCGAACAGAAGGTATGACGTAAATCATGACAACCTGAGCCGGTAAGATTTAATGATTGCATGATTGGATTATAGAAAGTAACCCTATAGCTATCTGGAGTTATCTTTGTGCCTTTTGATGATCTAAACAGGTATTCAAAGTTCTCATCATATCTATCATTTACTATCCCATAAATTTTAGAGTGTATAGGAATTGTCCTGATGCCCGCAGCAGTTTTTTTCCCTCCACTAATGCTTTTATTTTTTAAATCAACATCATTTATTTTTATATCGAGCATTTCAGAAACTCTAAATCCTGTGTAGAGCATAAACAGAATACTGTCTACCCATTGAATTTTATTTAGATTATCCCAAAGCAAACAGACTTCATCATGTGTATAAATTCGTCGTTGTATTTTGCTTGATATGTCACCAACCTCAAGAAATTTTGCATAGTTTTTTTGGACAATGTCATATTTTTCAGCATATGTAAATAGGTTGCCTAGTAGTTTTTTTATTTGCATCCTAACGCTAGGAGTTGCAGCTACACTATTAATAGTTTCTTGTAAATTTGCAGCATTAAGCTTACAGAATTTTACTTTATGAATTTCTTTAATTTTATTAAATGCGATAGAATGAGACTTTTTTGTTGAATCAGATAGCTTGGTATAATCTTCAGTAGCTGTCCATTTAACATATACCTCTTTGAATGTGATTTTCTTAGAATTTAAATCATATGGACTTTCATTATATTTTACTAAGGCGGCCACTGCATCAAGATATTTTTCGTAGTATCCGATAGGTTCACGTTTTTGTATGAGCTTACCTGTTTTATTATCTTTATCCATTCCAACTGTAATAATGGCAACAAACGGTTTTCGCCTGTTGCCATTTAATTTATAAACTGATCCATATCCGTTAGGGTTCTTTATCTGTTTCATTTTAAATCACTCCAATAATTATGTACTAACACTGTGAAAGCTATTATGGTAGTTATCATAATAATCCTCAACAGTGTATCTCATCATTTCATAAATTTTTTTGTCTGCATCAGTGCAGTTGATTGTAAACTTTCTTTTTAGTGTGTTAAGCCTTTTATTAGCCGCAATCGGTGATACGTTAAACAACATATAGATGTCTTCAGGAGTAACGGAACCAAGTTCAAACATTTTATATATTGTATATTGCGGCATTAGTAATTGTGCTGCAAAAAAGTGCGCTTCAATTTCTTCTATGGCGCTATCTTTAATGTGGCCCATGTATATATGACCGATTTCATGTGCAAGAGTCCAATTTAAATGTTCCAATGATTGAGCTTTGGCGTTGTACAGTACAACATAAACATCCCCGTGTTTAATGAAGCACCCTTCGCTGAGCAGTTGATTCTCGCCAGTAAATTCATTTAAATTTGCATTAGTCAATTGGCAATAATTTTGTATTGAGTCAAAAATTATATTTTTGTCATAGGCTAATGTTTTAACATCTATTCTGCTACTATATAAAGTTTGTTTTGCAAGTAATTCTGTAGCTAGTTTTTCGCAACGTGAAAAATTCGGTTTTGTAAAAATAAAAATCACTCCATTCTAGTAAGTTTATCAGTTTGTCCCCTTGGCTTTTAGATAAATATCTATTGTACTTTTGAATTGTGCTACTATTTGTTCGCGAACTTCATCAGGTGCATCATTAACCTTTCGACAAAGAAGTAACAGTTCTTTTTCAGTAGAATTTTTCGCTAACAGCTCATTCTCATTAGGTTCATCAATTCCCATTAAATAGTTTAAAGATACGTTAAAGTAATCTGCTATTTTTTGTAGCTTTTCTTGCTTTGGAATACTTCTACCCTTCTTCCAATCAGTAAATGTTGACTGGGCTATTCCTGTTGCCTTGGACACTTTATATGCAGAGACATCATTAATTGTCAATAATTGCTCAAAAATAGTATACATAAATACGCTCCTTTTGTTAAAAAATTACATAATTATGAAATCATAAGCAAAATATGTTGAATACTAAGCAAAACGATAGTATACTGCATATATGCTTATGAAATCATAAGTAAATACTACAAAACCGTACTACTTCGGCTTTGTTAATTATTTTGTCTAGTAACCGAAGTATATCACAAAACCGAAGTATACACAACTAAAAACAATTATTTAATTGAAAATTCTCACAGGAGGGGTACGATGCCTAAATTATTTTCTTGCGAAGATGTCGCAATGAGATACGGAGTTAAAATAATAACTGTCTGGGATTGGATTAGAAAAGGCAAGTTAAATGCTATGAAAATCGGAAAGCATTATAGAATTACAGAAGATGATATTAATGAATTTGAATATAAAGCTAAAAATAACAGGTGATGTATATGAAGCAAATAACAGTTAATGATGCTGCAAGAATAATGGGAAAAGCTCCACATTTTATAAGACTATGCTTAAGAGACGGCACGTTGCCTTTTGGAATTGCAAGAAAAGCAGAAGATAGTAGTAGATGGAATTATTACATATCCCCTAAATTATTCTTTGAGTATGTAGGAGAGTGTGAAGTCAATGAGCAATCAAATAAATAATGCGGATTGAGGATGATTTAGATGAATTCATGCCAAGGATGTAGGAAAAGAAGGTTTATGTGTCATTCGACTTGTGGTGATTACTTTATTGATTCATTACTTAATGAGA
>DYCF01000059.1:24250-24589 GCA_019418225.1 Clostridiales bacterium | reverse complement strand
CTTGACCCCCTGCGTGCAAGGCAGGTGCTCTCCCAACTGAGCTATACCCCCATAAGGTTTTATTTAGTTTTAACATTAGCTTGTCTAATGTAGTAGGCCCGAGTGGACTCGAACCACCGACCTCACGCTTATCAGGCGTGCGCTCTAACCACCTGAGCTACGAGCCTATATGAAGTTTATGAAACTTCTAGCACACTTCGCCTCCGTTTCACTTTGGCTCAGTGTTTCGAAAGATTTATTTAGCAATAAACTTTCAAAACAAAATAGTAATTCATTTAATCCTTATCGATTTTATTCCTTAGAAAGGAGGTGATCCAGCCGCACCTTCCGATACGGCTA
>DYCF01000059.1:0-24240 GCA_019418225.1 Clostridiales bacterium | reverse complement strand
ACATTTATCGTTAGGCGCAAACTATATTGCTATAGTTTACTAAAATCTATCATTAATTGTGTTCAGTTTTCAAAGTACGATACTCGACTAGTATATCAACTTACTTGTTACTTGTCAAGTTTTAATTTTCTTTCATTTGCAGCCCAGTTAATGTGCTGACTCAAAGAATTATACTAGATTGTATTACTATTTGTCAACACATTTTATAAGCTTAATTGATTTTTATTTTCTTCAATCCATTGTGCACTTTTTTCATAGTTTGGAAGAAGTTCTTTTAACTTAGCTAAAGCTGCTTCTTTATCTTCTGTATTAATGTGGCATAAGCTACTTACAATAACATAATCCATAACATCTACTGTTACCATCCCTAATCTTACATTAGCAAAAATAACTTTATCATTTGCACGGAAGAAAACTTTATTGTCATCTGCCACTTCAATCTCTGTTGGAATAATCTCAAATGATTCTTTATATACTTTTAATCTTTCTTTAATTTTGGCTTCAACTTTATCTTTATACCATAAAATAATTGCATTTCGAATCTCAGCTTTATTTTCTGTATTTGTTTCTATAACAAATTTGCCTCTTACCATTTTTACTTTAATAGGTGCTTCATCTACTTTTACAATCTCTAGACCATAGTTTTTGCCTAAATAAGTATATTGCTCTAATAATTCAGGTTCTTTGGTTTCTCTAATCTCTACTGCATTATTTGCGAGCTTACTAAGAATCCAAGGTGCATTGCCTTTAATCTTATCCATAACCGCAAATACTGATGTTCCTATTGGAGCGATTACACTAACTTTTCCATCAGCATCAATATTAATGGAGATTGCTCTAGTTTTTTTATAGGTTAGCTCATAGGTTATTTTGGTGCCTTTGTAATCAAAGTGTAGTTTCATTTTAGTACCCCTTCATTTTTTTATCCATGTTTAATTCTTAGAACAAACATTGTTTATTATATCAAATTTCATCATATTTGTACATATCTAAGTTAACATATGTGTTATCAAATAGGAAAGACCAATTTATATCATACTTTTATATTTACACTAATATTTTCCTTTTTGTATTTATCAGAATCTTTTAGTATGTTATAATAAATAAAACCCTAAAAAGCATCCTATATTAATAAGGTAGCTTTATTATTAGAAAGGAGATTACAATGGCTACTAATAGCAGTGAACTTAAAGACTTTCAAGACTTTATAGATACTGTCCTTATTCGCAACAAGAGTATTCTCGATCAAACAACTAAACTTCAAGATGCTTGTACACATCTTTGCCGTGCCATTTCTAAGGCTTCAACCACTTGTGGTTGCATTACAATTAATGCTTCAAAACAACCTTATCCTATTACAGAAGAAGTTTCTTTAGATGAAGTTCGTACACTTCTTAGTACACATGTAAATGGTACCTTATGTCCTGCCTGTGAAGAACTTATCTCTAAAGAAATGGGGCGTGTACTTTTTTATTTAGGTGCTATTGCTAATACCTTTAACATTCCGCTTTCTAAAGTTCTAGAAGATGAACAATATCGTACAGCACTCTTAGGAAAATATTCACTTAGATAATTAATTATAGTATAACGAAAATACCGCCAAAAACCAATATATACTTAGTATTTCTTAATTTTATAATTATATGATACTTTGTTTTAGGATTATTACACTACTATATATTATCAGCTATTATGATATAATAAATCTATAGATTTCACATTTATAAATCTTAGTTATTCATGATTTCTAGTCATGTGAAATCATTAGGAGAAACCTATTTATCTATATGTATATTTCAGTTGGTTTCTCTATAAGTTGTTAAAAAAACATTAGTTATTTTATTTAAATCATTGCTGTATATAGTGAAATAGTCTACAGATAAACCTAGTGATGCTAAATCACTCGCAAATTACTTAGGAGGCATTTATGAATTTACGACCAAGAGCTGCTGCTATTATTATTAATGAAAATAAGGAATTACTTGTCTTAAGGCAAAAAAATCCTACAACTGGTTTTGAATGGTGGACATTACCTGGCGGCGGTATGGAAGGAGAAGAAAGCGTTATTGACACCATTGTTCGGGAAGTCGAAGAAGAATGCAATGTTCATTGCCGTCCTATGAAACTACTTTATGTAAGTGAATACGTAGATTATTCTATTAATACACATCATCTAGGACTCTTCTTCCTTACTACAATTGATGATATAGAAAATTTAAAAGCTGGAATAGATCCTGAAATTGAAGAACAATTTATTCAAGAATGTCGCTTTATTTCAGAAGAAGACTTAAAAAACTCTGGGATTCCTATTTACCCGCCTGTTTTTAAAGAACAATTCTGGGAAGATTTAAGAAACGGCTTTGTAAATCATGAAATCTACCAAAGAGGTCAAATAACCACATAGAAAACGAAGTTCTTCTCGCTTCTTCGTTTTCTATGTGGTTATTTTTTATTATCTGTTCAAGATATTTATCCGCCGTCTTCTATATAAGTCTTCTATATAATAAGTAGCGAACTTTCAAAACAAAGCAAAAAGCAGGCATCCCCTAAGGTTCGCCTGCTTTTTACTCTATATTTATAAATTAGAATCCTAATGGAAGTCCAAATGTAAAGAATCCAATTAATACTGTTGACCAGATTATTAAGAATGAAATTGAGTAAGGGAACATTAAGCTAATTAAGTCACCTACTGAATATTCTGGTTTGTATTTTCTCATGAATACTAATATTAAACCTGCATATGACATAAGTGGTGTAATAATATTAGTTGATGAGTCAGCTACTCTATATGCAGCTGCTACGATATCTGGTGTCATGTTACTATTTACTTGATATAACATTGGTACGAAAATTGGTCCAAGTAACATCCATTTAGATGTCATACCACCAACGAATAAGTTAATAATCGCTGTTACAATGATGAATCCAATGATAAGTAAAATTGGGAAATCTGAAAGTCCCATTTTTTGAAGACCTGTTGCACCTAAGTAAGTAATGTATGTTCCAAGTTGTGATTGGCTAAGAAGTGCTAAGAAGTTATAAGAGAAGAATGTAAGTACGATTACAGCACCCATTGAACTCATTGACTTAGACATTGCTTTAACTACATCATCTAATTTCTTGAACATCCCTACTTTTACACCGTAGAATAAACCTGGCATGAAGAATAAGAATGTAATAATTAAGATAATGTTATCAAGGAATGGAGTTACTTCTTTACCTTCTTCAGTTACATATGAAGCAAGTGGTCCAAATCCAAGTAAAGCTACAATTGCAATACCTACTAAAAGACCAAGCCCAGCCCATTTAAGTGCTTTGTTTTCTTCTGGTTTAACTGTAAAGTCATCAAGATTCATATCTGCTGGGATTGTGTAATCTTGTTTCTCAAGTCTTGGTTTAATTACTTTACTTGTAATAAATCCACCTACAACTGTTAAAATAACAGTTGAAACTAATACGAAGATATAGTGCATTGTTGGTGCATTAAGTGCAACACCTGCCGCATTTGTAAATGGTACACCTTGTGCTTCTGCAAACGCTTTAGCATTTGTACCAAGAATAACGTCTACTGGTGTTCCTGGAATTAAGTTTGCACTGAATCCAGCTGACACCCCAGCAAAGGCTGCTGCCATACCGATTAATGGATTTTTCTTAAGACCTGCATATAAAAGACCTGCAAGTGGAATAAGAATAACATATCCTGCATCTGTTGCCACACTACTCATGATTCCTAAGAATACAAGTACATATGGTAAGTATTTATCTGATACTTTAAGTCCTACTTTTTTAATAAGTGTTGAAAGAAGACCTGATTCTTCTGCAAGGCCTACCCCTAACATTACAACAAGAATTGTTCCAAGAACTCCTCCGCCGTATTGTAACCAGTTTGTTGTAAGTGCATTATCGAAAATCCATCTGATATTCTCTGCATCAAACATATTTTTGATTTGGTAACTAATTGTGCTACCGTCAGCTCCTAATGTGCTGAACTCTTTACCACCTAAGAATAATGTGATAATCATTGTAATTGCATATAATCCCATAAAGATAATAACAGGATCTGGAATCTTTTTACCGATTTTTTCGATTAAAGATTGTTTACTTTTATCTTGTTTTCGCATAATTCTCCTCCTATATGATTAAGATGTGAACATATGTATACATTAAACGCGTATATATAATACTGTATTGCCTTGTATAAATTATGTTAACTCCGCTTTAACTGTTTTTCATTATAACAACATCACCCAGCTTTTGCAACATTTATACCAAAAAAAATTATGTTAACTTTTATCACATTAAACCAAAATACCACCAAACCCTTGATATCACTTAAATTTTACCACTTCAACTCGCTAAAATTTATTCATATAATTATCTAACCTATACTGACATTCGCAAGCCAAAGCATTAAATCCTTCATATTTCTTGTATTTTCACTTTTATCACGTCATTATTCAGAATATTCAACTATAAATAATTACTTTCTTTTAATAGAAATATATGCTATATTATTGTTAGACCTTGGAAATTTCATTTTCACTTGGTTGTTTATTCCTGTCGGATTTTAGTCCGCGTACGGAATACATTTTGAAAGAATTATCTTTTTAGAATAACAACAGTATAGGAGACTTATAAAATGAAAGCTATTGTAGATCAAGATACATGTATCGGTTGTGCACTTTGCGTTTCAATGTGTGATAGTGTATTTAGCATGAATGATGAAGGCGTATCAGAAGCTATTGCTACTGAAATTGATGCTACTCTTGTAGACGATGTAACAGAAGCAAGAGATTGCTGCCCTGTAGATGCTATCTCAATCGAAGAATAATAAAATAATGTTTCAAGCAAAAGGCGACTAATACCTAAGGTATTAGTCGCCTTTTGTTTGAATTGTTTTTTAAAAAGGAATATTTTTGTCTTCCTCAAACACACTCCAAATCACCTCACTGAGTGTATTTTTTTCTATCACTTGAAGGTTTTTTAATTTTAAATCACGCTGAAGAGACTTTCTTGCCACATAAGCTTTTTTATATCCCATGCGATCCGCTTCACGAAGTCTAGCTTCTAAAGTTGGCACTCGTTTTAATTCTCCCGTCAAACCAATGTCTGCAATGAACAATGTACTGCTTGGAATACTCTTTCCTTTTTCAGAAGAAACTACACTCATAATAATTGCTAAATTAGCTGCTTGTTCTTTTAGCTTAAGTCCTCCAGTTGTTTTTACAACTACATTTTTATCATAAAGCTGTATTTTTCCACGCTGCTCTAAAATAGAAATAAGCGTATTTAACTGCTCTCGCTTAATATTTTCACTGATGCGTGATGGATATGGCGTAAAAGAAGTACTTACTAAACTTTCCACTTCTACAATAATAGGTCGCGTCCCCTCTCTTACTACTGTCAACGCGCAACCTGATACCTTGTCATCCTCTTCCCTTTGTGTCATAAAATATTCAGAAGGATTTTCAATAGGCTCCATGCCTTTTTCTGTCATGGCAAAAAAGGCTGCTTCTCCCGTAGAACCAAAACGATTTTTAGATGCTATAATACCTCTTAACTCTTCTCCACTTTCTCCTTCTATAATTAGTACTGCATCTACCAAATGTTCTAATGCTCTTACACCTGCAATCTCATCATCTTTCGTCATTTGCCCTACAACTATAACGGCTCGTGGTTTTTTGCCACCTTTAGCAACTTGAAGAAGTGCATTGGCACATTCCATCGTTTGTACAGGGCTACCAGGCCTTGAACTGTACTCTTCCATAATAAAGGTCTGAATACTATCAACAATAATCAAATCCGCATCAACTTCTTCGATAACAGCTAATACATTATTCATACTTACATCTGAATGGATCCATATATTAGGATTAACCTTATCAAGTATACGCTCCGCACGATTTTTAATTTGTCCTTCACTTTCTTCTCCTGATGCATATAGGACATTAAGACCTTTATCCGCTACATCTTGAGCTACTTGTAATAATAATGTAGATTTACCAGCACCAGGCCTTGCCGTAATAATGGTCATAGAATCTTTTACAATTCCTCCCCCCATTACACGATTAAATTCACTAATATCTGTGATAATACGTTCAGATGTACTTCCTGATACATCAATTAATCGCCTTGTAGCAATATTACCTTTTACCACTCTATTTCCGCCTGCTTTTCTTACTGGTTCTGGTTCCTGCTCAATAATTGTATTCCACTCTTTACAACCATCACATCTACCTTGCCACTTAGAATAAACTTGTCCACAACTTGTACATATATATATTTGTTTTGCTTTTGCCATCTCATATCCTTTCTTACTGACTATTTATTTTATAAAGACTAACTAAAACTTACAGATACGAAATCTATAGGTCTACAGAAGGTTCTTATATTATTTAAGGTCTTTTTTAGTATATACCAAGCATTTTATTTTTCATACACTAACATCATTTCTAACTGTACTATATTACAAAAGCTACCTAGAAATCTCCTAGGTAGCTTTTGATTTATTGTTTATTTACTTTCTTTAATACTACTGCTTGTGATTCTCTGCCACAATCAACTGAGAAACTTACTTTTCCTGATAAATTAGATTTAACATTTCCAACTGTCATATCATCAATCAGAAGCTTATATTCTGTATTAGCTTCTAGCTCTAATGTGATTTGTGAACTTTCATTACCTTCTACACTAAAGCTTACTTCTTGATCAGTTACTTTAAAATCATGAACAGTTGTGCCTGGTAATGATTCATATACGAGGGCTCCATCTCTTTTAAGTTTAGTTACTTCGTAGAATGTCTTTGCTTTATATAATCTACCTTCTACTTCGAAATCTAATACTTTAGTTTTTTCTTTAAGTTCATAGTTTCCAAAACTAAGTGCCCCATTCTCTTCTAACCTAATAATTTCATTTACAACAGCCATTGCTAAATCCTCCAATGTTTTCTCTCTTTATAATGTAATGATTTACTATATTATACATGATTCACTAAAAAAAGTATACGTTTGCGATATTATTTTAAATTTGTTTGTTAAATACACATAATTCATTTTCAAGGTTTACCACTACTTTATCGCCTTCACGTAAATTACCACCTAAAATTTCATCTGATAATTGATCTTCAATATAAGTTTGAATTGTTCTTCTAAGTGGTCTTGCACCATATGCCTTATCATAGCCTTTTTCAGCTAGGAAATCTACAGCTTCTTTACTAAGTTCAATCTCAATACCTACATTTTTACTAATACGTGCAATAAGCTTATTAATCATAATACCTGCAATTGCCCTAATATTTTCCGTTGTAAGTGGATGGAATACAATTGTTTCATCAATACGATTTAAGAATTCTGGCTTAAATGTACGTTTAACCTCTTCCATAACATTTTTCTTCATATCTTCATAGGACTTTTGAGCATCTTCTGCCGAAACGAAACCAACGCGTTTTGGTTCAATGATATTCCTTGCCCCAATATTAGATGTCATAATAATAATTGTATTTTTGAAATCAATACGACGCCCTTTAGAATCTGTAATATGACCATCATCTAATATTTGAAGAAGAATATTAAATACATCACCATGCGCTTTTTCAATTTCATCAAACAAAATAACACTATAAGGCTTTCTTCTTACTTTTTCTGTAAGTTGTCCACCTTCATCATAACCTACATAACCTGGAGGTGAACCTATCATTTTAGATACGGTATGTTTCTCCATATATTCAGACATATCTACACGAATCATAGCATTTTCATCACCAAACATTGCTTCAGCTAGTGCTTTAGTAAGCTCTGTCTTACCTACACCTGTTGGTCCTAAGAAAATAAATGAGCCGATTGGTCTATTTGGATCTTTAAGTCCTACACGTCCTCTTCTTACTGCTTTTGATACAGCTTTGATAGCTTCCTCTTGCCCAATAACACGTTCATGTAAGATATTTTCCATATTACGAAGACGTTCTGATTCTTCTTCTGCTAAACGTCTAACAGGAATATGTGTCCAACTACTTACAATATCTGCTACATCTTCTTCAGTTACAATTTGATTATTTTTTGTATGCTTTGTATCCCATTCTACTTTAGCACTTGCAATTTGTTCTTTTATTTCATTTTCTTGTGCTTTTATTTGGGCAGCTTTCTCATATTCTTCACTAATAATAGCTTCTTCTTTAGCCTTACCAAGTTTAGCAAGCTTTTCTTCAAGTTCTTTTACATTCGCTGGTGAAGTATATGAACGAAGTCTTACTTTAGAAGCAGCTTCATCAATAAGGTCAATTGCTTTATCTGGTAAATAACGGTCCGCTATATATCTACTTGAAAGTTTTACAGCTGCCTTAAGTGCATCTTCAGTAATTTGAACTTGATGATGTACTTCATATTTATCTTTTATACCTTTTAAAATTTCTAAGGTTTCTTCCTGTGTAGGTTCTTCTACTTGTACAGGTTGGAAACGTCTTTCGAGTGCTGCATCCTTTTCAATATGTTTGCGATATTCATCTAATGTAGTTGCACCTACAAGCTGTATTTCTCCTCTTGCTAAAGATGGCTTTAAAATATTAGAAGCATCCATAGCACCTTCTGCTGCACCTGCACCTATAATCGTATGAAGTTCATCAATGAAAAGTATAACATCTCCTACTGCTCTTACCTCTTCAAGTACCTTATTGATTCGTTCCTCAAATTCACCACGATACTTTGTACCAGAAATCATTGTAGATAAATCTAGTGATACAACACGCTTATCCTTTAATAAATCTGGAATATTACCACTAACAATCTTTTGAGCTAGTCCTTCTACAACTGCTGTTTTACCAACTCCTGGTTCTCCTACAAGGCAAGGATTGTTTTTTGTTCTTCTTGAAAGAATTTGAATTACACGTTCAATTTCTGCTTCTCTACCAATAATAGGATCAAACTTCTCATCTCTTGCAAGTCCAGTTAAATCCCTACTATATTTATCAAGTGTAGGTGTAGTAGACTTCACCTTTTTATTACCATCTTTTACACTACTAAAATTAGCTTCTGTTTTTTGACTGCCACCTGTTAGCACTTCCATTAAAGAGCTTAGTAATTTATTAGTATTTACGCCTAACGCTTCTAATAATCTTACTGCAACACAGTTCTTTTCTCTTAACATACTAATAAGTAAGTATTCTGTCCCAATGCCATCTGTTCCTAACTCTTTTGTAAACTGGGCACTCATCTCAAAAATTCTCTTTACTCTAGGTGTAAAATCTTTAGGAAGGGCGAGATTAACTACGCCCACTCCTATTACTTCTTTAATCTTATTTAAAATATCTTCTTCTACAATGCCACAGCTTTCAAGAGCTTTTTTAGAAACTGAATTAGGTGAATGAATTAATCCTACTAATAAATGCTCTGTTCCTAAATATCCATGTCTAAACTCTGTCATGACCTGCTCTGCATATTCAATAGCAATCTGTGCCTGTGGTGTAAATTTAATTTCCATATATGCTCATCTCCTATCCTAGAGGCCTCTTCTTCAAGTCCTGTGAAATATTATTCAAATTTATTGCCACAGTGAATACAATATGCAGCATGAATATTATTTCCAGTATTACAAACTGGGCAAACTTTCATAACCTTAACATTATCAGCTTGCTTTGTTTCCTCCGCTGCTTTTGTCTGCATTTCACCCCATGTGGATTTCACATCTTCTTTAAAACTGTTAAAGCTTGTTTTCTGAGTATTTACGATATCCTCTAATTTCTTTTCTGCTTCTTCTATATCTTTTACAAGTTCTGTAATTTTTTCATAAATAGCACCTTGCGTTTCATCACTTTCGCCTGTTGTATAGGCTTTATAGTGACTTTCGCCTAGTGTTTGATATAACTTTTTAAGTTCATTTTTCTTAGCAATTAAATCAGTTCTAATACTTGCTTGATCTACTGATTTCTGAGTTTGATCAACTGCTTCTTTAATAGTTGTCTTAATACTATCTCCTAATTTGCTAAAAATATCTGCCATCTTTATTACCTCCCAATATTTTTACTCTATTTTTAATATACTACCTTTATTCTAGCCACTTCAAATCCTCTAATTAATATATGCACGTGTTGCTTGTAACTAGTACTCTCTGTAATAATTACTTATAGTAACATATCTTCAGAATTATCACTGCGACAAATCACTCTAATAATGATTAGTCTATAGTCATTATACTGAGCAAAAATAAATTTACTATTAAGATAACATTCAAGACTATATGCTCATCATAATCTTTGATTTTCATTTTATCACACTTATTTGATATTTTAAACAAAAATACTAAGATTAATACACCCCTGTATTATAATAAAAAGTTTTCTTAACACTAAGTACTGACCTTTCTTAGTCCTATAAAAAAAAGAGACTTATTTCAAAGTCTCCTATACATTACTATGTATTTAGTGCAAAACTAACCTTAATCCCCTTATCTACCTGAGCCATAAGCTCATCATCTAAATGACAAATTTTTTCTTTCAGTCTCTTTTTATCGATCGTCCTAATTTGCTCTAGGAGTATAACAGAATTTTTAACCAACTCATATTCTGCTGCATCAATTTCTACATGTGTAGGAAGCTTGGCTTTATTTATCTTTGAAGTGATTGCTGCACAAATTACAGTAGGACTAAATTTATTACCCACATCATTTTGTACCACAAGTACAGGTCTGATGCCACCTTGCTCTGACCCTATAACAGGGCTTAAATCTGCATAAAAAATATCTCCACGTTTTACTTGCACTTTTCCTCACACTCCGCTACGCGATCGTAATAAGACTGGACCTCACTCTCTGCTTGAAAACAATAATTTGAGAGGGCCAAGTTAATAGCCGCCATTTCTTTATAGCCTTTTTTCATCGTATTAAATGCACACTCGTTATCGGGGACTTTCTCTTTATTTTTACCAGTATGCATGGGGTGGGTATGACCCACCTTATAATCATTTTTGCTACAATCACTTCTTGACTTCGCCACTTGCAAATCACTCCCCACTAACATCGTGATTTACTCCTAACTAGCTATTTTCATTTTTGCCATTTTCTTATCATTTTATACGATGTTATTAAATTTTTTATTTATACATAAATACGTGGAACTCGCTTCCCTATCATACACATGACTTCATAATTAATTGTACCCAAGATTTCAGCTATCTCTTCTATAGGAATATTGTTTTCTCCTTGAGCACCGAAAACAACCACCTCATCTTCTACGCTTAC
Organism: Clostridiales bacterium; assembly: GCA_019418225.1. GTDB lineage: Bacteria > Bacillota > Clostridia > Lachnospirales > Cellulosilyticaceae > Cellulosilyticum. The sequence continues at coordinate 13,014 of DYCF01000059.1, read as the reverse complement.
ATCTTTAATATGGGTTACATCTACCATAAATTGATCCATACAAATGTTACCTACAATTGGAGCATACTGGCCTCTAATAAGCACTCTTCCTTTATTACTTAATCTCCTTGAGTAACCATCTGCATAGCCAATTGGTATTGTTGCAATCTTAGTTTTTTGATGGGTATAATATTTTCTACCATAACCTACATAATTACCTTCTGGGAGTTCTTTTACATGTACCACCTGCGTCTTGAGTGTCATAGCTGGTTGAAGATTTAATATCTTACCTTTTAGATATGTAGACGGATAGTAACCATAAAGTATAATCCCTGGTCTTACTACATTGAGATCTGCATATCCATGGCACATAATTGCTGCACTATTAGCTGCATGTATTATAGGTAAGTCTATACCTACTTCGTGTAGTTCTTTCAAAAAACCTTCAAATATACTCCACTGTTCTTTGGTATAACTTACATCTTCTTCATCTGCTGTAGAGAAGTGCGTAAAAATTCCTTCCATATTAATATGAGGCAGTTTTGAAATTTTTAGTACCTCTTCAATACTTTGTGGGCAAGATAAAAATCCAATACGTCCCATTCCAGTATCCACTTTTATATGAATATTAACTGTTTTATTAAGTTTCACTGCCTCATCTGATATATACTTTGCCATTTCATATGAAAAAACAGTTTGTGTTAAATCATTTTGGATTAGAGTTTTAATGTCAGCTCTTGGTGTATAACCCAGTACAAGTATAGGTGATGTAATGCCATTCTTTCTAAGCTCTTCACCTTCTTTGGCAATAGCAACAGCAAAGCGGTTAACGCCCTCTTGTTGCAAAATACTTGCGATTTTTAAGGCACCATGACCATAAGCGTCCGCTTTGATAATTGCCATCATTTCTGTATACTTAGGTATATGCTTTCTAATTTCTTTATAATTATGTTTAATTGCAGAGATACTTACTTCTGCAACGACACGTGGTCTAAGAGATTCCATATTCTCCTCCTTGGTTTACTTCCACTTTTTCCTTAGTTATGTTTAAAATTTTCAAATTCAATAAGTATAGATGTACTACCATCAACACCTGTAATCTCCATTTTAATAGGTGTCTTAGTAGTCTCATCAAACCACAGCTTTTCATTAGCCATATACTTGTAGTCTCCTGGAATCATTGTCTCAAAACATGTTGTCTTCTTACCATTTAATGTTGTTTCTTCCTTTTTAGCTGCGCTACCCTCTAGATAGTGGGCAATAAAACTTCCAAGAAGCACTTCATTTCTTGCAGTTAATACTTTACCTTTGAAACTTGTTTTTGTAATTGGATTGTATTCTATCACTTCATTATTTTCATAACTTACTTGGTAGCCCTTAAGATGCTCTGGGCTTTCAATGGTCATAGTATACGCACCGCCTACCTCAGCTCTTTGCTTCATCTTTATTACATTAGGTTGCGTGTCTTTCAAAAACGTTATGGTAGCATCTACTTCATATGTCTTCATATTCTTTATGAGACTTTCTGCATCCACTGATGCATTGCTACTTTCCTTTTGACATCCATAAAAAACAACCGAAATAAGTAACAAAAATATAAACAAAACAATCCTTCGTGCTCTCACTTTGCTTCCCCCTACTATTTTATAAGTGTTGGAAGTAAGTCGCTTCTGCCTATAATACCTACTAATTGATTTCTCTCATTAATAACAGGTATACGATTAATTCGCCTATTCATCATAATGGATGCGATTTCACCGATTGTTGCATCTAAATGGACTGCATATACTGGTGATGACATTATATCACTTGCAGTAAGGTAATTCAAATGTCTGTACTTTTGTTTGTATGGTATTTCCCCATCTATAAATAATATACTCGCAACAAACTCTAGATATGATGAAATATTTAATCCCTTTTCTTTTGTAATTAAGTCTTTTTCAGTTACAATGCCTACTAATTGTTTATTATTATCTACCACTGGCACGCCACTTACATGATTTTGCATCAATATGCTGACGATATCCTTAACCTTTTCTTCTTTTGATACAAAAATAACATTCTTTTTCATGATATCTCTAGCACGCATTTTTTCACCTCCTAGGTGAAGCCTCATCTGTTTAATGAAGCACCTATAACTTAACCGTTCATCTTCTTTAATATATAAAAATTACTTCTGTTTTTTAGACACTAAGTCTTCGATAACTAAATTTATGCCCTCTTTATATATATCACTTGGAAGCAAACTATATTCATTTTTCTTTTGCACAAGTAAATCTCCAGCTCTTGATTGTATATAAACACCTAATTTAGTTGCCTCAATTGGCATTATATTCTGTGCCCATAAACCTGTAATAAGTCCCGTTAAAACGTCACCACTCCCTCCTTTTGCCATACCATTATTACCACTTCTACTTATATATATGTTGCCAGTCTCATCTGCAATTACTGTTCTTTCTATTTTGAGAACCAAAATAACCTTATTTTTTTGTGCAAATTGTCTAGCATTTTCTATAGGATGTTCTAAAATTTCTTCAATTGTTGCCCCTGTGAGCCTAGCCATTTCTCCAGGATGTGGTGTAAGAATTGTAGGTGCCATACGCTTTTTAAGAATTTCTAACATGTCACTTACATAATAAAGGCCATCTGCGTCTATGACACACGGCTTGTCACTTAGAAGTACTTCTTTTACTGCCTTTTTAGCTGCTTCACTCCTGCCAAGACCAGGTCCTATAGCAACCTTAGTATAGTTTGAAATTAGCTCTTTAATCTGTTTAACGCCTTCTAATGCAATATGTCCTTCTTCATCTCTTAGTGGAACAGTCATAACTTCTGTAAGCTTTACCTCCATAATGTCATGAATGCTTTCCGGTACTGCAGCTGTTACAAGACCACTACCTATTTTGAGTGCAGCCTCGCTTGCTAAAGTCGGTGCGCCTGACATTCCCTTCTGCCCACCTATTATAATTATTTTGCCATAAGTCCCTTTATTACTCCTAGTGAAACGTTTAGGCAATATGCTTTTCATCTCTTCTTTTTCTAGTGAAAATTGCTTAGTTTCTGTCTCATTTATAAGCTCCTGTGGAATGCCAATTGGCACAACTTGTACATGCCCTACATAGTCAATTGCAGGATATAATACAAGCCCTGTCTTTAATGCTGCAAACGTAATTGTTTGATTGGCCTTAACTGCTATACCTTGTACCTGTCCTGTTGTCCCATCTATGCCAGAAGGGATATCGACACAAATTTTAATAGCTCCTACTTCATTTATAGTTGCTATAATTTCTGCAAATATCCCTTGTACCTTTCTCGTTAAACCTGTGCCAAAAATTGCATCAACAATAAGATCCGCATTATTTAAATAACCTCTGGCTATTTCTATATTCTCATTTGTAATATGAACTAATGGAATGTCCATATTTTTAGCAATTTCATAATAGGTCTTGCCATCTGCTGAAAGTTTCTCAGAAGATGCTAACATTAAGATAATTACCTTACGCTTTGACCAGCTTACAAGTTGCCTTGCAAGCGAAAGGCCATCCCCGCCATTATTACCAGGACCACAAACAATAACAATCTCCTCCAGGTTCTCATCTAATGCTTCTATGGCTTTAAACACTTGATATGAAGCTTGTTCCATAAGCAAAAGGCTAGGTATACCATACCTAGCCGTTGCTAATTCATCTATTTTTCTCATTTGAGTAGGCGTCATTAATTTCATATTATTCTCCTCCTTCTGCTAGGGCATAGGCCACTGCATAAGTCTGGCAATGTGAAATACTTACCTGCATAGCCGTCACACCTAATTCTTGCCCTAATCTTTGTGCTTTATTTAACAAATAAACTTTAGGTTTTCCCAATCTATCTGGTGTAATTTCTATATCACTGGCTGAAAAATTTCTAAAGCCTGTACCTAGTGCCTTACTTACTGCTTCTTTTGCTGCAAAAACACCTGCTATCGTTTCTGCGCGATAATTCTTCGTTTCAAAATAGCTCATTTCATTTGGTGTAAACACCTTACTTAAAAAAGAAGGTGTTTTTTTAACAGCCTTTTCAATGCGACTAATTTCAATAATGTCTGTTCCTATTCCTAATATCATTTTTTATTCGTATCCCATAATGTTTTATCGATAATTTCAATTTGCTGTTGCCCTACAATATTATGAAGATAATTGTAGATATCCTTTAAAAATTTTTCACTTTGTTTCTTTTCATTAGTTTTCTTAAGCATTTCAGCACGAAGTGCCTCAATCTCTGACTCTAGCTTTATCTCTTTTTGACGATGAATATCTATATATTCATAACCTACTGCTACCATCTCCCCTATAAGCTCTTTATTAGTTACTTGAACCTGCTCATCTACCTCTTCAAGTCTTGTTTCAATATTCTCTAAACGATTATTTACTTCTAAAGTACTTTGATGTAATTTATTGAGTTCTTCTATTTTTTTATCCCCATCTTCACCTTGTACTTCTCCACTTAAAGCTAAAATTTGCTTTAGGAAATTTTGCTTCACTTTATTATACTCTTTATAATCCGTATTTAAACGTGCCTGTTCCTTAAGAAGTTCTTGTAACAGCTTTTCTTTTTCATCAATCACTTTACTTTTTATTTGTTCCTTAACGGTATACCATAGTGGATCTAATAGCACAATAGGTAACTTCCTATTTTCTAAGACCGTATTAATATAGCTTTTTTTAATTTCTACTTGCTTATCTGATAACTTTACATTATCTGCTATATCATCCTGTACAACTACTTTTCTATTTTTCTTTCCAAATCCGAACATCCCTTGCCCCCTTAATTATTACTCTTATAGGCTCTATATTATAGATATCACATTTATAAAGTTTTATTATTATATATTTTTTAACTTTATAGCCAGTTTCTCTATATTATATCTTGTTTTTTAATATTAGAATATGAATTTCATCAATAAATGCTGGTCACTTATAAATATGTCGGCATTTTGAAAGAATAAATTATGCATTCTCTTTTTTCAATTTCTTTATACCTTATTATAGATTTCACATTTATAAAATTTAGTTATTCATAGTTTGTAGTCATGTGAAATCATTGAGAGAAATCTATTTACCTAAATGCATATTTCAAGTTTTTGGTTTCTCTATATAGATTTCACATTTATAAATTTTAATTATTCATAGTCTTGAGTCATGTGAAATCATTAGGAGAAACCTATTTACCTCGATGCATATTTCAAGTTTTTAATTTGTTTCTCTATAGAAATTTAAAAAAGCTATCACGGAAATAATCTGTGATAGCTCTTTTAACATACCTTATAATTCTTTAGGCGTACGCCCATGTTCTGCTTCATTTATTTTATATGCTAAGGTCATTAAGTTTTGTGATAAGTGTACGTTCTCTACTTGTACTGTATCAGGTAAGAATAAGTCAACTGGTGAGAAATTCCAAAGCCCTTTAATTCCCCACTTCGCTAAATTTTCTGCTGTTTCTTTAACGCGTGTTTTTGGCATTGTTAAGATTGCAATTTCTACTCCGTTTTCTTTAACGAATTCCTCCATCTTATCAATATCCATAACCTCTACACCATTAATACTCATTCCGATGAGTCTTGGATTAACATCAAAAAGACCTATCGTCTTAAAACCACGTTTGCTAAATGAAGTTGAGTTAGCAATAGCTTGTCCTAAATTACCTACTCCGACGATAATCATTTTATAATTTTGATGAAGCCCTAAAATTTTGCCGATTTCTGTGTAGAGATATTCCACATTGTAACCATATCCTTGTTGTCCGAAGCCTCCAAAATTGTTAAGATCTTGACGAATTTGTGAGGCTGTTACATTCATTTTCTCGCTTAATTCCCTAGATGAGATTTTTGTCACACCTTTTTGTAGTAGTTCACCTAAGTAACGATAATAACGTGGTAAACGTCTTACTACAGCCATAGAAATTTTTCTTTCTTCTGTCACGTTTTCAACTCCTCACTTCTCATATACGTAGTGATTTCAGTATACATTTAGGTTTTTTTTTTGTCAATGTAGATTCTTGGCATGTTTCCTTTCTTTTTGCACTTTTTTTTGCTAAAATTAAAAAAGAATTACTAAGGAGGCTAAAAATGATTATCTCATGCAGTAATATACAAAAAACATTTATTGATCAAACTGTACTTAAAAATGTTAGTTTTCATATAGAAGATCATGAAAAGGTAGCTTTAATAGGAAATAATGGTGCGGGTAAAACCACATTACTTAAAATTCTTACGAAGGAAATGGAAAGTGATGGGGGTAGCATTTCTTGTAGTAAGGATTGTACCATCGGCTACTTAAAACAACATATGGACCTGGATTCAGAAAGAACCGTTTATGAAGAACTTCTTCATGTATTTGATGAAGTTATTGCCCTTGAAACAAAGCTTCATGATATGGAAGCTGAAATCGCCAGAACTTCTTCATTAGATTTAATGGGAAGCTATGATGCCCTCCGCACAGAATTTGAAAACAAAAAAGGCTATGAATATAAAAGCCTCGTCAAAGGTGTCTTAAAAGGTCTTGGTTTTGATGAATCTGTTTATGAAAAACCTATTTCTATTTTATCTGGTGGTCAAAAGAACCGTGTAGCTTTAGGTAAGCTCTTACTCCAAGAACCTACACTTCTTCTCCTTGATGAACCGACTAACCACTTAGATATTGAAGCTATTGAATGGTTAGAAGGTTTCCTTCGCAGCTATAAAGGTGCTGTTATCATCATTTCCCACGACCGTTACTTCTTAGATAAGATTGTTACAAAAGTAATTCACTTAGAATTCGGTCAGGCCTTTGTTTATAATGGTAACTATAGCGACTATGTGATTAAAAGTGAAAAAGAATACGAAATTGCTATGAAACACTTTGAAAAGCAACAAAGAGAAATCGCTCAGCAACAAGCCGTTATTGCTAAACTTAAGCAATTTAACCGTGAAAAATCTCTTAAACGTGCAAGAAGCCGCGAAAAGGCTCTTGATAAAATTGAGGTTATGGATGCTCCAATGATTGATAATAAACCAATGCAACTTGTACTTACGCCACGTATTCCAAGCGGTAATGACGTATTAGACCTCAAAGAAGTCAGCAAAACTTTTGAAGATGCACCTTTATTTAGCAACATGAATATGTCTATTAAAAAAGGTGATAAAGTTGCCTTAGTTGGTCCTAACGGCGTCGGTAAAACAACACTCTTCCGTATCATCTTAGAGCAAATTCCTGCATCCTCGGGTACTGTACGTTTAGGTTCTAATGTTATGGTGGGCTACTATGACCAGGAGCATTCTACATTAGATACAACTAATACGATTATGGAAGAAATCCAAACTTCTTTCCCAGAACTTAAAAATGGTGAAATCCGTAATATGCTTGCTGCTTTCTTATTTACAAATGATGATGTTTTCAAACCAATTTCTGCCTTAAGCGGTGGTGAAAGAGGACGTGTGGCACTTGCTAAGATTATGCTTTCAAAAGCTAACTTTTTAATCCTAGATGAACCGACTAACCACTTAGACATCTTATCAAAGGAAATATTAGAAAGTGCCATTTCAAATTACGAGGGAACTGTATTATATGTATCCCATGACCGTTACTTCATTAATCAAACAGCAAGCAAAGTCATTGAAATGAATCAAACAGGTGCAAAAGAATTCCTTGGGGACTATGATTACTATGTAGAGAAGAAAAAAGAACTTCTTACTACACCAGTGCCAAAAGTAACTGTTAAAACAGCAGTAGCAACTGCTCCTGCTGCTCCATCTAACAAAGATGACTGGCAAAAACAAAAAGAAGAACAAACACGTATTAGACGTATTCAAAATCAAATTACAAAAGTAGAAACAACTATTCAAGAAGCCGAAGCTGAAATGGAAGATATCGATGCACAGCTTTGCCTTGAAGAAGTTTATACTAATGCTGAAAAAAGCAAAGAACTGCTTCAAAGAAAAAGTGACCTTGAAGCTCAAGTTGCTAAGCTTTATGAAGACTGGGAATCACTTAGCGAAGCGCTATAAAAATATATTACGTTTCCTGATGAAATATCGCGTGCTATACAGGCTACTGGACTAAAAGATTATGTGCAGGATTATAAAGATGGCTTTCTATTTTTAAAAGACCATCCAGCACTATTGCATCTTATTTTATTTTTTACAGCCATTAATTTAGTAGCTTATATTGGCGGCGGCAGTATTACAACTACAGTGACCTCGCTAATTTTTAAGCGTGTCTCAAATGGCAAAATCGTATTTGGACTTTTTACTTCTGCTGTGACTCTAGGAACGCTTATTTGCCTCCTCGGATTGCAGCACAAAAGGTTCCATGAACTTAATAAGCGTTAAAGCATTATTATAGTTTTACAAGAAAGCAGTACTTTCTTAGCCTATAAAAAGCCCTACGCCAAGTTAGTTTAAATACTCGTTTGGCGTAGGGCTTTCATGCTCCATAACAAACTATCTAATAAAGTTCGTACGATTAGTGTATTCGTTTTGTGGACATTCTATTCCTTTTTCTTTACCTGCTTCAATGCACTTAAGAAGCCATGCCATATTTCTGCCAAGGTTACGCATAATTTGTAAGCCTTCTTCATCCTGCATCACATCTTCTGGCTTGCTGCCATGTACCATGTTCCAGTAACTTGAAGAGACAAGTGGCATCTCTGCAAAAGTAAAGTATTTATTAATAACTTCTAATGAAGCTGTTGTTCCTCCTCTTCTGGCACTCACAATAGCTGCTGCTGGTTTACTCTTAAAGTTTGATTTGCCTGCATAAAAAGCTCTATCTAAGAGACTTATTAAAGTCCCATTAGGAGATGCATAATAAACAGGTGATCCTACAATAAAACCATCTGCTTCTCCTGCTTTTTGAATAATTTCGTTGGTAATATCATCATCAAATACACATTTAACCTTACCACTACATTGTCCACAGCCAATGCAACCTCTCACAGGTTTTGCACCAATATGTACAATCTCTGTTTCAATACCGCATTCATTTAAAGGCTTTGCCACCTCGCATAAAGCTGTGTATGTACAGCCATTTTTGCGAGGACTTCCATTAATCAGTAATACTTTCATTTCTCCCACTCCTTATACGTTATAAATACCTATCTTGTTATTTATATGATATTTCACTATCATTTTATCACAAAATAAGTTACTACTTTATATTAGCTTAGCAAACTTTCATAGATTTTAAGGTCTTCATCTTTAAAAACATTAAATACTACTTTCTTTAATGTCTGATTTGCCTTTAAAAATTCCCTCACTACCCCTACTGCAATTTCTGCTGCTAATTCATTAGGAAAACAAAATACACCTGTTGAAATACAGCAAAAAGCAATACTTTCTATTTGATGTGCTACGGCTAGCTCTAAACAAGATTTATAACAATTAGCCAGTAAATCTTTTTCTACCGCTGTTACTTTGCTATGCACAATGGGTCCTACTGTATGCAAGACATACTCACAAGGTAAATTATAAGCCTTTGTTATTTTCGCCTTTCCAGTAGGCTCTTCATATCCTTGTGCGTTCATAAGTGTATCACAATCAAGTCTCAACTGTATGCCTGCAAAACTATGAATACAATTATCAATACATGAATGACCTGGAACAAAACAGCCTCTTAGCTGACTATTCGCTGCATTTACAATGGCCCCTATCTTTAATGTTGTAATATCTCCTTGCCATAAGGCTATACGTTCATCTACTTTAACAGCTGGCAATTTTGCAGCATCACAAATACCACAGCTTTGCAATGCCTCTTTTAAATATTCATCCTGTACCTTTAAAAATTGCTCTGAAATTGGCCTTGGCGAACGAACATTCATTAAAGACCTAAGGAGCCTTTCTTTCCCCATATATCCTTGTGGTATTTCTAGCGTAGCATATTGCTCATCTTCTTTTATTAAAACATCAATTAAATAATCTAATCTTTCTTCTTGCTTTATCATCTGCTATATGCCTCCTTATCTTATAACTTAAACATTCAATACTTTTCTTCCTAGATCCGCCTATATACCATAAGCTATTTTCTCATAATTGTTTCAGTACCTTTCCAATATCCTCATTAATACGAATAGATTTTTCTTCTATTTCCCTAGGTGCATAAGCTTCCCCTAGATTGATGCAAGCATACGTAGCTTTCTCCCACTGGTGCGTCATCTGCCAAAATCTATATTTTATAATGCCTGGTGTGTTCATCCCTGTACCTAGTTCTAAAAATAATATATGCTGATTTTTATTTCTACTAAGAAACTCCGAATATCTTTTTGCTGCACGCTGCCAACCTTCATTCTCCACAAAAGTATTATCACATCTCAGATTCATCGTCATAGGCTTGCCACAAACAGGGCAATATGGCATTAACTCTGCTGGCACTTTCATATCCTTCTGCTGTTCTATCATTTTATAAACAGTCTCTTCATTGTCATAAGTTAGCTGATGACATGGCACAGTACACTGCCATAAACCATAATCTCCCTGTGTATAAAACAAACGTTTTTTATCAAAACCTACTTTTTGAAACATATGATCTACATTGGTAGTAATAACAAAATACGCCTTATCTTTTACTATGCTTAACAAATCATCATATACTGGCTTTGGTGCATCTATATAACGATTATAATAAATTTGACGGCTCCACCATGCCCAATACTCTTCTAGTGTCTTAAATGGGTAAAATCCGCCTGAATACATATCAGTGATCCCATATTTATCTGCAAAATCCTTAAAGTACTTCTGAAATCTTTCACCTGTGTATGAAAAGCCAGCAGCAGTAGAAAGTCCTGCACCTGCACCAATGATTATCGCATCTGCTTTTTCTATTTCTTCACGCAACCTTTCAATCTTTCTTATGTCTAACTTATATTCTTCTTTCTTACTGAGCATTTATACACCACCTCTATTCATATACTCATTTCTCTACTACACCAAATGGACAACACTCTAAGCAATCGTCCTTCTTTTAATATTTAGTCCCTTGTTTTCATAAGTTCCACCTGCTTTACTCTACTTTCATTCTAAAAGCATTAATCCCTTTAAGAAAGTACGCACAATAAAGTGGTGTAGTTTCCATATGGATACTATTATTGAATTTTAATATTTAAATCACTATAATAAATCTATAAGTAAAAGATTAGATGACACTTGTTGCAACATTACAAGTATGTCTTACTAAACTTTCTATAAAGGAGATTATTATGGCAAAAGAACTTCCAGCTTGTCCTGTTGAAACAACGCTCGGGCTTATCAGTAACAAATGGAAAGTATTAATTATACGTGACCTTTTAACAGGCACCAAGCGTTTTGGGGAACTCATGAAATCTGTGACTGGCATTACACAAAAAGTTTTAACTAGCAACTTGCGTGATATGGAAGAGAGCGGTCTAATAACACGTACCGTTTATCCTGAAGTTCCCCCACGTGTTGAATATTCACTTACAGATACAGGTCGCAGCCTAGAACCCATCTTAGATGCTATGCTTGCATGGGGCGAAAATTATAAGCATCAACTTACTCACAAAATATAATGACAAACAAAAAGGATATTGCACACATAATGTGCAATATCCTTTTTGTTATAAGCTATATGTTTGAGGTGGGTTACCTGAAAAGTCTGCAATTGTTGCTTTGGCATTTTCTAAGTAAAATACTTCAAAAATTGGATTCTCTGCTGATTGATATTGACCTTTGACAATAGGATTTAACATACAGCCTTCTTTAACAGCCATATCATTTTTAAATACAACTTTTCCATTTAAACGTAGCCATGCATACTCAGGACTTGATACACAAACTTCAATTTCAGGATTTGCCAACATATCTTGATAAACATCTTTTGTATTATTTGTACAGAACCAAAGCTTTCCTTCCTTTTCAAAACAGAACATAAACGGACGACATTTTGCCTTACCATCTCTGCCTACTGTTGCTAAATATTGTACTGGATTTGCTTCTAAGAATTTTACTACTTCGTTCATAATTGCCTCCTATTTGGGACAATGCCCCCTAATTAAATATATTACTACTATGGAAGCGGCCACTTCTTATGCTTGTAGTATAAAATACTTTAATTCCCTTGCAAAGTATGCACAATAAAGTGGTATAGTTACCAAAAGGATACCCTTAACACTTTAAAAAATAACCTCTACAGCAACTGCAAAGAATTCTCTCAAATAATATGTAGGAATTAAGAAGTATAATGTCCTTGCACCTATACCACTTACCTTTTTGCCTAAATCTTTAGCTATCATTTTACTTCTTAACACATGAAAACGGTTAGTTACTATAACAACCGTAGCATCCCCCTTTTCTGCATCGATTATTTCAAAGGAATACTTTAAGTTTTGTGTTGTATCCCTTGATTGATCTTCTAATTTCAAGCGCTCTTCTGCTATACCTTTATCCACTAAATATCTACACATAGCTTCTGCTTCTGAAATATCTTCACCCACTCCTTGTCCCCCTGATAATACTGCCTTTGTTTCTGGATTTTCCACTAAATATTCATACGCCACATCTAAGCGCGCTTTTAAAGAAAGTGAAGGTGTTTCACCCCTAACCCTCGCACCTAGTACAATGAGATAATCACTATTTTCTGGTACATCAATTCCCAAACCATTTACTACAATAAGCCCTTCCACTAATACAAATATACTGATGCCGCTTATAAATAACCATTTAAACCAAGCCCTTTTAAAAAAGAAACAGTAAATCTTTTTAAATGAGAATAATAAGCTTATTATAATAATCCCTACCCACACAAGCTCCATCCCTGCACCACCATCTACAATAATAATATTTGCTAAGTTTAAACAGGCAAATACCACCATCATACGAAATAACCAAATCATTTTTCTCCTCCATATATTCTATGTTTACTTATATGCTACTTTATTTCACAAATAATGTATTAATTCTAAATATATTTTCTTAAATAATCAACTTTATTTCATATATTTCGATAAATATTTTTATATATAGAGAAACCAACTAAAAACTTGAAATATACATGTAGGTAAATAGGTTTC
>DYCF01000058.1 GCA_019418225.1 Clostridiales bacterium | reverse complement strand
ACGGTGGTGTGAGAGGTCGGATAATCAATTAATGGTTATCCTCCTACTCGATTAGGATAGAGATTAATGTTAGAAATAGACTGTATAAGGAACTTTAGTATTTATAAAAGGTAAATATTAAGGAAGGAAGTGTTTATGGTGGAGAGTATAGCAGATAAGTTGAAAATAGTTTTAGTAGGTGATTCTACAGTATGTGATTATGAGGCAGAAACATCTAAAGCACTGGATAGACAAGGTTGGGGAATGCAGCTTAAAAATTTAATACAAAATAGTCAAGTTATAAATTTAGCCTTATCGGGTAGAAGCTCAAGAAGTTTTTTGGTAGAAGAGAATTATAAGAGATTAGAAGAAGAATTATGTGAAAAGGCGTACTTGCTTATTCAATTTGGACATAATGATGAAAAGATAGAAGATCCTAATAGAGGGACATATCCTCATTTAGTATTAGGTCAATTAGATGAAGAGGGTAAAGATGATACAGGTAGGTATTCTTTTGAATGGATGTTATTAAATAAATATATTAAACTTGCATGGGAAAAAGGTGCAACACCTATATTAGTTACGCCTATTGCTAGGAGAATGATAACGGGGCAACCTACAATTGAAGCACATCAAACTTATATAGATGGAATCAAAAGGATTGCTGAAGAACATAATATACAATGTATTGATTTAGCCAATCAGACAAAAAAACTATATGATGAAATGTATGTTGAAGGAGGAAGTAGAATAACAGCTCATATGCATGCATTTAAAGATGAGGAACATAAAGAAATAGATAATACTCATTTAAGTAAATATGGTGCAGAGATTATTGCACATTTAGTAGTTAAAAATCTGTTTATAGAATCTGAGATAAACTAATATGTAGCTTAATATCTAAAAAACATGTAAATAAATTTAACAAAAAGTGTTGACATGAGTCAAAGATATTGGTATACTAAACAAGTCCTCAAGGCGAGGACAATATTCCTCGATAGCTCAGCGGCAGAGCATTCGGCTGTTAACCGAAGGGTCGTAGGTTCGAACCCTACTCGGGGAGTTAAACAACTAAAGTTGTTTGTAAACTAAAAATTTGCCATAGGGGCATAGTTCAGTTGGTAGAACGTCGGTCTCCAAAACCGAATGTCGTGGGTTCAAGTCCTGCTGCCCCTGTATGGTCGCTTAGCTCAGCTGGGAGAGCACCTGCCTTACAAGCAGGGGGTCATAGGTTCGAGCCCTATAGCGACCACTTTGGCGGAATAGCTCAGTTGGCTAGAGCACACGGTTCATACCCGTGGTGTCGGGGGTTCAAATCCCTCTTCCGCTATTATTTAAATCCTCAAAGTGTTGATACGCTTTGGGGATTTTTTTGTATGCATCTAATATTTTTTTAGCTATAGAAAGCAGCAAAATGGGTAATCATACTAGAAGGAGATAAAAGGAGCGTAAAGCATGAAATATAGATTAGTAATGTTGATGACATTTTGCATAATAAGTTTAAGTATTAATAACCTTAATGCTAGTGTGAGCGAAAGGAAGATTTTTGATTGTTATACAGTGACTTGTGATAGATGTCAGGGAACTGGATGGGAAGTATGTCCGGTGTGTAGTGGTGCAGGAATTCAAATATATGATATATTAGGGAATAAGACCTTTCCAGCATTAGACAGCATTAGTATTGTGTGCACAAGGTGTCATGGAAGCGGAAGAATTGTGTGTACATTATGTAATGGAACAGGTATTTTGCAGAAGTCATCAAAGTAGTTTAGTAGGGAAGGCGTATAATGACAAAAGAAAAATATATAGCAATAAAAAAATAAAAATATGATAAAAAGTGTTGACAGGATTTAATAATGTTGGTATACTAAGTGAGTGTTCAGGAGTGAACACAACATTCCTCGATAGCTCAGCGGCAGAGCATCCGGCTGTTAACCGGAGGGTCGTAGGTTCGAACCCTACTCGGGGAGTTTTATTTTGCTTAAAAATGGACGAGCAGTTCGGCAAAATAGTATAGTGTATTTAGGGGCATAGTTCAGTTGGTAGAACGTCGGTCTCCAAAACCGAATGTCGTGGGTTCAAGTCCTGCTGCCCCTGTCAGAGAATTTGGCCCAGTGGTACAGTTGGTTAGCACGCCGCCCTGTCACGGCGGAGGTCGAGGGTTCGAGTCCCTTCTGGGTCGTTTCAGTTTTACTGAATATAATTTGGTCGCTTAGCTCAGCTGGGAGAGCACCTGCCTTACAAGCAGGGGGTCATAGGTTCGAGCCCTATAGCGACCACTGAGTATTAAAATTTAATACATGAATATGGCGGAATAGCTCAGTTGGCTAGAGCACACGGTTCATACCCGTGGTGTCATGGGTTCAAATCCCTTTTCCGCTACTAAGAAAGAAACACTTCAGTTTATAAAGATAGACTGGGGTGTTTTTTGTATATATAAACCTAATAGATTTTATAGACAAAATATGATACCATGAATAAAAAGATATCCATGAATAAAAAGATATTCATGAATAAAAAGATATCCATGAATAAAAGGATATTCATGAATGAAGGTATACTTATAATTATTTTGAGAAAAGTGGTCATAAACATAGAATAATAGTGTAGAAAGTGAGAGCAGAGTGAATAAGACATTATATATATCAGATTTAGATGGTACATTATTAAATAATGAGAAGAAAGTAACACAAATAAGTACTAATATATTAAATGAACTTATAGGACAAGGTGTACAGTTTTCTATAGCTACAGCGAGAACAGCAGCTACAGTAGAAGGTTTACTAAAGAACGTTAATATTAATATTCCAGTAGTATTAATGAATGGCGTTGCCTTGTATGATTTAAAACAACATAAGTATATAGATATAGAGTACTTAGGTGAAGAGGCTGCAAATCAAATTATAACGCGTTTAGAATCTAGGCATAAAAGCGGTTTTATCTATACTATTGATGAAGGTAATTTAAGTGTATATTATGATAAGGCCTTAAATAAGTACGAAAATATTTTTTATGAGGAAAGAAAGAATACGAAAGTATTTAAAAGGGAAAAGGTAATAGATAAAGATAAGATTATTTACTTTGTATTTATGGATGTCAAAGAAAAAATTGAAGAAATTGCTCAATTAATTAAGGATGTCAACAGAATAGAATTTTCTCTTTATAAGGATAATTATATGGAAGATGCATATTTGCTAGAGGTATATAGCAAAAGGGCAGCTAAATCTAATGGTGTTCTAAAGTTAAAAAATAGTTATGCGTATGACAAGGTTGTTTGCTTTGGGGATAATTTGAATGATTTAAGTATGTTTAAAATTGCTGAGTATAGTTGTGCAATGGCAAATGCAGCAGATGAATTAAAGGCTATAGCCACAGAGGTTATAGATTGTAATGAAGAAGATGGTGTGGCAAGGTTTATTAAAAAGCAAATAAATCAGATATAATATATAGTAGATAAAGTGTATAAAATAGTATAAAGGAGAAAAGTAAATGTTAAGAGTTGGTATGGGATATGATGTTCACCAATTAGTAGAAGGAAGAAAGCTTATTATGGGCGGAGTAGAAATTCCTCATGATAAAGGGCTATTAGGGCATTCAGACGCGGATGTAATTGTTCATGCAATTATGGATGCATTAATTGGGGCCATTGCAGAAGGAGATATAGGTAAACATTTTCCAGACACAGATCCTAAATACAAAGGAATTTCTAGCATTAGTTTACTTGAATATGTAGGTAAACTTTTAAAAGAGAAAAATGCAGTTATCCATAATATTGATGCAACTATTATTGCACAAAAACCTAAAATGGCACCACATATTTTAGCAATGCGAGAAAATGTAGCAAAAGCTTTAGAGATTAAGGTTGACCAAGTAAATATTAAAGCTACAACTGAAGAAAAACTTGGTTTTACAGGTACAGAACAAGGTATTTCAAGTCATGCTATTGCTATGGTAGATTTATAAAGGATTAAAAGTAGGCCATATTGGGAATGGTATTAAGTAGTTAAGGAGATGAATAAGATGAGTGAGAAATATTATTGTCCAGATTGCCATCAGGCGGTAGAAGTAGTAGCAGCATGTGGTGCAACAAATTATTTTTGCAATCACTGTAAGAAGCTTATTTCAAGTAAAAAAGTTATTAAAAAAGAAGAAAAATAACTTGTAAAAGAGTCCGCATATTAATACAATTTATATAAAGCTAGCTTAAGGGAGACGCAAAGAAAAGGGGAGTGTATATGAAAAAGGTATTAATAGGTATATTCATTGGATTAAGCTTAATACTTATGTGTGTTATGTTTATATGGAAGATGTATGATGGAACACAGCTTGTAGGACATAAAGTTATGAGAAGAAAGAAATATGTTAAAGTAAAGCCAGATAATTACAATGTATACACTAAGTAGGACAGGAATAAAAATAGGTTAGAACAAGGATATGTTCTAACCTATTTTTATTAGAGTTAATATCTTAAATTCGGATTACAAGTATGGTGTATAGTAGAATAATAGTGTTCTTTACATAAGGGATTTAATTTTGCTTAAAAGATTCTCGTATATTTGAGTGATGACATTAAAGTCTGTAGCTTCTATATAATATTGTTCTAGATTATCATGGAGTGTTTTGGCGTAAGATAATTCATTTGTACCGGCACTAACATTAGTCTTGTAACGTTTTGCAATATCTATAAGTTGGGAGTGATATTTTTCATCAGTTTGTGGTGTAATAAGCTCGGCGTACATGTCTATTAAGTGATCTTTTGATAAGTCAGGCTCATATTCATGAGGTGCAGTGCTGTCAAATATGCAAGTATCAAGTTCCGGAAGTAGTACCATGTCTAAGCTATCAGGATCAAAAGCGCAGTGATAAACTTCTGCATCAAGCCCTTTTTCTTCGGCTAAATTAACAAGTTTTTTAAGGAGAGTAGACTTACCAGAACCAGGACGTCCCTTAATATAATAATGTGTTTTAACTGTTTCTATGATGTTAGGAACAAAGTCTAAAGGTCCCTTTGGTGTAGAGGCGCCAAAGAAACGATGCATAATGGTTGATTCTTTATTCAGGCTGTGAGAGCCGATAATTTCATTAGCAACTTTAGTGGCTAATTGACTGGCTTTTTTTAAGTCCATATTGTCGATATAGATTTTTTCCCATTCATCATGAATATTTAGAGCATCTGCAAAATGTGCATAAGCTTTAGGATAAGTTTCGCTAATTTCTTTTTGTAAATACAGTATTTCTTTTTTATGTTTTTGAAGGAGAGGGATGTTCCAAGCTATACCTAGATTAATGTATTCTTCAATAGCACCAGGTGCTTTAGGTTCTACGACATGGGGAGCTGTGCCATCTACGATGGCAACGCTAAGTTTTCTGATGACAACACCATCTAAGGAATCTGGATCAGAAGAACAGTGAATATAATCGATATCTAAGCCTTCGTTTGCAAAATAAGTGCCTATTTTTTTCATAAGGGAAGATTTACCTGTACCAGGGCCACCTTTTAATATATATATTTTGTTAAGCATATGGATATTGGAATCGAATAGATTTCTAAATCCCTTGGAACTATTTGCACAAACAAAGTAGTGTTTAATATAACCAGACATAAGGCCACTTCCTTAATTAAATTAGTTTTCCATAAATATAATATGTGTGAAATGGAAAAATGTTAAAGTAATTGGAAATAAATACAATATATGTTTGGGGTAGATGGTAGGTAAAAATAGTTAATAAGGAATAAAGATAAATATTGTATACTTTAGAATATTGTATTATACTCATAGGAGTGCTAAAAATAAGAGTAAGGAGATCGTATTTATGCATAGAGATGTAGAATTAGCAAAAGAACCTATTGGTAAGCTTCTTATTAAATATTCAGTACCAGCTATCATCGGGATGGTTGTAAACTCTTTATATAATGTTGTTGACCGTATGTTTATAGGGCAAATACCTGATATTGGTTATTTGGCAATCACAGGAGTAGGAATTACTATGCCAGTATTAACAATTATATTGGGACTTGCTATGCTTGTAGGAATAGGTGCAACTTCACTAATTTCAATTAGATTAGGTGAAGGGAAGAAAGAAGAGGCTGAGAAGGTTTTAGGAAATGCCTTTGTTGTAGCTATTATTATGGCTATTATACTGATGATTGTAGGTCTAATGTGTGCGAGCAGTTTGTTAGGTGCGTTTGGTGGGGATGCACAGACCATACCTTATGGAACGAAATATATTAATATATTTTTATTAGGAACTATTTTTAATGTAAGTAGTTTTGTATTTACAAGTATTATGCGTGCAGATGGTAGCCCTAGAATGTCAGCCATGTGTATGGTAATTGGTTGTGTCATTAATATTATATTAGATGCTGTATGTATTTTTGTATTTAATATGGGTATTCAAGGTGCAGCATTAGCAACAATTATTTCACAATTTATTACGGCTGTTATTGGAATGTACTATTTTACAAAAGGTAAATCAAATCTTAAAATTCATAGAGGAAATTTAAAATTAGAAGCAGCTATTGTAAAATCAATCTTTATTATTGGTGCAGCACCATGTGCAATGCAGTTAGCTATAAGTTTAGTACAGGTTGTAATGAATAAAGTGTTAGATGCAACTGGAGGGCAAATTGCCATTGGTGCAATGACATCAATTAGTGCCATTATTATGTTGGTACTGATGCCTATCTTTGGTATTAATCAAGGGGCACAGCCTATTATAGGATATAACTATGGGGCGAAAAATTATGAGCGTTCTAAGAAAACTAGTTTATTAAGTATGGCATTTGCCACAGTGATATTAGTCATAGGATTTGTGATTATTCAGTTGTTCCCAGAGACTTTTGTTAAGATGTTTGATGGAAGTGGTTCTATGCTAGAAGTAGCTGCTCCAGGGCTTAGACTGTATTCACTGACTATGCCGATTTTAGCAGTATCAATTATGGGCTCTAATTATTTCCAAGCAGTAGGAAAAGCAAAAATAGCAACATTGCTTAGTTTATTAAGACAAGTGGTTATATTAATTCCAGTTATTCTTATTATGTCAAAATTAGGTGGGCTTACAGGCGTATGGCTTGCACAACCAGTAAGTGATATTATTTCTACAATTATAGTAGGTATTATATTAATAAAAGAATTTAGAAGTTATAAGACAATAGATAAAGAAAATATAGTTGAAGAAATGGCTTAAAAACAAGGAGGTATCGTGAAGTTTTTTACGATACCTCCTTGTTTTTTATACTTAATAAAACTTATAGTTGCATTAAATAAGATACACTTACGTATTTATTGAGGGTAAACTAAATGTGCTGGTGTTAGTTTTAGGAGAGTTTCCTCTAAATATTTTTTAGCTTCATAGTTTGCCATTGGTAAGTTAAGGTCTAAGTAATTACCGCAGTCTCTTGCAGTAGCACCTGGAATTTCACCTTTAAAGTTAGCTACAAACTCAAAGAGTTCGATAATAAGAGGTGCAATAGCTTCTGAGCTTCTATCCCCTTTTAAAATAAGATAGAAACCTGTACGGCAACCCATTGGGCCAAAGTAAATGACTTCATCTGCAAAGTCTTTATGGTTACGAAGAAATGTTGCACCGATATGTTCGATGGCATGAATTTCTGCTGTATTCATAACTGGTTCTAAGTTAGGTCTTTTCATACGTAAGTCATAAGTTGTAACTGCGCAGTCGTTTACATAGTCTACGCGTGATGTATAAATGCCTGGAAGTAAATCAATATGATTTACAGTAAAGCTTGCGATTTTTTTCATGATTGTGTCCTCCTAGATAACTTATGAATTTATTATATGACAATTAGGGGGATTCGTACAGAACTATTGAGTTTTCCCTTGATTTAACAGAAGTTGTCTGATAACATTAAAGAAGATAAAAAACTAAGAGAGGTGCACGAAAAATGAGTGAACAGAAGAAGATTATTTTTAGTGGTATGCAGCCATCAGGTACGATTACCTTAGGAAATTATTTAGGTGCCCTTAAAAATTGGACAAACTTACAAGATGAGTACAATAGCCTTTATTGTATTGTAGATATGCATGCAATAACAGTAAGACAGGATCCAGCAAAACTTAGAAAAAATGCTAGAGATTTAATGATGCTTTACCTTGCAGCAGGACTTGATCCAGAGAAAAACATCATTTATATGCAGTCACATGTATCAGCTCATGCAGAACTTGCTTGGATTCTTAATTGCTTTACTTATATGGGTGAACTTAGTCGTATGACACAGTTCAAAGATAAATCACAAAAACATGGAGATAATATTAATGCAGGACTCTTTACATACCCAGTCCTTATGGCAGCTGATATTTTACTCTATCAAACAGACTTAGTACCAGTAGGTGTAGATCAAAGACAACACTTAGAACTTGCACGTGACATTGCTATTCGTTTCAATAATGCTTACGGTGACACATTTAAAGTGCCAGAAGGCTACATTCCTAAAGTAGGTGCGAAGATTATGAGTCTTCAAGAGCCAACTAAGAAGATGTCTAAATCAGATGAAGATGAAAATGCAACAATTAGAATTACAGATACACCAGAAGCAATCCTTCGTAAATTTAAACGTGCTGTAACAGATTCAGATACAGAAGTACGTTTTGATGAAGTGAATAAACCAGGAATTAGTAACTTAATGACAATTTATTCTTCTATTACAGGTCAAACTATGGAACAAATTCAAAATGAGTTTGCAGGTAAAGGGTATGGTGATTTCAAAGTTAAAGTTGGGGAGGCAGTTATTGAAGAACTTCGTCCACTTCAAACAAGATTTAAAGAGCTTTCAGGAGATAAAGCATACATTGATGGGATCATTAAGAAAAATGCAGAGACAGCTAACTATTTAGCAACTAAAACACTTCGTAAAGTTCAAAAGAAAGTTGGTTTTCCACCAATTATTCGCTAAGTATTAGATATAATTAAAAAGAAGGAAATAATGAATATGCCATTAAGGTTAATTCATTATTTCCTTCTTTTTTTATATACTGTGTTGTAAATCTATAAAGCCACGGCCATTTCCGATAACTTGAGATGTTTCTGTAACAGTCATAAAGGCTTTAGGGTCTATTGATAAAACAATTTGTTTAGCGTGTGCGACTTCACGGATACTAACAGTTGTAAATAAAATATACTTTGTATCAGAAGTATAGGCGCCGACAGCAGGAATCATTGTAACACCGCGATTAAGATGAGTTAGTAACTCATGTGATAATGTTTCAAAGTGTTGACTATCTGTGATAATGTAGAGCGTACGCTTACGGTTAAGTCCATCTACTGCAAAGTTAGTGATTGTACTACTGATGAACATTGTAGTGATTGTAAGAACAGCTATATCAATATCAAAGAAATAAATAGATAAAGCTATGATTAATAGGTTGATGACAAAGGTGATCGTTGCCATATTAATAGAAAAATACTTATTAATAATTTTGGCGATAATATCAGTGCCACCAGTAGAACCATCATATTTAAAAATAAGTCCAGTTCCAATACCATGTAAAGCTCCTCCAATTAATACAATAGAAAGGATATTACCAACTGGAATTACAAATTCATGCGTTACTTCTAACCAAAAAGAAAGCATAAGCATACCGAATAAACTGTAAGCTAAGTATGTTTTCTTTAAAAATAAAAATCCTAAAATAAAAATAGGAATATTGAGTAAGATAACCAAAAGGCTGACTTTAAAATTAAATAGGAAGTGTAATAAGATAGAAATACCACTTACACCACCAGTTAGTAATTTGTTAGGAATATTAATACCATTTGTAGCTAGGGCAATTAACAAAGTTCCTAAAATAATACTAATAATACGTGCTATATTAAGCTTATGTGTTTTCATTATGTACTCCTTAGTGTGTTAAACTAGTTTAATATAGTTTTACTATAAAGGATAGATCAGTAGGGTGCAACATAAAAATAAAAGGAAATATGTAGAAATATAAATATAAGAATAGATAAAGAATAGAGTGGCTAAGATAATTAAGTTATTATAATAAAATAAAGTATATTTTAAGAGAAATATAAAGTTATGATATAATAAAATATAGAGAAGATATCAAGTGCTTTGGAAGGAGAAGAAGATGAAATTTGTAGCAGATACGCATACACATACAATTTCAAGTGGACATGCTTATAGTACCCTTGATGAATTAGTAAAAGAAGCAAGTAAAAAGGGGCTGGAGGTCATAGCTATTACAGATCATACACCAGCTATGCCAGGTGGGGCGCATGCATTTCACTTTGCTAACTTAAGAATTATCCCAAAAGAAATGTATGGTGTGCGCATTTTAAGAGGTGCAGAAACGAATATTATGGACTATGAGGGTCATATTGATTTAGAAGAGGATACTTTGAAAGGATTAGATATGGCTATTGCAAGTTTACATCCACCTTGCATACCTTTTGGGAATAAGGAAGAAGTGACAATCTGCCTAGAAAAGGTGATGGAAAATCCATACATTAATATCATTGGGCATCCAGGTGATGCAAGGTATCCGATGGACATGGAAAGAGTGGTGAAGAAAGCAAAAGAAACGAAAACATTGTTAGAAGTGAATATTGCTTCATTAAAACCAACGAGTTATCGTCCAGGCGTACGTGAAAATTTAATCGAGATGCTTCAATGGTGCAAAACTTATGAGGTACCTATTATAGTAGGCACGGATGCTCACTTCTTCTTAGATGTAGGTATGTTTGATGAAGGTATCACATTACTAGAAGAAGTTGATTTTCCAGAGCAATTAGTTCTCAATACAAATGCAGAAGCACTCCTTGCATATATTTCCCAAAAGAGATTGAAATAATTATTTTAATACTGTAAAATGGTGAAGTGATATAGAGAAACAAATTATAGACTCTATAATATAGGCGAGGAGATGAAGTGATAGTTATGAACTCCAAGATAAAAGATGATGCAACGGACAAATTGTTTGAAGCTATTTTAACTCTTAGAACAATAGATGAATGCTATGCATTTTTTGAAGACGTGTGCACTGTTCATGAGATAAAATCTCTTGCGCAACGTTTAGAAGTAGCTAAAATGTTACAAGATAAAAAGACTTATACAGAAATTCAAGAAGTAACACATGCTTCTACAGCAACAATTAGTAGGGTAAATAGAAGTTTGAGTTATGGCTCTGATGGGTATAAAATCATACTAGAGAGAATATCACCTGAAAAAAGATAGGTGAAGAGCAGGAGAATGTGGCATTAGCCACTTTCTTTCTTTGTGGAGTAATAAAATGTATAGTTAATGTAAGGTATAGGTTATACTTTAAATAATTGTATATGGAATAGGCCTTTTAAAATTAAAGGAGAATAAAAATGGATTTTACAAGTGGATTAAATGATAGACAAAAAGAAGCAGTTTTAACAACTGAAGGACCGCTTCTTGTATTAGCAGGAGCAGGTTCAGGTAAAACACGTGTACTTACACATCGTATTGCACATTTAGTAAGAAATAAAGGTGTAAAACCTTGGAATATATTAGCCATCACCTTTACTAATAAAGCGGCTAAAGAGATGAAAGAAAGAATTGGTAACCTTATTGGTGAAGAAGAAGTAAACGAAATGTGGGTAAGTACATTCCATGCTATGAGTGTGCGTATTTTAAGAAGGTATGCTGAGAGCATTGGATATGGTAGATTCTTTACAATCTATGACACAGCAGACCAAAAAGCCCTTATCAAGGATGTACTCAAGATACTAGATATTAGTGAAAAGAATTTCCAAGTAGGTGCAGTTTTAGGTGCTATTAGCAGTAAGAAAAATAAATTAGAAACACCAGATTTAGCAACTAAAAATGCAGGTGAAGATTATAGAGAAAAAATTATTGCTAAGATTTATACAGAGTATCAACGTAAATTAAAAGAAAATAATGCGATGGACTTTGATGACTTACTAGTTAATACTTACTTATTATTTAAAGAAAATATCGAAGCATTAACTTATTATCAAAATAAATTCCATTATATCTTAGTTGATGAGTATCAAGATACAAATGGTGCGCAGTATCAATTAGTAGAAATGCTTGCTAAAGCACATAACAACCTTTGTGTAGTAGGGGATGATGACCAATCTATCTATGGATGGCGTGGTGCAGATATTACAAATATTTTAGGTTTTGAAAAAGATTTTAAAGATGCTAAGGTTATTAAACTTGAGCAAAATTACCGTTCTACAAAGAATATCCTTGATGCAGCTAATGGTGTTGTGGAACATAATAGAGGCAGAAAGGTGAAAAAGCTTTGGACAGAAAGTCCAGCTGGAGAACTTATTTCTGTTGTGCCAACCAATAATGAGTATAGGGAAGCAGAAACTATTGCAGGAAACATTGTGCGTAGCGTAGAGGGTGGCGAGCGAAACTTTAGAGACTTTGCTATTTTATATCGTACGAATGCACAGTCACGTGTACTTGAAGAAAAATTAATCTCAGCTTCTATTCCTTACCGTTTATTAGGTGGGGTACGATTCTACGAGCGTAAAGAAATTAAAGATTTAATTGGTTATCTTAAAGTAATCTGTAATCCAAAAGATGATATTGCACTCAAACGTATTATCAATGTGCCAAAACGTGGAATTGGTGCGGCAAGTATTGGGACAATTGGTGAATATGCAGAGCGTAATAATATGGATTTCTTTGAAGCAGCTAAGCTTTCAAAGGAAATGGGTATTTTAGGTGCAGGACCAGCACAAAAAGTAGTAGGTTTTACAAATCTTATTGAAGAACTAAAGGCTATTGCAGAGGAAAATGACATTAAGGCATTAATTGATGCAGTTATTGATAAAACTGAATTTAGAAATCACATTCGTATGACAGAAGGCGAAACAGCTACAGAACGACTTGAAAATATTGACGAGTTAGTTTCTAAAACTGTTCACTACATGGAACAAAGTGAAGATCCAAATCTAGGAGATTTCTTAGAAGAAGTAGCACTTGTAGCAGATGTAGATAATTATGATGAAGATAGTAACTCAGTGGTCCTTATGACACTTCATAGTGCCAAAGGTCTTGAATTCCCGGTAGTATTTATGCCAGGTGTAGAAGAAGGCTTATTCCCAAGCTATATGAGCATTACAGAGGGTGATGATAAGCTAGAAGAAGAAAGACGCTTATGCTATGTAGGTATTACAAGAGCAAGAGAGAAACTTTTTATTCTTTATGCAGAACAGCGAACAATGTTTGGACGTACTCAGTACAGTGTACCTTCTAGGTTTATCAAAGAATTACCAATAGAGGTAACAAATTTATCAAATTTAAATACTAAGCCAAAGACACCTTTTGATAATGAAAAATCAAGTTTCAATAGACCGGGAACCCCACAAAGCTTATTACAAAAGCGTGAAATGGAAAAACGTACTTTTACAAGTAGTGCGCCAAGTAGTTTCTTTGAAAAGAAAAGTTTTGTAGGTAAACAAATCGAAAAACCAACTATACCAACTATGCGTACAAATACATTTTCACCATTTGGTGCTGTAAAAAAAGCAGAAAACTTACCAAATGCAGTAGCTGATTTTAAAGCCGGCGATGTGGTACGTCATATTAAGTTTGGCCAAGGAACAATCAAAGCGGTAGAAAACAAAAATGATGATATTTTTGTAACAATTGCCTTTGATAATGGTGATGTAAAACAACTTAGTACAAGGTTTGCAAAGCTTAAAAAGTTATAATCATTGTACCTTTAAGTTAGATGGTCTATAATATAAGCTAGATGGTATGACATCAAGGAGGACAGATGAAAGAGAGACTTAGATTTATAGTTGCAACGATGTCGTCTTATATGGAAATTCTCATTAGCGTATTGTTACTAGTAGGTATAGCTGTAGCGGGTATAGATTTACTGAAAAATTTATCAGAAATGATTAGTGTAGCATTTTCTGAGACACCAGCAAGTATTTCTATTGAACAATTTTTATCTTCAGGACTTCAACTAATCATTGGTGTAGAATTTGTAAAAATGATTGCGAAACATACAATGGGTAGTACAATTGAAGTACTTGTTTATGCAATAGCAAGAAAGTTAGTAATCAGTCATGGTGGTACAGCAGATTTATTAATGGGAGTTATAGCAATTGCTATTTTATTCTTTATTAAGAAGTATTTAAGAATTAATAAGATAGAAACTGTAACAGCTGATACACTAAAAAAGGAAGACTTAAAATAATTAACAAATGGGCTCCTAAAAGAGAAGAAGACTTTTGGGAGCCTATTTTTAAAGTTAAATAAAATACATATTTAGAAAAGGCCAAAATGGTTAATCCTAAAAATGAGATATTTAGTAATTAATTATAGTAATATAAAAACAGGATGAAATGAGGTAAAGTGATGAGCATAGATAAAATTTCTAGAATGAAAGAGTTAGTTGCATTATTACAGAAAGCAGCTTATGCCTATGAACAAGAAGATACAGAGATTATGAGTAACTATGAGTATGATGCCTTATATGACGAACTTCTTAGATTAGAAGAAGAGACAGGAACAATATTAGCAGGAAGTGTGACACAAAAAGTAGGTTATGAAGTAGCAAGTAATCTTCCAAAGGTAACACATCCAAAACGTATGCTCTCATTAGATAAAACAAAAGAAGTAAGTAAGTTAAAATCATTTTTAGATGGACAAGAGGGATTACTTTCTTGGAAATTAGATGGACTTACGATTGTAGCAACCTATGAAGGTGGACAGATTGTGAGCGCTGTAACGAGAGGAAATGGGCAAGTTGGTGAAGAAATCACAAATAACTATAGAACATTTAAAAATGTACCATTAACCATTGATTATAAAGAAAGATTAGTGGTACGTGGTGAGGCGATTATTACCTATGAAGACTTCAATAAAATTAATGAGCGTTTAGGTGATAGGGAAGATAAATATAAAAATCCAAGAAACTTATGTAGTGGAAGTGTAAGACAACTTAATCCAGAGATTACCGCTAAACGAAATGTGAGATTGTATGCATTCTCAGTAGCAGTAGGCGGCCCAGACTTTGAAACAAAGTCAGAGCAATTAGAATGGCTTCATAATATAGGATTCCAAGTTGTAGAATACAAAAAGGTAACTCAGGCAAATATAGAAGAATCAGTTCAGTACTTTGCTGAGGCGATTGATCAACAAGAATTTGCATCAGATGGATTAGTGCTTACTTATAATAGTAGACCTTATTCAGCATCACTTGGCGAAACAGCTAAATTCCCTAAAGACTCTATTGCATTTAAATGGCAAGATGAAGTTATGGAAACACGTATTTTAGATATTGAATGGAATACATCCAGGACAGGACTTATTAATCCAGTAGCTATTTTTGAACCAGTGGAAATTGAAGGTACAACAGTAGAACGTGCTAGTGTACACAACTTAAGCATATTAGAAGAACTTAAACTTGGAGTTGGAGATACTGTAAAGGTTTATAAAGCCAACATGATCATTCCACAGATAGCTGAAAACTTAACACAAAGTAACACTATTGAAATTCCAACTAAGTGTCCAGTATGCGGTGCGCATACAGAAATTAAACAAGAGAAAACAGCTAAGACATTAGTATGTACTAATGCCAACTGTAAGGCACAAAGATTACGTGCATTAGCTCACTTTACTACACGTGATGCCATGAACATTGAGGGGCTTTCAGAAGCTACAATTGAAAAATTCTTAGAAAAGGGTTACTTAAAAGATTTTACATCTTTATATAAACTATCAGTGTACGAAGAAGAAATTGTGCAAATGGAAGGATTAGGTCAAAAATCATATCAAAAGCTTATGACTTCTATTAATAAATCACGAGAAGTTGCTGTAGCTAACTTTATTTATGCATTAGGTATTAATGGTGTAGGTCTAGGTACTGCTAAACTTATTTGTAAGCATTTTAATAATGATTTAGAAAAAATGATGAATGCAACAAGTGAAGAATTAACAGCCATAGATGGCGTAGGTCCAGTAATTGCACAAGCTTTCAATGAATACTTTAGTATAGAAGAAAATAAACAAATGGTTGAAAAACTAGTTAAAGAACTTCACTTTAAACAAGAAGATTTAAGTACACCAATAGAATCACCTATTGCAGGTAAGACATTTGTGGTAACAGGAGATGTACATCATTTTAAAAATAGAAAAGAGCTTCAAGCTAAAATCGAATCAATGGGCGGAAAAGTAACTGGTTCTGTAAGTAAAAGTACAAATTACCTGATTAATAATGATAGTGAATCAAGCTCAAGTAAAAATAAAAAAGCAAAGGAATTAAATATTCCTATTTTAACAGAAGAAGAATTCTTGACATTAATAGAAGCGTAAAAAATGTATTTTGTAGTCGAATGTCAAGTTAATTAATTAAATAAAGTAATTGTAAGAAAATTATTGATAATATATAATAAAGATAAGTCTGATATTAGTGATAAGTTATAATCAACTTTGAACTATATGTAAATTAGGAGGTTAAATAGAATATGGATATTGTGCAAAATGCAAAAAAAGCCAAAGAAGCATCCATTGCACTTGCAGCAACAAGTGGGGAAATAAGAGATAATGCATTAAAGGCGATTAGCAAAGCACTTGTTGAAAGAGCTGATGAAATCAAGAAGGCAAATGCAATAGATATGGCAAATAGTGAAAAGGAAAATGTTGCTATGCCATTATTAAAGCGTTTAAGATTTGAAGACGATAAAATTAAAGATGTAGTATCTGGCATATCAAGTTTACTTTCATTAGAAGATCCTATTGGAAAGGTTCAACTTCAAACAGAATTAGACAAGGATTTAATTTTGACAAGGGTAGCCTGTCCAATAGGTGTAATAGGCGTAATTTTTGAATCTAGACCAGATGCACTTGTTCAAATTTCTACTTTATGTTTAAAGAGTGGAAATGCTGTTTTATTAAAAGGTGGTCGAGAAGCAAAAGAAACTAATAAAATTTTATTTGAAATTATTAGAGATGTAAGTATAGAAGCAGGCTTACCAGAAGGTTGGATTGCACTTATGGAAAGTAGAGAAGATGTGGATGCAATTCTTAAATTAGATAAGTATATTGACTTACTGATTCCACGTGGTTCAAACGCTTTCGTAAGTTACATTATGAAAAATTCAAATATCCCAGTCATGGGGCATGCTGATGGAATTTGTCATACGTATGTAGATAAAGCCGCAGATTTAGACTTAGCTGTCAAAGTTGTTGTAGACTCAAAAACACAATATGTAGCTGTTTGTAATGCATTAGAAACATTATTAGTTCATGAAGATGTAGCAAAAGACTATTTGCCTCAGTTAAAGGCTGCATTGGAAGCAAAGAATGTGTTAATCAAAGGTTGTGAAAAAACAAAGGCTATTATTGATGTAGAACCAGCTACTGAGGAAGACTGGCAAACAGAATACTTAGATTATATTCTTTCTATTAAAGTAGTAAGCAATATAGATGAAGCAATTGTTCACATTAATACATTTGGTTCAGGCCATACAGATTGTATTATTACAAAAGATGAGGAAGCAACTGAGAAGTTTATGGCATTAGTTGATTCAGGAAACGTATTCCTGAATGTATCTACACGTTTTAGTGATGGCTTCAAATATGGATTTGGTGCAGAAGTTGGTATTAGTACATCAAAGCTTCATGCAAGAGGTCCAGTAGGACTTGAAGGACTACTTATATATAAATATAAACTTCGTGGTAATGGACAGATTGTAGCTGACTATGCAGAAGGAAGAAGTCACTTTACTCATAAACGTTTAATCTAGTATTTAAGCAACATAAAGAGGGGACAACTTTGGGAAAAGCTAGATATAAGCATATAGGGGGTATACATGGCTTGTAATGAGTGTGGGAGTAGAATGGTTAGTGATACGGATTATATATGTTTAAGAAATAATGAAAGAATGTTTTTTAAGCAAGCATGGAAAGCCATTATACTAGCTATTTTAATCAACGGAATCTTAATAATAAGCTCTTATAATTATGTGCAGTATCTTGCATATAAGGAAAGTATACAAATAATAAAATTAGAAAACTATAAGAGCGAACAACTTAACTTAGAACAAAAAAATCTACAATTACAAAACATGAATAGTTTTGGATATAAAAAATAAATAATATCTGCATAAAAAGGATTCGAGTAAAACTCGAATCCTTCAGGCTGTAGACAATTAACTTTTCCATAGTATTTTACTAGTCTAGAAATAGAAAACAGAGGTAAAAATGGACCTAAACTGCTCTTTTTACCCCTATTTTAATAGATTTTCTTGAATAATCCTCACTTAATTTGTGAGTTTATTTTGGGAAAATTCATTTGTCAACAATCTGAGGATTCGAGTAAAACTCGAATCCTTTTTATTATTTATAGTTTAAATTTTAAGCGTTATTCTTTTCATAACGCATATATAAGAAGAATGCAATAATGGCAAATAATAAAGGACCTCCACCAGATAAAATAGTGTTCAGGTAATTGCCAGAAATAAGCGCAGGTTCAATGATAGAGAAGATATTAGCAAGTCCTACAGCTAAGGTAACAACAATAGTTGCAAAAAGTGCAAATCCATTGCTCTTATATACAATGAAAGGCCTGCGAATAGAACGATTCTTCTTGAAAATAGGAAAGGCTACGGCCAAGAACATGTAAGGAATTGTCATGGCTACATTAGTCATTGTTACAAGCATATTGAAGAACTCAGAAGCATTATCTCCACCGAAAGAAACGAGTAATATAATGACTGAAACAATAATACATTGTAAGTACATAGCATAAACAGGCATGTTATTTTTTAAGGTAGTCCATTTTTTTGGCCAAAGTCCACTTGGTGTGCCTTCAATCAGCTGTTTAAGTGGTGAATAAATAAGTGTAAAGTATGCACCTGTCAATGCTAAGAACATAGCTAGTCCAGAAAGTCTAGCTAAAGCAGAACCAACACCAAGTGCAACATTAGTGCTTGCATTAAATGCACGTGCTAATTCAAAACCTAAATTTTGCATAACAATGTAGGTAACATTAGCTGTATTTACATTATCAGCAGAAAGAACACTATTCCAATTAACAAAGGTACCAATAACGAATATACCCAAAGAATATCCAATAGAGATAATAATAGCTGCTATGCTTACACCTTTAGGAAAAGTAACTTCAGGCTTATTTGTTTGATCGACAAGCCCACCAATAGCTTCTATACCACCATAAGCAAAAATTGCATAAGTAAAGAAAGAAAGTACAGAAAGCGAAGATTGATATTTAGGGTTTGGAGAGCGAAGCAAGGTATTTGATAAAGAAACAATTGGTTCGGCAAATTGTCCTCTATTTAATGCCAGAGTAATAAAGCCACCTAAAATTAAAACGATATTAAGTAGTGAGACAGCAGAGCCTCCTACGGAAGTAACCTTGGCAATCCAACTAATACCTTTGGAAGATACAACAGTTACTAAGATAACCCATAGTACACCTAAGATACCAATCACTTGAGTACTATTTAAGAAACCAAAAGAGAGTTCACTTGTACGGTCACGTCCAAATATAGCATTAGATAAAGGAATCCATATACTAGAAGAAACGCTAACTTGCCAAATAAGGTAAGATGCGTACCACATAAAGGTACCGATAAAGGCATATTTAGCCCCTACAGAACGTTCCATCCAAGAGTAGATACCACCTTTTTCTTCTTTAAAAGCAGCACCATACTCAGCCATCATAAAGGCATAGGGAATGAAGAAGGTGATGGCACCTAATATATACCATGGAATTGCTGCATAGCCCATTAAGAAAAATGCTCTAGGCATATTGGCAAATCCGTATACAGATGTAAAAATCATGAGTACAAGTGATGAAAGAGTAAGTTTTTTCGTCGTTTGATCTGTCATAATAAACCTCCTAAAATGAATCTTTAATTAGAATGTGCATTATGAGGAAAAAAATTCTTTTTTAAGATAAAAATATTATTGACAAAAGAAGAGAAAGAGGGTATTATAAATATATGCAACGGATAATAATTATTATTTAGAAAAAATTATTTCCAAGGTGTACTAGATAATAGATAATAAAGTTAATAAAAATAAATGGAGGGTATGATTATGAAAAAATATGTATGTACAATTTGTGGTTACGTTTATGAAGGAGAAAAAGCTCCAGAAGTTTGTCCAATTTGCCAAGCTGGTGCAGATAAATTCATGGAACAAACAGGTGAAAGAGTATACGCTGATGAACATAGAATTGGTGTAGCTGCCGGCGTAGATGAAAGAGTATTAGAAGGCCTTCGTCAAAATTTCGTTGGTGAATGTACAGAAGTAGGTATGTACCTTGCTATGAGCCGTCAAGCAGATAGAGAAGGATATCCAGAAGTAGCAGAAGCATACAAAAGAATTGCTTTCGAAGAAGCAGAACATGCTGCTAAATTCGCTGAATTATTAGGTGAAGTAGTAGTAGCTGATACAGCTAAAAACCTTGAAATGCGTGTAGAAGCAGAACACGGTGCAACACAAGGTAAAAAAGATATTGCAACACTTGCAAAACAATTAGGATACGATGCTATCCATGATACAGTACACGAAATGTGTAAAGATGAAGCTAGACACGGTAAAGCTTTCGAAGGTTTATTAAACAGATACTTCGGTAAATAATTTGACGTCTTAAACAGTTGATAGTCAAGGCAAACATTACACTGTGTAGTCATATTATTAAAATATATCAAAATAGATAAAGCATAGAAAAATAATAAAAAAGTGGGTGAAAATGTGGGCAATCATGTTTTTGCCCACTTTTTTTCGCCCACACCCACAAGTTAAAGCTTAAAATTAAGAGCATCAAGGGCTGAATCGTCCATTGCTCTAGTTAGATGCGTATATAGTTTAAGTGTAAATGAGGCATTTGAATGCCCCAATCTTTCACTTATATATTTTGGATTTTGTCCTTTCTCTAATAATATAGTTGCATGAGTATGTCTTAAATTGTGTATTTTAAAATCTATACCAAAATCTTCTTTGCATATTCGAGTTATAACCTTAGGGCTATTAGTATTTGACATTTCACCATCAGGTTTAACATTTATAAAATCATTAACACAAATAACGCAATTATTGTTCTCATTTTTTTCTAGTGTATTATAGACCTTATTTGATTTGTACATATCGCCTAGCAAGGATCTAAATTCATCTTGTTTTTGTTTCACTTCTAAAAGATATTCCTTAAACTCATTATCAAACTTTATTTTACGATAGCTATTAGCTGTTTTAAGTGTTGTGAATGACCATTTACCTTGTTGGAATTGTAGCTGCTTAGTTATATTAGCAGTACTGTCTTTAAAATCAATATCGGACCATCTAAGAGCGTATATCTCCCCAGCTCTTAGTCCTAGTTTTAATGCAATCATAAATGCAGTAGCATTATTAGTATCTTTTATCCTATCCCATATTAATTTCACTTCATCCATTGTATATATTTGTTAATGGTAAAATAAAACGGAGAGATTTCGGTAAACAAAAACGGAGAATATTATACAACTTTTTACAACTTACTGTTCTCTTCTGATAAAATAATTATGAAAATATCAGAGGAGATGATAGAAATGAAAGGATGGACTATGTTTGCTGAAATACAACACTATAAATCATTAGGGCTTAACAAGTCACAATGCACATCTAAACTAAAGATTAATTATAAAACTGTTTGTAAGTACTGGAATATGTCTCCTAAAGAATACCAATCAGCATATGAAGCTGCAAAGACTAGAAAGAAAAAAGTAGATGCTTATAAACAAGATATTATTGAATGGCTTAAGGAATTTCAGGATTTATCAGCCGCTCAAATCTATGATTGGCTACTTGAAAAATATGGACAAGTTGATTTTAAAGAACGTACACTACGTAAATATATTGAGGAGTTAAGAAAGATTTATAAGATTCCAAAACATCCACCACTCAGACAGTATCAAGAAGTACCTGAATTACCACCAGGCTTTCAGGCACAAGCAGACTTTGGGCAAATCCAAGTCAAAAGAATAGATGGTAAACTGGTTAAGGTGTATTGCTTTGCACTTGTACTCCCTTATTCAAGATATAAGTTTGCCTATTGGCAAGATAGACCTTTTACTACACAAGATCTTGTTGTAGCTCATCAAAAAGCTTTTGAGTTTTATGGTGGTATGCCAAAAGAAATCGTTTATGATTAAGATCGTATTATTATTGTTTCTGAAAATGCAGGTGATATTATCTGTACTGAAGGATTTCAAAACTACCTTAATCATGCAAAATTTAAGATGAGACTTTGTAGAGCTTATGACCCTGAAAGTAAAGGGAAAGTTGAAGCTGTTGTAAAGTTTTTAAAATATAACTTCGCAAAGCATAGAACATTTACTGACATTGAAGACTTTAATGAAGCCTGTGTTTTATGGTTAGACCGCACAGGCAATGGGAAAATTCATGACACAATGAAAAAGGCACCTAAAGAAGTGTTTCTCCTAGAAAAAGACCACTTACTTCAAATGCCTCAGCCATTAATAAATACTATTAATACATCTAGTTTAATCTATTCTGTTCGAAAAAACAATACCATTTCATACAAACAAAATCGTTATCAACTCCCTAAAGGTACATACTCACCAGGGAAAGAAGTTCTTCTTTCTCTAAAGGATGATAGGTTAGACATTATAGATAAAGATTCTGAGACACTTATAGTAAGCCATAAACTATGCAAAGATAAAGGAAAACTCATCCGTATTTCACATGTTGAAAGAGTTCAAGGTAGTTCAATAGATGAACTTTATAGGCAAGCTCTTTCTGGCTTAGGCGAAAGTGAACAGGCAATGACTTTTCTTAAGATTATTAAAGAAGAAAAACCACGTTATTATAGAGACCAACTTTTCTTAATTAATAGTGCTTGTAAGAAATCTAGTATAGATATAAGAAGAGAAGCCCTCAACTATTGTTTTACACATAAGCTTATGAGTGCCACACTTTTTAAAGAAACTGTAGAATACCTTATAAGTACACCAAAGAAACCTAAAGATAAACCCTATGTAATGCCCAATCTAAATACTAAGCCTATTACTGAATACGTTAGGCCTGAGATAAGAAATATAGATGAATACTTACAATGTTTTCAAAAGGATGATAAAAAATGGATACATTAAATGAGATAACAGACTATGCAAATCTGCTCAAACTACATTACCTTAAAGAAAATCTCTTGAAATTAATAGATAATGCAAAAGCAAATGACCAGACATACCAAGACTTCTTAATCACAATACTTAAACATGAAATCACCCTAAGAGATACTAAACTTCAAGAACGACGCCTTAAAAACGCCTGTTTCCCAGTCATTAAAACTTTAGAAGAGTTTGATCTTAACTTTCAAAAGTCTATGAGTAAAAGAGAGTTTAATGAACTCAGTGAACTCACATGGATTGATAGGATTTATAATCTTATACTTCTTGGACCACCTGGCGTAGGCAAAACACATTTAGCCATAGCTTTGGGTTATAAAGCTGTTAAAGAAGGCTATAGGGTTACTTTTACAACAATGGATGCTTTAATGCATACTTTAAAAACAGCTGAAATATCTAAAAAAAGTAAAGGTATGTTAAATCGTATCTTATCCTCAAGCTTAGTGATTATTGATGAGTTAGGCTATCTACCTATCACAAGAGAGGAAGCTAATCTATTTTTTGGACTTATTTCAACACTACATGAACAAGCATCACTTATTATTACATCCAATAAGGGGATGGAGAACTGGACAGAACTGTTAGGTGATCCTGCATTAACAACTGCTGTATTAGATCGGCTTACATATCACTGCCAAGTCATCACAATGAATGGAAAGAGTTACCGACTAGAGCATCGACAATCATTATTCGACCAGAATGCTTAGGCATTCTGGTATGCTGCTATGCAACATACTTATAAAAATTTTACGTAAGAATTAGGTAAAATTATTTACCGAAATTTCGCCAAAAGTACTTGCCGGTAACAATTAAATAAGGTTGGTGGAATTAATGTACTGATTGAGAAAAAAATTATTTCCTCATCTGTTCTATGGACGAATGGTACATATACAAAAGAGAATGTAAGAAGTCTTTTGATTAAATATAGTGTTAAGTAGTAAATGTAGAGGGTGACATTTTTAGTATTATATTAATACCAGATATGAAGTACAGTTAAATTTAGATAAAATAAAAGACTGTTGCAGTAATGATGACTAATCTTACTTACAACAGTCTTGGCTATTATTAATGTTTTGACTTTTTAGTTGACTGAATGTGAGTGCTTTTCAGAACTAATTGACCCAATCCATAATAGATAAAGTATACTAAGTATTAAGCTACAAAAAAGGTATATAATATTATACCAAAATGTAGTTGAATTTGCTTTTAATAACATTAGATATAAAGTAACTATATTAAAAATCATACGTATATAAATAATAATTTTTAGTAGAATTATACCTTTTGAGTCTATGTGTTCGATTTTAATATGGGAAATGGAAAGAGGTGTATTTTGAATATAGTTAGCAGCAATCACTATATAAACTATAAAATTAAAGAGCAATTTTATTATACAGAATATAGCAGTTGGTATAAATGCGATAATAAGAGGAGAATTTACTTGTTGACCTAGTTCATAAGTGGAAACTAAAAAACCTTGCCAAAAGATATATACTTCGAGAAAGCTTAATAAAAATCCTAATGTCCAAAGTAGCTTACGAATATACATAAAAAACCTCATTTTAATTGTATAAGTTAGTATCTATATTGATTGTACATATATACATCAAAGGGTACAATCGCACCTATAGATTCTGCATAATCACCATAATTATTTAAAGCAACACCTGCTGCTGTTGTTGGGCTTGTAACCTCTTCCCATGCTTTATGATCAAAGTCATATATATCATCTACTCTCATGTATATTTGCCATCTTCCATTAACCTTTTCAGCTGCAATTAAATAATCGGCATAATTAATTCCCATGTATAAGTCAAGGTCATCATCTAGTTTAAAAGAACCATAGGTTGAATGATATTGCTTAGATGATGGTAATGAATCTAAGGCATCTTTAAAATCCCTAATTACATCATTATATGTACTAGAGTTATGTAGTTCTAAAGAACGGGCGCAACCAGCTTCATAGCTAACAGATGAAGGATAATCTTGAAGAGAATTACTTAGTAATTCAGCTGAAAGAGTACATCCAGCAGCATATCCACATGCAACGATAGCAGCAAAAGATGCACGAACAGCTTCTTTACCAATACCTCTAGCGTTTAAATTTAAATTTATATATTCTTGATCAATAAAATTACTAATATCTTCATCAGTTAACTCACTGAAATTACCAATGTTATTTTCAGTCATATAGGCGTTTAAATCTACTAAAAGTTCTATTTCGTTAGGGTCCATAGGTGTTACATTTTCAAGTTCTTCTTTTAGTTCTAATGTAATTTGTTTATCTATCTCTTCTTCTTCAATAGAAAATTCAGAAGTATCTTGCGCATAGATAGGGAGTACATTAAATGATAATAAGCAAACAGATAGAGCTAAAATAGAAAGTTTTTTAATAACTTTCATTTGTATTTCTCCTTTTTGATTATAAAAATTATATGTATTTAAATACAAGATAATTATAACACTAATATATAAAAAATAAAATAATTTCAAAAAATTATTAATATTTTGCAAAAAAATAAATATAATAAGTTAAAGATTTATCAGAAATATGTATATAATAAATAATAAGAATTAAAAGATATTTAGAGATTGAGTAAGTAAAAAAGTAGAATAAAGAAGGGGAATTATCGTAAATGTTATTGCTTATTTACTATTCAAATAGGACGATAATTATGAGTAAAGCATAAAAGTCTGTACATATGCAATGATTATAATTAAACTTTCATACTAGGTAATTGCGAAACTACTGTTTAAAAATGAATAGCACTCCTTTTAAACAT
>DYCF01000057.1 GCA_019418225.1 Clostridiales bacterium | reverse complement strand
TACGGTGGTGTGAGAGGTCGGATAATCAATTAATGGTTATCCTCCTACTCGATTGTAAATTTATTCAGTAAATTGATTGATAAATTCAGGTTTTACTTTAGAATACATGATTTTTTGTTTGGAATAAAGACCTTGATAACCTGATGTCATATAACTTACAGCACAAGCCAGCATGAAGAATAAGCTACCTTGTGTACCAAAGAGCTCTAGACTTAAAATAAATGTAGTAATAGGACAATTTGTTACACCGCAAAATAAAGCAATTAGTCCTATACTAGCACCAAAGGAAGGAGAAAGTCCTAATAACCCACCAACAGTATGACCAAAGGTTGCCCCTACAA
This sequence comes from Clostridiales bacterium, assembly GCA_019418225.1. Lineage (GTDB taxonomy): Bacteria > Bacillota > Clostridia > Lachnospirales > Cellulosilyticaceae > Cellulosilyticum. The sequence continues at coordinate 25,939 of DYCF01000057.1, read as the reverse complement.
AGAATGCAGGCACAATTTCACCACCCTTGAAGCCTGCGCCTAAAGTAATTGCTGTAAAAATTAATTTTAATAAAAAAGCCCAAGGGACGATTTGATCTTCTAAAGCAGCAGTAATAATGGGCATACCAGCACCTAAATAATCAGTTGTCCCACAAATAAGTGTTAAGAAGAGTATTAAACAACCGCCTGTTATAATGCGAACATAGGGATTTGGAAAACATTTTTTATATAGTTTACTGCTAGTATGAAGACTTTGGCAAAAAATCATACTTAAGAGAGCACCTAAAAGCGCTAAAAGAATAACCTTAAAAGTTATATAAACTGATAGCGTGGGAATATTAGTGAGATGAAAGCTTGTAGGGCTAATATGAAATTTTCCAGAAATGCCATAACCAATGATAGCAGCAAGTGTACAAGGTACTAAAGCGGCGTAATGCATAATCCCCACACTAATTACTTCCATAGCAAAGATTGCAGCAGCAAGGGGGGTACCGAATAAAGCAGCGAAACCGGCACTCATGCCACACATAGTCATAATATGTAAGTCTTTTTCATCTAGGCGAAAGAGCTTTCCAATCTGATAGCTTAGGCTTCCGCCAAGCTGCAAAGCAGCACCTTCGCGGCCAGAAGAACCACCACACAAGTGAGTGATAACTGTTGAAATGAAGATGAGAGGAGCAGTTTTAAAGGAAATAGGATCGGCTTCTCTAATAGAGAGAAGTACTAAATTTGTCCCCTTATCATCAGCCATATGACCTATGTGATATAAGAATACAATAAGCATGCCACCTAATGGGAGTAATAAAATAGTGTACCAATGCTTTTCTCTAAACAAAGTAACATATTCGATAGCATGATGAAATAGTGAACCAATAAATCCTACGATGCAGCCTACGATAATCGCTAGGCAAACCCATTTTAAGAAGGTGAGCAAATCTTCTATATGATTTTTAAGTACATGTAATAATTGTGTCATTTATAAATCTCCTTAATATAATATAGAATTTTCTATATAAGATAACATACAGTAGCATTTTATAACAATATATTTTCGAATTCAATATATAGTGAGAAAGAATTTATAAAATAGAATACTATATTGTAACATAAAGAAAAAAGAGATTTTACAGTTGTAACCTCTCTTTTTTATAAGTTAATTTATTAATGTATCAATTGCTTCCTTATTATAATGTGTATTTTTATAATGTGGGAAACGACTACATAAAATAACAGTACCAAAAGGCATGGTATTAAAGCAGCAGTCTTCAAAAGTACCTTGAACAAGTCCTTTAGAGGCTTGTTCATTAAATTGTTTACGTGCGTCTTCAAGATGACTATTTAAGATGACATTATAGTCATTAACGTGTTTCATATTTTTACTGATTTCACCAGATTTTAAACGTTCTAAGGTGACAGGATGTGAGGCGTCAATCATAATTTCAATAACAAGTAATGTACCAATATCACATTGGAGCATTGCTTTAATACGATGGCCTACTTCTGTATTTTTATGGGTTTGATAAAGGTTTAGTAATGTTGTAAGATTGGGCAGTACAATTTCTTCATGAAGGGACGTATGAAGAACGACGGTATGATTTTTTATAAGTAATGTATCTGGCGTTATCATAATGAGATCTCCTTTAAAACTAAAATTAACTGTTTTTCTATAGATTTCACATTTATAAAATTTAGTTATTCATAATTTCTAGTCATGTGAAATCATTGGGAGAAACTAATTTACCTACATGTATATTTTGAGGTTTTAGTTGGTTTCTCTATATATGATATCACACCTTATAGGAAAAGATAAACATAAAAGGGGATTGAAAAATAAAATAAATTAAATAGTAGTTGACAAAAAGCTTAAAACCACTTAACATAAATATGAAATATATGAGACGTAAACTTATCCAGAGAGGTGGAGGGAATGGCCCAATGAAACCCAGCAACCTGTGTACGACAAGGTGCTAAGTCCACAATGTATGAAATTTGTATTAATTTTATAGCATTGTAAGATGAGGAAAAAATGTGCACACTAAGCCTGGACCTTCGCGTTCAGGCTTTATTTTTATAAATTTTGAAAGGAACAGGAATGAATAGAAGACCATTATCGATAAAAACAATTGTCGCCATTGGTATTGGCGCAGCCGTCTTTTTGATTTTAGGACGTTTTGCTTGTATTCCAACAGGCATTCCAAATACAGAACTTCAAACAGCATATGCTTTTCTTGGGTTAATGGCTGTTATTTATGGACCATTTGCAGGAATGATGATAGGGTTTATTGGTCACATGTTAAAGGATTTAACCGCTTATGGATCACCATGGATGAGTTGGATTATTGCTTCGGCTGTGGTAGGACTTATTATTGGTATAGCACAAAGAAGAATGGATATTGAAGAAGGGGCTATGGGCATTAAGAAGATTATTTATTTTAATGTTTATCAAGTTATAGCCAATGTCATTGCTTGGGTAGTTGTTGCACCAAGTTTAGATATTTTAATTTATGCAGAACCTATGAATAAAGTATATATACAAGGTGCAGTAGCAAGTATATCAAATAGTTTAACTGTAGGTGTACTTGGCACATTTTTATTAATTGCGTATAGCAAAACTAGAATACAAAAAGGTACTCTGGTTGAAGAAGATTAAGGGGTGCATCGCGCCTCTTTCTTTATGGAATAGGAAAATTCGATTTGATTTATGGCAATAGAACAAGGACTTATTAAATAAAGATGAAGAAAGGAAAATTTATGAAAAAACCCGTTATTGTATTTGAAGATTTTAGCTTTCAGTATAATGCTCAAGCAAATCCAACTTTAAAAAATATCAATTTAACAATATATGAAGGTGAAAAGGTACTTATTGTGGGGCCATCAGGTTCAGGGAAAAGTACTTTAGGACATACATTAAATGGATTAATTCCATTCAACTATAAAGGTGAAATCACAGGAAGTTTACGTATCAAAGGCAAAGAAACTAAAAACCTTAGTTTGTTTGAAGTTTCTAGAATGGTAGGAACTGTGTTACAAGACCCAGATCATCAATTTATTGGTCTTACAGTTGCTGAAGATATTGCCTTTTTACTAGAAAATGAGTGTGTTGTACAAGAAAAAATGCATCAGAAGGTAAAAGAAGTTGCAGAAATGGTAGAAATACAAGACCATTTAGGCGTAGCACCTCAGCGCTTATCAGGTGGACAAAAACAACGTGTCACACTAGGGGGGGTTATGGTAGGCGAGGCTGATATTTTGTTATTTGATGAGCCACTTGCGAGTTTAGATCCGGCAACAGGAAAAAATGCTATGTATCTTATTGATAGCCTTCAAAAACAAACAGGGCAGACAATGATAATTATTGAGCACCGTTTAGAAGATGTTCTTGAAGCTAACGTAGATCGTATTATCGTTATGAATGAAGGAAGTATAGTAGCGGACTTATCACCACAGGCTATTTTAACTGTTTCTCCTTCTATTTTGAAGAATGTAGGGGTACGTGAGCCACTCTATGTCACTGCATTAAAATATGCTGGATGTCAGTTGAATACAGAGATGGGACTTGAACATATAAATACTTTAAGGTTAGATGAAATGCAAAAAGGTGCATTAGCAAATTGGTATAAGCGACAAAGTCCAAAAGAAGTAGCAAAAGAACATGCAGAGGCTCTTTTAAGCTTTAAGAATGTAAGCTTTTCTTATGAAGGAAAGAAAAATATATTAGAAGACATTTCTTTTGATATTTACAAGGGAGAAATGATAAGTTTAGTAGGAAGAAATGGCGCTGGAAAATCAACTTTATCAAAATTGATTTGTGGTTTTTATCGTCCATCAGAAGGGAAAATTTTATTTAAAGGGGAAGACCTTAAAAATAAAAGTATCAAGGAACGTGCAGAAAATATTGGTGTTGTACTCCAAAATCCAAATCAGATGATTTCTAAAAATATGATCTTTGATGAGGTAGCATTGGGATTAAGATTAAGAGGCGTTTCTGAAGAGATTATAAAGGAAAAGGTTTATGAGACACTTAAAATTTGTGGACTGTACCGCAAACGTAACTGGCCAATTTCAGCTTTAAGTTACGGGCAAAAGAAACGTGTCACTATTGCTTCTATTTTAGTGCTTAAGCCGGAACTTATTATTTTAGATGAGCCAACTGCAGGACAAGATTATAAGCATTATACAGAGATGATGCAATTTTTAAAAGAACTTAACCAAAAAGGTATTACAATTTTAATGATAACGCATGATATGCATTTGATGTTAGAGTATACAAGTCGTGCACTTGTACTTTCAGAGGGGAAACTCTTAGCTGATCAGGCGGCCTATGAAGTATTAACGAATGAAGATTTAGTAGGTGCAGCAAGCTTAAAAATGACTTCACTATATGAATTAGCCTTAAGAGCTGAGTTGAAAAATGCACAAGACTTTGTAAAATGTTTCATTGAAGAGGAGAGGAACACAAGATGTTAGGATATATAGAAAAAGAATCCTTTATTCATAAGCTAACGGGTGCAACGAAATTAATATGTTTAATATTATATGCATTAGCAACAATGTTTACTTATGACACACGTGTACTTATTGTACTTCTAGTATTTAGTTTAGTACTCTTTAAAATTTCTAAGATTCCATTTAAGGATATAGAAGTAGTATTTTATTTTATACTGGTATTTTTAATGATTAATAATGTGGCAATTTTTATATTTGCCCCACAAGAAGGTACAAATATTTATGGGACCAATACACCTTTATTTCATATAATAGGTCCATACACAGTAACCAAAGAGCAGCTTTTTTATCAATTTAATATTACAGTTAAGTATTTTGCGCTGATACCAATTGCACTGATTTTTATGGTGGCGACGCAACCAAGTGAATTTGCAGCCTCTTTAAATCGTATAGGGGTAAGTTATTCATTAGCATATGCAGTGGCTATAGCATTACGATATATTCCTGATATTCAAAGAGATTATCAAGATATTGCATTTGCACAGCAAGCAAGAGGGCTTGATCTTTCTCGTAATGAGAAGCTTGGAAAGCGCCTTAAAAATATGGGAAGTATTTTATTACCACTTATCTTTTCAAGTTTAGAACGTATTGAAACGATAAGTGCAGCTATGGAGCTACGTGCTTTTGGAAAAAATAAGAAACGTACATGGTATAGTGGTAAACCTTTTAAAAGTAGGGATTATATAGCTATAGCAGTTATGAGTATGATTGTAGTTGTAGTATTTATATTAATGAAAAGCAATGGAGGGCGTTTTTATAACCCCTTTATATAAAGGATAGTATAAAAAATGGTTAGCATATTAATTAAACAATATGCTAACCATTTTTTGTTTATGGAGAAATCAGCTATGACTTTGAAATAGACAGTGTATAAAGGGGCTTTTAATGATTTCACATTACTAAAACTATGAATAACTAAAATTTATAAATGTGAAACCTATATTAAAAGATAGGTTATAAATTAGTAGGCTTGTACATAAATTAATAAAGTAAAATAAAAAAACACTAGAACAAATGTTCGATTTCGTGTATAATGATATTAAAGATAAAAAAAGACATAAAAAGACATGAATCGGACATGGATAAAGTGAATAACAGGAAGAGTAAATGGAGGAATTAAAATGAGACGAGGAGAAACGATGTGTTACTATAGGGCAAAAGGTGGGCAGAAAAGTGTTTATGTAACAATTGTATATGAGAATGATATTTTAAGAGAAAGCATTATTCAACACCATGAAGAAAATGACTTCAATATATTGCAAGATAAATGTGATTTAGCATATCAATCAACTAATGCAAATTAATTATTTTATATAGTAAGAACTACTTAAAGTACTGAAAATAGCTTTAAGTAGTTTTTTTTGTACCTATATATAAGAAATATAAAAATTTACAATATATGACAAAAGTAGTAGAAAGAATAACTTATGATATGTTAAAATAACAAAGAAAACATTGAAAGGGAGTTATAGGGTGGAAAATAGGGGACTTATAAAAATAAATAAAGTATTCTTTGTTATTGGTTCATTTGCGGCAATGTCACTTTATGTAGGATATATTAAAGAATATATGTTAGGAAACAATAGTATAGCTAAGACAATGGGTATTATAGCTATAATGTTTTTAGCAAATATGTGCATAAACATTGCATATTTAAAAGATAAGAGCAGTGAACACATTAAATGGATTGGAATGTATAGTTATCTTTTAATGTATGCTGTGGGGCTGTTATTTGCTAAAGATAATTTTGTATTTGTAACAGGATTAGCTATTTTACTTATTTGTGTGTTATATTTAGATGAGAGGCTTATTAAATCTGCCAATATACTAGTCGTAATCATTAACAGCATGGATTTGCTAATTCGTATTTTTGTGAGAAAACAATGGCATTCGGGACTTACAACGGCTTATATGGTTACAGTAGGTGCCATTATTGTATTTTCATATGGCTATTATAAATTGGTAAGTTTAATTAATGAATTACAAGCAGAGAATACAGCAAGGGTACAAGCAGAGATGGATAAGCAGAATATACTTTTACAAGATATTTTTATGGCTATTGGTGTACTTGATCAGAATACCAATAAAGTAAGTGAAGTTGTAAATGTATTTGCTACCTCTTCAGAAACAGTTAATGAGGTTATCACACAAATTGCAACAGGTTCTGAAGACGTAACTACAAGTATTCAGGCACAAACTGAAATGACTGAAGTGATTGGTACACTCATCCAAGAAACAGCTAGCGATTTTATAGTTGTAAAAGGCATTTCGGAAGAAGCGCAACAGTCATTAAAGCAAGGGGCACAAATGATGAATACTGTTACTGAAAAAACAATACGTGTGAATACACAGAATGCCTACACTTATGACATTATGAAAGAATTAAAAAATAAGTCTAAGGAAGTATATGGGATTACAGAACTTATTTCAGGTATTTCAACACAAACTAATTTGCTTTCATTAAATGCAGCTATTGAAAGTGCAAGAGCTGGAGAAGCAGGAAAAGGCTTTAGTGTAGTAGCAGATGAGATTAGAAAGTTGTCAAATCAAACACAAGAGTTAACAGCTAATATTTCAGCAATAATCTTAGAACTTGAGCAAAAGGTAATACAAGCAGAAGGCGCTGTTAAAGAGTTAAATGAAATTAATAAGGAGCAAAATGAACTTGTTAATACAACAAAAGATATCTTTAATGAGATGCTTACAAAAATGGCAGCGTCTCATACAAAAGTAGAAGCAGTTCATGAAAAGGTAGATCAAATTGTAAACTCAAATAATAATATTGTTGAAAGTATTAATGAAATTTCAGCAGTAAGTGAAGAAACAAATGCAAGTGCAGAAGAGGCGAATTCTATTGCACTTAGTAATCTAGAAAATGCTCAATTAGCAACGGGATATGTGCAACAACTTGTAGAAGTATCTAATCAATTAAAAAAATAAATATAAAAAGAGATAGATTTTGATATGCTCCCCTTATGGTAGACAGTTTAAATAATAAAACTGTCTACCATAAGGAGGAGTATTTTTTATGTCAGGAAATAAAGCTTATTTAAGTGCTATACTAGCTCTTTCTGATAAAAGTGTGATTGGCGACACAAATTTTTTATTATTTCCCCTATCTACTTGACAGAGGCACTTCATTTTATGGTAAAATCTATCTCTTTTTTTATCCTAAAAGATGTTCCATATTATAAAGACCAGGACCCTTACCAGCTAAGAACTTAGCAGCTTTAAGTGCACCTACTGCAAAAACCTCTTTAGAAGTTGCTTGATGTTTAAGGGTAATAAATTCATCATTACCAGCAAAAAGAATTTCATGTTCTCCTACGATAGTACCACCACGTACAGCATGGATGCCAATTTCGTTTTTTGGACGTTTTTCACGTATGGTCGTGCGATCATAACGATAATCGTAAGGTTCAGACAAGCTACTATTAATTGCATCAGCAATAGCAAGTGCTGTACCACTAGGTGCATCAATTTTTTGATTATGATGTTTTTCAATAATTTCAATATCAAAAGAACTATCACTTAAAACCTCAGTTGCCCTTTTAGCAAGGGCAATGAGTAAATTAACACCTAAAGACATATTGGCTGAGAAAAAGACTGGAATTTGTCTACTTGCAGTATTTAATTTTTCGATGTCTGCATCTGAAAGACCTGTTGTACATACGACGATAGGGGTTTTGCTATTTACTGCATAGTCTAAAAGTGCAGGTACGGCTTTAGCAGTGGAAAAATCAATGATTACATCTATAGGTACATTACATTCTTCTAGCGTAGCAAAAACGGGGAAAGTATTAGGCGTACCTAAATAAGGATCGACACCTGCTACTAGTTCAATGCCTTCGTGATTTGAAATAATACGTGCAATGGTTTGCCCAATCTTACCATTACAACCATGCATTAATGCTTTTATCATAAGATTCATCCTTTCTAGAAGTAACAAGACTGTGAGACGCGCAGTTTTGTTTATAAAATTTTAGCATCAATAAGTGCTTGTTTTAATTTAGCTTCATTTTGAGGTTCTAAGCTTGTAAGCGGTAATCTACAAGGACCTGCTTCCCATCCCATAAGGTTAAGTGCTTGTTTTACTGGAATAGGATTGACTTCACTGAAGAGCGCCGCAATAAGTGGTAAAAAGTCTAATTGGAGTTGAAGTGCTTTTTCTCTTTCACCGTCTAAGTAAAGGCGGACCATATCATGAGTTTGTTGTGGGGCAACATTAGAAAGTACAGAGATGACACCTTTACCACCTAATGAAAGGATAGGAATAACTTGATCGTCATTTCCAGAATAGAGTGGTAAACGATCGCCGCAGAGTGCAGCAATCTGGGCAACTTGTGAAATATTGCCTGTTGCTTCTTTAAGACCTACTACAAAATCAAATTTAGAAAGTTCATAAGCTGTTTGAGGTGTAATATTTACACCAGTACGGCTAGGAACACTATAAAGAATCATAGGAAGGTCAGTTGCACGGCCAATAGCTGTAAAGTGCTCAATAAGACCTTTTTGGGTTGCTTTATTATAATAAGGTGTGACTTGAAGTGAGGCATCTACACCTAATTTTTTTGCATTTTTAGTAAGTTCAATACCATGTCTTGTATCATTACTTCCTGTACCAGCAATAACAGGGACACGTCCCTTAACACGGTCAACAGCAATTTTGATGCATTCCAAATGTTCCTCATCACACATTGTAGAAGCTTCACCTGTTGTACCACAAATAATAATTGCATCTGTACCGTTATCGATTTGATAATCAATAAGTTTTTCTAATTGTCCAAAGTTAATATCTCCATTTTCATAAAATGGTGTAACGATAGCTACACCTGCACCTTCAAATATTGCCATAATTTATACTTCCCTTCTTTGTGTAGTAATATGTCTCTACTACCATATTATGTAATAGAACATGAGGTGGTCACTTCTAGTATTTGGTAGAAGTGGATGCAATAAAAAAACCAGCATATAGAGGCTGGCTACGTTAATCATCTAAAAATAATATGATGAAATCATAAGTAGCTCTCCATCCTTAGAAAATCAATTTATTTTCTAAAAATGACAGTTGTAAGGCTCTTAACCGTACAACCAGTAATAAATACTGCAAGGTATTTATCCTTCGGCGAATACTCCTTTCTGCTTTGTTCTTCTTTACTTGCATAAATCCCAAAGCCTACTGATAGCCTTCGCACCTCTACGTCAATTATTTATTGAATTGTGTAAAATATAACACTTAAAATAAAAAAAGTCAATATAAAAAGTAAAATTAAAATATTTTTATGTTACTTAAAACAAGGGGCTAAATGAGAGTTAAAGTTTAGCCCCTTAGATTTAAATAGTGAGTTTAAATGGTGTAACAGGTAAGCCACTGCTTCCTACAAGATTAGCCTCACTATAACTTGCATAACCATAGCGAATTTCAGTTATTTCATATATATTCGGACAATCTATAAGGAGTTGATTTTCTCGAACAATAGCTTGGCAATATTTAATTTGTCCAAGTGTATCTTTTATTTGAAGCCCTTGGAGAGAATTGCCATTTATTTGCAAACCATCACCTGTATGTAGGAAGAAGAGCTTTAAGATTTTACCTTCTAATGTGGCAGCTTTTAAAATAGGACATTGTACTAAAAGTTCTTCTTTGTAAATAGCGTGACGTGCAAGTAAAGCAAGGCGGTGTGCAACTGGCTTTTTATGAGTCGGATGAATATTATCTTTTTCACCTAAATCTAAAGTAACAGCCATATAAGTAAAAGGCAGTGTATTTGCAACTTTAGCTTGAGCCTCTCTTAAATAAGCCCATAAACATGGGTCTTCACTTGCTGTGGTGTTATAGCTAGGCAACTGAACAAAGAAAAATGGCAGTGTAGGATTTTGAAAGTCATCACGCCAGTTATGAATAAGGGCTGTAAAGAGTTTTTCATAAAGATTAGCACGTAGTTCGTCACTTTCACCTTGATACCAGATAACGCCTTTAAAGGTAAAAGGAATAAGTCTAGAGAGCATACTTTCATATAAGCGCCCTGGTGTTTCTGAACATAGTGGACCAAAAGGCTCTAGTGGCCAAATATCTGTTTCACCATGAATAAAACGTTGGGCATTTAAAACATACTCTGTAAAATCTTTTGTATACTGCAACATATCTACAGCAGATAGATTCTTTTTGAACTCCTTATAAAAAGCTTTAAGCTCTGGATCTTTCATAAAGTAAGCTTCACGAATCCAGCAAGAAATGGATTTTCCTCCCCAAGAGCAGTTAATAATGCCAACAGGGATATTTTGTGTTTCATGAATTTCCATAGCAAAATGATAAGCGATGGCTGAGAAATTTTTAATACTTTCTTTAGAAGGAATTTTCCATATTAAATCAGTAGATTTAATTTCCCAACCCATTTCATCATTTCCACCTAAATAACAAGTGCCTTCTTTATAATGTCTGGCAACCATATCGCAGATACGTATATTAGATGAAAAGGGCCCTTCAAGTAGGCTAGTGCCATCCTGTGTATCGCGAAGTGGCATAGCCATGTTAGATTGACCACTAGCAAGATAAACATCTCCGATTAAAATATCTTTGAGGCTAATGCTTTCATTAGTAGTATAAATGGTTAAGGTTGTAGGTGAGCTTAAATAAAGTGGTGAGAGAGTAACCTCCCAATAACCATCTTTAATTATAGTAGTAATTTGTTGGTCTTGTATTTTAAGTGTTACGGCCTGACCTTCAGGACCACTTCCCCAAATTTTAAGTGGCATACCATGTTGTAGTACCATATGTTCACCAAATACAGGTGCAATCTGTAAAGAACTTTCTGCCATAAGCGTTGCCATCCTTTCGTTATTACGCAACTCATAGTAGCGTATAAATTGTTATAATATGTTTATAGTAACTAATAAATATAAAGTTAATATCAAGATTAGTTTAATGTTTTTAGAAAAAAATAACAATATATAAGGAGTATTTATGAGAAAATTTATTTATACAATTGGTTATGCCCACCATACACAAGAAAGTTTTTTAGCATTATTAGAGAAATACCATATTGGTATTGTAATAGATGTACGCACAATGGCATATTCGGCATTTCATCCACAATTTAATAAAGAACCCCTTAAACAGTTTTTAAATCATCATCATATTTTATATCGTCAGATGGAAGGGGCCTTTGGAATTATACGTCCGAATTCAGAACTTTTAAATGAAGCAGGGTACTTAGACTTTACAAAAATTGCTAGGTTAGATAGTTTTAAAGAAGGCATTGAGACAATTTGTCGTGGGATTGAACAAGGTTATGTCATTGCTTTTATGTGTGCTGAAAAGGCACCTAGTGATTGTCATCGCAGTACGCTGGTGGCACGGGCATTATATGCACGTGGCTATGAAATATTGCATATTTTAGCTGATGGAAGTGTACAAACACAAGAAGAATTAGAAAAGGAACTTTTAAACTGTTATTTTCCAAATCAAAATCAAATAGATCTTTTTGGGATGCATACACAGGAGAAACTATTAGTTGATAAGGCTTATGAATTACGTAGTAATCAAATTGCTAGTGTAAATGGTAAGCGTGTTTTGAAAGAAAAATATGATGGAAAATAAGAGATTTAAAAAAGATTTAATATAAATAGAATAAAAAACTAACATATGAGTAATTTATGTTTAACAACAAGCGTATAAAGTTAAGTTGTAGCATAGATTTTACATCTATAAGATTGAGTGATGCATCATGTTTTAGTCATGTAAAATCATTAAGAGAAACCTATTTAGAATATATTTTTTTAAAGTTATAGTTGGCTTCTCTATAAAATTACACGATAAGAAGTGATTAAATTTAAAAGGTAGGGAAATAAGATGAAAATGATGAAGAGATTTTTAATAGGTTTTGCATGTGTTGTAGTAGGAACAGCAAGTTTGGTGGGACTTAGTACAGTTGCCTCACCAACAACAGGATTAACCATATCCGCAGTAAGAACAAGTACCGAGCAGATTAAGGCCCCTAAATATATCTTTACCTTTATTGGAGATGGCATGTCATCTGTTCAACTCAATGCAGCACGTATTTACAAAGGGGTTAATGAGCAGGGTGGGATTAATCTAGGGGAACTTACAACAACCTCATTTCCAGTAGTAGGTTCAGCAACAACGCAAGATGCAACTTCTTTTTGTCCTGATTCAGCTTCAACGGCAACTGCTATTTCAAGTGGCAAGAAAACACATAGTGGTGTTATAGGTTATGAAGCTGATAAAACAACTAAAACAATCAATATTAGTGAGCTTTTAAAAGAAAAAGGCTATAAAATTGGTATTGTCAGCTCAGTATCAATTGATCATGCTACACCCGCTGCATTTTATGCACATGAGGTATCACGTTCGAACATGTATAACATTGCCCTTCAACTGGCAGAAAGTAATTTTGATTATTTCGCAGGTGGTGGATTAGTACAACCGACAGGTAAAAATAAAGACCAAAAAGATGCTTATGAAATTATAAAAGAAAATGGATATCATATTGTAAATACAAAAGAAGATATACTAAACTTAAATAATGAGTCAGGAAAGATTTATGCAATCAATCCAGATTTACAAGATTCACAGGCAATGTATTATAATTTAGATGCCTCAGAAGATAGCATTAAACTTAAAGAACTTGTTCAAAAAGGTATTGATGTCTTAGATAATAAGAAAGGTTTCTTCATGATGGTAGAAGGTGGGAAAATTGACTGGGCAGGTCATGCAAATGATGCTATGGCAAATATTCAAGATGTAATAGCATTAGATGAAGCAATTAATGTCGCTGTAGAATTTGCAAAAGCACATCCTGATGAAACATTAATTTTAGTAACAGGTGATCATGAGACGGGTGGTATGACGATTGGTCAAGCAACAACAGGTTATGATACAACATTTGATATTTTGAATAATCAAGAAATGAGTTATGTAGAATTTGATAAACGTTTAGCTGCATATAAGGAGACAGTAGGTGTAGATGCAAAATTAGAAGATGTCATGACACTTATTGAAGAGGAATTTGGCTTAATCAGTAAAGAGGATATCCGTGCTAATCAAAATGCCTATAAAAACTTAGTACTTACAGATTATGAGATGAAGAAATTGGCAGCTGCTTTTGAAGAAACAATGAAAGAAAAAACAGAACGTCAAACCGGTGAAGAAGCTACAGCTTTATATGGTGGCTATGAACCGTTAACAGTAACACTGACCCATATCTTAAATAATAAGGCTGGTATTGGCTGGACATCTTATTCACACACAGGTGTACCTGTACCTGTTTATGCAATGGGTCAAGGTGAAACACTTTTTGAAGGTTCTTATGATAATACAGAGATCTTTAATAAACTTGCAAGCCTTTGTGATGTGAAGTAGAGATGAAACGTACACAGTATTTATTTTCATTGATATGCCTTGTAGCAATAATGATACTTATAGGCATACCGACAGGATTTGAAAAGCAAATTTATAAGAATGCAGAAGGTGTCAAGGCAAGGGTAATCACTACAAATGAAAGTACAGTTTATCAGGCAGGACTATTAAAACAAGGCTCACAAACATGTACTTTAGAAATTTTACAGGGGAGTTTTAAGGGAAAGCAGGTAGAAGGTGTTAATCTATTAACAGGTAAGCTAGAAATGGATAAACTTTATAAACAAGGCGATAAGGCATATGTTCTTCTTGAAAAGGATGATAATAATCAAATCGTATATGTGAATATGATCGATTATTATCGCTTGGATAGTGAGGTGTTTTTAATGGGTCTTTTTGTTATGAGTCTTCTTATCTTTGCAGGTAGAACTGGTGCAAGGACAATTTTATCTTTTGCCTTTAGTTTACTTTGTATTTGGAAGGTACTTATTCCAAGCTTATTAAAAGGATATCATCCAATGCTTGTAAGCTTATGTATAGGGATTACGATGGCAGTAGTGACTTTATTACTAGTAGGTGGTTTTACAAAGAAAGCATATTGTGCCATTTTAGGAACGATTAGTGCTTCACTTTTGACTTGTGTCATAGCTATTTTATTTGGCGTACTCTTTAAAATAGATGGTGCCGTTATGGAGTGGTCAGAGCCTCTTTTATATGCAGGATTTGAAAAACTTAATTTAACGCTTATTTATCAAGGGGGCATATATCTTGCCTGTTCAGGGGCTATTGTAGATTTGACAATGGATATTTCAGCGGCTATAGAAGAGGTCGTAGATCAGAAACCAGATATTACAAGAAAGGAAATTTTAGCATCAGGTATTCGAATTGGCCGATCAGTAGTGGGTTCTCAGATTACAACGCTACTTTTGGCATATATGGGAAGCTTTATTACGGTAATGATGGTTTATATGGCACAAGGTACACCGATGTTAAGTATCTTTAATATGCAATCTATTGCTTCAGAAATTTTGCATACCTTTGTTGGGTGTATGGGCCTTGTAGTGGTATCACCACTTACAGCATTAATTTGTAGCCATGTGTATACAAAGTCACATTCCGATGAGGAGCATATATCATTTTAGTACAAAATTTTTCATGGAAAACTTTTAAAATAATGCTTGCCTTTAGAGATAAGGTGTTTTTTAATAAAAGAGAGTCTAAATTTAAGAGATGTATTGAAGGAGTTTTCCATGAAAATAGAAGAAAGTCATTTAGCACAATTTCAGCAGGCTTATGGAGAAGTAGTGCTCAAAGAGAGACAACGTACAGGGATTGGTACACTTAGTGAAAAGACCCTTCACGCAGTCTTAAAGAATTATTTTGAAACTGATAAGTCAAAGCATGAAATTAAGATTGGGAGCTATTATGCTGATATTTATACAGGAGAAGGTATTATTGAGATTCAAACGCGACAGTTTAATAAACTAAGAAATAAACTTACATATTTTTTAGAAATGTATCCTGTAACGCTTGTCTATCCTATCCCATATCAGAAGTGGGTTTATTGGATTGATGAAGAGACAGGAGAAATAAGTGGTGGAAGAAGGTCTCCTAAAAAAGGGAATTTCTATGAGGCGTTTATAGAGTTATATAAGATAAAAAGCTTCTTAAAACATGGTAATCTAAGTTTATGTTTAGTACTTGTTGATATTGAAGAATACCGTCGTCTAAATGGATGGAGCAGAGATCGTAAAAGAGGCTCGCACCGCAGTGATCGCATTCCAGTAACATTACATGAACAATTTTATATTCAAGATTTAGAGGACTATAAGTCTTTAATACCAGAAGGCCTTCATGAGAACTTTGACAGTAAAGACTTTGCAGCAACTGCTAAAATCTCCATGCGACTTGCCCAAATAAGTTTAAATATATTATTAGAAGTAGGGGCGGTTGAACGTATTGGTAAAAAGGGACGCGCCTATTTATACGAAGTAAAAAAGAGTTTATAAAGCTATTGACCTAAAAATATTTAAAGCATATAATATGCTTAAATGAAAATGATTTTCAAAATAAAAGGTGGGTAAACTATGGCAGATTTTATAGTATTAATAGTGCTGGCAGTCGTGGTCTTCTTTGCATTACGTCATGTTATCAAAAATAAGAAGGTTGGAGGATGTGGCTGTGGCTGCTCAGGATGTAGTCAGAAGTCAAGTTGCACGACACCACAGAATCATAAAAGGAATAAGATATAATATGTAAAATGAGCGATTACATTGATTTATTTAATGTAATCGCTCATTTTTATTTAATGGATTTTGTTCTATCAGAATAAGTAATACCATATTCATACATGCTTTCTAAAAGTGGTAACATTTGTTTTCCCATATCTGTCAGTGCATATTCTACCTTAGGGGGGACTACTGGGTAGACTGTACGTGAGATAAGGCCATCGTCTTCCAAGCTTCTAAGTTGATTTGTAAGCATTTTTTGCGTAATTTCTGGCAACTTTTTCTTAAGGTCACTGAAGCGTAATGTCTGATGACTTAAATACCATAAAATAAGTATTTTCCATTTTCCTGAAATAAGTTTATGAACAATAATCATAGGACAAGTGGCATATTTGGCACAACTTTCTTTTCGATGGCATTGATTATGCTGAGTAATGGTAAGGGTCATAAATAATATCCTCTGTATGCTTTCTTAAGTGTTTATCTACCAAAATCATATTAATGAATATATTCCAAGATAAAATTAAGATATCTGTAAAAATGAATACACTAGTATAAAGTTGGTGTCTTACTTCCATTTTAACATATAAGTATCATTTTTGACACTATATATAAAAAAAGTGTCTACTTGTCAGCAGATACTATAGCAAATACAATTAGATTAGAACAAAAAGGTTGGCATACAGTTTGTATACCAACCTTTTAGAAAAGATTAAGCCATAAGTGAAGCTGCAAATGATTTACCAAAGTTTATACACTCAGTAAGTTCAGTTTCACTTGGTTTGAAGCAGATAGAAAGTGGTGCAACTGGCATTGGACATTTAAGTTGTTTAAGACGTTCGGCCATGTGAGTTACACCTTCACCGCTCCAACCATATGAACCAAAGCAACCTACATGAAGATGTTTATGAATAACTGGATTGATTGAAGTCATCACACTCCAGATTGGTGGAAGTGCATCTGCAAGAATTGTTGGTGAACCAAGGAGAAGACCTTCAGCAACGTTAACTTTAGACATAACGTCAGCAACACTTTCAGTTTCTAAGTTACAGAGATGAACCCTACCAGTATAACCATTTGCATGAATACCATCACAGATTGCCTCAGCCATTTGCTTTGTATAACCATAAGCAGATACATAGGCAACAACAATACTTGGTTCATACTTCACTGGTGTACTCCATGTGCGGTAGAGTTCAATGTATTTATTCATATTTGTAGCATCTAAAATCATACCGTGACCAGGGCAGATGAAAGAAATGTCTAAATCTTGAATTTTATCAAGTGCTTTTAGAACAAATGGTTTAAATGGCCCCATAATCATATCATAGTAGTATTTATAAGCTGAAACATAATCATCTTCTCTTTCAGCTTCAAGTTCACTTTTAAGTACACGTTCATCAGAGTAGTGTGCACCAAATGAGTCACATGTAATAAGAAGTTTATCTTCTTCTACATAAGAATACATTGTATCTGGCCAGTGAAGTTGTGGTACACTGATAAAACGAATTGTTTTGTTACCCACAGAAAGTTTTCCACCATCTTTTACAACGAGGCTTTTAAATGGTGCATTAATCATTTGTGAGATATATTTAATTGCTAGAGAACTACCAACTACAGTAATATGTGGAGCAAGAGCAACTAGTTTTGCAACAGAGCCTGCATGATCTGGTTCTGTATGATCTACAATGATATATTTGATTTCTTCTAAAGAAGTAAGTGACTTAATTTTTTCTAAGTATTCATCAAAAAACTTATCTTTAACAGTTTCAAAAAGTACACCACCTTCTGAAGTCTTTAAAAGATAAGCATTATAAGTTGTACCAAATTCAGTTTCCATTACAATGTCAAAAGTACGAAGGGTAGGGTCTAAAGCACCTAACCAATAGAAATCAGAAGAAATATTTAAAGTATGAGACATATAAACAGCTCCTTTTTAATTAATTTTTTAATAAATTTAGTTTAATGACTTCTGTTAGATAATAATAATTATAAAATAAAAGAAGGTATTGTCAAGAAAAACCACTGAATTTAAATGTACTAAAAAAAGTACTAGCTTTCATAAAAAAAATGAGTATAATAAAGCTTAGTTAAGAATTATTATTTGTTACAAGAGCTTTTAACATGGAAATAAAAGTTCACTTATTGTAATGAATATGATAAATATTAAACTTAAATAATGACTAGAGAAAGAGGATTTACATATGGCAAAACAATTAATGACCATTGACGGAAATACAGCAGCAGCACACGTTGCTTATGCTTTTACAGATGTAGCAGCAATTTATCCTATTACACCATCATCAACAATGGCAGAAGTAGTAGATGATTGGGCCGCTCAAAATAGAAAAAACATTTTTGGACAAACTGTTAAAGTTGTAGAAATGCAATCAGAAGCAGGAGCAGCTGGTACATTCCACGGGTCACTTCAAGCTGGTGCTTTAACAACTACTTTCACAGCTTCACAAGGTCTCCTTCTTATGATTCCTAATATGTATAAAGTAGCTGGAGAGCTTTTACCAGGGGTATTCCACGTTAGTGCACGTGCTTTAGCAGCACAGTCATTATCCATTTTTGGTGACCACCAAGACGTTATGGCAGCTAGACAATCAGGTTGCGTAATGCTTGTATCAGGTTCAGTTCAAGAAGTAGCGGACCTTGCGCCGGTAGCACACCTTGCAGCTATTAAAGGTAGACTTCCATTTGTACACTTCTTCGATGGATTTAGAACATCACATGAAATTCAAAAAGTTGAAGTACTTGAATATAGCGATTATGCAGCACTTGTGGACCAAGAAGCTCTTGCGGAATTTAGATCAAGAGCACTTTCTCCAAATCACCCTGTCACAAGAGGTACAGCTCAAAACTCAGATATTTACTTCCAAACAAGAGAGGCAAGTAATAAATACTACAATAATATTGTGCCAATCGTAGAAGAATATATGCAAAAAATGAATGAACTTACAGGTAGAAACTATGGTTTATTCAACTACTATGGTGCAGAGGATGCAACTCACGTTATTGTAGCAATGGGTTCTGTAACAGAAGCGATTGAAGAAACAATTGATGCCCTTAATGCACAAGGTGAAAAATATGGACTTGTAAAAATTCACTTATATCGTCCATTTAGCACAGAGCATTTCTTAGCAGCGATGCCAAAAACAGTACAAAAAATAGCAGTTCTTGATCGTACAAAAGAACCAGGAAGCATTGGTGAACCATTATACTTAGATGTACGGTCAGCATTCTTCAATGAGGAAAATGCACCAACAGTTATTGGCGGACGCTACGGTCTTGCTTCAAAAGACGTGACACCAACTCATATTAAAGCAGTATTTGATAACTTAAAATTAGAAGACGCTAAAAATCAATTTACTGTAGGGATTGAAGATGATGTAACATTTACATCTATTCCAGTAAACGATGCGCTTCGTGTAGCTGATGCAGGAACAGTAAGATGTAAATTCTGGGGGCTTGGTTCAGATGGTACAGTAGGCGCGAACAAACAAGCAGTTAAAATTATTGGTGAACACACCAACAAATATGTACAAGCATACTTTGCTTATGATTCTAAAAAATCTGGCGGGATTACAATGTCACACTTAAGATTTGGTGATAAAGCAATTCGTTCAACATACCTTATTGATGAGGCTGATTACATTGCATGTTCACAACAAGCTTATGTAAATGAGTATGACCTATTAAAAGGTCTTAAAGAGGGTGGGAATTTTGTTCTTAACTGTTTATGGGCATCAGAAGAACTAGAAACAAAATTACCAGCTAAAATGAAACGCTATATTGCGAAAAATAAAATTAACTTCTATACAATTGATGCAGTAGGTATTGCAGCAGGTATTGGTCTTGGTAAACGTGTAAATATGATTATGCAAGCAGCTTTCTTTAAACTTGCTAACATCATTTCTGAAGATGATGCAATTACTTACCTTAAAAAATCAATTGAAAAAGCTTATGGTAAAAAAGGTCAAGATATTGTAGACATGAATTACAAAGCTGTAGAAGCAGGTTTTACATCTCTTGTTAAAATTGATGTACCAGCAACTTGGGAAAATGCAGTAGATGAAGAAGTGAAAGAAAATAATAAACCAGACTTCATTAAGAATATTGTAGAACCGATTAACCGTCTTGAAGGGGATAACCTTCCAGTAAGTGCTTTCACTGGTTATGAAGATGGTACATTCCCAGCAGGTACAGCAGCATACGAAAAACGTGGTGTTGGAATTAGTGTACCAGAATGGAATGTAGACACATGTATCCAATGTAACCAATGTGCATTTGTCTGTCCACATGCATGTATTCGTCCAGTACTTGTATCAGAAGAAGAAATGCAAAATGCACCAGAAGGATTTGAGGCTAAAAAAGCAGTAGGTAAAGGATTCGATGGACTTGTATTTAGAATGCAAGTAAGTACAATGGACTGTACAGGTTGTGGGAATTGTGTAGACATCTGTCCTACAAAAGTAAAATCCCTTGAAATGAAACCACTTGCAACACAAGTAGAAAAAGAAATTCCAAACTGGGAATTTGCAGTTTCAGAAAAAGTATCTTATAAAGGTGATCTTGTAAAAGGTACAACAGTTAAAGATAGCCAATTTAAAACACCACTTATGGAATTCTCAGGCGCATGTGCTGGTTGTGGTGAAACACCTTACATGAAACTTTTAACACAACTCTTTGGTGATCGTATGATGATTGCAAACGCTACAGGATGTTCATCAATCTGGGGTGGTTCAGCGCCATCTACACCATATACAACAAACCATGAAGGTAAAGGTCCAGCTTGGGCAAACTCACTTTTCGAAGATAATGCAGAGTATGGTCTTGGTATGATGACAGCTGTAAATCAAATGAGAGATCGTATCGCAGAACGTTTAAATGAAATCGTAAATCTTCCAATTGATGAAAAAGCTAAAGAAAGCATTATGAACTGGCTTGAAAACAAAGAGAATGGTGAACTTTCAAAAGTATATAGCCGTGAAATCGAAGAAATCCTTGATAACAACGTGATTACAGTGCCAGAGGCTCAAGAAGCACTTAAACAAGTAGAAGAAAGACGAGATTATCTTGTAAAACGTTCACAATGGATCATTGGTGGTGATGGATGGGCTTATGACATCGGTTACGGCGGGCTTGATCATGTTCTTGCATCAGGTGAAAACATTAACGTATTAGTATTTGATACAGAAATCTACTCAAATACAGGTGGACAAGCTTCTAAATCAACACCAATGGCGGCTATGGCTAAATTTGCTGCATCAGGTAAACGTACACGCAAAAAAGATTTAGGTCGAATGATGATGGCTTATGGTAATGTATATGTTGCACAAGTAGCGATGGGAGCAGACAAAAACCAACTTGTTAAGGCAATGCTCGAAGCAGAAGCTTATGATGGTCCATCAATTATCATTGCTTACTCAACATGTATTAGCCATGGCTTAAAATGCGGAATGGGTAAATCTATTTCATACATGGGTGATGCTGTTAAATCAGGTTACTGGCACTTATACCGCTATAACCCACTCCTTGAAGAACAAGGTAAAAATCCATTTATCTTAGATTCTAAAGAACCAACAGAAAGCTTTAGAGACTTCATTATGGGTCAAGTGCGTTATTCAGCAATCTTAAAACAATATCCAGAACAAGCTGAAGAAATGTTCCAAATGGCTGAAAAACAAGCAAAAGATCGTTTAGCAAATTATAAACGCTTAGCAGCACAAGAATTTTAATTAAGAGTTTATTTTTATAAATTTTATACAAATAATGTTTTAAATAGTTGAAAGGCTACTGCTTTAAAGATTAAAGCAGTAGCCTTTTTTTAGTCTTAAATGATTAATGTGTACTTTGAAGTACTTCTTTAAAGAAAGTAAAGCATTTTAAGTAATTTTCTTGAAATAAGCTGTTTTTAGGACAGATAAAATAAAAGGCACGTAATAAATTAAAATCTTTAACATCTATAGGGGCTAGGTGCCCTTTACTGAGTTCTTCCTTGACAGCTGTTTCGTAAATAAAGGTAATACCAAGTTGTGAAGCAACTAACTCTTTTATGACATTGAGATTACCTATTTCAACTAGCCCATTAAAAGCTGTGATGGTATGATTATATTCTTGAAGGGCACGTTCAAAGATATCACGAGAGCCAGAACCAGATTCACGAATGATGAGGCGTTCCTTAAAAAGTTGCTGTAACGTAACACTTTGGGTAGCAAGAGGATGCATGGCACTACAAACAGGTATAAAACGTTCTTCGGAAAGCAAGCGATAAGTATAATCTGATTTATTAAAATAGCCTTCTATTAAGGCAAAATCTAACTTGCCTTCATTTAATTGAGTGAGTAGATTCTGGGTATTATCCATTATCATAGTGATTTCATGGTGAGGGTAAGCTTGCATATAGGCTTTAAGGAGATCTGGCATTGTATATTCTCCTATAGTTAAAGTAGCACCGAAGTTCAGTTTAATTTTATTAGACTCTAGATGTCTAATTTGGCTAAGGGCTTTTTCAAGATCAGCCTGCATTGTTGCTACGAGCTTTTGAAAATGCTCACCTTGCGGTGTTAAGGTAAGTGTTTTACCGGTATATGAAAAAAGTTTCATTTGATAATGCTCTTCTAAATATTTAATATGACCAGTTACAGCAGGTTGGGTAATATGTAGGACCTGAGCGGTCTTTGTATAATTTCTCGTTTTGCAAAGTGTTAAAAAAGTATGTAGTCGAAAGTCAAACATTAATCTCCACCTATAATATATATTTATGAGTTTATAAAAATCTATGATTTTATATTATATTAAATCTATGCTAAAATCAACAAATGTAATTAAATATATAAATGTAACAGGAGATAATTATGAATGCAATTAAAAAGTATGCACCAGGAGTGGTGCTCACCATTGTACTTGCTATTGTATCTAAATACATTAGTAGTTTTATTCCTTATGATTTAATTAGTGCAGGCGTATTTGCTATGCTAATCGGAATGTCACTTAATCCAGTAGTCACTAAAAATAATGTTTTTGCACCAGGATTTACACTTGTTTCAAAGCGTATTTTAAAGATTTCTATTGTATTAATGGGGGTATCATTAAGTTTCTCACAAGTATTTGAAGTTGGTAAGTTTTCATTAGTTGTTATGACATTTACATTAATTACGGCTTTTGGCGGCGGTTATTTAATTGGAAAAATATTTGGAATGAATTGGAAGCTTTCAGGACTAATTTCAGCTGGAACAGGTATTTGTGGAGGTTCAGCTATTGCAGCCATCGCACCAGTCATTGAAGCAGAAGATAGTGATATTGCTTATGCTATTTCATCAACATTTATTTTTGATATTGTGATGGTTATTTTATTCCCTATTATGGGTCACTTCTTTAATATGACAGACTTAGGCTATGGATTATGGGCTGGAACAGCTGTAAATGATACGTCATCTGTAGTAGCAGCAGGATATGCTTTTTCAGATGCAGCAGGTAATTTTGCAGTTATTGTAAAGCTTACAAGAACTCTTTCTATTATTCCAGTTGTATTAATTTTCTCAATGATTAATGAACACCTAAACCATAAGGCTCGTGTAGCAAGTGGGCAAGCACATGAAAAAGCTAAAATTAACTTCAAAAAGATTTTCCCTTGGTTTATTTTATTTTTCCTAGGCGTTGTAGCAGTTAAGAGTACAGGAATCATTCCAGAGCCTACTTGTACTACTATTGCACAAATGAGCAAATTTGCAATGGTTATGGCATTAGGGGCTATCGGGCTTAAAACGAACTTTAAAAAGGTAGCAGCTTCTGGCTTTAAACCAATGCTTCATGGCTTTATTATCTCAGCCTTAGTTGTTATTGTATCTTTTATTGTTCAAGCTTTCTTAGGACAAATTTAAAGCTAAAAAATTAATAATTATTTTAAGTGGTGAATGGAAATGCTGTGAAAAGTACGCATACATTCACCACTTTTGACGTATGATAAAATGTATAAAGCATTGAGAAGAAATGAACTTTAGTGTAGGAAAATATATAGATTAATTAAAAAAAGTCTATAAAAGTTAAAAATAAGTCTATCGTCTAGAGAATCTGCATAACATATGTTATAATAAAAGCGATAAGACATAGGACATGAATGAACGGCATATTTTCTACCTAATGGGAGATTCTATTAAAATGACACTGATGCTTTGCCTGCAGTGTCATTTTAATTGTCTTATATCGTGAGAATAACAAGATTAGAGGGACGAGATGATGGAGCAAATTAACACAGATCAACTTAAGAAAGCTTTTCACCAAGAAATGATTAATTTATGTAAAAGACGTAATCAAGAATTAAAGTATAAGTCAACAAGACTGTTAGACTTTATTAATAAATATGGTGGTTATGAAGCAGCAGTAAAATACATTACAACAGAAAGCAATGTACAGGACTTTGCAATTCTATGGGAAAATGAACGCTTAGATCTTTCTGTTGAAGCTTTAATTACAAAGCCTCTTTACGCTAGTTTATTTTTAGAGGATATAATTACTCATTGTGATCAAAAGCTTAAGGCATATAGCTATGCACCTAATAAAATAGAAGAAGTCGAAGAAGAAGACATAGAAGAAAAAGATGATTTTGGAAAAATGTTAGAAGATATCTTTAATGATATGGGCACAGAAACTTCAGAAGAGATAGCAAAAATTAAAGCCAAAGAATACACACTTTATAATAAGGATTTAGGAATTACAAAGGAAGCATGGAAGGAAATATTTGTAAAGCCAACAGTCTTTTCAGCTAAAAATCAAGATTTAATCCTTCGTGTGTATTTAATGGGAAGTGGTATTGAAGCAAATGACTTGGCAAATGAGGAAGGATATACAGCAACTTATCCATTTAAAGAAGTTATTTTAGCCCTTGCAAAACGTATTAAAGCAAATTTAAAGATAGATGCACCTGTAGGTAATGACGGCAAAATTATTTGGTGGCATATGATATTTATTGGTGGCTTTAAAGATAACACTTGTTTTGAATGGACAGTACGCCCTGAACTTAAAGAAGCAATAGAAGAGCTCGTTGCAGAAGGCAAAGTAAGCCTAGAGGGAATAGAAGTAAAGGTGCATAAAGATACAGAAATTCCAGAAGTAACAGTAGAAGAAAAAGTACCTACAGAAGTTGAAAAAGTACCTGTTATGCCTATTACTAAAAGTAGTACGCCAATTAAACGTTCAGTACCACAAACAATAGATGAATTGGTAGAGGCTTTATTAGGTGATCCAGTGATCAGTGAACCAGAGGCAGATAGTAATGTGAAGGAAGATATGGCACCAGCACACATAACACCTATTGAACAATCTAAGCCTGAAGAAAAAGAGCCAGTAGTTCAGACACATACATCAGTTCCGGAAGATGACCATGTTGCTAAAGAAATTGCTAAATCTTTAGCACATTTAAAAGAAGAACAAGTAGCACATCAATCTAAAAATGTAGCTACTTCAGATTATGAGAGTGCTAAAGTAAAATGTATTGAATATTATGGTGCTATTTGTGACCTTTGTGGCTTTGATTATGGCTATACGTACGGCGAAGCTTTTGAAAATCAAATAGAGGTGCATAATATTCATAGTCATGATTGCACAGAAGTAAGTGAAAATACTGATCCAATTAAAGACTTAATTCCAGTGTGTCATAATTGTCATGGTGTGATTCATAGCCAAAATCCACCAATTTCAGTTGAGAAAATGCGTCAAATGATTAAAGCATAATATATATAGATAAAAAAGAGATAGGATTTCCTACAATGTCATTAAGTTAAGTGATATTGTACTTAAAAGTCATCTACAAATGTCCAAT
>DYCF01000056.1 GCA_019418225.1 Clostridiales bacterium | reverse complement strand
TTCTCGTCTTTTTAAAGACTTTAATGAATCGACTGGTTTATATGATTACTATTTTGTTTTCAAAGTTCATTTCTAAGCTTTAGTGCTTTTCGTTGTCAGCGCTGTTCGCTGCTGACTCGTATAATAATACAGCATATAACATCATAAGTCAACACTTTTTTATAAGTTTTTTTCTTTTTTTATGTTTACACATAAAAACATTGATTTTATAAGCTTTTTTACTATACTAGCTTATCCACTGCCTTATTATATTATGCAAATAAAAAGCTTTTTATTCACCTTTCTTCTTATTTTTATTATTCATTTATACATATGTCTCTTTTATATAACTATCCCTATTCATTTATAATGATAATAATAAAAAGAGACTATATGTGTAGTATATATCACGCTTATTATAAGTTTAATATATACTTCTTTAAATTAATCACTTTAACCTTTTATCTGTGCTATATATTTATCCATACTTTTCTAGCTGTTTTGTTAAAGTGATTAATTTATATAGAGAAACCAACTAAAACCTTGAAATATACATGTAGGTAAATAGTTTTCTCTCAATGACTTCACATTACTAAAAGCTATGGATAACTAAGTTTTATAAACGTGAAATCTATATTACATATAGTCTCTTTATTTATATGCATTTATTCTGGTCATATTTAGTTTAGGCTTCACATGCCATATCTTGCATATTATTAACTAATTTATTTTTGTTTTTTAAATAGTAATAGATGATTACGAGTATAACCCCTTTTAATATGCTTGTAATACTTATACTCCACCAAATTCCATCTAATCCTAATGATTTTCCTAAAATCAAACATAAAGGAATCCTAGAACCAGTTAAAATAATACTAATAATATTAGGTAAATATGTTCTACCTATACCATTAAACGCACCAGTGATTGTAATCTCAGCACACATAAATAATTGTGAATATCCTAATATAAGTAGGTATTGCTTTCCTACTGCTATTGTCTCCGGCTCTGCCACAAATATTTTCATAAGTGGTTCTCTAGCAAAGATTAATAGTAGTGTTGTACATATACCTATTATTGTAGATAAGCACATTGTTGCCTTTACACCTTTATTAATACGCTCATATTTTCCTGCACCATAGTTTTGTCCTACATAGGTAGAAATAGCTGTTGAAAAGCCGCCAGCTGTGAGCCATGATAGTGCTTCTATCTGTGAACCTATTTTTTGTGCAGCTATTGGTACTGCTCCCCAATAAGCTACAATACGTCCTATTACCATAGAGAATACTGTGAATAATCCGCTCTGTAATGCCCCTGGTAGCCCGATATGTGTGATTTCTCTTATTAGATTCCACTGTGGTTTTTGAAGAACATTTAGGGTTAAGAACTCTAGTTTCTTCCTTATAATAGCTATTATGAAACATGCTGTTACAATTATCTGAGCTGTAACTGTGGCTATTGCAGCTCCTAATACACCTAATTTAGGGAAACCTGCCCAACCAAATATTAATACTGGGTCAAAAATAATATTGAAAGCTAAACCAATTGTATTAATAATAAATGGTGTCTTGCTATCTCCCATGCCATTAAAGATTCCACTGAATACTGGGCCAGAAAAGAAGAACAGCATTCCTATAGCTACAGTAATAAGGTATATTTTTGCCATTTCTATAACTTCTACATTTCCTAAATTAAAAAATTGTATAAGTTCATTATGGAAAATGAGTAAAAATATACTGTATATCATAGCTAAACATAAATTAATTTGTAATCCACTTATAATGTAGGATTTTGTTTTTTTATAATCTTTTTGTCCGATACTCTGTGAAACTTTAATTGTAACACCTAATTTAGCAATCATAATAAATGCTTCCGCTAACCATGTAAAAAATCCTGCTGTTCCTACTGCTGCTACCGCATTGCTTCCTAACTTGCCAATCCATATCATATCAATTAGATTATATGCAGTTTGTATAAAAGAAACGCCCATGATGGGTATTGCTAATTTAATTAGCTTATCCATTATAGAGCCCGTTGTTAAATCTATATGCCTTTCCATGTTCCCTCCTTATGAGCTAGTGACTTTATAATCTAGTAATTTTTAGGTCAATTATCTTATATACGTTATCACCTTTGGAGGTACATTTCAACTTTCTCTATATTCATTTCATATCTATGAACTTTTGTTATCCCTATATTAGTAAAACTTTTTCTACTGCACTTTTATTACCTTGCTCTAATTTAAGCTTTTCATTAAGCTTATACATCATGAACCATATTATTGAAGCAATTATTGTTAGTATAATTATATAGCCTAATATTTGTTTTATTGTTGTTTTCATGTTTCTCCCCCCATAAGTTGTTTTATATGTATAAAGTTCATTGTAGCACATTTCTATTATATTAAGAATAGTTAGTATTTACGTTTTTTCTATCATTTAATTATAAAAAAAACACATATAGTTTAAGTCTTATCTATATGTGTTTTCTTATTTCTTATTTCTTATATTAACTATTCTCCAAACTTATAACCTACGCCCCATACCGTAAAAATATAATCTGGGGTTCTTGGATTATCTTCTATTTTTTCACGAAGCTTTCTGATATGAACCATAACGGTATTATTATTAGCAATGTATTCTTGATTCCAAACTCTTTCATAGATAGTCTCTATCTTAAATACAATGCCTTTATTTTTCCAAAGTAACTTTAATATGCTGAGTTCTGTTGGTGTGAGGTTTATTTCTATCCCTCTTTTATAGACTTGTCCTGTATCTAAATCTAATATAAGATCGCCTTCTTCTAATCGTCTTATATTAGACTGTGCTGGGAGGTTGAGTTTAGTGAAGCGACGTAGTTGCGCCTTTACTCTAGCAATGAGTTCTAATGGATTAAAGGGTTTTGTCAAATAATCATCTGCACCTACTGATAAACCTAATATTTTATCTATATCTTCTACTTTAGCTGAAAGCATAATAATTGGTACATTATGCTGCTCCCTGATTTTAATACATGCATCAATCCCATTAACAACCGGCATCATTACATCTAAAATAATAAGATCTACTTGTTCTGCCTCTACTATTTGTAATGCTTCAAGTCCAGTACCAGCTGTGCGTATTTTATAGCCTTCGTTTTTTAGATAAATCTCTATTAGATCCCTGATTTCCTTTTCATCATCTACTATGAGTATTGTTTCCTGCTCCATCTTCCCACCTTACCTTATCATTTATTTTTCATTTCTGCATTTTGGTAAACCTACTTTAAAACTAATTAAATCGCCATTTACCTTAGCATTAATTCTTCCGCCATGTAACTCTACTATATTCTTAGCGATTGCAAGACCTAGCCCACTTCCACCTGCCTGGCTATTTCGTGATTTATCTGCTCTATAAAAACGTTCAAAGAATTTCTCTACTTCTTCCTGTGGAATACTATCGCAATGATTGCTTACTGCAACATATACCTGTTTAGAAAATTCCTTAAGTTCAATATAGATAGCCTTACCTGACTCACTATATTTGATGGCATTTTCAATAAGATTTTCAAATACCCTTGTAATTTTCGCAACATCTACCTCTACTTCTGCTGTAGTTGGTTCAATATAGGTCTGTATTTCTATATCCTTTTCATTTGCAAGTGGCATCAGTTCTTCTACTAATTGATTAAGCAAACTGCTAATTGATATAATTTCCTTATTTAATTTTACACCATCTTGATGTAATTTAGTGAGTTCAAATAAATCCTCAATGATTACTTTTAATTTTTCTGATTTATCATAAGCAATACTGAGATATTTATCATGTTCTTCTTCAGTCTCATAACGTTTATCCTTCACTAAGCCTATATATCCAATGATTGATGTTAATGGTGTTCTAAGATCATGTGCTACATTTGTAACCAATTCATTCTTAGCTTTCTCTGCACTCATTTGTGCCTTAATCTGTGCCTTAATTTCATGTTCCATTATTGTAATATTACGTGCTACCTGTGCTAATTCATCTTCTCCTATGATATCTATCTTATAAGATAAATCCCCTTTAGAAATTTCGCCTAGACAACTTGAAAGATATTCTATATATGCTATCTTATCCTTTGTAAGTCTTGTAAGTAATAGAATAAATATGCCTACTGCTGTAATAAAACCTATTATGTTTCCAACGCCTTCATTATGCCCATAGTAGATTTGTTGTTCTAAAGTTGCCTCTGTAAAGATATAATATACTTGTCCGTTAATAATAACTGGATAAATTGATTTATATGCGCTATTATTTTCATCCGCACTATTATTCACGGATTGGATAATTTTTACCAAATCTAGTTTTTCAATGTATCCATCACTATAAATTAATTGCCCAGTACTATCTACTAAATAGACATCTGCCTTCTCACTATAGCTACTAATTCTTTCTCTTAGATTTTCTACCTCTGCTTGAGCTGCTAATAATGCAATCTCTTGCGTATCTACATTATTTTGTTTTAGATACTGAGTAAGTATAGCTTCTGCCCTCTGGTCATCCCACTCTCCTAATTGTTGCAACCTTGCTAACTGCTTATAAAGCTGTGTAACTGTAGCTACTTCTTCATTCGCCTCGCTAGCTACTTGTGTATTTGAAATTACTGCATCTTCAGATACCTTATCTTCAGGTACTGCATCTGATACTTCTTCTTTTTTCGCCTCTGTTACCGCTTGATTAAATACTAACTTACCATTTGTTATCGTCGTTAAATACTGCTGTAAATCTGTGATTGCAAGAGTCTCATCTTCCTGACTGATTGTGTATAGTTCTGCAAGACTAATATACTCACCTAAATTTCCTTGTAATGCATTAAGCCTCTTTACAGTGTCTAAAAAGTTATTTTCAACTTCATTCCTACTTTCTTCATAACTTGTGTAACTATATTCACCAGTTGTGGCATGTAAGACTTTAGCAACACAAAAGAATGTTATGCTGCTTATAATGAAAGATATCCCTACTATCCATAAAATTTCTAAACGAATGCTCTTTTTAGTTTTACTTTCTAATGCGATATAAGACTCTTTTAATCTTTGTTTACAGCCTTGATATAATTGTCTTAGACCTGTCTTAGGTTTTTTCTCTTTCCTTGCTTTTTTTGGCATTTTGCTTCCCTTGCCTTTCTATTTAGCACTCATATAACCATTATCTACTATTCTAAGCCCACTTTCTACTTCTAGCATCAATTTTGAAGAACTGTCCCCATAAGTATATGTGTTGTTATTGACCTTATTAAGTGTAAAGTCACTGTTTATTCTTGATGTTTGAATATATTCTCCGTCTTGATTCATTTCATAGCCATAATCATTTGTATTGCCTTGCATATACATTATTTTAAACCCTGGAATATTAGATGGAAGTCTTAGAACTGTGTTATTTTGTTCCCCACTTACTTCAATTGATTTAGGATTTGTCGTTGTCTGTATATCAATCTCACTACATTCATTATTTACTTTAACCATATTAAGTGGACCATCTAGCACTATGTTCCCATAAGTATTTGTTATATCTATGTCACTTAACGTAGCTGTTTTTACATTAATAACATTATCATCACCTAATACTTTTACACTAGAATAGCTTCCTTCTAGTTTTATATTACTGCGATATGCTTCTATATTTACTTTAGCTGGCTCTAATGTATTTATCTTAATCGGTTCATATCGCCCATTAATTTGTACAGTTTCAAAAAGCCCATCTAAAGTATAAGTTGCTTCACCTTCAAGTCTTACATTAGCCTTTTGTTTTGAATTAATTTTAACTGTACTTGAACCCCCACTTGTAATATCAATATTTTCATATTTACCATCTAATGAGACTGCCGTATAATTTTGAGCAATCTCTAGATTCTTTATATCAATTCCTGTTAAATCAATCTGTGGAATTTCATAATTCCATCTTCTATAAGACTCATGATTAATTTGAAGTGTATCTAATGCCTTCGTTGGTAAGTATACTGTAAGTGCTGCCTCATCTTTTTTAATCATAAACCAAATCTCAATGTCTTTTGTCTGATTAAGATTGATATAACAGCTTTTATCTTTATTTTCTACCGTTAATTCAAACTCAGGATTTTTTCCTAAAATATCTTCAAAGTTTTGATTGAATTCTACATAAGCCTCACCTGTAGTTGGTTTAATTTCTACTGGTATATCTGAGTTAATATATATATTATTAATATTTGTTAAATCTATATTCTTTTTATCATAATCCGTATATATATTAGCGCCTTGGAAATAAATCTTTCCTGCTAAACTAGCACTTGTTAGAAAACCTGCTCCACATATAATTGTTAAGGCTACTAGCCACTTTTTCATCTTATCTCACCTCTTTATTTTTTTTAGTAATCTTACGTTCATGAATCAACTGATTCACCTTTTTGATAAGCATGATACATAAAATTAATATAATCATGCCAAAAGATATTGCTGTAATACCTAATGATACTCCTAATGCTATAATCATTGCATTCACTTGAGTCGCTACAAAACATGTTGTTCCTAATATAAGTAAGCCGCCACCAATGCAAATCAATATTCCAACGGCAACCCCACCAGCAATGGCTAATATTCCACCACCTATAATGCCTATTACAGGTAATAACATAATAAATAGAATAAGTTTAGCAAGCCTTATGCTCCATTTTGCAAGAAAGCTTCGTTCTCTTTCTTTATCTGCTTGTACATAACTCGTAAATGATGTATCTTTAGTAGTTTCTTGTTGCTCATTCTTATATTCAGTTTGTTTATATTCATATTTCTTATTAAGTTCTTCTTCATGTAATTTTTTCTGATAATCTTGCTTATCTTCTTTATAAATATCTTCTTTATAAATATCTTCTCTATAGATATCTTGATTAATATCTTGAGTAGTATCTTGTAAGTTTTCCTCTTCTTCTGTAAGAATTGGTGTATAGACTACGACTTGAACCTTATCACTAATTGATGCTTGATCTTGAGATTCTATCGCTTCTACATCTATAATATCTGATGCTAATTTTTCTAAACTTGCCTGAGTATCTCCCTTATGCTCTATTTCTTCTGACACAACCACATTATTTATATCTTCATCTTCTTGCTGTATCTCTAAGTCTTCTATTTCTTCATCTAGCACACGATAATCTTTATATTCCTTATTATTCATTTCCTCTCTCCTTGTCATTTTTAATATACTTCTATTTTAAAGCATACTTCTTAATATTCTTGCCTACTAAACATTAAGATTTCTTAAGAAATATATTTATAAAGCAAAAGAAACCTTTAAACTAATAATCTTCTTATTAGCTTAAAGGCTTCTCTTCATATAACCATATCAATCTCTTTTTTCTATATATATAGAAAGAAACCAACTAAAACCTTGAAATATACATGTAGGTAAATAGGTTTCTCTCAATGATTTCACATGACTCAAAACTATGAATAACTAAATTTTATAAATGTGAAATCTATATTACCCAACTAAAACCTTGAAATATACATTTCGTATATTAAATAAGTTTGTAGCTCATAAGTTCTACTTCGCTATCTGTTGTGCCTGTTATACCGATTGTTACAGTTTCACCTGGCGCAATATCTTTGTTGTAATCACCATTATTAAATGTATATTTGTTGCCATCTTGAGCTTTAACTGTTCCGCCCCAAATTTGTGTAACTGTCCCTGTAATTTCTGCTTCTAATACCCAATTTTCAATTGTCTCTTCAGAAGTATTTGTAATTTTGATTTCTGCTGTAAAGTTATTATCCCAAGCATTTGTTACATCAAGTACAACTTCATAAGTAATATTGCTATCCTTTGGAAGTGCATTTAAGAATTTATAGCCTGCTGGCTCTGATATACTTCCCTCATAATTTGCTGTGAAGCCAACTGTAAGGCTGCTTCCTGATGTAATTTCTTTATTCCATCCTAAATTTTTAATGATATAGTGTGTACCTTCATGTGAAATGATTTCTGCATTCCATATATTCACGATTTCACCATCATAATCAAATTCGAATGTCCAATCATTAATAGGCTGTGTTTGAACATTTGTAAGTACTATTTCGGCATTTACACCTGTACCCCAATCGCTACTTACTTTGTATTCTGCTTCAAATTTGATTGCTACCTCTAAATCATAAGTAACTTCCATACCATTATCTGATAATGTTGCTGTAATTGTTGTATAACCTGGTGCTACTGCGGTTAACTGACCATTTTCATCAATTGTAGCTACTTTTTCATTGCTACTTGCCCATTTGCTTACTGATTTATCTGTTGCATCCTCTGGTAAAACAACTAAGTAATCATTTAAATCTACTGTATCATTTTCATAAAGTGCTGGTAATTCATTGAAGTATGCATCTTCTACTTTAATTGGATATACGAAGTTAACTTTTGTTACTTTAAGGTCTGAACCTGTATCTCCAATATATAATTTGTTTAAAAGTGGGAATGCTTCGCCGTAGCTCTCGTAATCTTCCATCTCTGATGAGTATACTGCTACCATATCTTCATATGTGAAATATGCTACACCATCTACTACTTCTGCAGGTGCTACTTTAGCCCATCCTGGACCGCCTGACCAACTTTGTAAAATAATTTCTGGTGCTGTTTCACTTTCATATTTAACAGCAATTTTTACGTTTTTGCCAAGTTCGCTCATCATAATATCTGAACCTGGTGTGAATGCTAATGCTTGACCCCATCCTGTTGATGTTGCTTCACCTTTGAAGATGATGCTGTCATCTACTGTATATGAGAAATAAACTTTTGTTACTGTAAGATCTGAACCTGTATCTCCGATATGGATTTGATTTAAGAGTGGGAACTCTTCTCCATAGCTTTCATAATCTTCTACTTCTGCTGCATATGCTGCTACCATATCTTCATACTTGAAGTATGCTACACCATCTTCTGTTTTTGCTGGTGCTACTTTAACCCATGATGGACCGCCTGACCAGCTTTGTAAAATAATTTCTGGTGCTGTTTCACTTTGATATGCTACAGCAATACTTACACCTTCTTCAAGTTCATTCATCATAATGTCTGAACCTGGTGTAAGTGATAATGCTTGACCCCATCCCGTTGATGTTGCTTCACCTTTGAAGATTAAATCTGAATCTGGAATATCTATTACATCACCATTATAACCTTCAACTAAAGCTTTAACGATTTCTGGATATACCCATTCAAGTCTTCTTCTATCTAATAATCCCATTGCATCTGTTGTATTAGCCTCGCCAGCTCCATTATCCCACCATACACATGGTATATTATATGCTTTACAAAGTTGTGCATAGTATTTTGCATGAGCTACACGTGCTTCAGTATTATTTTTATTAGTTGAGGCGAATTCACCAATAACTACTGGAATATCTTTGCTTAAGAATACTTTATCTAATGAAGCAAATACATTTTCAAGTTCTTTTTTATCTGCATCAGTTCCCCACTGTGTTGTACTTGTTGCTGAGGTATCCATTGCAAATGAATAAGGTAAGTACGCATGAATTGAAACTGCTACCATATCATCATCTGGAATTTCTAAAGCTGCAATTCCTGCATAATTAGATGATGCTGCATATGGAGGGAACATAACAAGTCTATCTGCATTATTTCCACCGCTATTTCTAATTGCTGCTAATGAAACTCTATTAAAGTGATTTACAATATCATATGCTGTTTGGTCTCCTGTCCAATCAGATTCACTACTACGTGGCTCATTCATTGTTTCAAATATTAATTGGTCACCATAATCTTTAAATCTATCAGCAATTTGTTCCCAAAGTTTTGCATAGTGGTCTGCAGCTGATTCTTCTAATTCTGGTGTTGTGAAATACCAATCTGTTGTACTGTGATGAATATTAAGAATAGCATACATATCATTAACTAATGCATAGTTAACAACTGTTTCAATTCTATCAAAGTATTCATCGCTAATTGTATAATCAGGTGCTTCTCCTGCACCATTATCCCACGTTACAGGGATTCTGATTGTATTAAAGCCTGCTGCCTTAACTGTATCAATCATTTTTCTTGTTGTTTTAGGATTTCCCCAGTTTGTTTCGCCGCCTAATGACTCAAGGGTATTACCTAAGTTCCAACCAAGTCCCATATCAGCTACGATTTCCTTTGCTGTTAAGCCACGCATTTCTGTAGGGTGTGTGTATCCTTCAGGGAATTCAGGCTCTTCAGCTGGTTTCTGAATATATGTATAATCACTACAACTAATTGTTACCTGTAAAGAGGTAAGTGCTTTAACATAGCTTACAAAGTCTCCAGGCACATAATCTCTAAGAGAAATCATTGTTGAATGACCTTGCATTCCCCAAGACATTTCTTGTGCAATGTAATCTACGTTATATTCAGATGGATCTAATTTTACAACTACATCATCATATCCATCTGCTTTCATGACAATTTCATCAATATTAGCTGTAAAGATTCCTCTATCACCATCTTGTAATTTACCATCACCAAATTGAATACCAAATAAGTAATCATCACCTGCATCCGCAAATATACTTGTGCCATCTACATTTAATGTACTAAATGTAAATGTATTTGATTCATCATATATAAGTTTTTCGCTACCTGGTGAATACCATGCCCAGTTTCCACCATTCTCTTGTAAGTAGAACTGAGTAAATATTTCACTTAAATCACCTTTTTGGTAAATAGCTTCACCCTTTGTATCCTCTGTACTCTCTTCTTCTTTAGCCGTATATTCATAGTTATTTAAAGTAACCGTTGCTTCGAAACTTGTAATTGCATTTAAGTATGGAAGGAAATCATCACCTAAGTATGACTTTAAGTCAACACTTGTTGTATTTCCCTGAACTCCCCAAGATACCTCTTCTGCTAAATAATCTACTGCATAATTTTTTTGTTGTGGATCAATAACTAAATCTTCATACCCATCTGCCTTAATGACAATCTCATCAATTGTTAAGTCTACCTTGCTGCTATCTCCAGCCACCAATTTACTATCACCAAATTGGAAACCAAATGCTGCATCATCCGTTGCTACAGCAAACTTGCTATTACCTTCTTCATCAAGTGCACTAAATTCAAGCTTTGTCGTTTCCCCTAATGTTAAATTTTGCCCACCTACTGACATCCAATCCCAACTACCACTCTGATTCTGTGCATAAAACTGACAAAAGATTGGTGTGCTATCACCGGTGCTGTAAACATCATTTGTCTGCGCAGCTTGTACACCTGGCATAACAGAGGTCATCATTGCCAAGGAGGTTACTGCTGAAAAAACACGTTTTTTCCATCTTTTCATTTTAAAGCTCCCCTTTCGCTTAAAACACTTATTATGAGTAGCCTTTATACCTAACTACCCACCATTAATCAAATTATACGCCCTAAAATTAAATTTTGTAAATATTCATTTCTTTCATATTAATGCATATTCAACTACATCTTAGACCTGTCAATGACAACATATAAATAACCCTATAAAAAAAGCTAATTTTCAGCTTTTTTATAGGGTTTCATATATCTTTTTTTATCCTACTGTATATAAATCAATAAGTGGTAATAATGCTGCTCCCATAGCCGTAGTACCTCTTAAATCTGAAAAATATATATTTAAGTCACTAAGACCTAACATTTCATCTTCAAATATACTTATATTAAATATCTGTTCTTCCTTAATAAGCCTGCCAACCTTCCCACCAATAATAAAGTTTGGAATATCAAATATCATGTTTAAGTTATAAATAACCATATGTAAAACTTGAACTGCTTTAAGTAAAACCTTTTCTGCAACTTCATCTTCTTCTTTAATCAGCCTTTCAAATTCTGCAAAGTAATTAATCCTCTTAAGACTTAAAGTATTATACTTATCAATTAAACCTTTAGTTGATATATAGTCTTCTACCTCATTTCCTGATTCTATCAATTCTTCTCCTTGGAAATCTTCAATCTGCATCTGACCAAATTCACCTGCACGTCCATTAATTCCTTTGAAGAGTTTACCCGCAATGAAAATCCCTCCACCTAAACCTTCATTAATACCTATATAAATTAAGTCATCAAATTCTTCATATGCTCCTTGCTGTCTTTCAGCTAATAAGGATAAATTAGCCTCATTATCTATAAAGACGCTGTAATTAAATAAATTATAAATATCACTTAACTGTATATTGCTATATCCCATATTAGTATGTTCAACTACCTGCTTATTTTGATTAATCGTACCTGGGATTGAGATACCTATTCCTAAAACTTGCTCTTCTTTGATGCCAAGTTCAAATAAACATTCATCCCCTAAACTCTTTCCAACTTTAATATAGTCAATAAAATGGTCTGTCAGGTATTCCTTTTCTTTCTTGATAAGAACCTCATTTTTAAGATTCATAATTACAACTGTTACTGTTGACTTTGTTATTCCTAAACCAATGGCCACTCTCGAATTCGGAATGCTTTTAATAATCTTAGGCCTTCTACCACCTGTATAAATATCTGATTCTACTTCTTCAATGATACCAATTTGCTTAAGTTCATTAATATTCGTTGTTACTGTAGGTATACTTAACTTTAATGTATTTGCGAGGTCAAGCTTTGTCCATTCTTCCCCCTTGCACAATAACTGTAATATCTTCTTATAGTTAATTTCTTTTATAAGATTACCCTTCACACCTCTTTCAATCATCTTGCTCCCCTCTTCCCTTTTAATCTCCCTTTTAAATATTTTACTACTTTAAGTCCCTCGTAAATAACTAGTCCTATTTAAACTTCTACCACTACTGCCCCTAGCATTTTACTAAATTCTACCGCCTGGGTAGGTGATATCTTAACACCTCTAATATCTTCAAGTTTTACATTAATTCCTTCTATATTACACGTACTTAAGTCTATTTCCTTAAGCTTAGTCCCACTAAAATCTACACGTTGCATCTCACATTCTTTAAATATTACGTTTTTCATTTTGCATATACTTAATCCTGCTTGATTCATTTTACATTGTATGAAGCTTACATCCTTAAGATTACTCCCGCCTAACATTATATAATCACAATGACATGCTTCAAATTTAATCTCCCTAGTAGACGCATCTACCATGTGTGTCCCAATTAATTTGCAATTTTTAAATTCACAGTAATGAAATACTGCTTCTTCTAAATTAATGTTAGATAGGTCACAGTTAATAAACTTAGTATGAATAAAGTCTACACGTTCTAAGTTGACATCAAAAAACTTTACATTTTCAAAAATAACTTCGCGAAACACTACATACTTCGCATTAACCTCCATTATGTCACAGTCAGTGATACTTATTTCTTCAAATTGGTCCTCATCTTGAATATTAATCATCTTTTCCCCCTATATCTTTAATTTAGCCACGATTGGATAATGATCTGATGGATATTTTCCTGCCTTATTATACTTAATTACTTCTGCATTCTCTATCTCAAACTCTTCAGATACAAAAATATAATCTATATGCACGCCCTTTTCTCTTCCTTTGAACATACTCATGGTTGTTTTGCTATAAAGTGCTTCATTAACATCTTGTACAGCAAAAAGTTTTTTACTAGTATATGTCCCATCCTTGAAATTCTTCATTAACTTACTATTAGGAGTTGCATTAAAATCTCCCATTAAAATGCAAGGTAACTGCTCTTTCTCATAGTTTTTTTCCATAACTTCTATAATCTTCTTAAGCCCAAATTCTCTAGCCTTAGCCGATAAGCAATCTAAATGTGTATTATATATCCTTATTTTCTGACCTGATTCTGACTGACATACGGCAGTTGTACAGATTCTAGGAAACAATGAAAACCATACTGTACTCCCACTTTTACTTGGTGTCTTTGAAAGCCAAAAAGTTTTATGTTCTAAAACACTATATTTCTTTTTAATTAAAAGGCTATTTTTTTCGGAAAAGAATTTTTTAGTTCGTCCTAAGCCTAATATTGTATAGTCTTTCATGTTATTACAAATGTCCCTATGCATTTTCTCTGTTACTTCTTGTAGACCTATAATATCACAGTCATAATATTTGATTGTTTCATATACTAAATGAGCTCTTTTTTCCCACCTATTATTAATATCAAGTACATTATCCGCACGTATATTAAATGTCATTACCTTCATTAACCTTGCCTCACTTATCTTTTTAATTTTATTATAACATAATGTTTTTTTAATTATTTCTATACCCTTATTTATTTTAAAATACATATTAAGGATGTATATTTTTCTTAGAAAGTAAACATACTAAATATCTACCCCGAAAAAAGGCTAAATATCCCTGAAGATTTAATTCATATTTCATATATTATATGCATATATTCATTAATATCTTCATATTTATATAGTAGGGGCTTTCCCCTATTCTTATTTAGAATATACGGGTTTAAATTTATAGTTCATACCATATGAAAAAGGAGGTTATGTATAGTTATGAACAAAAAACAACAGTTATTAAATTATCTTGATGAAAACTTATTTAATCCTATAATTTCCGCACCCTATGCATCCTCACAATTAAAAGAAGATTTCTCACACACTCGTGAAGTGCTTAAGGATTTTTCTGCCGAAGGTATTTTGTACTATATTTGGAACAGCTTTGCCAATAAGGATACTGAAGCTGTTATATCTCATCGTTTAATGGACGAAGGTTTTAGCAGCTACAATCAAGTCTTAGATACCTTTAAACAGGAATTTTCCTATGAATGGCTGATCTCTTAATAGCTTATCATTGATACCGCGCTATGATTTGGGTATAATAAAAATATAAAAACTCATATAAGCACAAAAGATAAGGAGCTTACTATTTATGCGACGCTATTCAAAACTATCTACTATAGATTTAAACTTACTTTCTGACATTCTAAAATTCTTCTTCGATAGATGTGATAAAGTAAATATCTATTTCCCAAATACTACAGACGAAACTTCTGAAGTAACTACTTTTAAAAATAGATTCTTAGCTGCAACTCACATCATCGAAAATGCAGATGAACTTGGTTCACTTGAAGAAACTTTAGAAGAAAAGGAAGGTTTCTCTATGATTATTGCTTCCCTTACAGAGGAAGTAAAAGAACTTCTCCTTGGCATGAAAACAAACTTACACCTTAACTTAGGGCTTATTCAAGGTGATAAAGTTCTCTTCTATATAGGGGATGAAGATGAATGTGTTATCGAAGCAGATGAAGACTCAGATATTTTTGCCTCTTCACTCTTTGATTCTTTTAAAACAATATAGATTTTATATACAAGAGACTGTTACAAGTGTGTACAGTCTCTTTTGTCTTTTTTCTTCTCATCTTTTTATTACCTACTTCTCATAGAATTCTAATAAATCATTTATTTTTCTCTAATCTATCTTCCTTATACTAACATCATCAAATAAATCAAATTTAGTTTTTAAGGGAGAGATTAATTATGACAAATATTACTTTAGAACAAATCGATGCAATTATGCAACGTGCCAACGTATCTTATGCTGAAGCTAAAGAAGCACTTGAGCAAACAACTGGGGATATGGTAGAAGCACTTCTTAGACTTGAACAAAATCAAAAAATCAAACCAGCTCCTCAGCCAAAAGAAAGTTGCGGTAAACGTCTCAAGGGTTTCATTCATAACCTCAATCAATCTTCTTTCATTATGAAAAAAGGAGAACATACTTTTATTAATTTACCATTAGCAGTTGCCATTCTCCTCTTCATCGTTTGCTTACCATTTTCATTCATTGGAATCATTGTTGCCTTAGTACTAGGTGTTAAAATGAATATTGAAGGTGAGAATGAGGTTGCAGAAAAATTTAACTCAACATTTTCTCATTAAATTTTAATGTTTCACTTATTCTTTTCTAAGTTTTCTATTCTAAAATAAAGTTATTAAATACTATACTTAGCTATCTTATCCTATCCTTTTCTAATAGCTAAGTATACTAAAAAAGGAGTTGTATAGTATGGAAATTACGCTTGAACAAATAGATTTAATCATGCAACGTGCCAACGTTTCATATGCCGAAGCAAAAGCTGCTCTTGAAGCGGCTAATGGCGATATATTAGAAGCCTTACTTCTCCTTGAAAAAGGTGAAAAAATTAAAACAGCCACTACCGCACATAACACAAATCATAATTCTACTAGTGAAAAAATTACAAACTTCATTAATAAATTAAATGCCACTAATTTCATCATGAAGAAAAAAGATCGCACTTACATCGATGTACCACTTTCTGTTGCTTTAATTTCAATTATTCTTTGCTTCCATGTATCTATCGTTGCAATTATTATTGCTCTTGTCTTTGGTGTACGCATTCATATCAAAGGTGACAATGACTTAGCCAATAAAATTAATTCAACATTTGATGAGTTTTCAAAATAACCCCTCGAAAAGAGGCTGCTTACACCTAGGTGCTAGCAGCCCTTTTCAAGTTTGTATTACGTATAAGACTCGTGCTTGTTTATAACATCTGTTTAAATATATATGTATTTGTCTATATTTAAACTATAGGCATAATACTAGCTGTTTTATACATAGATTTCACATCTAGCGCAACTAATTTACAAGATGCCTATTTCAAATTCATAACTGGTGTCTCTAATTATAAAGAAACCAACTCTAACTATATATACATCATATAAATAGCACAAATATATTTTTTTAATAGTTCAACTCTAGTATACTTAGTTTATATAAGAAAGTTACTAACATCATATAAATATAAAAAGTAGGTGATTCCTTGAAGCAATTATTAATCATAGAAGACGAAGTAAAAATTGCACGTTTTTTACAACTTGAACTTGAGCATGAAGGGTATAGTGTTGACCTTTCTCATGATGGTAGAGAAGGACTCAGTAAAGCATTAGATGGCAACTTTGATTTAGTGATTCTCGATGTCATGCTTCCTTCTCTTAATGGCATGGAAGTACTACGCCGTATTCGCCAAACTTCTGATTTACCAGTTATCATGCTTACTGCCAAAGATGACGTTATGGATAAAGTTATGGGGCTAGATTTAGGTGCCCAAGATTATATTACAAAACCTTTTGCCATTGAAGAACTCCTAGCCCGCATCCGTGTGCTCTTTAAACTAAAAACACCATCTTCTTCTACGTCCATGACGCAAGAAGTATTAACCTGTGGCAAACTTTCTTTATGTCCCGAGAAATATGAAGTTAGTTATGAAACTACACCTATCGCACTCACCAAAAAAGAATTCGAGCTTCTAGAATATCTCATGCGTAACAAAAGCTTAGTTGTCACTAGGGAACAAATTCTAGAAAAAGTTTGGGGTTATGATTATTTAGGTGATACCAATGTGGTAGATGTCTATATCCGTTATCTCAGAAATAAAATTGATCAAAACTTCCAGGATAAATTAATCTATACTATTAGAGGAATGGGGTATCAAATAAAAGATGTGGCGAGTCATTAAAAAGTCATTTTATTTAATTTATGCATCTATAGCTTTCACTATTAAGGCCCTACTAGCACTTATAAATGGTATATTCTTATTAGCTCTAAAAGCCGTAAGCATATTCTTTAATAGATTTAGATTTTCAATTGCCTTTAAAATTAATTTACTTTATAGCGGTCTATATATATTACTCTTTGCAATCACCTACTTTATTGGCACAAGTATCTTTTTAGAGCAGGCACAATCAGAAAATCTTTCTTTTGATTCTTTAATTATGCAATTCTCCATACTTATGGGAATCATGATGCTTATTTCCTTGGCAATCTTCTTTTTACTTGGAAAACATATTGTCGAGAAAATGTTAAAACCACTTAAGGATATGACTACAACAGTTAAAGAAATCAAAGGAACTGATTTAGTTACACGCCTTGATACTAAGGGTGCAAAAGATGAGCTTAAAGACTTGGCACTCACCTTTAATGAAATGATGGATCGTATTGAAGTCTTTGTTGAACGCCAAAAACAATTTGCTTCCGATGCCTCACATGAACTACGTACACCCGTAGCTATCATTCAAGGCTATACAGATATGCTTAATCGATGGGGAAAAGATGACCCTAAAATCCTAGAAGA
Source organism: Clostridiales bacterium (assembly GCA_019418225.1). Classification (GTDB taxonomy): domain Bacteria; phylum Bacillota; class Clostridia; order Lachnospirales; family Cellulosilyticaceae; genus Cellulosilyticum. The sequence goes on along the minus strand of DYCF01000056.1, from coordinate 8,550 downwards.
AAGTATTCAGTCCATTACGCAAGAAACAGCCAATATGAAAAATCTTTTAGAAAAATTACTCTTTCTATCTCGTAGTGATAAAAATACCTTAAAAGTAGAAATGCAGCTTATAGACCTCTCAAAAATATGCAGAGATGTACTCAAAGAAACGAGCTTTATAGACGATGAACACGATTTACTTTCTAAAGTAGAAGATAATGTTCAACTCGTCGGTGACCCTGCGCTCATCAAAGAACTTATTCGTATCCTAGTAGATAATGCCCTTAAATATACCCCTGAAGGTGGTTGTGTCACTCTAGGCTGCGCCATTACAAAACAAAATATCGTTCTTTCTGTAAAGGATAATGGAATAGGTATCCCAAAAGAACATATCCCACACTTATTTGAACGCTTTTACCGCGTAGACGAAGCCCGTAATAAAAATACAGGTGGTACGGGTTTAGGACTTGCAATAGCCCATCAAATCTGTGCCACCCATCAAGCAAAAATATTTGTTTATAGTACACTTGGGGAAGGCACTGAATTCGTTATCTTCTTTGCTAAACCTAGCACTCTAGAACTCTCAAATCAGAAAGAGACTTGTTAAGTAGAATCTCCATTCTCCCTAACAAGCCTCTTTTAATTATTATTTTTAAATATGCCATGCTCCATCTTATAGATTTCACATTTATAAATTTTAGTTATTCATGATTTTTAGTCATGTGAAATCATTGAGATAAAACAATTTACCTACATGTATATTTCAAGTTTTTAATTTGTTTCTCTATATGTCATAAAACATATTATAGCCCATAGTATATTAACCTCTAAATTTCTTAACTATATATCATTTAGATTGAGGCTTACGCATGTATATAAGCATAAATGTCACGTTTACTCACGCCGCGGTCTTTAGCAACTTGTTTCATAGCTGATTTTTCATCCATTCCTTTATCAGTATAAAACTGCATATGATCTTCAATGCTCATGCTTGTCCATTCTTGCTTAATCTCTTCTTGAAGCTCTTGTTCATCCTTACCAGCTAATATTAAAACATATTCACCTCTAGGCTCTTCTTCATTATAAAATGCAATAGCCTCATCAAGTGTTGTCTTAAAAACAGTTTCATATTTTTTAGTTAATTCCTTCGTTACAGTAATTCCTCTATTACCTACTGCCATGCGAAGTTCTTCTAAAGTTTTAATTAAACGGTGTGGCGCTTCATAAAGGATAACTGTTCTAGTCTCATTTTTTAATCTCTCTAAAACTTGTGCTTTTTCTTTTTTCTGTGCTGGTAAGAACCCTTCAAAAATAAATCTTCTAGTCACTTGCCCAGAAATAATCAAAGCTGTAATTCCAGCTACTGCTCCTGGTGCAGATGTTACTGTAATACCTTCCTCTAAAGCTAATTTCACCATATCTTCACCAGGGTCAGAAATACCAGGGGTTCCTGCATCCGTCACAAGTACGATATTTTTTCCCTCTTTTAATAAACGAATTAATTCAGGTCCTTTTTCAACTTTATTGTGCTCATGATAACTAATTAGTCTTGTATGAATCTCAAAATGATTTAATAACTTCTTAGTATGTCTTGTATCCTCTGCTGCAATAAAGTCCGCCTCTTTCATTAATCTGACTGCTCTATATGTGATATCTTCTAAATTTCCAATCGGCGTTGCACATAAAGTAAGTGTCCCATACTCCATATTTTGAATCCTCTTTTCTACTACTAGCTGCTCTATATTTTTTCTTCCTGACGGCCTTTTTTACCATAAATCTCTAAAATTTCATCCGTATACGTATTATCATCATTATATACAATGAGTGGTTTCTGTACACGAAGCTCCGGTTTTCCATTCTTAACGCCCTCTACAAGCACCATTGTTGGCTCCTTCCCTTGTTTAGGGTAAATCATACGTGTTACTTTAGGTTCAATATTATACTTTCTCATTGTACAAAAGATATCGACTAAACGATGTGGTCTATGAATCATGCACATTTTCCCACCATACTTCAGCATATACCCTGCTGCCTGTATAATATCTTCTAATGTACATGCGACTTCATGTCTTGCAATAGTCTTAGAAGGATGTTCATTCTTTAATCCTGCATGACCTTTCATATAAGGTGGGTTACATGTAATAATATCAAATGTGCCACTTTCAAAATGGTTTTTATAGTCCTTAATATCCATTACCTTCATATTCACATCTGCTTCAATTTCATTAAGCTTCACAGAACGAGAAGCCATCTCGATCATCTCTTCTTGAATATCAATACCTGTAAAATGTCCTTTTCCATAAACAGCATGCATAACGATAGGAATAATGCCTGTCCCTGTTCCTATATCTAAAATCTTTTGTTTCTGACTCCTTACATTTGCAAAATGTGCTAACAAAATAGCATCAATCCCGAAGCAAAACACTTCGGGATTTTGTATGAGTCTATATCCATTTCTCTCTAAATCATCTACTCTCTCATTCGAGCGAACTAAAGTCAAATCCTTCATACTCTTTATCGATATCTCCTCTATTATTTCCACAGCAGCCACCACCGCATTTTTTCTTCTTACCAATAATTTTTAAATCCTTAGCAAGATACATGATAGCTTCCTTTTCATCCTTATCTTTCTTCTTAACAGCTACTTTAACCTGCTCACGTAAAACATTAACTGAAAGCACTTCACCTTTACCATCTGGTGTAATAACTGTATCACCTACAACTGGTAAACGATCTCTAATTTCTACATAACAATCTTGCTCATATTTTAAACAGCACATAAGTCTACCACAAATCCCAGAAATTTTAATAGGATTAAGTGATAAACTTTGTTCTTTGGCCATCTTAATAGATACAGGTTGGAAGTCTCCTAAAAATGTATTACAACATAAAGAACGTCCACAAATACCTATACCCCCACACATCTTGGTCTCATCTCTAACACCAATCTGTCTAAGTTCAATACGTGTTTTAAAAATAGACGCTAGCTCTTTTACAAGCTCCCTAAAATCTACACGCTCATAAGATGTAAAGTAGAATAATACCTTGTTATTATCAAATGTATATTCCACATCAATGAGTTTCATATCTAATTTATGTTTAATGATTTTTTCTTTACAAATAAAGAATGCTTCTTTTTCTTTAATTTTATTCTGTCTATATTTTTCATCGTCTTCAGGCGTAGCTAAACGAATTACCTTTTTTAAAGGTTGTACAACTTCTGATTCATCTATTTCCTTATTAGCAATAACAACTTCGCCATACTCTATACCACGCGCGGTTTCAACGATAGCATGTTGACCTTGCTCATAAGTTACGTTTTCCGGTTCAAAATAATAAATTTTTCCCGCACGTCTAAACCTTATTCCTATAACGGTTATCATTTTTTTCTCTCCTTCAGCTGCAATAATAAATTCTCTATTACAAATGTACTATATATATTCTGTTTTATATCTAAAATCGCCTTTTTAATGTGTTCTATATTCTGACTAACTTTATTATACGTTAATTTACTAGACATGTCCAACAGCTGTTTTTGGTAATCAATATAGTACAAATCTCTACTTTTAGACGTTTTATACACTGCCACATCCCTATACCAAAGGAGCCAAAACTTCAAAATCTGCTCCAAATCATCTTTTAAATCTGTCATCTCTTTAACTAAATCATAAATCTCCATTAAGTTAGCTTTTTCTAGTCTTTCAATAAAGCCTACAGTTTGCTGCCTAATGTCCATATAATGCTCGTCCTCTAGGATATCATTAATAACGCCTATACTACCATCTGATAACTTACTAATAACATCCTTTCGTGTGCCACTTACACCACGATTTACTAAATATGCATCCATCTCTTCCTTATTAAGAGGATTAAAGCGTACTGTAATACATCTAGACTTAATCGTTGGCAATAAACTCCCCATATTCTCACACACTAAAATAATAATGCCATAACCAGGTGGTTCCTCAATAGTTTTTAGCATGGCATTTTGCCCTTGTACATTAACTGTATCTGCCGCTTTTACAATAATAATCTTATGTTCACTACGATATGGTTTAATCTCCATCTCACGAATTAGATGCTCCCTAATGTTATCAACTTTAGTTACATTCGTATCCTTCTCTATGACAATTAAATCCGGATGCGTTCTCGCATTAATCATTGTACATGAAGGGCATTCATTACATGGCTTACTTTCACCTTCACACATAATGGTCTTTGCCAGCTCTATCGCAAAAGTATTTTTTCCTACACCATATGGTCCCTCAAAAATATAACTATGCGATAACTGTTTCTTATTAATCGCCCTATTAAAATACTCCTTGGCACCTTCATTCCCTATAATATTTTGAAATATTTCCATAACCTATCCTCATCAACTTTTATATTTTATAAAATGTATCTTTCTACCTCTTCAAAGTAACGCGACTAACATCACATTCTCAACTCAAATTTTGAGCTTAGACACAAGAAGGTTAAAAACCACACTTTCCTACTCTACAAAAAATGTTCGTGTATAATTCCACGAACATTTAAATCCCACTATTTAAGTCACAATATCTAAAACGAGTCCTTCTATTTCTCCTACTCGATTTAATATCTCCATCTGATTTTTCTCAGTACTAATTAATTCCTTAGCTAATTCATCCAATTTATCATTAACTAATTTAACCACACCATATACTCTATGGCGTCCTCTCTTATCCAAAAAGTTTTCTCTAGAAAACTTATGTGAATTAGCTACTACCTCACCGAAGAAATTAGAAATCATACTACGATATACCTTCATATCTCGTATGTCCATATGCTCTGCAATCTTCTGTCCCTGTGTTGTAATATCCTCAATCATTGCTTTAAGCTTATCATTTAGCTCAGAATCATCTAATTGACTAAGTAACGTAAAGCGAAATCCTTTATCAACCTTATTCTCTGTAACACTTGGCAAATCCCTCAGCTTTGGCATTTGGATTTGACTAATTTGTATATTAGCCATAACATCCCCCACTTACTATAATGTGTATTTTTCCCTTACCTCAATCCTACTATCTTTTATAATAGGACAGTCTTTCCTCTATTTCAAGTTTAAATTCTTCTATTTAAAGCATACCCAAGGAATATAAATTTAAACACTTCTTAATTATATTTCGGTCTTTCCTTATTTTTTAATATATCCTCAGTAATTTCTTCTATACATTTCTCTAAATCAATATTAATATATTGTTTTTCTACACCACTGCTTTGTAAATTTTCTTTGCTAAAATCTTGATTATCTGCTAAGAACCTTCTACATACTTCATCATAATTAGGTGTTATTTCTTGTTTTTCCCTTTGTAATGCCCTTTCTAATCGCACCCCATCTTCAAGTGCTACATATAAAGGCACCACATTCTCCTCACCAAAATATTTTTTCAAACTATTATATGCCTCTAAAGTAACAATCAATAAATAATCTTCTTGATCTAACTTAATTTGTCCATCATCAATAGTGCAATAATACCAATCGCCAAATACAGTATGATAAACTCTCTTCTCGATTACTTTCCCTGCTGTAACATATTCCTTTAACGTCTCCTCATTAATAAAGTAATACTCTACACCATTAGTCTCATTCTGACGCATCGGTCTAGTCGTATAAGTTACCACCGGTCTTAATCCTAATTCATCTCTCTCTCGTAACTTCTTAAATATAGTATCTTTACCTGAACTGCTCTTTCCCATCAAGCAAAATATTTTTCCCATTTGTACCTCCAACTTCTAATGTACCCATGTACTATACAACATGTATTAGTATTTGATTATCTAATCTCTTAATACCCTGTAACTTACTTCTAAATCTACGAATCATATCAATATGCTCATCTCTAATTACCTCACCAATACAAATGATTGGAATGCCTGGTGGATATAACATAATATTATTAGCCGATTTCTTACCTACACACTCATCTAATGTTTCCCATACCTTATTACCATAATGAATTGATCTAGGACATTCACCTAATACAATTTCACGACTCATAAAATTATTAATTCCCTCATATGTTTGGCGATATTCTAAACAAGAATCAATATATCTTAATGCTTGCTCTAATCTAGTTAAAGTTTCTCTTGTATCTGCCATAGTCGTCATTAAAATAATATACGTATCAAGTGCAGCTTCTACCACAATACCATATTCTTTATTTAATACACTCGCTAATTGATAGCCACTTATATTAGTATTCGCAGTAGAAATGATTACCTTACTAATATCATATGCATGTGGTGTCCCCTCTACAAGTCTCAACACTTGTAATTGTCTCAACCTCTGACGCATTGCCACTAATTCATCTACATACTGCTTCTTAATTAATACATGGTGTTCCAATATATAACAACGTATATAATCCATTAATCCCATCATCATATAAGAAGGACTACTTGTTTGTACCATTCTAAGCGTCTCTATAATTTTGTCATACTTCACTCTATTAGAGCATATATGTAATACACCACTCTGTGTAAGTGCAGGCAATGTTTTATGCATACTATTAATTACAATATCTGCCCCTAGCCTAGTACTACTAACTGGGAAACAATTGCCCAACACAAAATGTGCCCCATGTGCTTCATCAACTATTAAAACCTTATCATATTCATGTACAACTTCTGCAATTCCCTTAATATCCGATACGATTCCCTCATAAGTAGGACTTACAATAATAATTCCCTTAGCATTTGGATGTGTCTCAAATGCCCTTCTTACAGTATCAACTGTAACCTCACCTAAAATATCATCTTTCTGTATATATTCTGGGCTAATGTATATAGGTTTTATGCCACCTAACACTAAAGCACTCCATACACTATGATGTGAGTTTCTAGCCACAATTAATTCATCGCCCTCATTGCAAGTTGCTAATATACTAGTAATGACACCTGCTGTCGAACCATTTGTTAAAAATACACTATCCTTAGCTCCATAAAAATCAGCCATAAGAAGCATTGCTTCCTTAATAATACCTTCTGCCTCATATAAGTTATCTAATCCCATGGCTTCAGTATTATCTAATGAAGATAAATTTAATTTGTTTAAATCTGCTATACTTCCAAATTTATGTCCTGGCATATGAAATGCTAACTTAGAGTTACTATATGCTATTAATTCATTATATAAAGGTGCATTCACTTAATCACTCTTTTCTCTATTAATCTTTTAGTAAAACTTAAAGTAAATCTTCATATCTACATAGTCCTAGTATAATACTACAATCTACCAAATTAATTTTCTTTAACTATATATCCTTATTCTAAAATAAAAATCCAAACTAATATCCGTGATAAATTCTACCCGTATAAGTTTACATTAATATATAACTAAATACAATAAATATCCCCTGTATCTCCCCAAATTAAAAGGAGATATCGTGAAACTATAAAAAGTTTCGCGACACCTCCTCCTTTATTTATCATATCAGTTCCTCTGGCATAGTAAGAATAATCTCTTTTGCAATTCCCATAAATTCTTTTGTCAATGCCTCTTCATTTCGTTGATGATACTCACACAGCCTATTAAATTCTAATTGTAAGCGGTCCCTACTTTCTTCAAATAGCCCCTCATTAATACAAATCTTACTATACTGTTTAATCATATCAGCATATCTATCAGGATTACGTCGTACTTCCTTTAGCTGTACACCTCTCTCTTTAAAAAAGGTTGATAGCTTATCTGCTTCTTTTGCATTATCCTGTGCTCTTCTTAAAATATTAAATCCTATTTGATTCATATAGCAACAACTCCCTCACATTGTTACTAATGTATATTCAAGCTTGTCGCAATTTATTACAGCTTTTCTTATTTCTTATAAGTTTTTTATCGCTTCAATTCTTACCATATATTTTCCGTCCGGCGAATCTATTTCCACCTCTTGTCCAACTTTCTTTCCATAAATCTCTTTTCCTAAAGGACATTCAATACTAATCTTATTATTAACCACATCCATTTCCATTGTTGTAACAATAGTATAATCTACGCAGAAATCATCCTCTATAAAATTAACGGTTACTACCTTTCCTAAGCCAACTTCATCACTTGCAGTATTATCCTCAATAACTGTACAGGTCTTAATCATTTTCTCTAAGTATTTAATACGCCCTTCATTTCTTCCACGTTCTCTTTTTGCAGCCTTATACTCAAAGTTTTCACTTAAATCACCATGTGCACGCGCTTCTTTTACTTCCTCATTTCTCTTTTTACGAACTACAACTTTTCTATATTCTATTTCCTTTTTCATCTTCTCGATATCTTGCTCTGTAAGATAATTATTCATTTCTACATTCCCCTATCTTCCTATAAATCCATTTTACTCACTATTTATTACCTATTATAACCAATTTTATAATAAAAAAGAAGTCTTACACCTAATTATTCATTAAATGTAAGACTTCTTTATAAATTATGAGCCACCGGGGAATCGAACCCCGGACAACTTGATTAAAAGTCAAGTGCTCTACCGACTGAGCTAGTGACCCATGACAAATGCCCAGAGCCGGAATCGAACCAGCGACACGAGGATTTTCAGTCCTCTGCTC
>DYCF01000055.1 GCA_019418225.1 Clostridiales bacterium | reverse complement strand
TCAAAAATACAGATTTGAATTAGTTGGAGGATTATATAAATAAAATCTGATTTTGGGGTGGTTTAATTGGGAAAGTACATACCTTACACAAGTACGATAAGGCAGCAATTAAATGCAGCAAAGAAAAAGGACAAGACAAAAAAGAATAAGGGGAAGTAAGATGCTTATAAAAAATAACAAGCACTTCAATGATGCTAGATTTCCTCCCGTCGGGGAAGTGATAGAGGCATATGATGAAATGATTTGCTTTGGTGAGATGTTTTATCTATGCCAGTACAATGAGTTATTTATACCACTTAAGGAATCAGATATAGAACATATAAGCCAACTTAATAATGGTCAATTGATATTTAACTTTTAAGGAGCTGATAAAATGAGCAGAGTTTTATACACCAAAGAACGCTGGGAACAAGTATTAGAAGTTAACAAAAAATTAATGCAACAATATCTTAGAAGTTGCAAGGCAGACAAAAAGGGGACTAGAACGATAGAACAGTATATGTACGACCTTAGGTTTTTCTTGTACTGGAATCTATTAGAAAACGGCAACATGAGTGTGCTAGATTTTAAGAAAAAGCATTTTAATGAGTTTAAATTCTTCATGGTTGAAGAACGTGGTGCAAGTAACGCTAGAGTTAATCGTATATTATCTGCAATTAGAACTATGATGTCCTATGCAGAAGATGATGATGACGATTATGAGGAATACATTAGAAATCCTGCAAGCAAAATTAAAGGCCTAGAAAAGGAACCTATCAAGGAGAACGCTTTTCTAAGCCAGAGACAAATAGACTTACTTAGAGCCTACTTAAAAGAGCATAAGATGTACCAGCATCTATGCCTACTCGATATTCTATATGATACAGGGGCTCGTGTCAACGAAGTGCTTCAAGTTAAGAATATTGAGACGTTAGAAAAGGGATATATCAAAGTAACGTGTAAAGGTGGAAAAGCTGAATATATATTATTGCATAATCACTCAAAAGAAAGCATTAAATTACATCTTAGTGTCAAACAACATGAAGAAGCCTTTTGGCAAAGTAAGTATGGACCAGTAACAAAAACGGGAACGTTAAGAGGATGGGTTAAGGATATGTACAAGATACTTAAACAATTAGATCCCAGTACACCTTATTTTACTCCTCATAGTTTTAGACATACGTTCCTGGAGAACACAACAAATGGAACACACTACTTATGTGGCATTATTGGAAGACAATTGACTATGGAAGAAGCACAGTTACTTGCACATCATAAATCAATAGATATGACAAAAAGCTACCTCAAGCCAAAAGACAACGAAATGATTTTCGGACTATTTGGCATAAAAATAGCTTAGCGCAAAATAGTTTATGTATGTAATAACTCGTACTAAACGTAGTTTATGTATGCAATAACTAAATTTAAATAGTATTTATGTATGTAATATGTGTGCAATAACTCTTACTTAATACGATTTAAGCGAGTTTATGTACTACAGAAATCACCAAAGTAAAGTAAAGTAAAGTAAAGTAAAGTAAAGTAAACAAGAACATAAAATACTACAAGGTGTCGGCGTTGTCAAGAACCTTTTTAAAAGATTTTAGGAGGTACATAATGGACATTAAGAAAAAATTACAAAATTATGCAGATATGCAATTGGAACATACACAGCTTAAAGAACGTATAGATAGTTTAAGAGAGCAACTTACAAGTATTCATTCACAAAACTTTGATGGCATAGTAGCTATGTCTGGTAACAGTGATAAAATAGGAGATATGGTATCTACACTTAGTGACTTGGAAACTACGTATATTCAAAAATCTAATGAGCTTATGAGAAAGATGATAGAAATAGAACGTAGCATTAATACATTAGAACCAATGGAACGTGTAGTGGTAAGAAAAAGATATATGGAATGTAAACCTTGGGAGACTATATGTGTTGAAATGAATTATGGATACAGAGGGATACTTAAAGTTCATAGCAGAATATTACAAAAACTACGAAAAATATCATAATGGGCACTCTGGTTCACATGCTTATGTGATATTATGATATTAGTTAATTAAATGGTAAATCGTTCTTCTTCTTGGCTGGAGACCTGAAGAGAACAAAATTGGAGTTACATTACAAAAAAAGAGTGAGCTTTGGTACATGTGGTGTGTGCAGGCTTGCTCTTTTTGTGCAAAGAAAGGAGGTACTAATTAATGGCTAGAGATCCACGAAGAGACCAGGCATTTGAAATATACAAGAAGCACAAAGGGAATATTAGTTTAGTTGAAATAGCTAATCAACTAAGCGTGTCAGATGGCACAGTTAGAGGATGGAAGTCTAAAGACAAATGGGAACAGCAGCTTAACGGAACGTTCCAAAACGAAGCAATAAAAAAACGGAACGTTCCAAAAGGAAAGAGCCCACCTAATAATAAAAAAGCAGAAAAGCCTTTAGCAGAGGTTGAGTCGGTTATAGATAATCCTGATTTAACTGATAAGCAAAGGCTTTTTTGCTTGTATCAAATAAAATACTTCAATGCAACAAAGGCATATCAAAAGGCATATGGATGTGCATACAGTACAGCAATGGTGGAAGGCTCTAAATCCCTAAGAAATCCAAAGATTCAAGAGGAGATTAGAAAGCTCAAGCAAGCAAAGCTTAACCAAGCAACTTTAGAGCCTGGTGATATCTTTCAGAAGTACATGGATATAGCATTTAGTGATATTACTGATTATTTAACATTTGGCAAGAAGAGCGTTGAGTATATCGACAAGCAAGGCAATGAGCAAGAAATAGAGGCCAGCTATGTTGATTTAAATAACTCTTGTGATGTTGACGGAACTTTAATTACAGAGGTTAAGCAAGGCAAGGATGGAATATCAATAAAGCTTGCTGATAGGATGAAGGCATTACAGTGGATAGCTGATCATATGGACTTAGCTACTGAAGAGCAAAAAGCTAGGATAGAAATGATGAAGGCTAAGGTTGAAACAGGCGAAGAGCAAGAAGGAATAACCATTATAGATGACATATAGCATGTATCACAGATAACTTGGAATTATTTGTGGTAGGTATTTACGTATTTACAACGTTTTCTAGTTATATAAGCAGCTATTTAGAGATTTACTAAAAAAAATAACATAAATACTAAACTTGAGGTGAGAATATGGATGCTACAACAGTTAGAATTTCAGAGATAATAAATCCTAATTTCCATGAGTTTTGGAGAGCATCTAAAGAGCATAACTGCTTAAAGTATGTTGAAAAAGGTGGGCGTGGTTCTGCGAAGTCTACTCATATAGGTTTTAGAATTGTTATGGATGTTATGAAATACCCTGTTACAGCATTGGTTGTACGTAAGGTAGGTAACACTCTTGCTGAATCTGTATATGAACAACTAAAGGAATGCATAGATATGTTGGGCGTTTCATCAAAGTGGAGAGCTAAAATGTCCCCACTAAGTTTAACGTATCTGCCAAGGGGTAATAAGATAATATTTCGTGGGGCAGATGATCCTCAAAAAATTAAGTCAATAAAAATGAGTAAATATCCAGTAGCCATTATGTGGATTGAGGAACTGGCAGAGTTCAAAACAGAGGATGAAGTCAGTACAATCGAGAATTCTGTTCTGAGAGCAGAATTGCCGGATGGAATGTATTACTCATTGTTTTATTCATACAATCCACCAAAGCGAAAACAGTCATGGGTAAACAAAAGATATGAAACACACTTATTACCTGATAATACATATGTGCATCATAGTACTTATCTCGAAAATCCGCATATATCTAGGGCATTTCATGATGAAGCTAACCATATCAAGAAAACAAATGAGCCAAAATATAATTGGGAGTACTTAGGTGAGCCAATAGGCAGTGGCGTAGTACCATTTAATAACCTTGTATTTAGAACGATTACTGATGAAGAGTATAACAGCTTTGATAATATAAGGCAGGGGAATGACTGGGGATATGCAGCAGACCCAGTGGCATTTGTAAGGCTTCACTATGATAAGACTAGAAGAAGAATATTCTTTATGGATGAGTTTTATGGCGTTAAGAAGTTTAATAGAGAATTAGCAGAATGGATAAAGAGTAAAGGCTACAATACAAAGTTGACTATTGCAGATAGTGCAGAACCTAAGAGTATTGCTGAATTAAATGACAATGGTTGTATGTTTACTGGTGCTAAAAAGGGACCAGGAAGTGTAGAGTATGGTGAGACATGGCTAGATGGGTTAGAAGAAATAGTAATAGACCCAGTAAGAACACCTAATGTAGCAAGAGAGTTTGAAAATATAGACTATCAGGTAGATAAAGATGGTAATGTACGTTCAAAACTAGTTGACAAGGATAACCATACAATAGATGCAACAAGATATGCATTAGAGAATGACATGGAATCTACATTTGACCTATCAAGTCTAACTTAACAGAAAGTGAGGTGAGAATATGGAGAATGAGGAAAACTCAATAGAAGAACACGCTAAGCGTTTTAATTTTGATGGTGGGTACGTAAACCTTTTAAACAAATATGGCACAGGAAGAGATTCAAGTGAAGCATATGTATATAATGCAGACCCAGCAATTATGGATACACAGTTAACGACAATATATGAGCAAAATGGTCTATTTTGCAAGATTATTGATGCTCCTGCAGAGGAGGCGCTTAAGAGAGGAATTGACTTGTCAGCTATAGCAGATGCAGAAACAGCAGACTACATTGAGAATAAATTAGACAATCTAAATGTAGATGAGCAGTTTATCCAGGCACTAATATGGTCAAGACTATATGGTGGTGCATTAGCTGTTATGCTAATAGATGATGGTGGGAAATTAGAAGATCCACTTAATATCAAAAAGGCAAAAAGCATTGATGAAATACGTGTCTATGAGCGCTCAATAGTTCAACCAGAGTATACTTCGCTTTATCGAGGAGTTATTTCAGATGACTATACAATAGGTGAACCAGAGTATTACATAGTTAGCAGTGTATATGGCAGATTCAAAGTTCACAAGAGTAGATGCCTTGTATTCAAAAATGGTAAGTTGCCAGAACAATGTTCAAATGAAAATTATCGTTTTTGGGGTGTGCCGGAGTATGTGCGTATAAAAAAAGAATTAAGAAGAACATCAACATCTCACGGAAATGCAGACAAGCTTCTTGAACGAGCAGTGCAAGCAGTACAAAAGATTAAAGGATTAGCTGGTATGTTGTCAACAGAGGCTGGAGAAGACATGGTTCTTAAAAGGCTTCAAGTTATAGATATGGCAAAAGGTTTATTAAATACTATTGCTATAGATGCAGATGGTGAGGATTATTCGTATTCTACATTCTCATTGAGTGGTGTAAAAGATATTGTTGATGTTTCTTGCAATATGCTCTCAGCTATAACTAACATTCCTCAAACAATTCTGTTTGGACGTGCACCGGCAGGAATGAATGCGACTGGAGAAAGTGACTTAGAAAACTACTACAATTACGTAGAGAGGATTCAAAGAAAATCAGTAAAAGGAAATTACAAAAGGCTACTCAATATTATTTGCTCTATTGCAGTAAATACAAGAGAGATTAAAGAAAAGCCAGTATTTAAACTAAAGTTCATGCCATTATGGAGCCTAAGTGAAAAAGAGCAGGCTGAACTCGATAATCAAAAAGCAGATGGCGCACTAAAAAGAGCACAGGCTACACAAGTATATGTGGATATGCAAGCTGTTGATCCAACAGAAGTAAGAAACGCACTTGCAAAGACTGGTGAGTATGAAATTGAAGATATACTTGATGAATATGACATTGAAGAAGAGAACACTTTTGAAGAAAGTAAAGGCAGTCAATTAGACTTATTACTTAGAAAAGATGATTCAAAAGAGTTAATAGCTTCAGCTGTTCTTATAGTGAATGATGGTAAAATTCTTGTAGGTAACCGAGATAATGGACAGATATGTGGTCCTGGTGGGCACATTGAACCAGGAGAGACACCTTTAGAAGCAGCAGTTAGAGAAACAAAAGAGGAATTCAATATTACTCCAAAAGGATTAGTACCAATTGGGATTATGGAAGTTCCACAGGATTATGATGGGCCGGTTCAATTATACCTGGCAACAGAATATCAAGGTGAACCTCAAACAGATAATGAGGAGATGTTTAATCCTAGATTCGTAGCACCTGAAGATTTAGATGAGGATGAAATGTTTTATCCTTTCTTGCTATCAATTGAACATCTTGTAAACAAACTTACAGCAGGATAATAGAGTACTCGTTAAGAGTACTTTTTTTATGCCATTAAAGGGGATGGTGCTATGGATGAATATATGAGTGAGTATCTTAAAAATAAAGTTAAAAATAAGTTCTATGGACATGAAAAGCTTAACAGTAAGTACAGATCAAGATATCCCGAGTCAATAGAGCGCGAATACATACGTTTGGTTGACGGTTATATGTCAATGTATAAGAAAATGTTGATTAAGTATATAGAAGAATTAAAAAAGGCACTAATAGCTCAGCATAGAATACAAAGGATTAAGAAACATCATGCAGATGGGGATGAGATTCAGGAACTTATTGATAATATATTTAAGCGTATGAGTACAGAAATTCAAAGTAAGGATAAGTCCTTTGGGCTTAGAAGAAAGCTTGAATCTCTTGCACATATGACTAGGGAACTTTCCATTAATGAATGGAAGAAAATGTGTAAGGCGACGCTTGGTATAGATATTTTGGAGGATTATTATTTGGGTGAATTCTATAAACAAACACTTGATATATGGATTCAAGACAATATAAATCTAATAGTTACAGTGCCCAAAGAATCTCTTTCAGATATGCAGAAAATTGTAACTGAAGGATTCAAAAGCGGCAGTACTGTTACAGATATCACCAAACAAATTCAAGCAGCTTATGGCATGAGTAAACGGCATGCACGATTGATTGCAAGAGATCAGCTTGGAAAGCTTAATGCACAATTAGCAAAAAAGCAACAACAGGAAGCTGGAGTTGATGAGTATACTTGGTCGACTTCTAGAGATTCTAGAGTTAGAGATAGCCACAGACATTTGGAAGGTAAAACTTGCAGATGGGATGATCCTCCTGTAGTAGATGAAAGGACAGGAAGAAGATGCCACCCTAGTGAAGATTATCAGTGCAGGTGTATTGCTATTCCAAAATTTAATCTAGAAGGTATTAATTTACCAATACAGAAGGAGACAAAAGAACGCTCAATTAACAATAGTGTTACTCCAAACACTCCGCATAAGATTAATGGTACTAGCAAAAGAAAGAGAAATGAGAAGAAGAACAGGAAAGAGCCCGATGATAAGAATATTTTTACAAATGTAGTATTAAATAACGAAGAATCATTCTCTAAATATACAGTTAAAGGTAGCAAGAGTGTTGAGCAACCGAATGCAAATAAGGTAATTGCAGTAGACAAACATTATACGAGAAAGCAGCTAGAAGAATTAAATCTTAATGAACTAAAAAAGATAGCTGAAATAAAAGCTACTAATTACTATAAGAGCGGTAAAAGTGGTATATCGTTTGGGAATGCCTCAGAAGAAGAAGCTGCTAAAAATCTTGTTAGCATAGGTAGTAAAACATCTCTTATAAAAGACATTATGTCTATACAAAGGAAACTTAAGTGAAAGGAGGACAAGTAATTGCTATTAGGTAAACAAGTACAAAGAACAGATAGCATTGCGGTTGATAAGACATTCTTTACTGCAGAAGGTTACTTGATTGATGAACCTATTGTTACAAGGGTAGGCATATTTGAATATACAAATCCTGATGGAACGCTTAGAAGAGAATTAAGATTACCAGAAGAAGTATTTAACCATGATAGCCTTAGTTCTTATCAAGGCAAACCCATTATAGTAACACATGATGCAGGGCTAGTAACAAAAGATAATGTTGGACATGAGACAATTGGTACGATTCTTAGTGATGGGTACCAAGAGGGTGACAATGTTAGAGCAAAAGTTGTTATTCATGAAACTGATGTGCTTAAAGAGTGTGGATTAAGAGAGTTATCTCTTGGTTATTCACTGGATACTGATGAGACTCCTGGCGAGTGGAATGGACAACATTATGACGCAATCCAAAGAAACATAAGGATTAATCATCTTGCCTTAGTAGGAGCAGCTAGGGCAGGAGAAAAGGCAAGGCTCAATATTGATGGTAAAGAAGAGAAAGGAGAAGGGAACATGGTATTAACAAGAAAGCAGTTAGCACAAGCAATTATCGACTTTAACAAACAAGCTAGAGCCGATGGAGATGTAGCAGTTACGATTCCACAAGAACTTATCGAAAGTGGCGAAGTAACTGTTGAAGAAGTAGGAGGTGGTGAAGAAGTAGCAGAAGACACAGCTCTTACAGCTGAACAAATCAAAGAGACAATGGCTAATGAAACTGATCCTGAAAAGTTAAAAGAGTATATTAATATGCTTCTTAACTTAGTACCTACTGAAACAGCAGTAGATGGTAATAATGATGTTTTACCAGCAGATGAAAAGGAAGAAGATGTAACTCAGCAAGAATCAAATAATGAAGATAGCAAAAAGTGCGATGAAGAGGTAGAAAAGCCAGTTAATATGGATTCAATCGATAAGCTGGTATCAGCTAAGCTTGAGATGTGCAGAATTGGTGAAAAACTTGGGTTAAACCTAGAAGGACAATCTATTTCTACAGGTAAAAAAGCAATCATTCAAAAAGTTGAGCCTGGTATCAGACTTGATGGAATTAATGAAGATACCATTAATGGCATGTATGCAATGGCTAAGGCTAAGGTGTCAAAGATGCGCTCAACTACTGAGCAAAAGCGCCAGATGGTTAATGCAGATGGAAAAGACAATGTACCAGGACAAAACAAAAGTATGGCAGCTCAAAAACGTCAAGAAATGATTAACAGAGGGGGAGAACAATAATGTCTATGAATACTAATTATGGATATGAAACACCGAGCGGTGTACCAGGCGGCATTTATGATTTATCACCACACACAGTAAACAGTAGAATTACTGGTTCAGCAGGAGTTAGCTTAGGTATTGGTGTTGTACAAGGAACATCAAAAGGAACAGAAATTGTAGTACCTACATCAGGTTCTACAGAAGCAACATTTGAAGGCGTAACACTTAATTCATTTTCACATGAAATGGAGAAGGATGGAAAAGTTATTATTCAAAAAGGCGCTACATTAGAAGTTATGAATCAAGGTAAAGTATGGGTAAAGGTTTCAAAAAATGCGAAGGACGTAGGTTATGGTGTATCTGCTAATTTAGTTCTTTCTGGAGATGAAGTAGGATTCTTTACTACAGCAGCAGATACAACTACTGAAAGTAAGCTTGCATTAACAAAAGTAAAATTCATTACTGCAGTAAGTGATGGTATTGCAGTTGTAGAAATCGGTAAATAGGAGGTAAATAACATATGGCTATTAAATACAATCCACAACAACCAAGTACAGGATATGATCCAGCAGATTTAACAGCACTTAGAAATTCAAACTTAGCAGCAGGCATGGTGAATGCACCCAATGTAAGAGGACTTCACTTTGATTCAGCAGAGGATGCTTCTGTATTCTTTGCAAGAGAACTTGACTATGTTAAAGCACATAGTTATGACAGACTTTACCCAGAGTTAAGTTCATTTTCAATCTTCCCTCAAACACATGAAGTAAATGAAGGTGCTGAAAGCATTACATGGTACAGCTATGAAAAAACAGGTCTTGCAAAGATTATTTCTAATTATGCAACAGACCTTCCAAGAGCAGACGTAAAAGGTAAGCCTTCTACAAGCTATATTAAATCAATTGGAGATAGCTACGGTTACTCTGTACAGGAAATGAGAGCATCACTTTACAGTGGGAAATCTCTTGATACTAGAAAAGCTGACTCAGCACATTATGCAATTAAAAGACAACAAAATGCTATTGCTTTTGCCGGGGATGCTGAAAACAATATGCTTGGTATCTTATCAGAAAATACAGATATTCCAATCTTAGTATTAGAAGAAGGTGCAGCAGGTAGCGTAGCATGGAAGGATAAAACAGCAGATGAAATTCTGGCAGATGTTAGAGCCATGTATATGTACCAAGCTAAGCTCACAATGAATGTTGAGAGAGCCGATACACTTGCCCTTCCTTCTGACGTCTACATTGATATTTCTCAAAGACGTTTACCTGATACAGATAAGACAGTGCTCACATACATTCTTGAGAATGCGCCATACCGAACAAAAGAGAATCCAACACCATTAACTATTTATCCAGTGCCTGAGCTAATGGCTGATTCTGAAAATACAAATCCATATGGTGTAAATGCAGGAGTCTTATACAAGAATGATCCAGAGAAATTCTCTATTGAAACACCAATGGATTTTATCCAACATCCATTACAAACACAAAATCTTGAAATGATTGTACCTTGTGAAGCACGTTCAGCAGGTGCAATTATCTATTATCCATTATCATTATTAATTGTTAAAAATATTTAGGGGTGATTAAAGTGAAAGTAACTAATAAAACACAGAGGATTATTGGCGTAGGATTAACAACAATCTTGCCTGGTAGAACAGAGGTAGTTGATAACAAGTACTCAAAAAATCCAGAAGTAAAGAGAATGATTTCAAAAGGTGAATTGAAATTAGAAGTAGATGCACCTGATATCACAGAAGAAGATAAAGTTCAAACAGCAGCTTCTATTAAGAAAATGAAACGTGAAGAATTAGACGCTCTGGCAGAAAAAATGGGCGTTGAAGTTTTACCAGAAGATACAAGAGAAACTCTTTCAGCTAAGTTAATTGCAATTGTAGAAGCTATTTAATGGGGGTTAATTATGGACCCACTTACTATATTTAGATTACTTGCAAAAGAATTTTCAAAAGTAGAAGATGATGAAGTTCTTATGTGGATTGATTTTGTTAAGCCACTTATTAGTAAGAAGAAATTTGGTAAGATGTATAGCAGGGCTGTAGTATTAATTGCAGCCCATAAAATGAAACTAAACATGGTCGGCTCTGAAGGGAATACTCTTGGAGCCGCATTTGGTATATCAAGTTATACAGAAGGAAGTACGTCAGTAAGTTTTAGTAACACTTCTACAAGCAGTACTGATACAGATTCTGAATATATGCTTACGCAGTATGGTTCCCAGTATTTATCATTAAGGAATATGTGTATTATGCCAATGGTATGCGGAGGTGAAGAAACTTGTCTGTAAAAGATACACTTACTCCAGAAGGCAAGAGATTTCAGCAAGAGCTTAAGAAACTTCAAAAGCTTAATGTGAAGATAGGATTTGAGGGTGGCAAAGCATTTGAAGAGGATGGTACAGATATACTTGATATTGCTATGTGGAATGAACTAGGTACAGTTAATTCACCGAGCAGACCTTTCATGAGGGAGGCTGTTGATGGAAATGAATCAATTATAAATGAGTTTCTTAAGCAACAGAAAGAACTATTTGTAAAAGGTCAATCCGCAGAAGTCACATTACATAAAATAGGCGTATTCATGAAAGGGTTAGTACAAGACAAAATTGTAACGGGTTCATTTACAGCTAATGCACCTAGTACTGTAGAGAAAAAAGGCTCTGCAACACCACTTATTGACACTGGGAATATGAGACAATCAGTAAACTTTGTCGTTAAGGGAAAGGGGGATAAATGATGAACCTGTTTAGAAAACCATATAAGCTCAGGAGATTTGGAGAACAACAAGTAGTACGTGGACATGTTTCACATCCTTATACAGATATGGAGACATTATTGAATGTACAGCCATTAAGTCCCAATGAGATAGCATTATTGCCGGAAGGAAAACGAAATATTAAACATCTTAAGGCGTATGGTGATGAACAGTTAATTGCTACTGATAATGACAAGAGCATTGTTGGAGACAGAATTTTATACTATGGTAAATGGTACGAATGTTCTTCTAGCGTAACATGGGACCATACGATGCTATCTCATTGTGAAAGCCAATTTGTAGAAGTATCAAGTAACGAAGTTGGTGAATAAAATGACAATTCAGGAACTTAAAGAGAATATTTATGATCTTGTTGCCAAGTACTTTACAGGAGCAACAGTTGTATGGGCTGAAGAATATATGGCAAAGCCCAAATATCCTTTAGTCACTATTAAAGCAGGCACAGTAAAAATTGGAAACATGGATATAGAGGGTGAAATTGATGGAGAACATTCATCAACGTATAATTGCATGTTACCAATTGAAATTAATTTATATACAAAAGGTGAGAGTATACTTGGCGAAAACAATATGGTTATAGCACAAAGTAATAGTGCTGTAAATGACCTTACAATGTTTGTAGCCTACATGCAATCACCTTTTTCTATTGATGAGCAAGAGAGATTAGATATATGTATGCTTTTAAATGGCCCAGTCAACGACATATCGTCAGTCCTACAAGATGGCAGGTATGAATATCGTGCAATGATTGAGCTTAATGTAACGTTTACAATGGGATTCTATGGAGCATATAACACCAATACAAAGACACCTAGTGGCGGTGGTAATGACGATTTAATTGGTTCTAAAGCCGGGTATTTTGAAGAAGTAGAAATAAAGGAGGAAAAAGAATGAGTGGTTTAAACTCAATTGTACAAGTAGACATTTCAATTGAAAGTCCAGTAATAGATAGTACGTCTTTCGATTATATGCTTATTGTAGGACCAGCACCTAAAGTAGCACCACAAGAAGCACCTAATGAAGTGGCTGCATACTCTAGCTTAACTGAGGTTACAGAGGCAGGATGGATAGCTACTGGAAACAATGCAGACCCAATAGGAATTGCAGCAAGAATTGCATTTAGCCAATCGCCTAAGCCTAATAAGGTTTATATTGCGGTACAACAGCAAGATGAAGAAACAAGTGATTTAGAGAGTGTTGAGAAAACACTTAATAGGGCACTTGGTATAAATGGGTGGTATGTAATTTGTCCTGCAGGTATTGAGACCAGTGAATATGAAAAGATTGCAGAATGGACTGAGGCACAAAACAAAGTATTTGCCTTTACAAGCCTTGCAGTTGATCCAGGGTTTAATGTAAAAGAATTCTATAGGACATTTTGGATATTTGGTAGAGAAACAACAAGCCAATTATCAGAAAATGTACCAGCAGCAAATAATTACTTACATGTGGCATGGGTAGCAAAATCATTGAATTATGATAGTGGGAGTGAGACGTGGTCCTTTAAGTCCCTATCAGGAGTAAATCCATCAAGGCTAAGTACAGCAGATGTTAATACGATTGAAAGCAATGGTGGTAATCATTATACAACAGTCGCTGGAAAGAATATTACAAGACCTGGTAAGGTGTATGCTGGGGAGTGGATTGATACAATTCGCTTTAGGGATTGGTTGCAAAATGATATGCAAGTAAGGATATTCAACTTATTTGTTACAAATCCTAAAGTACCATATACAGATAAAGGTATTTCTCTTGTAGAAAATCAGATAGTTGCAAGTCTTAAAACAGGGCAAACAGCTGGTGGAATTGCTGAAACACAGTATGATGAGGACAATAAAGAGATACCAGGATACACGGTAACAGTGCCTAAGGCATCTAGCATTACAGCTTCACAGCGTGCATCACGTAAGTTAGAGGGATGTAAATTCACAGCACGTTTAGCAGGGGCGATTCACGTAGTAGAAATTAAAGGAACATTAGTTAATTAAGGAGGGATACCATGGCAGTAAATACATATAGCCCTAAGCAGGTAACTATGGCGCTTGGAAGCCATATTGTAACTGGATATGCAGAAGATAGCTTTTTAAGTATTGAACCAATGGGAAATGGTACATCATCAAAGGTTGGTTGTGACGGAGAAGTCACACGTTCAATGGATCCTGATGAGAGATTTACTGTAAAGATTACAGTTTCCCAAAATTCCCCTACAAATTCATTTTTACAAGGGGAATACAAGAGAGATAAAGCAACAGGTGATGCGATATTCCCGGTACTCGTAAAGGACTTAAAAGGGGAAACAACATTTTCAGCAGAGCAGGCGTGGGTAACAAAACCTATGTCATTTAATAGAGGTAAAGAAGCAGGAGATGTTGAATGGACAATTGAATGTGCATCTGGAAGTCTTGAAAATTAAAGCCGTGTCAAATTGACATGGCTTTTATAATTCCAAAGAAGGTGAGGAAAGTGAGATGTAATAGATGCAAAATGAAAAAAATATGTAAGCAGTGTATTAACTGTAAGTACAAATATGGAAAAGAACCTGGTAAATGTAGCACATGTGAAACTACATGCCAGTGGAAATTAGATAAGACAATTTATGATTAGGAGGATTATCATGAAACAATTAGAACCTAAACAAGTACAGGTAAATAACAATACTTTTTATATTTTCCCATTCCCAGCATTTAAAGCAGCTAATATGAGTGGACAATTAATTTCGCTTGTAACACCAATGCTTGCATCATTAGCACCAATGATTAATCAAAATGGTAATGCATTAGATACTGATCTTGATAAAGCAGCGCCACTAATCGCATCATCCTTTTCAGCGTTAAGCGGTGATAAATTAGAGGATATGCTTAAGAAGCTATTGTTAGGCGGGAATATTACGGTGGAGGTACCAAATCAACAGGCAGTACGACTTGATGAAGATACAGCAAATGAAATCTTTACAGGAGATACACAAGATATGTTTGTGCTTGCCTTTGAGGTAATTAAATTGAATTATGCTGGTTTTTTTACGAAAGTAGCAAGCCAATTTGGAATCCAAAAAGGAGTATTGGAGAAAGCAACAACAACATTGAAAAGTACGGTAGATTTAACACAGAGAGTTTTACAGAGTTAGAACTTAGAATGTACATACTTATAAAAGAAAAGCTTTGTAGTATGTATGAGCTTAAAACTTGCTATACCTTAGATGAAGCTCTTAAGCTTTATGCTTTGCACCAGATGAACTCAGATATAGAAGAGGCTAAAGCTAATGAGTTTAGAGAGGGGGCGAAGCATTGACGCTTAGAGAATTAGCCATTGCAGTAGGCTTCAATATAGATGGAAAGTCAGAAAACGCAGTTGAAAGTAGCATTAATGGCATTAAGAGTATGGCCTCGAAGGTGTTAGGGGCAATAGGGATAGGATTCTCTATATCTGGATTATCTAATTTAGCAGAAGCGGCAGCAGACGCAGAGGCTTTGAAGTCGCAATTCACACAAGTATTTGGTGAATTAGAGAATGATGCATCAGAACAACTACAAGGTATAGCTGATAATACAGGTATTTTAGTAAACAGGATGAAGGGAAGCTTCACACAGATAGCAGCATTTGCTAAAACTACAGGTATGGAAGAAGTAGAGGCATTAAACCTTGCTAATAGGTCAATGAAGGCAGTAGCAGACTCAGCAGCATTCTATGATAGGTCTATGGAAGAAGTAACGGATAGTTTGCAGTCTTTTTTGAAGGGAAATTTTGAAAATGATGCAGCTCTTGGATTATCTTGTACAGAAACTACTAGAAATGCAGCGGCTAATAAATTATATGGTAAATCATTCAAAGACTTAGCGGAAGATCAGAAGCAATTAACCCTTTTACAGATGGTAGAGGATGCAAATAAAGCATCTGGGGCTTTAGGACAAGCAGCTAGGGAGTCTGATACATGGACTAACCAATTAGGTAACTTAAAACAATCTGTAACTGATTTAAAGGCAGAGGCAGGTAAAACATTCCTTGAACCTGCTGTAAAAGTTTTAAAAGTACTTAATACAGTAGTGCAAAAAGCTACTTTAAGTATTTCAAAAATGAAGCCTACTATTGAAAATATAATACGAACTGTAAGTAATATTGCTACAAAGACGGTTAATGTATTAAAAACAATAGTTGATAAGCTAGGTGGCACAGAAAATACAATAAAGTTAGTAACTATTGCAATTTCAGCATTAGTCTCGACTTTATCTATAATGAAAATCATAAAGCAAGTTAAATTATTTGCTAGTGCATGGGGAAGTGTTGGTAAGGCTGCAATGATAGCTAAATTAAAATTGTTAGGTATCATTGCTATTGTCGCACTGATATTCCTTGTTATAGATGATTTTATCAATTTTATGCAAGGTAATGATTCTGTAATTGGAACATTGCTTGAAAAGGCTGGTATAGATACAGAAAAGGTACGTGATACTATAAAGTCAGCCTGGAAAACGATATCAACATTCTTGTCAAATACATGGGGAAAAATAAAGTCTGTTGCTTCAACTGTATGGGGAGGCCTCAAATCATTCTTTTCTAATAATGCTGGTACTATAAAGGGTATACTTTTATCGGCGTGGAAAATAATATCAATGGTTCTTTCTACATTATGGGATGGTATATCAACAATAGCTACAGCTATCTTTGGAGATCTCCAAGAGTTTTGGGACACCTGGGGAGAAACGATAATGTTGTCATTTCAACTATTCTTCCAGTACATCGGACAGCAGTTTGAGTACTTTTTACAGATACTTAAAGGCGTGCTAGATTTCCTGGTATCAGTTTTTACAGGAGATTGGGAAGGCGCATGGGAGGCAGTTAAAAGTATCTTTTCAGCTATATGGGGAAGTATAAAAGATACGTGTTCTATAATTTGGGAAGGAATCAAGTCATTTATAGGGACAAGTATAGATGCTATTAAGCAAAAAATATTTGGTATGTATGAAGCTATTAAAGAAAAGGTAACAGGAGCAGTAGGATTTATAAAAGATCTACTAGGTATGGGTGGTAGCGTCGACTTATCTGTAAGTTCAGCCACTAAAGCCGCGGCAGGTATTGGAGGTGTTAGTAGAAGTATTAACCAAAGCAATACAATAACAAATAATTTTAATGGTGGAAATCCATACGATCAACAACGTGCATCAAATGCAATATCTAAGAGCGGTGAAGATGTTACATCTTCTCTTAGACGTAGTTTAGCAAATTCATAGGGGGTGTAGATGTGAGAACTAAGAAGCCTTGCAGTATTAATGGCATAGAGTTTGATGCCTTAATTGATATTAATGATTCGCTGGAAGCAGATGCCCCAGAGTATCCGGTCGAAGATGGATACAACGTAAATGACACAATTATTCTAAAACCTCGTATGATTAGCATTGTTGTAGCGCTTAGCAATACACCTGTAACGTGGAAGCAACGCTTTGGGGATACATCTAGTAGGATTGAAGAAATACAAGACAAGTTATTTGAGCTATATGCTGAAAGAATACCAGTAACATTTTTTGCGAATGACTATGTATACGAAAATTTTTGTATAACAAGCATTTCATTTGCAAGAAGTGTAGATACTGGATATGCCCTAGAAATACCAATTACACTTAAAGAAATAAGAAAGACATCAACAAAGACAACTACTATTCCAGATTCATATATAAGAGCCGGGAGAAGTGCTACTAATGCAGGAACAGCTACTACAGGTAAAAGTAAAGGTATAGCATCAAGTTCAAGTAATAGTAAATCATCTAGTAGTAGCTCTTCTAAAGGAAGTAGTAGTAACAGCGATGGAGAATCTAAAAAGAATGGAAGTATATTATATGGCCTTGCTTCGACAGCAGGTCTTTTTTAATTAGGAGGCGTAATATGACAACGTACATACAAGCACCAAACCACAACGACAGTTTTTGTCGTGTGGTATTGGACAGTAAAGAATATTTAATGCGTTTTACATACAATGCCACAGGTGATTATTGGTCATGGGGCCTGTATGAGACAGATGAAACGCCAATAGTAGCAGGCATAAAAATAGTACCTAACTTTCCACTTACATATTTCTGTAATAGGAGTACGCTTCCTAATGGTGTTTTCGGTTGCTTAAGTGACAAAGAAACCGTGGGAAGAGATGACTTTATTAATGAACATGCAGTATTTATCTTTATCCCTATTGAAGATCTAAAGGATGGTGAGGATAATGGACAACTTTGATAGACAATATAGATTGATGATAGGTACTAAAGGTAAAAATAATGCTTTTGAAATAGGAGACGGTGAATATCCTCTAAGAATTTCATTTAGCCTTGATAAGGCAGATACAACTACACAGAATGAGGCTAAGATAACCGTATGGAATTTATCTAAAGAGCATAGGGATATGCTAGAAAATAAGGATTGTACAGTTGTTCTCAGCGCTGGATATGGTAATAACCTAGCGCTAGCATTTTGTGGTAATGTAACAGAGGCATCATCTTCTATAGATGGAGCAGATATGCAGACTGAAATATCTGTAGTTGACGGGCTTGTAGAAATAAGAGATACATATATATCACTTTCTTATGCAGGTGTAATTAATACAAAGAAGGTAATTGATGACATTGCAAATAAAATGGGTGTAAGTTTAGTGTTTGCGCCTAAAATTACGTTTAAAGATTTACTAAATGGATATACATTCGTTGGTCAAGCAAAGGCTGCATTAAATAAAGTATGCAAGTCATCTAATTTAACGTGGACATTACAAAATGGAGTATTACAGGTTAAAAGTCATAATCAGGCTATAAGTAATAGAGTATACGTACTAAGTGCTGAAACAGGGCTTCTTGATACGCCTAAAAGAATTGTGAAAAGTGATGAAGAGAAAACGGATAGCACTTCTGAAGAAAATAGTAAAAACAATAGCTCTACTAAAACAACAAAAAAAACTACAAAAAAGAAGTCACAAAAGGGATGGGAAGTAAGATACTTTATGAACTTAGCGATAGGAGTAAATGACTTTGTAAGATTGGAGTCTAAAATAGCTACAGGGTATTATCGTGTAGACTCTATAAAAATCAGTGGTGACAATATTTCTGGTGATTGGACATGTACAGCTGAATTAATGGAGGTAAGTGTACAATGAATCAAAGATTAGTTGAAGAAATAGAAAATAAAATACAAAACACAGTTAATGGAGTACATACAGCATTACCAGGTACTATTCAAAGCTTTGACCCTTCAACATGTAAGGCAGTGGTACAACCAATAGGTTGCTTTAAGACACCAGCAGGTGAAGAAATGGCATATCCAGCTATTTCAGACGTACCAGTTATAATACCTCAAACATCTAATATCGTAATAGCATTCCCTGTAAGAAGTGGTGATGGGTGCCTATTAGTATTTAGTGAGCAAGAACTTGATTATTTTATGCATGGTGGGTCATCAAGTGAATTACACCACGATTTAACAAATGCTATTGCTATACCAGGTCTTTTCAAAAGCTCAAATGATGCTATTAAAAAGGCTAATGATGAAAATGCTATTGTTTTGAAAAACAATAATAGCTTTTTAAGTATGCAGAAAGAAAAAATATGTATTGAAACGCCTGTTATAGAAATCAAAGGCAATTTGCGTATAGATGGTGCTATGGAAGCCTCCGGATCTGGTACTTGCAAAAGTATTAATACTGAACAACTTAAAGCTGATAATGCTGAAATTGAAGCATGTAATGTAGCTGGAATAGACGTTGGACAACATATTCATACGGATAGCGAAGGTGGCTCTACAAGTATTATGAAATAGTAGGGAGGGTTAAAAATGTTTGATGTGCTATTAGATGGTGGAGGAGATTTAATGATATTAGATGGTGATATTGTGCTGACAGAAAGCGTATCACAAGCAATAGCTATAAGACTAAGATGGTTCTTAGGTGAATGGCGTTTTAATACCTCGTATGGTGTACCATATTATGAAAGTATATTTGTTAAAGGATATGACTTAAGAACTATAGAAAGATTGTTTACAGAGCAAATTTTATTAGTAGATAAAGTTAAGAATGTAGATGCTATTAAGGTTGATGTTAGTAATGTCACAAGAAAGTTATATGTATCATACAAAGTAACACTTAAAAGTGGTGAAATTTTAGAAGAGGAGGTAAAGATGCATGAGTAACTATGGCGTAACAGAAAATGGATTTATGTTGAAAAGGCTTGATGTAATTAAATCAGATATATGTACTAGATTAAAAGATAGTTGGGGAATAGACCCTTCTATCAATCCTCAAAGTGCATTAAACGTGCTAATTACTAGTTTTAGTGATGAAATAGCAGCCTTATGGGAATTAGCGCAAGATACATACTATAGCCAGTATCCTTCTAGTGCATCCGGAATAAATTTAGATAATGCTATGCAGTTAGGTGGAGTTACAAGGTTATGTCGTACAAAGACTAAATATAATATAAAATGCACTGGAAGTGATGGTACGCTTATACCATACGGCGCTATGTTAAAGTCTACTACACAACCTGTTAAAAGTTTTATATGTTCTAAAAATCAAACGATAAGTAGAGAAAATTTCTTAAGTATAACTTTTGGAATTATTTCAGATATAGGAGCTACTTATAGTGTGGAGATAAATGGTACACTATTCTCTACTATAGGTGTTAGTAGTGATCCAGTAGTAACATTACAAGCACTGTATGATGAAATAGAGTATGCTACAATTGACAAGGTGCTAGATTTAAATAATTTATGTATAACGCTTACATCAAAATCTAAGCATAGCAGCCATACTATGGTTACAAGTGATAATATTGTCGTTACAAGCGTATCAGCTAATATTACTTTTGAAAGTGAAGATTATGGTCAGGTCTTGTTGCCATTTAATACAATTACAGAAATAACAACATTAGTTGCAGGATTACAATCTGTTACAAATGAAACAGATCCTATTCTTGGCCGTGATGAAGAAACAGATATTGAGGCAAGACATTCTTATTTGAAACGCATATTTTTGCATTCAAGCAATATGATTGAAAGTATTGTTGCTGAAATCACTGAGAATGTAGAGGATATTACAGCTCTTATAGCGTATGAGAATGACACTAATGTAGAAGATGAATATGGTAGACCTCCACACAGTATAGAAATTGTTGCAGAGGGTGGAAGTGCCTCTACAATAGCGAAATGTATCTATAACAAAAAGGCCACAGGTATTCAAACATACGGAAATGAAGAGGTTTCAATACTAGACGATTATGGTAATACTCATAAAATACGATTTAATAGGCCGACAAGCCTAAATACTTGGTTGAAAGTAACTCTTACAAGGGATGGTAATGCTATACAGCCAAACTATGTAAGTATTGTAAAGGATTCAATAATTAGTAGTATCAATACTAGTGTAGGTGAAAATATTTACTTGCAAACATTACTTGTTGATATATACAAAAATATAACAGGAGTGAAATACATAGAAATAAGAGCAGCAATAAGTGACACCGAACCAGTAGACTATAATTTAGATAATATAGATGTAGGTCCAAGGGAAAAGGTATCAATCTCTACAGACAGAATAGAGGTGGTACTAAGTGGATCTTAAAGACGGAATACCAGAACAATTTAGAGGACATTTCTATATGGATGCATTACTAAATGCATTCAACGAAGAATTAAATCAGTTAAAAGAAGTGTTCGATGAGCTTAATACAGAGAGGTGGTTTGATACAAGTATAGGTAAGCAGTTGGATGGGATAGGTGACATAGTAGTAATGTCAAGAAATACAGCATGGAAACATGCAGGTATTCCCAGTATTGAAATGACAGATGAAAGATACAAGCTTTTTCTTAAGTGGAAGGCTCTTAAAAATGTAAGTAATTGTACATTCCCACAATTTTGCGAAGCATGTAAGCTTATGTATGCTCCGAAATATATCTACTATTGGGAAAGAAAAGAATATCCAGCAACAATGTTTGTACAAATAGGTGCAAATATTAAGGATGAACAATTAGAAATGATGAAAAATGCTCTATTGTTTATTAAACCTGCTGGTGTAGCATTAAAAGTTGATGTATTCGCACTTGAATTTTTCGGTTTTAAAGACACAAATGAAACAGCACTAGGATTTAGTGAAGGTAAAATGGCTAAAGAAGTAATTTACTAAAGGAGGATGGTTAATTTGGGTGATTTGATGAAGGATTTGACATTGCAAGAGTTGTTTGCTAAATGTTTCGCATCACAAGGAAGTCTTGCAGAGGTAACAGATAAAGATTGGGAAGAAGGGTGGAATGCTATTGTTAACGGAAATAATGGTATTCCAACAACACAAGATTTTAATTTGTTTGGTTACATCTTAGAGTATAAGATTAATGCTTTATATACAATGATGAATACAAATTATGAGTCAGTTACTCATTATGATAACTTTAGTGCTATCAATGAAGGATATACAGCACAAACATCTATTGTATCTATCATAAGAAGTATGAAAGTAAAGAGCATATTGCTAGCTCATGTATCTCAGGAAAATAATAGATACCCATCTTCAGTAGGAGATTTAAGAATTGAAAAGTATGCTACAGATACAGCTGCATTACAGTTTTCTTGTTTAGTCAATGGCACACCTACTAAGTATCATAGTGTTGTTACTGCAGATAATATTGAGACTATATTTGGAGGTGTAAGCTAATGGCAAATACTACAGGATGGACAAGAGTTGCTGATGAAAATGATATTTCAGCTATTCTTGATAGAATGGGGGCTACTACTGATACTGGAGGAACAGCAACCACAGGTACTACTATGGCAAAGCTTAACGCTTTATTAAGCAACAGTACTACAAGTAACACAAATATTTCAGCTTTACAAACAGATGTAACAAAGATTATTAATAATCTTTTAGGTTCAACTTCTGACACAGGAGGTAGTTCTACAGCAGGGACAGCTTTAGCTAAACTTAATGCAATTATTAATTTTGTAGATGCACTTGAAACTAATACAAATACTAATAATACTGCTAGTAAAACTGGTGTATTATCACAAAAATTATCATACATAATAGATAGTTTGGTAGGTACCACTACTGATACAGGAGGCACAATCACAGCAGGTACAGCTATGGCGAAGCTTAATGCCCTACTAAATAAATGTAATAATGGGGATATTGTAGGGAAAGAAGTTCAATACGAAAAGATTTCAATTACAACAGGGACCGATTACGTACTGCTAAAAAGTTATACAAACTTAAAAGGTGGAATGGTACGTGTTTGTTCATATTCAGCAACAAATCCAGTGTATAAAATAGTAGTTGATGGTATACAAAAGATTGATTCTCTAATGGCTATTAGTAACAATTATATAGACATACCATTTGAATCTAGTGTAGAATTATACGTTTCACATTCGAATAGTTCTAAACTTACTTATAATTATTTGTTACAATATTTTACAAATAAATAGGAGACTGCAATGAATAAATATATAATAAATGTTGATGAAAATAATAACATCATCAAAACCGCATCAACATTTGATGTAAAAAAAGATGATATTCAAGTTACTATTGGAGAGTATCAACAAGCAAGTAAGTATAAGAAATATAATCCCAAAACACATATATTTAGTGAACCAAGAATAGATTATAGCCTTGAAGATTATAAAGCAAAAAAGGTGAAAGAGTCAAAAGAACAACTATCACAATGGCTAGAGAAACACCCTTTGCTAAGTGAAATACACAATAAAAATGGTGAATATTATACAGTAACGCAAGAAAAACAGACTCAGCTTACACAAATGCTTATGATATATTCTATAGCTGCACAGACAGGAATGAAAATGCAACTTACATGGAATAGGGCAGGTGGCGTGTGTGAAGAATGGACTTATGAGGAGTTAAGTACATTGTCATTCCAGATTGCAGATTATGTTCTTCCTAGAATAAAGAAGCAGCAGCAACTTGAGATAAAAATTAATGAATGCAATACACCAGAGGAGGTAGAAGGTATTGAAATCGAATACGATACTATTTAAACACTTATGCTTGTTTAGTATAGGTGCTTTTTTGTACTTGTTTATAGAGATCTTGTACAGAGGGCATACACACTGGACTATGGGTGTGTTAGGTGGATTATGCTTTGTAATTATAGGGTTACTTAATGAAGTATTTACTTTTGATACACCTATGATAGTACAAGCAGTCATTGGTGCAGTAGTAGTAACAATACTAGAGCTTATAAGCGGATTAATTTTAAACTTGTGGCTACAACTTGACATTTGGGATTATTCAAATATGCCATTTAATTTTATGGGACAAATAAGCTTATATTTTAGTATAGCTTGGTTCTTCTTATCTATTGGAGCAATCATCTTAGATGATTATCTTAGGTATTGGCTGTTTAGAGAAGAGAAACCTTACTATAAATTATTTTAAAGAACGGAGGCAGTAGTTAAACAACAGCATATAGAATAATAGAACGCGGAGGGCTAAAAAGATGACAGTTACAAGTATAGAAAAAGGAACATATTTAGTTTTTAAGTATGCAAATGAGACAAGTGGCAGTGAAACTACAATGGATTTTAAAATCGGTGATGTGCTTACTTTAGTGCAGACAATAGGTGATAGAAAAACGAAATATACAGGGCGTTTGGCATCAATCGGTGACAGCACATTGAATTTGGACATTAGTACGCAATACAAAAGCAATATTGTAGCAATAAAGTTTACTGATATAACATTAGTGCTGCAAGAAGAAGGATGATTGATATGGAAAAAAAGTATCGATTGGATTTAGATATCTACGGTGTAGAACTAGATGAAATAATGTATTTTAATTCTAATAATATTAATACTTGCGTATTAGAATTTTGTTTATTGGATCATGGCATACCACTAAATTTAGAAGGAATAAATGTATTTATTCAGATTCAGTTACCAAATAAAGAAATAATAGAGGTTGATTCAGAAAAAGAATATCCTACCAGAGGATTATGTAGGGTTGTACTTCCTAAAAAAGCAGTAGCAGTTTCTGGTACGTATCAATGTAAAGTATGTATTGCAAAAGATAGTAAATTCCTTAGTTTTGATGAGTTTCTTTATCATATTAGAAGTAAGTTTGAAATGGAGAGTAGCGGAGATGATGAAGGAGATAAGCCAAGTGAAAGTATTGAAGAATACACATTGTCAATAGCAGGGGTAGGAAGAGCAGGGGCAATAATAGCTGGGCGAACAAGGTAGAGTAAGGAGGAAGAAAATGAAGACTTTTATAAATGAATCAAAAGATTCGGATGGAAATATTGTACAAGAAGGAACTACTGTGTATGCAGAAGACTATAATAGATGGGAAAAAGGAGAGTCTGACTATAGGACACATGAATCAAATGAAGATATCCATGTAACGTCTCAGGAAAAAGAAACATGGAATGATAAGGTAAATTCTATTGCAATGCAACAGGCTATTTCAACTGCCAAGAAAGAAGTTATTGAACAAATCCCAGAGTTACCTGATTTAACAGGCTTAGCTACAAAGGAAGAAATGAAAGAGGCAATTGAAGCATCACAAAGTACTGTTGCAGATGGGACAATTACACCAGAGAAAACAACATTCTTTGAAAAGGTTCAGTTAAATAGGCCAAACTTATTTGATGGTAATTATATTCCTTATTACATTAGTGGTAGTGGTACTTACAAGATAATTACAAGTTCAACCTCTAAGATGTGTATAATTCCAGTAAAGCCTTCAACAATGTATAGTATTAATAGGTCGTCAACATCAACTACATCATCAGTTTTTAAGATTTTTACAGCCACAACATTAGCAGATGATTTAGTGACACAAACAATTGATGGT
This sequence comes from Clostridiales bacterium, assembly GCA_019418225.1. Lineage (GTDB taxonomy): Bacteria > Bacillota > Clostridia > Lachnospirales > Cellulosilyticaceae > Cellulosilyticum. Next base: position 1,191 of record DYCF01000055.1, on the reverse strand, counting down.
GCTTTAAAGTCAACTATAACACTTACACCCGAATTTAATATATTCAGAAACGTAAAGGTTACGACAGGTGTAAATGATGCATATATGTTCGTAGTTGTAACAAATACAAATGAAGATGTTGACTTACAAGTGCTTGAAGGTAGTTATGATAACTTTGTAAATGGAACAACAACATATAGCCTAAAAGGTGTCAATGTTTATTCAAAATACGAAACTTATTCAAAAGAAGAAGTTGATGTAAAGTTTGGTGGTTGCTTTTATAAAGAAGGAAATAGGATGTATATAACACTAGGAAAAGCAACATATACACTAGAAAATTACATTAAAGAAAGTATTAATGTATCAGTTTGGAGACTAACTGATTTATGGGTTGGCGAAACTGAAATCTTTAAAACAAGTGATATAGAAGGGCCACTGAAAGAGGTTGGGACGGCTGACTTCATTGGTGGATATCATGGTGATGAGTTAATGCAAAATGTCATTGTATTGGCTGACGGTAATGTCGTAGACATGACATCGGAAACTATAGATAAAACTACATTTAATCGATTAACTGTTTTTGTTGAATCTATGTTAAATAGATGCGATACACCATCAACTGATGTAGTGAAAAGATACAAAGTGCTTGACTTTGAAAATGGAAAGCTGACTATAAGAAATACTTACAATATCCTTGTCGACAACTTTGTAATTAACAGATTGTGTGGCGGAGGGCTTTTTAGCATTTATAAGGATATTGTTAATTACACAAGTGACAATGTAACGAACATGTGTAGGGCTACAGATAATACAACAACTTCTGACAGTGTTTTATTGTCGTCAAGCAAGTTTTATGATGGTACATTCTACGGAGATGGTTTTGCTATCAGAATGAGAAGTACAGGAGAGAAGCTTGAGACTTACACAGGTAAGATACAAGACTATGCAACAGAAAGTAGACCACGTCTTAAATTTTATTTTGACTCTATTCTTAGTGCCAGTGGTGTTACTTACAACAGTGGAGATTCCCTTACTACAAGCTTTGAGATAGAGATAAAATAATTAATAATGCATATAGAAATACCTTTAATAAGGTGTATTTTTTATTCCTTTTTTACTAACTTAAATATAAACTAGAATTAAAAGCATGAGAAAACAAAAATAATAAGGAGGTCTCACATGGAATATGTAGCTATTTTAGCAACTATATTT
>DYCF01000054.1 GCA_019418225.1 Clostridiales bacterium | reverse complement strand
ACTTTAATGAATCGACTGGTTTATATGATTACTATTTTGTTTTCAAAGTTCATTCATTTGTTAGCTGCGTTGTCCGCTGCTGACTTCATTAATAATACTCCTGTTATAGACATATGTCAACAGTTTTTTCATATTTTTATTTTCTTCTTATTTATTGGCCCTCTCTTCTCTATAATATATGTCCTTTCAAGCTGTATTCCCTATACATTTTACACTTTATTCTTCTATCTATTTCGTTAATCTTGAATCTCTATCCCTTATTCTTATCTTTAATCCCCATCTCTTATTCTTATTCTTATTCTTATTCTTATCCTTATCTCTATCCCTATCTCTTATCCTTATTCTTATTCTTATTCTTATCTTTAATCCTTATCTCTTATTCTTATCCTTATCTTTAATCCCCATCTCTTATCCTTATCCTTATCTTTAATCCTTATCTCTTATTTCTTTAAAGTGCTATATACTTCTTCATTAAAATTAGTACTCTTCTTATACTACATCTCGAGTTCCTCTACAATACTTTGAAATTGTATCTTCTTTATAATAGGGTCTTTTCCAGTTATCGTTTTACTCCTATTATCTATACCCGCTGTAGAAATATAAATTTCAAATTCATTACTATCTCTATAACAATCCCCCTTCTCATCTATAATAGTAAATGCTTGTGGTGCTATTTTCATTTCTATTGTTTGCTGCTCCATTGCATCTAATTCTACCATTCTAAACGAACACAATGTGGGTGTGAAAGTCGCATAGATAGAATTTATATCTTTTATGTATATTTGAACTACCTCCTTTACTTTAACATCTGTTTTATTATGTACATTTATTTTAAGCACTACTTCATCTTGTTTTATATCTATTATCTCAACTTCAGTTATTTCTAACTTACTATATTGCAATTCTTCATCAGATAATTGCTTTAACTTTTGTATTATTCTTTTTGGATTCTTTTCTATCTCTCCCATCTTTATTTCCACCTTACTATTTTATTGTGTTAATTAAATGTGTACTTGAAGTGTCCCCTTACTCCAAACCATTATAATAGCCTTTATCTAATTTAACTAATTCAACTTCTTTTTAAGTTTTAGATTAAAACCATGTACTTTTTGTATTCTTCTTTTTAAAAAGAAGATAATGCTTTTTCTTAATATTAGTTTACTAGATTTATGACTATTATCCATGTAAATTATTGTTTTATTATGTCTAAAGTCAGTATTTTCTTGTTCTATATACAAAAAAACGTATGTAAACTACAATTTACATACGTTTTTTTATCAACAAGTACATATTTCTCTATTATTCACCAACTTGTGAGTAATTATACCTGTTATCCACATTTTATCCCCGATATTAGAATTATTTTCCACAGCATTTTTTATACTTTTTGCCGCTTCCACAAGGACATGGTGCATTTCGACCAATATCAAGAACCTTTACTTTTTGGCCTGTTTGCTCATTAAAGGTATGTGGGCTTAATTCGTTAGATGTAAATCCTCTATTTACCCATTTTCTTGTATTATTTACCACTGCTACAATATGTTTAATAACTTCATTGATTTGTGCTAAATCTTTAAACTCTATACCTATATTCGCCATTTCTTCTAACATAAGTTCTATTGTTTTGCCTGTGCGGTCACTATCAACTCTTGCAATCATTGTAATGGCAACGATTACTTCTTCTATCATCTCTTCATCTTGTGTGAAGTTTGCTCTAAGATGTGATTTTAACTTTTCTACTGCTAATGTATTTTCATAGTATGTTTCATCAACTAAACATTCTAACATTTCCTTGCTTGGTGTGTAGTATGGTCTATCTACAATAACACCTACGAAATCATGGAAGTTGTTTTTATCTAGTGCGTAGATTGTTTCTTCTACTAAATAATCCTCCATCACTTTAGATTGACAAACAATACGCATATCTTTTTTTGCAAAACTCACTAACTCTTCAGCAGTGATTGCGTCCTCATGATATTTATTATAAAGCTCTACTGCCCAATCAATCTTTACAACACCATATAAGTTAAGAATCGCCATAATGTGTTGTCTAAGCTTAGCATTTGCTTCAATCACTGGCATAATCTTAGCAATATCGATCTTGCTATAAGCTTCTTTAATAAGTTCATCCACAACAAGTTTTCTGCTATCTTTACTTTCTACGAGCTGTACCAATTCAAGTTCCATAAGATTGTAGTACGCCTCTGGGCTCTCATCTTGACCAAGTTGTACTGGTTCTTTCATTACTGCTTCAAAGCGTTCAATATCCGCCTTATCTAACATTGGTAGGTTGCTTTCCATTCCTGCTGGAATTGCTTCAATTAATGCCTCTACAAGTTCCGCTTTTTTCAACTTATATGCACCCTTTACCCCATATAACTTTGCTATTTGCTCTAGTTCTTTCTTACCATAATCTAGTATCATTTGTACCTCCTTGTGATTGCTTCTAACGCACGTTTTTATCAAATTATTTCTATCATAACATAATCCAGATGAAGACGCAAAAAATCCCCATTAGGAATTAATGGTATCATCCTAATGGGGATTTCACTATTATTTTTCTTATTCATAAGCATTAGCAATAATATAATCCATATCTACAACTTTGCCTGTTCCTGCATTTAATTCAGCTACTGTTGCATCAAAAATGAAGTCAATAATACGTTTAGAATCATGTGCATATAAGTTAATTTTTTCTTGGTTCACAGTTTCTAAAACTAATGTATAAATTTCTATGTCTCCCTTATGTGCGTACTCTATGTATAACTTTGCCCCTTGATAAACAACTCGCTCTTTTTTAATTAGCATATTGTCCCCTACCCCCCTTTTAATTTTTTATACATTTTACCACATTATTGAATTTTTGTCCCAATTTATACCCACATTTTAATTTTTTCTTTATCCACATGCTTTACAACACTAATACACCATATCCACAATTTTATTCACATTTTCCTCAACTTATACACAATTGTATACACGGTGTACAATCTATTCCTTGTGATTAATCTTAATTGTTTTTTACTTTAAGGTGTATTAGTGCCCTTCTTTTTTTCACTTACTTTAATAATATAGGCTAATTCTCAACTTTATATTCTGCTTCAAGACCATTCCATTATTTTTCTATTTGAGGATAATTTTACTTACATAATTCTGTACAAGTGATTGCTAATTACTAATCTCCTCTTCATATTTGGCCAAAGTAAATTTGATTGCTGTATAGCTTACTTCTGGTGGTAAACATTCTTTTATTGGTTTAAGAAGCTTCGGCCCACACATTTTAATTGCCTCTAAAATCTCTGCTTCATATTGTTCTGGTATAAACTCGGCAAAATCAACTAGTAATCCTTCTTTAATACATTTAAGCAGATGGTTTTCTACCGTCATTTGCGTTAAATCACGTTCATCAGCAATCTGTTCAATAGTTTTTCCTTCTGTATAAAGTTCATAGGTAAGACGATGGCTATCTCTTGGTGCAGCTTTCGTAGATGTTGTAACTGGAGCAGCCATACTTGTAGTTGCCGCCTCTCTTTCTCCCCAGTCACCTGCTGGGATTACTGTAATGTTATGTTCTTCTACATAATTTTGGACAACTTTTATAAACTGCTCCCCATATTTAGCAAGCTTATATTCGCCCACACCTGATACCTGGAGCATCATTTCTTCATTAATAGGATAACGTCTACTCATATCCTTAAGTGTTGTATCTGGAAATACCATAAATGGCTGAACACTATTTTCTACAGCTACCTCATATCTAGCTTGTCTTAGTAACTCAAATAGTACAAAATCTACACCTTCATCACTTGCTGTCTGACGAGTTGATGCTACTTTAACTTCTTCTTTTTCTAGAATACGTTTAATAAACACTTGTTTTTTACCTTTTAGGACTTCATAACTCATAGGCGTGAGTCTTAGAATAGGATACTGTGAACCTTCTAGATATAAATAGCCTTCTGCTACTAAAAAAGCAATGAGTTCTTTGATCGTATCTTTGGGATAATCTCGCATGATGCCGTATGTTGTGAGTTCATTGAAATGCATACTACGTATTTTTTGCGTATTTGCACCTTTTAATACATCTGCCACCTGTGTACTTCCAAATTGTTCGTGCATACGCTTAACACAGCTCATAATCTTTTGTGCTTCAATAGTGATTTCTGTTTCTTCAGTATCATTATTACAGCTACTACAATTATGGCAGCTACCTTCTAAAGCCTCTTGACCAAAATAAGTAAGAATATAATTTCTTAGGCAGCCTTCTGTATTGCAGTAAGCAACCATACTATTAAGCTTTTCATATTCTTGGTTATGATTATTACTGCTTGTACCATTCTCAATGATATAGCGGTTCGTCATAATATCTTGTGTGCTAAAAAACAAAATACATTCAGCTTTTTCGCCATCACGGCCCGCGCGTCCTGCTTCTTGATAATAACCTTCCATATTTTTAGGCATATTATAATGCAAAACAAACTTGACGTTAGGTTTATCAATCCCCATCCCAAAAGCATTAGTTGCAATAATGATGGGAACACGATCAAAAAGGAAATCTTCTTGATTTTGTGTACGTTCCTTTTCACTTAACCCTGCATGATATCTAGTTGTAGGGATACCTAGCCTATTTAACCTATCCCAAAGCTCGTCTACATTTTTTCTTGTTGCACAATAGATAATGCCACTTTGATTCGAATGTTTTCTTAAATAATTTTCTATTTCTTGTAGTTTATTTTGTGGTTTTCTTACTTCAAAGTATAAATTAGGTCTATCAAAGGTGCTGATATACTCAAAAGGTGATTTCAGACCTAACAAAGACGTAATATCACTTTTTACCAGCGGTGTGGCTGTTGCTGTAAAGGCCGCGATAATAGGTCTTTTTTCTAAAAAGCTTATCATCTGCGAAATACGTCTATAACTTGGTCTAAAGTCATGTCCCCATTGCGAAACACAGTGCGCCTCATCAACTGCTATCATACTAATAGGCATTTGGCCCATTAAATCAATAAAGCTTTCTGTTTCTAGACGTTCTGGGGCAACGTATAAAAGCTTGTAAACACCTTCTCTGGCATTAGTTATAATCTCACGAAACTCCGTAGCACTTAAAGTGCTATTGATAAGTTCTGCCTGTATACCATATTCCTTCAGCGTATCTACTTGATCCTTCATCAAAGAAATAAGTGGTGAAACTACAATCGTAAGCCCTTCTAGTAAAAGAGCTGGTACTTGGTAACATAAAGATTTTCCACCCCCTGTTGGCATAATCCCTAAAACATCTCTTCCTGCTAAAATTTCTTCTATTATTTCCTGTTGTCCTGGCCTAAAAGCATCATAGCCATAGTACTTTTTTAAAATCTGTAGTGCCTGCATGTATCTACCTTCCTTTTACTATTGTATTTTTATATTAAAGTATCTTCTCGTTATATCATTCTTTAAAGTATATACTAAACATATGCACTTTTAAACATACATAAAAAAATCCGCCTATACTCATCCTTCTCTTTATACCCCTATATCTCTATATTCCTAAATCTTTATACCCCTATATCTCTATATTCCTAAATCTTTATGCTCCTATATCTCTACCTACACCAAATTAATGTGCTCCTACAAAATACATAAATATCCCACGAAAATGAACAAGTAACCTTTCATAACAAAAAAGCGGTAAAACTAATTAATCTTTTAGTTTCACCACTCCTTTATCCCCTTATGGCTGATATTTATAAATTACGTAATAGCCTTTTCTCCTACTTTTTTAAATGAATTACGTAATAACCGCTTTAAAGTAACTCATTAACTTTTTCTTTTCCCTTGTGCGGCTAAAATCTAGCTAGACAGTTGGGTACTGATAGGCTACCTTCGGAGCAGTTTGATTTTTACCTATTAACTAAATAATTCTTTAATCTCTTCTTCTGACATTTGGCTGATGAATGCTTCTCCTTCTTGAAGAACACTTTCAGTAAGGCCAATTTTTTTGTCTTGAAGTTCTTTAATCTTTTCTTCAATAGAGTCCTTCGTAATCATTTGAAATACTTGAACATTATTTTTCTGCCCAATGCGATAAGCACGGTCTGTAGCTTGATTTTGACTTGAAAGATTCCACCATGGGTCATAGTGAATAACTACATCCGCACCTGTAAGATTGAGTCCTGTTCCTCCTGCTTTTAGAGAAATAAGGAAAATTGGGATTTCCGAATTGTTGAATTCATTTACAAGACGAATACGTTCTTCTGCCTTAGTTGCTCCTGTTAGCATGAAATAATCCATCCCTTCCTGACTTAGTGATTTACCAATTAAATCTAGCATACTTGTAAACTGCGAAAAGATTAATATCTTATGTCCTGCTTCTACACTATCTCGTACTAATTCCATACACTGCGCAAGTTTACCACTGCCTTCATTATAGTCTTGTAAATAAAGGGCTGGATGACAGCATAACTGTCTAAGTCTTGTAAGTAAGGCAAGCATTTTAATATGGCTACGCCCTACACCTCTTGTTTTTAATTCTTGCTCAATCTCTTGTTTTGCTTCTGCTAAATGGGCTGTATAGAGTTTACGCTGCATATCTTCCATCGTATTATAAATAACTGTTTCAGTTTTATCTGGCAATTCCTTAAGTACATCTTTCTTAAGGCGACGCATGATAAATGGTGCAATCATCTTTTTAAGTCTTGCTGTTGTCACTTCATCCTGACTCTTTACAATAGGTGTCTCAAAGTCTCGTTTGAAATGTGTATACGTAAAGAGGTATCCTGGCATAATGAAGTCAAAAATACTCCAAAGCTCTGCTAAAGAGTTTTCTATTGGTGTACCTGTTAAGGCAAACTGTACTTCACTTTTTATCATTTTTAATGCCTTTGCATTTAGCGTATTGGCATTTTTTATATATTGTGCCTCATCTGCTATACAAAATCTAAATTCTAGCTCATCATAATTTTCAATATCTCGTTTTAAAAGTTCATAAGAAGTAATGACAACATCATAATTCATCGCTTCATCCATTAAGGCCTTACGTTCATCTACACTTCCCATCAATACGAGAGTTTTTAAATCTGGTGCAAATTTAGCAATTTCACTTTCCCAGTTTAGTGTAAGTGAAGTTGGGCAAACAACTAATGAAGGCTTCATTTCTACTGTCTCTACTGCTTCTGCTTTTTCTGAGGCAATGAGTGTCACCACTTGCAATGTCTTACCAAGCCCCATATCATCTGCTAAAATGCCACCGAAACCATAGTTAGCCATAGTACGCAGCCATCTGTAACCTGTTTTTTGATAGCTTCTAAGATTTGCTCTAACCGTCTTCGCCACTTCATAATCTGCATCTTCTACACTTTTTACATCACGTATAATTTGCTTAAAATATTTATCACGCTCGACTTCAATGTCTTCACTTTGCTTAAGAATCTGATCTAAATAAAGTGCACGATATTTGGGAAGTGTCGCCTCCCCATCTATAAGATCTGTTGCTTTCATCCCTAATCCTTCTATGATATTTGCAAAGTCTCCAATACTTCTATCTCCCATATCAATGAAAGAACCACTTCTCAGACGATAATATTTGCTTTTCATTTTATAAGCTTCTAATATCGATTGCACTTCTTCTATTGGCATATTCACTTGGTCTAATGCTACATGAAGCATGTTATTTTGGATACGCAGCCCAATAGCACCTACTGGTGATTTTACGATATTCATACCTTTTAATTTATCTGTTACATGAACCTCACCTAAATCCATCAAGTCATTCAGCCCTGTTTTTAAAAAGTTATAAATATCTTCTTCATCCTTTAAATAAATCTTTCCATTGTGCGTACGGAAATTATAAGCTTTTAAGATACTATTCATTCGTGATTCTCTCACTGTATCTCTAGCAATATGTTCAAGCTTTTCAGCAGCCTCATAACTCAGTCTGCCATAAGGATTAAAGCTAAAAGTTTTATAGTGGAACTCAATATCCCCCTCAATGTCCTCTTCATCTGACATATCTAAAAAAACTTTAATAAGTACATGTTCTGGTGCTACAGCTTCTTTAATTTCTTCACTCATTACTACCGGCAAATGTTTTTCGATTTTTCCAAGACTTGAAAGCATAAATCGTTTCATCAAGGTCTCGTCAAACTCTAATTTTGTCTTGCCATGCACGCGTTTTGCTTCATACATATACCATAGAAGTGGGAAAATATCCTTTGAAAAGGCTCTGTCTACACAGTAAAGCTTGTCCCCAGCTAATATATATTTATGATTTGCAAAAGAAAATGGGATGTAATCTACTAAAGAACTTATGACTTCATAATGTTCATCTTCTTGATTAACTGTTAGTTTAACTTCAGGATTCGCTTCAATACAAAGTACATCTCTTGTGTCTCCTCTTACACTAACTTCTATAATTTTGTTTTTAACAATTTCAAAGAACTCATCAAAAGCCTTACTGCCTAATGGTAAAGTCTTTCGATCTGCTTTACTAAATCCACGATACATCCCAACTTGTCTTAATATATCTAAGTACTCATAAGTTTTATCCATAACATATTCTACGATTGGTCTAGAATCTTCTTCAAAGACACTAATATCGTGAATAAATTCAAGTTTTTTACCATAGCTCACATTATTACCTTGTACCATGTTTTCACTAAACTCATATAAATCTTTTACAATATAAAATTTCTTTTCCCCTACACTTAAACTCAGTTCAAATGAACCACTACCATCTTCTATTAACTTGGGCTTTGCCTTGATAACTGGATTATCACCTATCTCCAAATCTTGTTCTCTCATAATTTGGTCTTCGTAATAAGCTAATGCACCTTGCGAATAACGCTCCCCTTTTATCCCTGTTTTAAGCCCTGGCAACACCTCATAATAATATTTTAGCAACATAGCAACGACATGCTTGCATGCGCCTTCATATTGAAAACTAGCAATACAATCACATTCACACCACTCAATACCTCTTTCACTCACTTCAACCTTAGTGTGATAATAACCCATAGAACCATTAACATAAGACATGATTTCTACGTTTTCATAACCATTCTCTACTCGTATTTCTCCTACACGTTTTTCTTTATAATAATCTAAGCCACGCTCAAAAACTTGGTTACTGCTGGCTAAACCATTGATATCTTGTAAAGTTATTTTCATGTATATGTGCTCCTATTCCTTCCACCAATCTCTTCTAATAAATGCATGCACCCTTATATCTCTTGTTGAAAATTTAATAGTATCTTTTTGTTTCATCATCTAATTCATTTCTTATATGATAGCCTATTTTTATAGGTGATTAAACACTTCTAAAAAATTTCTTCCAAAAACTTAATGCCTTCTAGTTTATCTAATTCACCTAACGTTACCTTATGAGGGCATCTCTGACATAAAGTCAGTGTCATCATTGCACTCATCTCCTGCATACCTTCTATGCTACTGATACGCTGAACTTCTAGGTCTGAAACAACCACTTCTTCATTTTTTAAATAACGCAGTAAATTAGTGAGTGCATTCATATCTTCTACTTCTACATAAATATTAATAACTTTAGAATGACTTTGTACATATTTATCAAGTCTTTGTAAGCCGCTCATAATACCCATTACAAATATGCAGGTAATAACAGCACCCTCATAAAATCCAATGCCTATTGCTAATCCCATGCATGCACAAACCCACAATCCCGCTGCTGTTGTAAGCCCCTTGACTTGATTTCTACCTACTACAATAATTGTACCCACACCTAAAAAACCTATACCACTAACGACTTGTGCCCCCATTCTACTAATATCCATTTCTATTCCCATAATATCTACCATATACTGACTTGTTATCATAATTAATGTTGCACCCACGCAGACTAATATATGCGTTCTAAACCCTGCGGGCCTTCTCTTTCTACCACGTTCAACACCTATTAATCCTGCAAATAACATAGCTAATATCATTCTTAGCATAATAGATATCGTATTCACATCTCTTAAATATGCCATCATCTCTTTCACTTTGACTCACCCTATTATAAATTTATAAGTCCTACTTTATAGTATTAAAATGAAGTCAAAATCTTTACAAGTTTATCTATTCCACCTCCCACTTCTGTATCTGTGTAAAACGCCTTATATCTAAGCCACCCGCCATTTCTTTCGTCGTTAATTGTATGACTAATGTTTCTTCTACATTAATCGGCTCCTCATACTGGATGCATACTGTTTTTTCATCCTGATTAATAATTTCTATCCCTTTAATATCTTTTATGACTCTTATAATATGCGACGTATCATATGTTAATTCTGCCTTTGAATGATAAAGTTTATATAACCGTTCCTCAATCAAGGCTCGCTTAATAGTTGCTGCACCATCTGCCACATAGTATGCCTGCGTATGTGCAACATATTCTTGATTCGTTTTATAGACCTGATATGCTGATAAGACCATGAAGACTATAATGACACTCATCACAAATGCAGTAAATATGATAATAATAGATGCGCCTCCCATACTTAAAGGCTCTCTGTCATCTTCCTTCATCATTTCATTTTCCTTTCTACCTCTATTTAAACCTACTTAATATGCCCTCGCCGATAAACTATAAATGATATGTCCTTCATCTACCTGATTTTTATAAACATTTACTTGAAGCCTCTTAAGTATGCCACTTGCTAACTGCTCTTCTTTGACAACAACTTCTTCTATATAAGTGCACTGCCAAATTTCCTTTATCTGTTTCCAATCACTATCATAATAAAAATAATATTTTTCACCTATCTGCTCCGCTCCAAGATTCATAAGTATACCGCTATAGCATATATGCGTTGCTTTACCATATTCTATAAGATTTTGCGCCGTTACATTTGCCATTAACTGCTCCTGTCCTTCTATTTCTAGCTTCTGTACCTTCATAAAACTTACTAAACTTACACTCACAATCACTAGCAGTACAAATAACATAATGATATTTTCTGTTAAGTAGGCACTGTGTCTTCCCAATATGTTTTTCTTCTTAATCTTCATATTGCACCGCCTTCTCATTACTTCTTAACGCTAAGACATAGGTATGCTCCAAGCCGCCTTCATCTTTTACTTTAACCTTAATCAAATTAGATGCCACTATACCCATACTTAAAACATTTATCTGTGCAATCACATTTCCTTCTCTTAACTTGAAGTCCCCAACCTTACGCTTACTAATCTCACACAAATTTCCCTTATAACCATAAATCCAGGTTTCATATGTATCTTGCCCTATCTTTTCCGTATAAACTAAAACATCCGTTCCCTGTACATTTTTGATACTTATTCCATCCTTACAATCAAATTCACGTATATGATCTGCTAAATACTTTATCGAGGTCCGTATATTAGTCTGCTCTTGGCTGGATTTAGCAATACCCTGATAAGCAGTTACTCCTAGTATGACAAGCATTGTGGCACTACCTAAAAATATAAATAGCAAAATTAGTGTGCCTATGCTGGCTAACTTTTTCATGGTAATCTCCCCTTAATCTTATCCTCATAAGACTACAAGCACTCCTCCTAAATTAATCCCATTAAATCAAGGCAATAATAATACTCATGAGTGATAACATAACTGTTACTAAAACACTCCCAATAATCACTGAAGTAACACCTATCGAAATCGTTTCAATAGTCCACACTTTATTTTCTAAAGCGTATTGAACATTTCTTTCACTTTCTTCACCTACCTGCTTCATAACCTCTTGTAATTGACCATTAGCAAAGCCGCTTACAACTAACCGCGTCGTAACCCTTGAAAAAATTTTACTTTCTACTAACGCATTCTCAAAAGCTTTCCTTTCAGCTACCATTTGAATACATTTTTTTATGCGTTGCTGTACTGTTTTATTCTCAACCACTAATAAACTCTTCTGCAAACTCTCCTCTAAGTTAAATCCGCCCTTTAACACGATTCCCATCACCCGCGCAAAGCGTGCAGTATCTATTCGCTCTGAAATATTAGTACATCCTAAAACACGTATTCCTATTTCCCGACCTCTTTTAGTTTTTATCATTAAAGCGCCTACTATAATGAAGGTAATCATTCCTACAAAAATACCAATTGTACAATATCCTACCCACTTTCCCAACTTCATAAATCCCTTAGCCGCTTGAACTAATTCACCCGTCCAGGTTATAAACACCCCATCAAAAATAGGCATTACTTTAATCACTAGAAATATCATTACTATACAAAGCACACTTCCTAAATAAACAGGATAGTTCAAAGCACGCTTTAAATTCTCCTTCAATCTAGCTTCTCTTAAATAAGTCTTTGATAAAACCTCCAAAACTTCACCTAAACGATTTGCCAAAAGACCAATCTTTATCATACGAAGTATATACACGGGAAATTCCTGTGTATTTTGTAGTGCCTTATCAATTGACTTACCATCCCTTAATCCTACTTTAATCTTTTTAATAACTTGCTGGGTATAATCCTCCTCACTGTCTTGCTCCATAAACTCAATGGTCTCCTCTAAGGTCATTCCAGCACGTACCATAATGGCAAGTTCCTTACAAAAAGTTGCAAGCTCTGAATCTCTCACTCCAACCCCTCCCCTTTGAGGTACGTATTCGCTACTTTGTATAATACGCCTTTTCCTTCGTTTGTATGCTAAATTTATGTTTAAGATGCCTAAGTCTATGTCCATTCTTCGGTTTTATGTGCTGCACTTCATAATTTTTATTTATACATTTCGTACTACTTTGGCATAATTTTGTCCACTATTCTCATACCCTATTAATAGGACAAAAATGTATCCTGCTTTAGAGAGAGAAACTTTCTTATCCAACAATTATGTCTGCCACAACATAATTAATGCCCTATACTCTTGTATTCTATTACAAGATAGTATAGGGCTGCTTATTTATGCAATTTCTTCTATTGAATGGACACCTTCTATTTTATTTAGCTCCACTAATTCTTCTTCATGATTATATTTTTCCTGTAAACGCACTGTCATAATAGAGCCAACTTGTTGGCGCTCGCCTTTTTTAATTTTCTGTACCTCTACATTAGATACTTTGGCACCTTTTTCTTTTAGATATCTCAAAAATGATGTTAATGTACTCATATCCTCAAGTTCTACGTAAATCTCCATAACTTTAGAATTAGCTTGTACATAGTTATCCATATTATGAAGACCTGTCATAACGCCAAATAAAAATGCGCAACCAATAATAGCACCTTCATAAAATCCTATACCTATAGCTAGTCCCATACATGCACAGGCCCATAAACCTGCTGCCGTAGTTAGCCCTTTTACTTGATTTCGCCCAACTACAATAATGGTCCCTGCACCTAAAAAACCTATACCGCTAATAACCTGTGCGCCCATTCTACTTGGGTCCGTATCCATGCCTAAGACATCTACCATATACTGATTCGTAATCATAACAAGAGCCGCCCCCATACAAACTAAAATATGGGTTCTAAACCCTGCTGGCCTTCTCTTTCGCCCACGTTCAATCCCAATAACACCCGCACATATAGTGGCCAATGTTAGCCTTAAGACAATAGATACAAAATTCAACTCCCTTAAATAACTCATTATCCCTTCATAAGTAGCCCCCATATTCTCCCCTCCTTAAAAATAAAAAGCAGACAAGTTCATCGAGTATTTACTGGACTTCATTGTCTGCTACTTTTTATTATTTTCAGATTATATCACTTAATTTATTAAAAGTCAAAGCTAGATAAATTCACGTACTCTATAATTTACCCCAATGCCTTCTGCAATTTTTCTACATGCCTCAATAGCTTCTGGTCCGATGCTATCTACTACCGTTAAAGTTACTTCAGGTACATATTGTTTCACATCTTTAGCAAATTTAAGCATTGCATCAAATGAACCAATCCCAAAACGTGGTCTTACCACCGCATTATATTCTTCTGCTGTAGGTGCATTTAAACTAATAGAGATTGAATCGATATAACCCTTAAGCATATGCGCTACGGGTTTATTGTGAATAAGGTTCGCTAAACCATTACTATTTACTCTGATTTTAATATTACTCTTTGAGCGAATGTATTTACAAACTTCTACTACCGTTTCAATTCTTGTAAGAGGCTCCCCGTAACCACAAAATACAACTTGACTATAGTCATCTAAATTACGTTTTTCAAACTCTGCAATGATTTCTTCTAAGGATGGGTCATGCTCTAACCATAAGCTTTCTGAACCATATGCTCCATCTCCTTCTTCTCTAAGACAGAATGTGCAGCGACATGGACATTTATTTGTTAAGTTTACATATAACCCATCATGTACTTCATAAAGTATCGTCATTTTCTTAATCATACAAGCTCCTCCTTTAACTTCCTACTTTCATTCAAGTCTTTGTTTAAGTTCAAGCGATTCTTTAACTTCATCTTATCGAAGGCAACTGCTAAGCCAACAAAAAGTATGCCGCTACCAATAGGTTGAAGTGCATCTGCTGGTATACCTAATAGCGCAGTTAAAAAGCTTCCATAAATAAAACCTTCAACAATTGCATAAGCCACAAGCCCTGTAATTCCTGCTAAAAAGATAGCGATAATGTTACGTTTACACATCATTTTGTGCTGTTTAGAAGTAAAGAATGTGACTAGTAATGGTTTAATTACCATCGTTGGAATAACCCATATCATACACCCTGGTGTCATAAAGTCAGAAAGCCCTGCTCCTATAGCACTACTTGCCATAGCATATGGCATAGGCAATAGACAAGCACTTAAATAAACAACTGCATCACCTAAATGAACAATTCGGTTATTAATACCTAAAGGAATACTGATTCGTGTACCAATAAAGGTAAGTGCTGCAAGTAGTCCCGTTAATACTAATAGTCTCGTTTTATTAGATTGTCTCATTGATTCTCAACTCCTTTAAAAAAGCTTCATACATAATACCATCTCGCGTATCCCAATTAGGTTGCTGCTCAGTATATGCAATCGCCTTGCTAATAAATTCAGTGGCAAGTTTTATACTCGCCTTTAAGTCTGCTCCTCTTGTTAAACAGCCACATAAGATAGATGCAAAAATATCTCCTGTTCCACTATAAGAGCGATGATTATAAGCTACTTTCACTTCATACCATTCATTTTTCTCTACATCGATACCTATGTTATACATCACATCCTCTTCTATAAGGCCTGTTATAATAATTTTCTTAGGTCCTAGTGCCTTTAGCTTCTGTGATTTTATTTGATCTGTTGTATATAATCTTAGGTCTTCTCTTGTCATTTGCTGATTTAAATCAATCCCCATTAATAACTTAAGCTCTGTAATATTTGGCGTAATAACATCTGCTAAAGCTACTAAACGTTTCATATCCTCTGGATATGTGTTTTCATAAACTGGGTAAAGCTTGCCATTATCCCCCATAACAGGGTCAATAAGTACTAAAGTATGTGCCTTCTTAAATCTTGGTACAAGGTCTAATAAAATTTCTACTTGTTCCTTAGACCCTAAAAAGCCCGAATAAATAGCATCAAACTCGTGATTTAACTTTTCCCAATGTGTGTAATACTCTTTCATATGCGGTGTAAAATCCAAAAAAGAAAATCCTTCAAAACCAGTTTGTGCTGAAAGTACTGCTGTAGGTAACGGACATGTTTGCACTTCTAAAGTTGCTAATATGGCAATGGCCACATTTAAGGAACATCTACCGATGCCTGATAAGTCATTAATAATTGCCGCTCTTTTCATGTGAACCTCCCTAAGTCTCCATTTGCTTGAATATTTTCAAAATAAATTTCAATCTACTTTACATTTGTAATTCTAAAGTCTACAATAATGATTAATTATACGAATAAAATTTTGTATCGAAACAATTTCTATATTCCTTGCAAGTTAATATTTGTATTCTTGCATAAGAATAACATTCAGTCAATATAAAAAAAGGAGGTTTTTCTTAACATGCCCATTGTACCGTTACAATTTGATTCCAAAAGTACTGAGCCCTTGTATTCACAGCTTTTCCACTATCTTAAGAATCTCATTATCAACCAAGAACTTGAGTATGGCAGCAAATTACCACCTATTCGCCGCTTCGCCAAGGAGCTTGGTGTGAATAATATTACAGTTATTAATGCTTACAAACAACTAGAAGCTTCTGGGTACATTACCTCCAAACAAGGTAGTGGTTTCTACGTTTCTAAAAAAATGGCCAAGCAAAAATCTATGTTTGCACCCCCTGATGATGCCCATAACTTCATTAACTTCGCTAGTGCCTCACCGCATCCTGGCATTTTTCCAACAGAAACATTTAAGGAATATATTGTAGAGGCCATCGATCGTGATAAAGGATTTGCCTTTGGTTACCAGGAAGTTAACGGCTTTATGCCGCTGCGTGAAACACTCACAGAATTTCTAAATACTACCTATGGTCTCCATACAAATGCTAACCTAATTCAAATTGTTTCTGGTGCCCAACAAGGTATTGATATCATTGCTAAAAGTTTACTTCACGCTGGGGATACTGTTATTACAGAAAATCCAACCTACAATGGCGCCGTAGAAGTATTCCGCTCAAGGGGTTGTCGCATTGTACCTGTTCATCTTAATAATGAAGGCATTAACTTAATTGAACTTGAAAAAAAGGTGCGTATCTGCAAACCAAAGTTAGTCTATGTCATGCCAAATTATCAAAATCCAACAACCCGTTGCTATAGCCCGGAAACAATGGATCGTTTACTTTATCTAGCCAAACAATATGATTTCTTCATCCTAGAAGAAGACTCTATGCTAGAACTTTCTTATGGACACGAAATGCCACTAACCCTTAAATCCCTAGATACAGAAGACCGCGTCATCTATCTCAAGAGTTTCTCCAAACTCCTCATGCCAGGTCTTAGAATGGGCTTCATGATTATGCCTGAAGCTTTACTTGAAGCCTTCACCAAAACCAAACAAACCACTGATATTTCTGCTTCAGGCCTCATCCAACGTGCCCTAGAACTTTACTTCATCAATAATAAATGGGATGAGCATATTCACTACATGAAGGAAATCTACCGCGGCCGCTATGAATACATGCTTGCTGCCCTAGAAGAACTTCAAAAATATGATATTACATTTGAAAAACCCGAAGGCGGATTATGTTTCTGGATTCACTTGCCTCCACATATTTCATCAGAAAAGCTTTATCATGCATGCTATAACAAAGGATTACTTATCCTGCCATCTTCCATGTTCTTCTCTCACCTAGATCATGAAAAAGATGATTACATTCGTCTAAGCTTTGCAACCTGTACCATTGATGAAATGCATGAAGGTTTTAAAATCCTAAATCAATGCCTCGCAGAGTTTTTTGATTTTTAAAAAATTTTATAGTCCCATTAAATCCACACGACAAAATGTAAATTATATTTGACATTTATTCTTTTATAGTTTACTATAACCTCAAAGGAGGATATTCACCATGCCTAAGAATCTTAAAATAAAAGCTGCTCGTGCAGCATTAGATTTATCACAAAAAGACTTGGCTGAAACTGTTGGGGTTTCTCGTCAAACAATGAATGCTATTGAGAAGGGTGATTATAACCCCACTATTAAACTTTGTCGTGCAATATGTAGAGCATTAAATAAGAGTTTAGATGAACTTTTTTGGGAGGATGATAATGATGAAGAAAAATAATTTAGATGAAATGCAAGAACAACATCTTTTAAAAATTGAACACTATGGAATGTGGTTTGCCTTCTGGGCACTCTTCGCTTCTATATTTATACAAATACTAATAGGCTTAGATAGTCCACTTCAAATAGCTGGTGAAGCAATTATCCTTTTACTGCTTTCTTTTTACATACTATTTGCTTGTATACGTAATGGTATATGGGATCGCAGACTAAAACCTAATGCCAAAACAAATTTTATAACAAGTCTTATTGCTGGTATTTTTGTAGGTGTCTTTAATCTCATCCAAGGTATTAAGTATGGCTGGAGCAACCCTACTATTAGTACCTCTATTTCCGCTATTTCTACTTTTATTGTCACCTTTACTTTGTTACAGCTTCTTAGCCTACTATGCAAAAAAAGACAACAAGCATTAGAAGAAAGATCTGAATAATTTCAGACTAAATCTACCAAAACATTTAATTTCGTATAGGCTCACAATCTTCGTATAGGCTCACAATCTTCGTATAGGGAAGAACATATATCCTTTTCCTGTTTGTGGACAATTAAAATCATGTACTGCTCCTACAAGTGGAATATCATTCTCTTGTAAATACTTAATCACATTAGGAAAAGTGTTCCTCCCTTCATTTTCAACATATAAATATTCATATCCAGGTATAACCCACTTTGACCAGCCTTTTGGTGCCTCTGTATTATCATTGCATTCAACTCCTGCAAGATACAATCCTTCGCTAAAGTCATTTTCCCACGGATTAAACGAACGTGAAAAATCAGACATTGCCCCCCATATACCTAAAATATTGCCGCTATTATCCCTTTTTGCCAAATGAGCCACTTCATTAAAATTTGTATTGGCATCATCCCACAGTTTTTGAATAAATCCCTCACCTTCTTTTGTAGATCCTTCCTTTCCAATAACAACAAAAGCTTCTTTTTTGCATCTTTCAAGCTTCATACTTGCTCCTCCTCTTCACCCATAAAATTTTCGATAATCATATATTCTCTAGACTTTTTCTAGCCCTTTCAAGCTTTATATAGATTTCACACTTATAAAATTTAGTTATTCATAGTTTTTAGTCATGTGAAATCATTGGGGGAAATCAATTTACCTACATGTATATTGCAATTTTTTAGTTATTTTCTCCATACCTATGTTCTTCTACGTATTTTAAAAACTCGGGTGTTTTTGACCAATATTTAATACCCCAGTTTTCAAAATTCCATTCTTCCATATAATCATTACATTCAAAGTCAATATAAAATAACTCTTCATCCTGTACTATAAAATTCGTAGGGAAGTAATCAATATTAGTATGAGCTAGATAAAGTAATGCACACATAGCACGTACTTCCTTAATATATATTTCTTTCATTTTATCCTGAAGCACTAAATCATATATGGTATCTCCCTCTATGTATTCCTTTAAAATACGTTCATTTTCAATATCTACCGCTAACATTTTAGGCATCTTTATGCCTATAGATTTCAGTCTCTTATAATCATTAATCTCAGCCTCAATCTTATTGCCAAATTGATAATAGTCACATGGTTCATGATGAATCTGCTTTAATACATATTGCTTTATGCCATCTGACACAAGATAAGAGTACCCACCCTTTCCTTTGCCTAATAGTTTTTCAACACTATATTCTATCCCATTTACCTGCATCTACTTCCTCCTAATGGCTACACGCCTCACATTCATTTATTCAGCCCATTCATCGCTTATATTTACCAGTAATATCGCCCTTTTGAATAATATGCCCTTTCATAGCTTTCAGTAAATCACTTTTTTTGGCTCTACCATCTAAGTCTAAGAAACAATCTAGTACATAGAATTCAAATCTATACCTATGCATATTTCTAATAAAAATCGGTTGTTTAGGCCCACTATATCTATTCACACCATAAGCAGTGCCTTGTACTGCATTACTTAAAGATACTGCTGGTGAACCATAAGGAATATTTTCATTTTAAACTGCTCCTTTTTAGTTTTTGTCCATTACTTATGACTCTTATTTTAATACATTTAAAAGAATATTCAAACAAAATTATTATACCAATCCTCAAAATATAAATAGGGTGTTACGAAACTCTTTAACCAGCTTCGCAACACCCTATTTTATGGCCTCTCTTCTAAACAACTACTACATGTAAATTGATAAACCTTATTTTTCTGACCGCAGTAAGGGCAGAACCAGCTACCATCTTCTAAGGAGTGGCCTTGGGTAACTTTGGAGCGAGTATTTCTATCTTGATTCTTAACGAATTCTAAACCTGTCACTGGTATAGCAGAAACATTTTTATCTTCACTTCTAAACTTCCTGTTCCTTATTCTATCCATTAAACTACGTTTGGTTTCTAATAAGGCTCCACAATGCTGACAATATCTAGCTGGATCTTGGTTATTAAAATTACACTTAGAACAGAGTTTCATATTTGCCTCCAAAGCATTTATACATATATATTACTATTCCCCTAACTTGTATATAATGTGTAATACATTGGATGAATTTAAGCAAAAATAATCGCGTTATTTTTATAGGTTTTGCTACCGGTTACGATAACCCTACTTATATTTTCATTTAAACGTTCTTTTAATCCCTGTACTTACTCAACTCCCATGCTAACACCGCCCAATTGACAGAATTTTATACAATTATATCATGTAACATATATATTTCACATGGTCCTCTCATACATTTTCCCTTCTTTTAATAAACTATATAGAGTTTAACTTTTAGAAAGGATCCTATCCATGTTTCCTAAGTGTAATTATATGCATTCTCCCTTTTCACTTAATAATCTTGATGAAATGGGGGCCTATTTAGATGATACTAAAGCTATAGCTCAAATACTAGGCCCTACCTTGACTATCCCGCCTCGCGTGTTCACTCTTTACGAATTAGAAACTTACTATAATGGACAAAATGGTTCACCTGCTTATGTTTCTGCTAATGGCATTGTCTTTGATATCTCAAATAGCGGTGCATGGGCTACCGGCACACATTTCTCTCTTATCCCAGGTCATGACTACTCTACTCAGTTTACCATTTATCATAGTAATAATCTTATTGAAATGGCACAAAAAGTTCCTATCGTAGGCCACATCATTTATCCATCTACAGCTCCCTCATCCTCAAACACAGAAGACCAAGACTAAATCTCTAAAAAATAAATGGTAATTCACCCCTAACACAAGTGAATTACCGTTTATTTTAAAACTTACTCTATTTTTTCTTCCCACCATTTAAAACTCATATTAATTGTTGGTTTCTTAAGTCCTACTAATGATGTAATTACATAATAGTGGCTTGTTCCCGGTGCCACAATTATTATGCCATCTTCCTTTATGCTCAAAGTCTCATACTCTTTTACAGTTGTTGTACACCAACTTGTTTCCTTAGGAGGCTTCTGATTCATCCCAAAGAATATTCCACCTTTAGGTACACCACAAGGATTACAATTGAGATTTGCCATTGAAATACGTTCTACCTTTTCTAAGTTATCCAAAGTACGGTAAGCATTACATATTTCTATACGACATAACTCTTTTGATAGATTACATATTATTGCCGCATCCAAACATAGATTAACCCCTGAATTAATTGGATTACTTAAGCCAATCACCACATTATTAGCAAAGTTAAGATCTGGCGTAGCCCCCAAAAAATATTCATATACCTTATTTGCTTCATACCCTTCATTAATTGGACCAAGATTTTGTTCTCTCATTTTATTTCCCCCTAACTAAGCCTATTTTATTATCGACTTCTGCAATACACTATATTTTCATCTCCTCTAACGTAATTTTCACATACAATAACTATTTTTCCCCCTAGTACAATTTTGATTGTACCTATATATTAATTTATTACTTGCGCTCATAAACTATGACTACCTTTGTATATTTATATGGACTTTTGACTGTCCATGTAAAACAATCCTACCCCACTATTTTGCACTAATTTGTCCCTATTTCAATATCATCTTAAACTTTTACATTAAAACTGCTAAAATTCTCTCCTTACGACTTTACATTATGTACAAAATAGAGTGACTAAAGTCACACTTTCTACGCCATGCTATAGCAATGATTTAATGGGCCACTACCTTTTCCTAAATCTAGATTTGCTGTAATGGCACCTGTTACATAAGCCTTAGCATTCTCTACACTTACCTTCATGCTATGCCCCTCAGCTAAGTTACATGCAATAGCAGACGAAAGCGTACACCCAGTACCATGTGTATTAGGATTATTTATTTTCTTACCTTCTAACCAAATGCATTCGCCTTTTATATAAAGTAAGTCATCAGCGGTCTCCTCTAAATGTCCTCCTTTAATTAGAATATCCCCCTTAAAGAAAGTTTCTATCTTCTGAGCGGCTGTTACCATATCATCTTTTGTATGTATTTCAAATCCAGCTAAACACGCTGCCTCATGTAAGTTCGGTGTAATAAGCGTTGCTTTGGGCATCACCTTTTTACAAAGCGTTTCAATGGCATCATCACTCATTAACTTGCTCCCACTCGTAGAAATCATAACTGGGTCTAACACAATATTTTCAAGCTTATATTCCTCAATCTTTGCTGCAATTACTTCCATAATCTCCTTAGAAGAAATCATCCCTATTTTTACAGCATCAGGTCTAATATCATTTACAATACAATCTATCTGCTGCCCTACAAAATCCGGTGTTACCTCTTGTACACCATACACACCTGTTGTATTTTGAGCTGTTAATGCTGTAATCGCACTCATGGCATACATCTTATGAGCAGTGATTGTCTTAATATCTGCCTGAATACCCGCACCACCACTGCAATCTGAACCTGCTATTGTCACAACCTTTCTCATAGCCATTCCTCCATCTCAGTAATCTCTAGCATATAATAATCACATAATTCTTTAATCATCTCAGCCTCTAACTCTGCTTCTGAATCATAAATACCTAACACTTTAAAGCCTGCTTCTTTAGCTGTTTTTACACAATATCCCGCATCTTCTACAATGACCACTTCATCTTCATTTAAGCCCATCATCTTAGTAGCTTCTTTATAAATAGCCGGTTCATCTTTCCAGTGTCCAATATCCCCACAACTAACTACCACTTCAAAATAATCTAAAATGCCTAGTCTCTTAAGCCCTATTAACGCCAATTCTCTATCTGTCGCTGTAGCAATGCTCATTTTATAGCCCTTATTTCTTAAGCGTTCCAAGACTTCCTTTGTCCCTTTCTTTAAAGGTACCGTCTCAGCATAAGCCCGGCGCATCAAATCATTAATGCCAGCTACAATATCCTCTACGGACATTTGTAAACCTAAATCACTTCTAAAATAATGTGCTGTATCTATAAAGCTTAATTCCTTTAAACGATCATTAATATCTTCTGGTGGCTGAATCCCATTATTCTTTAATAAAGTTCCGCCAATGCCACGCCAAGTTGGCATAGAATCCAGTAATGTCCCATCCATATCAAAAATAATGCCCTTTATTTCAGGCCTATTCACTTTTAGCATTTTTCACTCTCCTTAACTTTTACCATCTCTTTACTCAATTCCTTCAGTACTCTAGTAGCCTCCTCAATATTTTCTTGTGCGAAGATAGCTGATACTACGGCAATGCCATCCGCACCATAGCCTGCTAACTCCATGAGATTTTCTTTATTAATACCACCAATTGCTACAATTGGAATATGTACATTTTTGCGAATTTCTTTAAGTGTCTCACGTGAAGTTGCATTAGCATCCTTTTTAGTAGAAGTCGTAAACATTGCACCAACACCAATATAATCCGCCCCCGCTTCTTGTGCACTTATGGCCTGTTCTACTGTTTGTGCTGATACACCCAATATCTTATCTGGGCCAAGTTTTGTCCTTACGTCTTGTGCTGCCATATCCTTTTGCCCCACATGTACGCCATCTGCATCTACCGCCAAAGCAACATTTACATTATCATTAATAATAAAAGGTACCTTATAAGCATCTGTTAGTTTTTTAATTTTCTTAGCTTCTTCAATAAACGCCTCTTCATCTAAATCCTTTTCTCTAAGTTGCAAGCAAGTAATGCCACCTTTTAATGCTGCTTCAACCTGTTCCTCTAATGCTTTACCATTTAACCAACTTCTATCTGTTACAGCATATAAACACATAGCCGCCTGGTCTATATTTAATTTATTTTCCATCTTCATTACCCTCTTCCTTAGTTCTTTATGCGTTATTGATTTTACCAGATACCCTTTGTAAGACTTAGCGCAGCTGTATTCTTGCGCCTTTAGCTAAAATCTCTCCATCTATTAGGCTCATGTAATCCATTAAGTATACCTTAAAGCTTCCAGTCCCTTCACCATTTACTTGAACTTTATTATAAGCAAGTTCACCGCAAAGCCCCATTGCACTTACTGCAGCAGCTGTTGCTTCTAATATGTTATCTTGATTTGCACCACAGTAACTTCCAATAACACTTGTTAACATACATCCTGTTCCAGTAATCCTAGACATCATACTATGCCCATTACGAATAACATATGCCATATCGCCTTGTGCAACTATATCAATCATGCCCGTAATTGCAATGACTGCATTTAATCTTCTACTTAAACTCTTTGCTAACATAATGGCCTGGTCTAGATTTTCTTCATTTATTTTATCTTCCCCTACTGCATCCACACCTTGTGTTACACCTGAGCCTTCATAGATTGCTTTAATCTCAGATATATTGCCTCGAATAACAGAAACTTTTACTTCCTGTAAAAGTTGAAGAACCGTCTGCATTCTAAGCTCCGAAGCACCTATTCCTACTGGATCTAAAATAACCGGATGACCTAGATGATTCGCTCTGCGTCCTGCTCTAATCATAGAATCTATCGTCCTTATATTTAAGGTCCCAATATTAATTACCAATGCGTGACACATACTTGTAATATCTTCAACCTCCAAAACATCATCCGCCATAATAGGGGAGCCACCACTGGCTAATACAATATTGGCACAATCATTGACCGTTACATAATTTGTAATGCAATGCACCAAAGCGCCATTTTCACGTATATTTCTAACAATACTGTTTAATTCCATTATTTTAATCTCCCTTTCCTAATATCCATTAACGTTTACTTCATATTCAATGTAAATTAATTGCCACTTCAAACTTAATCTATTCATGTGCCAATAATTTTTTTGCAAAGTGCCTCTCTGATTAAATAATACAGTTAATTATATAACATTTATTTGTATTTTAAATATAAAGACGTTTGGCCCGTAATTTAAAATTACACTTTTGCACAAAAAACTTTTGTATAGAAATTCTTATATAGAAATTTTTATATAGAAAAAGGAGCTTTATACTAAGTTAGTACAACAGCTCCTTATTTCCTCATTTATTTAACCACGTAACTATTACTCTATTAAAAAATAGTAAAACTATTTTAGGATAAAATTACCCCTTTAATTTCATAATGTTCCCTACGTTGGCATTATCCAAATCAGGTCATAGGTCGAAGCTGTCAACTTCCTCTCAGCCTGCCTCACAGGCTCCCTCCACTATCTTAGCTTTTTAATCTCTTACTTTAAGTCTATTTATATTCTTCCAGACTCTTTCTTTATTATATCACTACTTGTCTTTATCTCAAAACAAAGACCACTATTTAATTTGTGTTACAGTATATCCCTTTGCTTTTAATTGATCAATTACACTATTATCTCGTGCACTAATGTAATGCGCTGCCCCCACTATTATAAAATATGTGTTTCCAGTCTCATTATTTAAGCACCCCTCAATTTTTTCTGCCATCTTTGCATCACGATTTGTGAGTAATTTATCTATGTATTCCTTAGTTAACACTTCATTTCCTAAATCAACATTACTTGTATCATAATATACCTTAAATCCTTCAATATCTCCAGCCTTCATTAACGTTAACCATTGATCATTCATTGCTTTAATCTCTTCTTCACTTAAAGCTTCACTTGAATCCTCACTATATAACAAATTATATAAATTTCCTAACAGTAAGTATTCCTGCAATTCATCAGAAAAACTATCAAACATTTTTGCCTGTATCTCATAGCTCTCTAACGGATAAATCTCCTTATCATCATAATACGCCTTATAAAAGAAATAATTATCAATGCCATACTCTACAGCTTCTTGCGACTCTTCAACTTCTCTTATATCACTTAAACTTAAAGTAGATACATAATTACTCAAATACCAGACCTTAAATTTATTAAGCTGTGTTTCTGTTAAGCCTATCGCTTCTTTGCATGATAACAATAAATCATATGTTTCCTCTGAAACATGATCCTTTAATGAAGAACCATCATCATAAAGTGCTAAATTAGCAAATTTATTATAATCTGCTTCATCTGATGTATCAATTTCAAATCCAATCACATCAGCCGTATCATAGGCCTCTAATATCTCTTGAGCAAAAGGATACAATCTAGCATCCGCTGCATGGATAGAACCAAATAGATATACATCATTTTTTCCGCCTTCTACTTTCCAAAAGTAACCTTTGCTCCCTGCATCCAATTGATTATATACCCAATCTGTAATACGTGTGCCAAATACAATAGCTTCTTCTATAGTACATACCCTATTTAATTTAAAATCCTTAGTATTTCCGGATAAAATATTGTTTTTTTGCATAAATTCTATAGCATCTATTTCATCTAATCCTAAGTCTACTGGGTACTCATAATTCTTAAGTACTAAAAATAACCCTCTTAAAACTTCTCCTCTTGTATTACCCTTAACCTGTTCATCTATAGCATTTTCTTTTAATTTTACCCCACTTATGCTCTGTATCTTCTCACTAATTCCCTTTTTCAACGTAGCAATCTGCGCCTTAGTAATCTTAGCCTTAAAATTCTCATGCCAAGTCAAAGGATATATGCCATAATTCTGTCCCTCCATGACCGCTTCCATAGCCCATGCGCTAGGATAATCATTACTTACCTGTTCCTGTGCCATAACTGGTGCTACACACATTATGCCAACTAACATCACTGCACAGAGCTTCCTTACATTGTTCTTCCACTCATACAAGACTCTAACCATTTCAACACCACCCTATTTTTAGTCCCTATTATTAATATTCGTCTCATTTATTATAGCACTACCTATTCAAAACAAATACAAATTAATGGAATATTTAAATTACATATTTATTGTAGATTTCACATTTATAAATTTTAGTTATTCATAACTTTTAGTAATGTGAAATCATTGAGAGAAAGCAATTTACGTACATATATATTTCAAGGTTTTAGTTGGTTTCTCTATGCTAACGCAAAAAAGAGGTCATTCAAACGAATGACCTCTTCCTTATCTAACGCAGAGACTGGGATTCGAACCCAGGGAGGTGTTACCCTCGCCGGTTTTCAAGACCGGTGCCTTAAACCAACTCGACCATCTCTGCTTATTAAATTATTTATGCAGCAGGCTGAATAAATATGCCCGAGACCGGAATCGAACCGGTACGAGGGTTAGCTCGCAGGATTTTAAGTCCTGTGCGTCTGCCAGTTCCGCCACTCGGGCACGATACTTGCTCAACCGCTACTGCTCACTTAGTATATTATATATTTTGACCTAAGTCAATACCTTTTTTAAAAAAATTTATTACATATATTTATCTTATTCTATATAGGCAATCTGCCTGAAAAAAATCCACTTTAAATATTATACTTATTTGTTTTTTGCAATAAGCAATTTAATATATGTTATTTTGATACTTGTAGAAATAAACAAAGTGTGTAAAATATTATCTTTTACGCACTTCAGGCTGTAGACAATTAACTTTTCCATAGTATTTTACTAGTCTAGAAATAGA
>DYCF01000053.1:10415-28100 GCA_019418225.1 Clostridiales bacterium | reverse complement strand
TTCACATTGCTAAAAACTATGAATAACTAAAATTTATAAATGTGAAATCTATATATACCTTATATCTCCTATATCACAGTTCACTTTTAATCATGAATTCGCATGCCGTGTAATGCTTTTATAAACTCGGGATTACTATGGTCTACAATTTCACTATGGCCCATATCAAGTTTTGCAATTTTCTCCATTTCATCTTGAGTCAATTCAAAATCCCAAATAGCAATATTTTCTGCCATACGTTCTTTGTGAACAGATTTTGGAATCACAACAACGCCGCGTTGTACATTCCAGCGAAGTGCTACCTGTGCTGCACTCTTGCCATATTTTTCACCAATAGCAACAAGCT
This sequence comes from Clostridiales bacterium, assembly GCA_019418225.1. Taxonomy (GTDB): domain Bacteria; phylum Bacillota; class Clostridia; order Lachnospirales; family Cellulosilyticaceae; genus Cellulosilyticum. The sequence goes on along the minus strand of DYCF01000053.1, from coordinate 27,754 downwards.
CTGGATTTGTAAAAATACCATATTTCCCTTCTGCAAATGGTCCCCATGCTTCAGGTACAACTTTATACGCATTCATTAATGAAATTGCCTCTGCCTGCTGGAAGAAAGGATGCAGTTCTACTTGATTTACTGCTGGGGTTACTTCCACTGTTTCACAAAAATCTGCTAGAACATGTGGATAGAAATTACATACTCCTATAGCTTTAATCTTACCAGCTTTGTATGCTTCTTCCATAGCACGATAAGCCCCATAGTAATCTCCCATAGGTTGATGTATCAGATATAAATCAATATATTCTAACTGAAGCTTAGAAAGCGACGTTTCAATTGCTACCTTTGCCCCTTCATAACTTGCATCCTGTACCCAGAGCTTTGTCGTAATGAAAAGTTCCTCTCGTGTCACACCAGACATCATTGCTTTTTTCAAAGCTGTACCAACTGCTGCTTCATTCATATAGGCTGCTGCCGTATCAATCAATCGATATCCTACAGAAATCGCATCTAATACTGCCTGCTCACACTGTAATGGATCTGGCACCTGAAATACACCGAATCCTTCTTTTGGCATCTTTACACCATTATTTAATGTTACAAATTCCATAATATATACCTCCGTGATATTTTAATATCCTCTTCTTTCCTCAACACTTGACTGCTTATACTTGGTTAAATGCGCCTTTAAAGAAAGATTCTAATTTATCAAAAGGAATTCTATCCGTCTTATCATATAAGTCAATATGCTCTGCATCATCCACCACATAGAGTTCCTTTGGCTCATTTGCTACAGCATAGGCATCTTCACTGAAGAACTTAGAATGTGCTCTATCCCCCACTACAAATAAGATTGGACGTGGCGAAATTTCATCAATATGACTTAATAAACTATAATTTAATAACGCCATATCACTTGTTGTTGTAAATCCGCCTCTGGCATTTGGATGATGGCCTCTTTTAACTGCATAAAAGCGGAACCATTCAGCAGTAATTGGATCTAATTCTTCTGGCACGCTTTCTAATGGTGTTTCTGGGAAGTATGGGATATATTCTGGATAGCCATTTTCAGCATCAACCCATCTTTGTAAAGACATTTTTTCTTTGGCAGCCTGACGTGCTTCTTTATCCATAGAATCCCTTACGGCAGCACTCATGTCATACATACTGCAAGTTGCAACAGCTTTGATTCTAGTATCAACCTGTGCTGCACTTAATGAAAATCCGCCCGAACCACAGATGCCAATCACACCTATTTTTCCTCTATCCACAAATTTTTGTAACCCGAGATAATCAACAGCTGCACTAAAGTTTTCAGAGAAAATATCAGGAGACGATACATGTCTTGGCTCCCCATTAGATTCTCCCATGAAGCTTTGATCAAAAGTTAGTACAACAAATCCTCTTTGTGCTAATTCATTGGCATAAACACATGGCCCTTGCTCCTTAACACCGCCATATGGTGCACCCACAATAATCGCAGGATGTTTATGCGCCTTATCAATCTCTTTTGAAGTATATAAATCTCCAGCAATTGTTAAGCCATAACGATTTTTATAAGACACCTGCTCTCTACTTACCTTTTCGCTTAACTTGGCAATATAACCTGTTCCCATATTAATGCCCTCCTTATTTAATATCATTTTTAATATATCTACTTCATTGACATTTTATATACTACATCTTGGAGTTCACTTTAAGTCAAGGCTTTTATGCCATCGGTCATACTATGAGCAATTTCTGAATGTCTAGTATGAATTAATCTGCCCTAATCCTCTCTTTTTCTTGTTAAAAGGTCTATATTCAAATTAGCATTTTTTTAATACAGGCATATAATCAATAGGTGCCTCAACATGTATTACCTGTTCTCCTTCAAATACTGTGTTATCTGAGGTCAGCATCCACTTACCAGCTGGAAGATATACATCACGTTCAAATTCATTAAGATGAAGTATAGGTGCTACCAAATACTCACTCCCAAACATATACTGATCACTTACTTCCCAGCATTTTTTATCCTCAGGGAATTCATAAAACATTGTACGAATAAGCGGAGAGCCATTTTCATGTGCTTCCTGATATAACGCCTTAATATAATCATGCATTGCAATGCGGATGTCATAATACTTTTTCATAATGTGATAATTATCTTCTCCATAACTCCAGAGTTCATTGGGCTGACCTGTATGTAAGTAGCCGCCTCCAAAATCTCTATCATCAAGTGGTGGTATATTGTAAGGTCCACGGTCCCCATGCATACGCATTACGGCAGAATATACTGCAAATTGATACCAACGAATCAGTAGCTGCTTAAAATCAGGATCATTTACATCATCAGTCATAAAACCACCGATGTCAGTTGTCCACCAAGGAATCCCTGCAAGCCCCATATTAAGGCCACACTGCAATTGGTCTTGCAAAGCTTCAAATGTACTTGGCACATCCCCAGACCAAATGACATTGCCATATTTTTGACTTCCAGCCCATGCACAGCGAAGCAGATTGACAACTGTGCCATCCCCTATTTTGCTCATTTCATCATAGAAAATACGACTATACATTTGAGGATACATATTACTTACTTGAAGTGCTGGTCCTATATAATAACGATAGTTTTCAAAATCATAAACACCATAATCTGGTTCTGAGTTATCAAGCCAAAAGGCATCAATACCATAATCATAATAATTCTTCTTACATACATTCCATACATAAGCTCTTGTCTCAGGATTAAATGGGTCTATCTCAACACAGTCACCTTGATAATCATAGGTTTGCATAGCCCCTCGCTCAGTCTTAATCAAAAGCCCTCTTTCCATCATAGGGCCAAAGTTTTCACTCTTGCGATCTACAGATGGCCATACTGAAACGATTACCTTAATACCCATAGCATGGAGTTCATCAACCATTGCCTTAGGGTCCGGCCAATACTTTTCATCGAACTTCCAGTCTCCCTGCACTGTCCAGTGGAAGAAATCAATTACAATCTGGTCAATTTTGATGCCCTCCTTCTGATACTGACGCGCAACTGTAAGTACTTCATCTTGACTGCGATAACGAAGTTTACACTGCCAAAGTCCCATTAAATCCTCTGGAAACATAGGTACATGTCCTGTTGCATTTGTATATGAAGCCATGATTGTCTTAGGCGTATCACCTACAGTAATCCAGTAATCCATTTCCTTAGTAGAATTTGAAGTCCACTCCGTATAATTATTTGCGAAGGTAACCCTACCAACTGCCGGATTGTTCCAAAGCATACCATATCCTAGTGAGGATATATAGAATGGAACAGAATTCTGGGAATTGCGCTGTGCAAGTTCTAATACATTGCCTTTTAGATTCAAATAAGGTTGCTGGTACTGCCCCATACCAAATATCTTTTCACCATCATTACTATCAAATTTAAGATTCAAGGTATAATCACTCCCTCCAATTATGCCTTTCCACTCACGATTAATTAGCTTTAAGCAACGACTTCCCTTTGAAATAGTCCCATCATAAGAGCGGTAGTATTCTCGAAGAATAAGTTTTTCATCCTTAAAGAATGAAATAATCCCTACAAAATTAACTTCTGCCCTAATGTGACCATTGGTAATTGAAGCATATTCTCTCTTATCAATTGTGCCATCCCCTACCCAGTGATCTTTCTCATAAATATCCACTACTGTCTGACTAACAGGCACCTCTTCAGTCAAAGCCCATACATGCTTAGTAAAGTCAGGAAACATTGTTGCACGCACACGAAAAGAATCCTTGCCCCAAGCTTCGATACGGACAGTTTCCCCTTGACGTTTAAACACTAACGCACCATTGTCATTCATAAATTGCATATTATTATCCCCCTCATCATTTTAGCTACAACTATAGCTACAATTTTATCTATTTAAACACACATCTAATAACATTATAATGATTGTAATTATACGTCACTACATCATATATGCTGAAAACTAACACAATAATGATATATTTATAAGGGGTATCGTCATGAAAAAAAATAGTGAATTACTACAAGAAAAAACGCCACATGGCAATGCATTATTTCCGTTAATGGTTCATGAAATCAGTACAAATCCAGAAATAACAGAACGAATAGGTTGCCACTGGCATAGGGAATATGAAATATTGGTTATAACAAAAGGCAAAGCGCAATTTCAAATTGAAGATAAGATGATTTCTATTCAGGAAAACGGCATACTGTTCATAAAGTCCGACCATCTTCATTCAATGGTCGCTGCACCTGGGATGCCTCTAGACTTTTATGCCATTGTATTTCACCTAGATTTACTTAACAGTCATATTAACGATGCTACACAGCAAAAATATATTGATCCAGTTAATAATGATACATTATCATTCCCAGATTATATCCTGCCTAAAGAGGAATGGGAAAAACAGCTCCTGGAGAAATTAAACAATGCGAGAAGATTATTTGATACCAAACAAATAGGCTATGAACTTCTCATAAAAGCATGTCTCTATGAGATATGGTATTTGTTATACATGCATGCAACACAAAATATATTACAGCGTGAAAAACAAGTTGATTACAAAATTGTTCTTATTAAATCAATGATTACCTGGATTCAGGCCAACTATACTGAGCAGATTTCCTTAGAAAAAATGTCTGCCCAGTTTCATATAAGCAAAGGGCAACTATGTAGATTCTTTAAAGCCATGACTAAAATGTCCGTTATCGAATATATCCATTATTATCGCATTAGCAAAAGTATCACCTTACTTGATTCCACAGATAAAACAATTAGCGAAATTGCATTTGATGTAGGATTTCATAATGTGAGCTATTTCAATAAGATTTTTAAATACTATATCCATTTGACCCCTATGGCATATCGAAAATCCACACTTCGTGAAAACAGCTTCTTTCATGAAGAAATGCACCATGTCCCATAGCATTTATTATATTGCGACTCGGTAAAAGCTCAAAAATTGCACCGTAAAATATATAGAAAGACTCATAATCTACTCTATTTTTGAAAAAAATCTTATATAGAGTTCTTTAGTAATTCTTTATATGGTAAACTTATTTATATGAAGCACATACTAAAGGTCTTCTAGAAAAAACTTAAATTTCACATAAAAAGGAAGTCGAAAAATGAAAATTGGATTTGATAATTACAAGTACCTAAAAATGCAATCGGAACACATTCGAGAGCGTATTAGTCAATTTGGTGACAAGTTGTATCTGGAATTTGGTGGAAAGTTATTTGATGACTATCATGCATCACGTGTCCTTCCAGGCTTTGCACCTGACAGCAAACTACAGATGTTACTACAACTATCTGATCAAGCAGAAATCATTATTTCTATCAATGCTGCGGATATTGAAAAGAATAAGGTGAGACATGATTTAGGCATTCCCTATGATCAAGACGTTTTACGCCTCATTGAAGTATACAGAGAAAAGGGCCTCTACGTTAGTAGTGTAGTAATTACTCGTTACACAGGTCAGGCCTCTGTAAATCTATTTCAAAGTAAATTAGAGCACATGGATATCAGAGTATACCGTCACTATTCTATAGAAGGTTATCCTAACAATATCTCTCACATCATCAGCGATGAAGGCTATGGCAAAAATGATTATGTAGAAACAACTCGCCCATTAGTAGTTGTTACTGCACCAGGGCCAGGAAGCGGTAAGATGGCTACTTGCCTTTCTCAATTGTATCATGAAAACAAACGTGGTATAAAAGCTGGATATGCTAAATTTGAGACTTTCCCAATTTGGAATATCCCTCTAAAACATCCTGTGAACTTAGCTTATGAAGCAGCTACTGCAGATCTTAATGATGTCAATATGATTGATCCTTTCCACCTAGACGCCTATGGTATCACTACAGTAAACTACAACCGCGATGTTGAAATTTATCCTGTACTTGAAGCCATGTTTGAAGGAATTTATGGTAGCTGTCCATATCAATCTCCAACAGATATGGGGGTAAATATGGCTGGTAACTGCATCATTGATAATGAAGTTTGTGAAGAAGCTTCTAAGCAAGAAATCATCCGTCGCTACTACCAATCTATGAACCGCTTAATCAAAGATGAAGCTACTAAAGATGAAATATACAAAATCGAGCTGTTGATGAAACAAGCTAAAATCACTACTGCTGATCGCCCAGTTGTACCTGTTGCTAACAAATTAACCACTGAAACCGGATTACCTGCTGCTGCATTAGAACTTCCAGATGGTACGATTGTTACTGGTAAGACTGGTGACCTTCTCGGTGCTTCCTCTGCTGTTTTATTAAATGCAGTGAAAGTACTCGGCGGCATTGATGATTCAATTCATCTCATCTCTCCTTACTTTATAGAACCAATTCAAACGCTAAAAACAGATTATCTCGGTAGTAAAAATCCTCGCTTACATACAGACGAGATTCTAATTGCACTTTCTATGTGTGCTGTCACTGACCCAAATGCCAGATTAGCCTTAGAGCAACTTCCAAAGTTAGCTGGCTGCCAGTTACACACTACCGTAGTCTTATCTCCTGTTGATATGAAAACTTTCAAGAAACTTGGCATTGAGTTTACTAATGAAGCAATTTATGAGGATAAAGCGATTTAATCCTTTGTTAATAAAAATGATTCTGCAACGTATACCCTAAAACGGTAGGTTTTGTAAAGAAACTTTGTATTTATTAACATACAAAAAAATAGCATTCACTAACCTTAATTAGTGAATGCTATTTTTTCCGCCTAGACTTCTTTATTGTATATTTCTAATGCATGTTGGCACGCTTCCCATTGTTCCATAAGCATGATTAAAGTTTCTTCCTTTGCATCTATCTTTTCTTGAATTTCTCCTAGTCTTGAATAATTTGAAGCATTGTGAGGCGCCATAATTTCTAATTTTAATGCTTCAATTTCCTCCTCACAGATTGCCACACTTTCTTCTGCTTTCTTTACTTTTCTTTCGAGTTTTGCACGTTCTTTCCCTGGATTATTATCCTTTTTCCCGCTATTTTCGTTTGTCTCACGCATTACGGGTATCGGTGTACCTGTAATTGATTTTTTAGCCGTTACATCATTGTCCTTATTTTCTACCTCTCTTGCTTTTCCTTCTAAATATTCCTCATAGCCATATTCATAAAAATCCGTCTTTCTATTTGGCTCAAATACTAATAATTTATCTGAGATTTGTTTAATGAAATAGCGGTCATGTGAAACAAATAAAACAGTTCCCGTATAATCTTTTAGCATCTGCTCTAAAGTTTCTTTCCCTATAATATCCATATGATTCGTAGGTTCATCTAATATCAAGAAATTAGGTTTCGTGGTTAATATCTTACAAAGTGCTAAACGCACTCTTTCTCCACCTGATAACATGCTAATTTTCTTAAATACATCATCCCCTGTAAAAGCAAACGCCCCTAATGCACTTCTTACTTCTGTTTGCGTCATATTAGGAAATTCATTCCAATAATCATCTATCACCTGCTCCTCACTGGTATATTGTGCCATTTGCTGATCAAAGTAACCGATTTTTACACGAATACCATAGTGATATTCTCCGCCTAAAGCAGGTAGCTTTTCTGTCACCGTTTTTAAAAAGGTAGACTTCCCAAGTCCATTACCACCTATAATGCCCATCTTCTGTCCTTTTTCTAAAGACATATTCACCGTGGAAAGTACTTTTCCTGCCTCATATCCTATCGCCAAGTCTTTAACCGTTAATACTTCTTTTCCCGTCTCCACTTCTGGATTAAAATGGGCATGGAAAGTCCTCGTATCATAGCGTTCTGGTGCTGCAACGCGTTCCATATGTTCGATTTGTTTCATTTTAGACCTTGCCATAGACACCTTTGTAGGATGATGCTTAAATTTATCAATGATAGCTTGTAACCTTTTAATTTCCTTCTGTTGCAACTCATAATCTTTCGCTTGCTTGTCCCAATTTTGTCTTTTCTGTGCCATAAAGGCCGTATAATTTCCCTTATATCTTGTAGTCTTCCCATATTCAATTTCATAAACTACATCCACTATGTTATCTAAAAACATACGGTCATGAGATACGATAACAACTGCCTTCTTATACCCTTTTAGATACGTTTCTAACCACTTAATCGTTTCAATATCCAAGTGGTTAGTCGGCTCATCTAAAAGTAAAATATCTGGCTTTTCAAGTAACATTTTAATAAAAGCAATCTTAGTTTGCTGTCCACCTGAAAAGGCACTAAGGGGCTTTAATTTATCTTCCTGTGAAAAACCAAATTGGCGAATCATCGTCTCATATTCTTTTTCATAATAATAACCGCCTATATCCGTAAAATGTTCTTCCATTTTGGTATACGCTAAAATATTTTCTTCACTTGGATGCTTTTCCATCCTCTGACGCCTTTGTTCTAACTCCTTTTGCATTTCTATATAAGGCTTAAATACCTTCCGAATTTCTTTTTCCATTGATAAGTTTACATCTTCAAAGGTCATTTGCTTTAAGTAACCAATAGTTGGATTACCTGACTTTGCAATGAAAATATCTTCATCACTATCTCTTTTCGTTAAATCTACTTCTCCTGAAATTAATTTAAGCAATGTGGTCTTCCCACACCCATTTCTTCCAACTACTGCAATTTTTTCTGTATCTCTGATTTCAAAATTAATATCCTTTAAAATGACATCTGCAGCAAACGCCACGCAGCCATGATTTATCCTATATTGCATATCTTACCCCTTTTTAAATAGAGCTATAATAGCCCTGTTTCTTTATAACTATCTTCCTTTAAACACAGCCTACTTTTCTAAACATTCTACCATTATCACTTAGCAATTCCAAGCCTTACATTTTCATATTTTAAAAAAGAACTGGACACTTATTTTAGTGTACCAGTTCCTCGTAGCTATTTCTTTTCATATGCCGCTACTGCTTTATTATATTCATCAGCATCTGCAATCTCTTCTACAATAACATCGCCATCTTCAGCATTATGATAACGATAAATATATACGCCGTCTTTGATTTCATCTTCTTCAATTAAAGATACAGCCATATACTTTTTACGTCTTACTTCAAAAGTATCAATAATTGCAAACTCTCTCTCCGTTCCATCTGATACTGGCATAGTAATTACTTCATATTCATTCATTGCATTGTCTCCTATTGTCTCACTTTAGTCTTTAAGTAACATTATATTCTACGGCTAAAGTAATTGCAATTATGCACGAATCACTTTAATCCTAAATATTAATCAATATTTTAAAAATGGACTTGAACCCTAAATTTTATTACACTTATAGTTTTCAACAAAGGGTTCAATATATTCCTGTATAAACTCAATACGATCAAAAACTGCTGGTTTAAATGTAGATGTTACAGAAATAACTATTTGTGCAGAAGTATTTATATAAAGTACATTTCCGCCATCTCCAATAGCCGCATAAATGTTTTTTTCCGCATCTACTATCCACCATAAATACCCGTATGCCATATTGTTAAAACGCTTTCCGCATTGTACAAACGCTGTGGTACTCCTTTGAATCCACCAGGAAGATACTATTTGTTTTCCCTGATAAACACCCTTATCAAGACACATTTGACCGATTTTCACTAGTTCCTTAGCAGATAGACATAACCCAAACCCAGCCGTTGCTATTTGATTTGAATCGCAAAACCATATCTCTTTCTTTGGACTCTTTGATGTGACAAAATCTATATGTTCCGCTTTACTCTTTACACTAAAGCTAGCACGTGGTGCAATCCCTAGTGGTTCAAAAAGAAATCTATTTGCAAATTCTATTGTAGCTAGCCCACTAACTTTGGTTATAATCGCACTTAGTATCTGAATACCCAGCGTTGAATATTTAAATTCCCCAGTAATTCCTGCCCTTCCCCCTAGCAGATTAAGAACTGCCTTTGTCCAATCTTCACTCTTACACACCTTTGTCCAAGGTTCAGATTTGTATTTATACGGCGCAGTCATTGTAAGTAGATGCTCAAGCGTTACATGCTGTATCGTTTTTTCCCCACGTTTTATTTGATAATCTGGAAAAAAGTCTAACACTTTCTGCTGCGTACTTTCAATAAATCCTTTATCAATTGCAATACCTATAAGAAGAGACATAATACTTTTTGTTGCTGATGCAATATGAAAGGCATTTTCCTTTGTTATATCATGCCATGTATCACTATATACCATCACACCCTTTTTTAAAGCTACAATTTGGCATATATTACATTGTTCTTTTAAAACTATATGATGCAATTCCTTTTTATCCATAACGCTTTTCATCTCCTTATATATAGTGATTATGAAAATGTTAGTTCGAACTATTTGTTTATTGGATATCCTTTATATAGGTTATATCTATTTAAAATTTTTTTCAATGAAAAATAGCATCCACCAATTTTAATTAGTGAATGCTATTTTTATCTCCATACTTCCTCATTTCTTTTTCCACTCTCTACTTTAAATAAGCACGCCTGCTTTTAAAGAGAACTGTCATAACACACTTTCTAATCGTTACAACACCTAGACACATAGTCCCCATAAATAGCCTCCCAGTATTTAACGCCCTTTAAAAACGAGTCATACACCCTAACAGGAGAGCTTGCTTAAAGTATAGATTTTCCAAAGATCAGAAGAAGTGGGAGGCTGTCCTTTTCCCCTTGCTACATATAAACTGCCTCAAGCAGTTCGGGTCCCCGCAAAGTTCAAAGGCCTTCTGAGAATTTTATTTTTAAATTTATAAAAAGGTTGTACTTACGTAGCTTTTCCTATCTTAGTAGTCCACTTGGCATCGTCGCAGCCGTCAGTATTAATAGTGCGCGTATGAAAACGTTAGATATCGCTACTTTAGGATTAAAGAGTAAGCTGTGTGGCGGATACTTTGTTGGAGCTGCTTTGCTTGTACACTTAAGTATATGTCATAGAAAAGGTACATTCCCTATAGTTTTTTTAATCATCTTCCCCACTCCTGTTTGGAAGCATTGCAGTAATATCTTTTGCTAATTGCAACATATGGATTAGATTATCAAAAGCTTCCATATCCATATCAAAATAATAATAATTTTTTGTTCCCTCTCGACGCATTTTAATAATCCCTGCATTTTTTAATATTTGTAAATGATGGGATACCGCAGGCCTTGAAAGATTTGTCTTTTCTGTAATGGTACCAACTCTAACACCACTACATTCTTTAATCTGTAACATCTCCAATATCAAATGTTGTCTATTTTCATCTCCAATTGCATTTAGTATTTTCTTGCAGCTTGCAAATCCTTCCGCTAACTCTCTGATGTTCTCTTCTATATCCATTTATCTACTCCTTACTTTATCTTATGGCCTGATACTGCTTCAAAATGATATTTCACAATTCCCAAGTCAAGCTTTGTATAAAACCCTAAACCAGCCTTTACTGACACCTGATTATTTTAGAAGCAAAAATAAAACTTCTGCTGGTTCATGGCTGTTGGTGCAAGCAATGCTGCTTCCATACCTTTTAAAAACCAACTAGGCTGACCTTCTCCCAGGTTACATACTTGTGCCAAATCCTTATTCTTATGTGGCATTCCCTGTGTCTGTCCATACCCAAGTGCGATAACGCACACAAGCTTTTCACCTTTGTCTATTTTGGCTGCACATTTTCCTTTTCCATAAGTCATAGCCACCCAACATGTATTCAGCCCAAGCTCCTGTGCCTTCAAGACAAGCTTTTCTCCATAGTATCCTGCTATTTCCTCTAATGTCTCAGAATTCTTTCCCACAAGTGCAATATAATTTGTTACACCAGTAAACTTTCCGTAACGTGCCATCATTGTATCAAAGCATTTATCTTCATCGTAAATAATCTGTATATGCAATCCACTCTCTTTATTACAATCATCTAAACATGCCTTTAATTCCTTACGAATACTTTCTTCGATTTTTCTATCCTGATATTGTCTTACACTATGTCTTGCTTTCATAATATCTAGTAATTCCATCATTCAATCCTCCATTATACATTGTTTAGTTCATTGGTTTGAACAATTATAACATATTAATTTTTATATAATTTAATGGTAAAGAAAATCGAGACGAATAATTCCCATCATTTCCATGCACTATATACAAATTATAAAAGTAGCGTCATAATGTAATTTTTTGTATCATTTCTCCCGTGTACAAAATAACTATTTCTCGTATAGTTCTTAATAACTTTTATCGACATATTTATAGTTGACTGTCGGGCTAGTAGCCATGTAAGAATATATTAATGCAGCTAATTTTCAAAAAAGAATACATTAGCAGGTGTTCCGTCATCATAATCAACTTCACAATTCGGATAACCTTCTACCACTTCGTATTTTCCTTTTGTATATTCATCTACCACAGTATTCCAAAAATGTACAGACGCAAGGTTATGTGGATGACACTTGAGCTGCCATCTACCATGGTGTTTATCTAAAACTTGAAATGCAGCATTTCGGCCATATCCACTTCTTCTGTATTTATACATTATAAAAAACTCTGAAAGGCAAAAATCTGTTGTTTTCTCTGGCACTTCCGGATAATCACTGATCATTACAAAACCGGCTAATCTATCATCAACTTTTATTAAGTATGGATACCTGTTTTTCTCAGTTAAATAATAATCAAGCCATTCATAATTATATAGACCATCATCATTAACATCTGTTTTCTCCCATTGTGAGAATTCATATAGATATTTTTCCAAAAGATTAAATAACACTGCTTTCTCTTTTTCAGTTACTTCAATCAAATCAACCATAAAAATTTATTTCCTTTCACAAATTCTTATTTGTCTAACTGATAACATACTATCGCAAACACCCTATATTTTCAATAAATCACATGCTACTATGCTTATAAAAATGAAAAATCCTCAAGGTAAGTGGACTATTAGATTGGGTGCCAAGTTGAGTTTCAAGTTGGCTTCGGTGTTGGTAGCAGTGCGTAGAAAGTAATTTGACTAAAACCATGTCAAATTATTCTTTACACGGGCTTCGCATTATAAAAAAATACAGGCATCAACTACCTTATGAGAGCGAGCTCTTTTGCTTGGTTTCTGCCTTGCTTCGGTGTTGGTAGCAGTGCGTAGAAAGTAATTTGACCAAAACCATGTCAAATTACTTTCTACACGGGCTCCGCCCTATAAAAAAATACAGGCATCAACTACCTTATGAGAGCGAGCTCTCAACGGTAGTTGATGCCTGTATTTTTTTGCATTGCTACAAGCTTACGTGATTATTCAAACTCAATCGTTGCAGGTGGTTTTCCTGTGCAGTCGTATAAGACACGGTTAACCCCTTTAACTTCGTTTACGATTCTAGTAGTAACTTTTCCAAGTACTTCCCATGGTAAGTCTGCTGATTCTGCTGTCATGAAGTCGCTTGTTGTTACGGCACGTAGTGCTACTGCGTAGTCGTATGTTCTTTCGTCACCCATTACACCTACTGAACGCATGTTAGTAAGAGCTGCGAAATATTGGCCTAAGTTTTTGTCTACGCCTGCTTTGGCAATTTCTTCTCTGTAAATCCAGTCAGCGTCTTGTACGATGCGTACTTTTTCTGCTGTTACTTCTCCGATAATACGGATTCCGAGACCTGGGCCTGGGAATGGTTGTCTAAATACTAAGTATTCTGGGATACCGAGTTCAAGACCTGCTTTACGTACTTCATCTTTGAAGAGAAGTCTAAGTGGTTCAACGATTTCTTTGAAATCTACACAGTCAGGAAGTCCACCTACATTGTGGTGTGATTTGATGACTGCTGATTTACCAAGTCCACTTTCGATAACGTCTGGGTAGATTGTTCCTTGTACTAAGTAATCTACTGCACCGATTTTTTGTGCTTCTTCTTCAAATACACGGATGAATTCTTCACCGATGATTTTTCTCTTAGCTTCTGGTTCTTCTACGCCTTTTAATTTTTCGTAGAATCTTTCTTGTGCATTTACACGAATGAAGTTAAGGTCATAGTGTCCTTCTGGTCCGAATACTGCTTCTACTTCGTCCCCTTCATTTTTTCTAAGTAAACCGTGGTCTACAAATACGCATGTAAGTTGTTTTCCGATTGCTTTAGAAAGAAGTACTGCTGCTACTGATGAATCTACTCCACCTGATAATGCGCATAATACTTTTCCATCGCCAATTTTTTCACGAAGTGATGTAATAGTAGCTTCTACGAATGAATCCATTCTCCAGTCGCCTTCACATTCACAGATGTTTTTAACGAAGTTTGAAAGCATTGTCATACCTTCTTGTGTGTGCATAACTTCTGGATGGAATTGTACTGCATAAATGCCTTTTTCAGCATTTTCCATAGCTGCTACTGGACATACTGGTGTATGTGCTGTCACTTTGAAGTCTGCTGGTGCCTCAGCAATATAATCTGTATGGCTCATCCAACAAATTGTAGAAGGTGATACACCTTCAAATAATTTAGATGTTGTATCTACATTTACTTCTGTTTTTCCATATTCACTTACAGGCGCTGTTTCTACCTTACCACCTAAAAGGTGTGCTGTAAGCTGAGAACCATAGCAAATTCCAAGTACAGGAATACCTAATTCGAAAATTTCTTTACCACAAACTGGTGAATCTGCTGCATATACACTATTAGGACCACCTGTAAAGATAATCCCTTTAGGATTCATTTCTTTAATTTTTTCAAGACTAATATTATAAGGATGTACCTCACAATATACATTATTTTCTCTTACACGTCTTGCGATTAATTGGTTGTACTGACCACCAAAATCTAGAACTATTACCAGTTCATGCTTCATTTCTTTCTTCCTCCTTAAATTTACCACAAATCCAACCATCATTGATTCTCTTGGTCTTTTATATTTCTACTATATTACACTATTTTCACAAATTTTTCTAGATATATTTAATCATTTATTACTTTTTATGACAACAACTACTTACCATCAACTAAAAAGTACACTTTCCTCTTCCTAGCAAATATCTTTAATATCTTTCAGCTATACTTAAGCTCTTACCCAGGCACTCTCCACCCTCGGCACCTTTTTCAACTATATCGAAGCTCTTACTATGAAGTAGGAAACAGAGTTTGTGGTATCTGTAGCATTGGTTGCGGAGTGAGTTTTATAACCTCTTAGCAATATTAGTAATATCCTTAACTATTCATTGCTACAACTCATTACCCCTCCATGCACCCAACCTCTTCTCGTGCACCCTTTTTCAACTATGGGGTAGTGCATTATCTAGGAATTAGAAATTTGGAGGATATAAGCCCTCCAAATTCCGGTCTCTCCTAGTAATCTACACTATAGTTAGGTGCTTCTTTTGTAATTTGGATATCATGTGGATGACTTTCTTTAAGACCAGCACTTGTAATTTTCACGAACTGTGCTTTTTCTCTAAGTTCATCAATTGTTCTAGCTCCAGCGTATCCCATACCTGCGCGAAGTCCACCTACCATTTGGTATACTGTATCCGCTACATAACCTTTATAAGCTACACGTCCTTCTACACCTTCTGGAACTAATTTTTTAGCATCTTCTTGGAAGTATCTATCTTTGCTACCTTTTTCCATAGCTGCAATTGATCCCATACCACGGTATACTTTGTATTTTCTTCCTTGGTATAATTCAACTGCTCCTGGGCTCTCTTCACAACCAGCAAGCATTGACCCCATCATACATACGCTAGCACCCATACCGATAGCTTTAACTACGTCCCCAGAATATTTAATACCACCATCAGCGATAACTGGTACCCCATATTCTGCTGCAGCTTTTGCACAATCTTCGATAGCTGTGATTTGAGGTACCCCTACACCAGCTACAACGCGTGTTGTACAAATAGAACCAGGTCCAATACCTACTTTAACGCAATCTGCACCAGCTTCAATAAGTGCTCTTGTAGCTTCTGCTGTTGCTACATTACCTGCAATGATTTGAAGTTCTGGATATTTTTCTTTTACTTTTTTAACTGTATCAAGTACACCTTGTGAATGTCCGTGCGCTGTATCAATTGTGATAACGTCAACTTTAGCTTTTACAAGCGCATCTACACGGTCTAAAATATTTGCTGTTACGCCTACTGCCGCACCTACTAAAAGTCTACCTTGTGCATCTTTTGCAGCTTTAGGATACATAATTGCTTTTTCAATATCTTTGATTGTAATAAGACCTTTTAAATTACCTTCTGCATCTACGATTGGTAATTTTTCAATACGGTGTTCAGAAAGAATTGCTTTAGCTTCTGCTAAATTTGTTCCTTCTGGTGCTGTAATAAGATTTTGGCTTGTCATAACTTCTTTGATTTGACGGTTGTGATTTGTTTCGAAACGTAAGTCACGGTTTGTTAAGATACCCACGAGTTTTCCGTCCTCAGTAATTGGGACACCTGAGATTCTGAATTTCGCCATAAGTTCATTTGCTTCATATACGAAGTGTTCTGGGCTTAATGAAAATGGATCTGTGATAACACCATTTTCTGAACGTTTAACTTTATCTACTTCGTCTGCCTGTTCTTCAATTGACATATTTTTATGGATGATACCAATACCACCTTGTCTAGCAATAGCTACTGCCATTCTTGCCTCTGTTACAGTGTCCATTCCTGCACTCATAAAAGGCACATTAAGTCTGATTTTTTTAGTAAGATTAGTTGATAAGTCTACTTCCTTAGGTAATACATTAGAATATCCTGGAACTAATAAAATATCATCAAATGTGATACCATCTTTTATAATCTTTGCCATTTTACTGCCTCCCAAAAGTTATGCTAATTGTTTTTCTTTTCAAAATAAAAGTCGAACATTAAAACAATAATATTATATTTCGTACACTTTATCATATTTTCTGTGATATTGTCAAGCGATATCGGACATTCTAAAAAACCTTGTATATTTTGTCACCTTCTCTCCCTTTTTTCTCCAATTCCTTGTAAAAAAACATGAGAGCGTCGAAAAACACCAAATTTTTCTTCACTCTCATCAATACTAAATATTCGATTTCTTCCCATTTCCGTACGCAACTCACGGACATATGTTTACTACTTTTCATCCACTTATTCAAACTCTTTCTCTTTCCTTTTACGCCTTGGTTTTTTCCATCCTCATTTCTCTTTTTCAACTCTCTCTCTCATAATTTACTTCCCACATAGAAATATTTACAAAATCAAATGCTTGTAACTAAGAAGTTGGAAAGGTACCTACTGCTGGCCTACACACGAAGTAGTTTGTCTTGCTCTTTTACCCACCACTCAGAATATTTGCAGAATTAAAGGCTTGTAACTAAGAAGTTGAGGCTCTCTCCTGCTGATAGTCTACATACGGAGTAGTTTCTCCCATTCTTTTACCCACCACTCAGAATATTTGCAGAATTAAAGGCTTGTAACTAAGAAGT
>DYCF01000053.1:0-10315 GCA_019418225.1 Clostridiales bacterium | reverse complement strand
TGAGGCTCCCTCCTGCTGATAGTCTACATACGGAGTGATTTGTTGTCCCTCTTGGTGAAGAAGTATAAAGCGGTTTTAGTGATGCTGTTTGAGTAGTGTGAATGAAATGAGCACTACGAGTTCATCACGTTGCTTTATAATTCTTTACTTAGAGGGACACAAATCACGTAGTCGTAGCTATCAGTAGGAGGGAGCCTCAACGACGCTCAGTTCCCAAGCCCAATTCTGTAACCCTACATTCTGCGGAATATTTTATTTGGAGACTGTCTAAACATTTCATCTAAGAAATCTTCACTAGGTGAAAGAATAATTTTAGTTGCTCCAAATTGTGTTTGTCCAATAATTACATATGTATTTTTATCATTTGAGTTATCGCTAGCATTGATGACTTTAGCGACACCTTTTCCTTCAATCTCATGGCGGTGATTTGCATCATCCATTGCTGCCATAACATCAATCTTTCTTAAGTTAACTGTTGTTACTCTTTTACGTTTTGAGCGATTGTAGATTACATCAATATCTAATTCCTCATTTGTTAATATGTACTCATATTCTCTGCTAAACATGATAAATAAATATCCTGCGCCTAATAATGCTGCAATTGTAATAATAGGCCCAAATATTGCTCCCCCCATAGTCATAGCAAGTAAAATAATTACTGCCGCACATACTACAATAAGTGCTTGCATGGTAATATCCTTAGCTGACTTCTTCTGCTTAATCATGTACTCTTTAAAAGTTGCTTGCATCATTTCCCTATACCATCCTTCCAATAAAATATATTTCTCAACATACAATATATAAAGTTCATTACTTGGTATATATCTGCGTATATGTTATACTTTGGTATATTCGCTTTGCTTCATATATTATGTATTGAGTTTGAAACACGCCTTATACTACTTAAATCCTACTATATAAAAATACTATAAAATACGTTTTTTTTCAATATAAGTAGAAACTTATAAACCTTAAGTTATTTTTAATTAAACGTAATAATTATAGTGCTTGTCTTCATAAACTATTATAATGTATAGAAGTAAATAAAATATAAACAATTATAAAATTAAAGGAGGGCTTTCATTGGATCTATTATTTATGTTAAAAGCCGCAATTCTTGGTATTGTAGAGGGGCTTACAGAGTTCTTACCCGTATCCTCTACAGGTCATTTAATCATCTTTGGTAACCTCTTACGTTTCTCTGAAAATACAGCCTTTGCAAATATGTTTACAATGGTTATTCAACTTGGTGCCATCTTAGCTGTACTCGTGCTATATCGTAAGAAAATCATCGATACAGTTGTTCATCTTTTCCCTAGCAAACATGTTCCTACTGAAAAAAGTGGACTCTATTTCTGGGGTATGATTGCAATCTCATGTGTCCCTGCTGCTGCTATCGGTATTCCTTTTGATGACCTTATTGAAGCCAAGCTCTTTAATCCGCTTGTAGTAGCTTGTGCGCTCTTCATTGGCGGTCTCTGGATGATGTATGCAGAAAGCAAACTGCGTGGTAACCAAACAACATCTTTATCAAATACTTTAATTACACCTAAAATCGCTATTATCGTAGGACTCTTCCAAGTACTCTCTATCGTACCTGGTATGTCTCGTTCAGCTTCTACAATCATCGGTGGTTGGGTAGCTGGCCTTTCAACAGTAGCCGCAGCAGAATACTCATTCTTCCTTGCAATTCCTGTTATGTTTGGTCAAGCACTTCTTAACATCTTAAAAGCACAAAACGCTTTAACAAGTGTAGAATGGATTGGCCTTGGCGTAGGTTTCGTTGTTTCTTTCCTTGTAGCACTAGTAGTTATTGATCGTTTCTTAAACTACTTACAAAGAAAACCAATGAAAGTATTTGCAGTATACCGTATTATCTTTGCATTCGTCGTGCTAGGCTGTGGTATACTTGGTTTATTCTAAATAGTAAATAAAAAAAGAGTAACTACCTAATGTTTTTTTTAGCTAGTTACTCTTTTTCATATTAGCTTATATATTATTTACGCCATAAACTTTGCTATTAGGCAGGAATTACATCATTCCCATTCCGCCCATGCCACCCATGCCGCCTGCTGGCATAGCTGGTTCATCTTTCTTAATATCAGCTACGATACATTCTGTTGTTAAGAATGTAGATGCTACTGATGTTGCATTTTGAAGTGCGCTTCTTGTTACTTTAGTTGGATCAACAATACCGCCTTCAATCATGTTCATGTACTCTTCTGTAAGTGCATTGAAACCAACACCATTTGCAAGTTCTTCAACTTTGTTGATAACAACTGCTGGTTCAAGTCCTGCATTTAATACGATTTGACGAAGTGGTGCTTCAAGAGCCGCAAGGATGATTTTAACACCTGTTTTTTCATCGCCTGTTGTTGTATCTAATAATTTAGCAACATCTTTTTTAACGTGGATATATGTGCTTCCACCACCACCGATGATACCTTCTTCTACAGCCGCACGTGTAGCTGCAAGAGCATCTTCGATACGAAGTTTCTTTTCTTTCATTTCTGTTTCTGTTGCAGCACCCACTTTGATAACTGCTACACCACCAGCAAGTTTAGCAACTCTTTCTTGCATTTTTTCTTTATCGAAATCAGATGTTGATTGTTCGATTTGGTTACGGATAAGTGCAACTCTTTCTTTAATAGCTGCTTTATCTCCAGCACCATCAACGATTACTGTATTTTCTTTTGTAACTTTGATGCTTGCTGCACGACCAAGCATATCGATTGTAGCTTCTTTAAGGTCAAGACCAACTTCTTCAGAAATTACTGTACCACCTGTAAGGATTGCAATATCTTGAAGCATATCTTTTCTTCTATCACCGAAACCTGGTGCTTTAACAGCTACACAGTTAAATGTTCCACGGAGTTTGTTTACAACAAGTGTTGCAAGTGCTTCGCCTTCAACATCTTCTGCAATAATGAGAAGTTTAGAACCTGTTTGAACGATTTGTTCAAGTACTGGTAAGATATCTTGAATGTTTGTGATTTTTTTATCTGTAATTAAGATGTATGGATTGTCAAATACAGCTTCCATTTTTTCTGTATCTGTTACCATGTATGCTGATAAGTATCCACGGTCAAATTGCATACCTTCTACTACATCTAATTCTGTAGTCATTGTTTTTGATTCTTCTACTGTAATAACACCATCATTTGATACTCTTTCCATAGCATCAGCGATTAAGTTACCTACTTCATCATCACCAGCTGAGATAGCAGCAACTCTAGCAATATGGTTTTTGCTATTTACTGTTTGGCTCATACCTTTGATTGATTCTACAGCAGCTTCTGTAGCAGCTTTCATACCACGACGAACGATAATTGGGTTAGCACCAGCTGCAATATTTTTAAGACCTTCTGTAATCATTGCTTGTGCTAAAACTGTAGCTGTAGTTGTACCATCACCAGCTACATCATTTGTTTTAGTAGCAACTTCTTTAACTAATTGTGCACCGATATTTTCAAATGGATCTTCAAGTTCAATTTCTTTTGCAATTGAAACACCATCATTTGTAATAAGTGGTGTACCAAATGATTTATCTAAAACAACGTTACGACCTTTTGGCCCTAATGTAACTTTTACTGCGTTTGCTAATTGATCAACACCTGCTTGAAGTGATTGTCTTGCTTCTAATCCAAAACGAATTTGTTTTGCCATGTCTATTGACCTCCCATTATGAGTACCTTAACTCATTATTATCTTATAATTACAATTACTCTACTATTCTACGATTGCTAAGATATCGCTTTGTTTCACGATAACATATTCTTCTTTTTCTAATGTTACTTCTGTACCTGCATATTTAGAGTAAATTACTTTATCTCCAACTTTAACTTGCATTTCTACTTTTTGACCATCTACCATGCCACCAGGTCCTACTGCTACAACTACTGCCTCTTGTGGTTTTTCTTTCGCAGCACCTGTTAAGATAATACCTGATTTTGTTTTTTCTTCTGCCTCAAGATGTTGAATAACAACTCTATCGCCTAATGGTTTTAAGTTCATAAAGAAAGACCTCCCTAAATTCTTATGTTTTTGTCTTGTTATTAGCACTCACTCAAGTAGAGTGCTAATTGATATTTATAATATTATGGCATTATTTCTTTTAATGCAAATTTTATTTTACTGTATTTAAACTCATTATCTCTGTTTTTTACTTTATTTCTTTCCTTTTTGCTTATTTTCTTTTGTTTTTATCTTTTCAGTGAAAAGTGCATTTTCTCTACCATAAAAGAATAAATACTGTTGCGCATAGCCTGCTAACTCTCCAAAGTATGACTTTGCAAACTCTTGAATCTCATTTAGCTTCATTTCTCTACCTTCAAAATATAGTCCCTCGACTACTCTTTTTATCCAAACATCTGTTGGGAAAAGCTCCATTTTTGAATAAGCAAATAAAAGAATACAATCTGCTATTTTAGGTCCAACCCCCTTTATACTCATTAATCTTGCTTTAGCTTCTGCTGCGGGTAAAAAATACAACTCATTTAATACTATTTCCTCATTCAATACTTTATGACAGGCATCTATAATATAAGGCGCCCTAAAGCCTACCTTGCAAGCCCTCAGTTCTTCCTCAGTAGCATCCCGCAACTCCTCTGGGGTAGGAAAAGTATAGTAAGGTCCATTTTCACCTTCTTCTGTAATAGGTTGACCATATCGCATAGCTATATTTTTAATGCACTCTTTAATATGAGGAATTGCCTTATTTTGTGAAATAATAAAGGATATTAACATTTCCCAAGGGTCTTGCCTTAATATCCTGATACCTTCGCCAAACTGAACAGCCTTCGCCATGTGTTCATCTTTAGCAGACAATATATTGGCAATTTCAGCATAATTGGTTTCAATATCTAGATAGTGACTCCATACTTCATCTAGTTCACTAATATTCGTGTTATACACCATTACACTACTAGAATCTTCGTGCTGCGCCAACTTAATAAGCCTTTGTTTGGCAATAAGTATATAACTTTGATCCGTAATTTTCTCAAAGCGAAACACTTGTCCGCTTTCTAAAATTTGTCTCACATTGAAATGATCCAAATGGTCTAGCATCACCACGTTTTTCATGTTGTCACATCCTTTACTATTATTCCTTAGATATTATTTCCAATTTGTAAATAAATAACCATTTTTTACCTAAGTATGTTTTTGCTATTTTATTCACGAATATTAATGATTATTCTGCCACCTTTATGTTATGCTAGTATTATACTAGTACTGAAAGGGAGTCTATCATGAAAGATACAATTTATACTATTCCTCTAACAGATGCATTTAATGCACAAGATGAATGTCCTTTTTGCTTTATTAAACGTAAGCTTGAACAAGATGCTATTTCCTTTATATTAGGTGCTGCTTATATGGAAGATGATATTCGCGCCACTACTGATGAAATGGGTTTCTGTAATGAACATTATAAAAAAATGTATGATTACGGTAATCGTCTTGGTACAGCACTCATTCTACATACGCATTATATTGCACTTCAAAAAGAACTTGCTAAACAAATTGAAGCTTTCTCACCATCTAAAGCAAGCTTCTTTGATAAACTCAAGAAAACCAAAACAATTCAAGATGCAGATAGCAATCCAATAAGTGATTGGGTAGATGCCAAAAACAAGTCATGTTATATCTGTGATTACATAGATAAAAATTTTGTACGTTACATGGATACTTTCTTCCATCTCTATGCCAATCAACCTGAGTTCAAGAAACTCTTTAACGAAAGTAAAGGTTTCTGTGTCACTCACTTCGGAGATCTCATGCGCCTTTCTCACACAAAAATCTCTGAAAAAGATAAACCAGAGTTTTATGCTTCACTCTTTAAACTAACTCAGGATAACCTTAAACGCTTAGAAGAAGACCTTTCTTGGTTTATTGATAAATATGACTATCGTAATAAAGATGCTGATTGGAAGACTTCTAAAGATGCCATTCCTCGCGGTATTCAAAAATTAGTAGGTGGCTATGTTCAGGACCCACCTTTTAAAGAAAAATAATTTATAAAAAGAGCCATCACCACATTGAACGCCCCCATAAGTTAAACCTAAAAATCTAACCTATAGGCGATTAGTTCACAGTGAAGCGATGGCTCCTTTTAGAATATTAAATTATTGTTTTTCTGATACTTCATATTTATGGCTTCTTCTAAATTCACCTAATTCCTTAAACATCTTATAAATTTGAATACATACTGTAGGGAAAATTGCAAAACCATATAAACTTATAATTTGCCTTTCATTTAAAGGACTTACCGCACAAAATTCACTAAGCCCTGGCATAAATAACACTAAATTAAGTAATAACACACCTATCACAAATGCTATTACACTCGCTTTATTTGATAAAAGTCCTAATTTATATATAGATCCTTCACCTCTGCAATTAAACCCATGAAGTAATCTTGCCAAACACAATGTTCCAAAAGCCATTGTCATTGCTACGCTACTATCTCCAGTAGTTAATCCAATATAATATGACATCATTGTAAACACAGCTAATAATACCCCTTGTATCCCTACTGTCTTCATAAACATCTTATTTAATAGTTTCTCCTTTGGATGTCTAGGTTTTTGTTTCAGTAAGTCATCTCTAGATTGTTCCATTCCTATAGCAATAGCAGGTAAACTATCTGTTACTAAATTAATAAATAACAACTGTACTGCAGCAAAAGGAATTGGTAATCCTAATAATGAAGTTGCTAATACACATAGTATTCCAGCCGTATTACCAGATAATAAAAAGCCAATGGCATTCTTAATATTACTATATATATTTCTTCCATTTACAACGGCCTTTACAATAGTTGCAAAGTTATCATCCATTAAAATCATAGATGCTGCATCCTTAGATACCTCTGTCCCTGTAATCCCCATAGCTATACCAATATTCGCTTTCTTAAGGGCTGGTGCATCATTTACACCATCTCCAGTCATGGCTACTATATTTCCTCTTCGTTGCCAAGCTTCTACAATCCTAATTTTATGAGCAGGAGATACTCTTGCATACACCGAAATATCTTCTATCTTCTCATCTAATTGTGCGTCACTCATTTTATCTAACTCGATTCCCTCAACGGCAATCTGGCCTTCTTGTAAAATGCCAATCTCTCTAGCAATACTAGATGCCGTTACCTTATGATCACCTGTAATCATAACTGTTCTAATTCCAGCCTTAATACAATTATCTACGGCCTCCTTAGATTCTTCTCTAGGTGGATCTATCATTGCCACAAGTCCTAAAAATGTATAGTCACACTCATCATCTAATGTAATTTCCCGCTCTTCTGGTATTTCCTTATATGCAAATCCTAATACTCTAAGCCCATTATTGGAAAATTGTTCATTAGCCTTAGCAATCTGCAGCCTATCTTCTTTATTAATCTCACGTTTTCCCTTGCTTGTTTCTATATAGGTTATACGCTCTAATAAAACATCTGTAGCACCTTTCGTAAATAAAATAAGTTTATTATCTATTTTATGCAGCGTACTCATAAGTTTTCTATCTGAATCAAACGCTATCTCTTGCTGTCTCTTAATTTCACTACGCATTTCCTCCTCATCTATTCCATAAAGTTCAGCAAAATTAACTAGTGCTATCTCTGTAGGGTCTCCCATACTCTCTTTTTCTCGTGTAATAGAATCATTACATAATACACATGCTTTCATCAAATAATCATCTAAATGATTCTCTAACTTTAATTCTCTAATCCCTACTTCTGCTCCATCTCTAAATAACTTCTTAACGGTCATCTTATTTTGAGTTAATGTTCCTGTTTTATCTGAGCAGATAACAGATACACACCCTAAGCCTTCTGCAGCCTTTAGCTCTTTCATAATTGCATTTTGCTTAGCCATATTTTGAGTTCCCATAGCTAATACTATGGTTACAATAGAACTCAGTGCCTCTGGTATAGCTGCTACGGCTAAGGCTACTGCAAACATTAACGCATCGATTATAGCCATTTTTCTATACAAACTCAGGCCAAATACTACCACACAAATACCAATAATAATAAATGCTAATTTCTTACTAAATTCATCTAAGCTCATTTGCAGTGGTGTCTGCTTATCTCCCACCTTATTCATTAAATTGGCTATCTTACCTATTTCTGTTGCCATACCTGTATGTGTAACAACGACTACAGCACGCCCATAAGTTACAAGTGATCCAGAAAATACACTATTCTTTTGATCACCTAATGGAATATTTTCCTCTACATTAATCACGTCATCTTGCTTATTTATACTTTCTGATTCTCCCGTTAAGGAACTTTCATTAACTTGTAAATTAAAATTTTCTATAATTCTTCCATCAGCTGCTATCAAGTCTCCTGCCTCTAATACCATCACATCACCTGGTACCACTTGCTCTGAAGGTACTAATATCTGTTTTCCTTCTCTTATGACCTTTACCTTCGTTACTGCCAATGCTTTTAAACTCTCTAAGGACTTCTGTGCCTTAAAATATTGGATAGTCCCTAATATAGCATTCAGAGTTATAACTACTAAAATAACAACTGTACTCTCTTCGTTACCCGAAATAAATGAAATGATTGCTGATACAATTAACACAATGACTAATACATCCTTAAATTGCTCTAAAAATACTTGTATCCAGCTTTTATGCTTTTTCCCACTTAAAATATTTTCTCCATACTGGCTCAATCTCTCCTTTACTTCTTTCTCAGATAATCCCTCCTTCCTACTCTTCATTAAATCTAATACTTCATTTTTCTCCTTATTAAAGAAAGCCTCCATTACCGGTTCCCCCTTGTAATTAAATTTATCTATAAAAAAAGACTCTTAACATAACTTTAGCAACTTAAATTACTAAAATTATATTAAAAGTCTTGTAACCAGATATTTGGTATATAGTACCAGATAATTTATCGGGTATGTTGATACTATATTTTATACTACTCCCTTTTAATAAATATTATCCAAAATATATTGTTTAACTTATTATAGAACTACTTAAAGTTCCTAAACGGGCATCTATACAATAGGAATATATTTATCTCATATCAAATTTATGCCATTTATTAAAAATAAATATATCACATCTTACTTTTATATTCAATACTATCTTGATTATAAAAAATACAAAAAAATCTTCTATGAAAGTTAATTTTCATAGAAGATTTTACCTAAGCCGATGATCGGACTCGAACCGATAACCTGCTGATTACAAATCAGCTGCTCTGCCAATTGAGCCACATCGGCATTTACAAATCTATAATTTCTTATAGATAACGTGCACAGAAGGATTCGAACCCTCGGCCTTCTGATCCGTAGTCAGACGCTCTATCCAGCTGAGCTATGCGCACATATTCATTACTTATTATTTTATTTACATAATTCCAATTAGAATTCAAAAAATTAACACCTACTAAGTAAGTGTAATTTAGTGGACCCTCGGGGACTCGAACCCAGGACCGTCCGGTTATGAGCCGGATGCTCTAACCAACTGAGCTAAGGGTCCATAAGTCAAACCTTAATTATGTATAAGCCGATGATCGGACTCGAACCGATAACCTGCTGATTACAAATCAGCTGCTCTGCCAATTGAGCCACATCGGCATTTACAAATCTATAATTTCTTATAGATAACGTGCACAGAAGGATTCGAACCCTCGGCCTTCTGATCCGTAGTCAGACGCTCTATCCAGCTGAGCTATGCGCACATGCCATTACTTACTATTCATTTAATCTATATTGCTATAGATAACGTGCACAGAAGGATTCGAACCCTCGGCCTTCTGATCCGTAGTCAGACGCTCTATCCAGCTGAGCTATGCGCACATGTTCATTACTTATTATTATCTTTTCTTCTTAAAATATGCCCGAGACCGGAATCGAACCGGTACGAGGGTTAGCTCGCAGGATTTTAAGTCCTGTGCGTCTGCCAGTTCCGCCACTCGGGCATATAATGGTCGCTACAGGGCTCGAACCTGTGACCCCCTGCTTGTAAGGCAGGTGCTCTCCCAGCTGAGCTAAGCGACCACATTCCTGGTATTTAATACCTCGACTTGTTTATACTACTTAAAGTAGTAACGACCCAGAAGGGACTCGAACCCTCGACCTCCGCCGTGACAGGGCGGCGTGCTAACCAACTGTACCACTGGGCCAAACCTTTTTATAACTAATAATGGACCCTCGGGGACTCGAACCCAGGACCGTCCGGTTATGAGCCGGATGCTCTAACCAACTGAGCTAAGGGTCCATAAGTCAAACCTTAATTATGTATAAGCCGATGATCGGACTCGAACCGATAACCTGCTGATTACAAATCAGCTGCT
>DYCF01000052.1 GCA_019418225.1 Clostridiales bacterium | reverse complement strand
TATAGTGTGATAAGTAGGCTATAAGTTGCTGAACGTGGCGGAGCCACTTTTTTATAGAGTAAGAAACATTGATGTTCAATTTTACTACACGCGAGAACGTAGCATTAGCCACGTTCTTGTAACGTAGTAAAGTTTAAAATGGATGAGGGTTAAAAATTACCACAGAAAAGAAATATATGCTAAAATAAAGGTAGAATTTAAATACAGAGAAACAAACTATAAAATGTAGAGTGGTAGAAAGGGAAGAGGAATATGAAAGTAATACTTCTACTAGCAGATTGTAATACAAGCTATTTAACAAAAAGTGTAGAGACTGTCATTAAAGTATTAGAAGAGTTGGATATAGAGATACATAAAGTAGATTTGTATAAATTACCATATTTTACGGGTATTAAGACGAAAGAGATGGAGAGTGTAATGTCTGCTATTCGAGAAAGTAAGGGGGTTATTGCAGTAACTAATGTGCCGATGCTTTCTATACATGGGGCAATGCAAAGTTTCTTTGATGCAGCTACATTATATACTGCAGAAAACTTCAATAAACCATTACTGGCAATTACATATAGTAATTGGCTTGGAGAAATGGAAGCAGCAGACCGTATGCTAAAGGCCTGGAACATACTAGGCGGTATTGAAGGTGGCAAGGTATGCTTCAATAAACAAGTTCCTTTAGAAGAAATAGAAGTGCGTCTAGAAAAGGAAGTAGAAGATTTCTATCGTTTGTTAAAGCAAGAACGAGGTAATATAGGGTGTAGTGAGCGAATGATTTATCGCTTTATTAAGGAAGGGGTAAATCTTAATGAGGTGGCAAGTTATAAAGGACAATCAGAGAGTAAAGTAGATAGACAGCCGGAAATTAAAAGTTTTGCAAGTATGTTGAGAGCGGAAGGTTTAGAGAAAACAAAGGAACCAGAAGCAAGAGGACTCGAAGTACCGAAAAGTGTAGGCGTAGAAAAGACTGCTCAAAAAGAAAGTTATATTGATTTATCTACTAAAGAACAAACGATTAAAGAAATTAGCAGTTTGTTAAAGAAAGAAGTAAACGATGAGTTTATCAGTATGAATACTGGCGTGTATAGAAGGCCTGGACAAGGAGAAATTGTTAAGAATAAAAAGATTCAACAATTACCACATTATTTTATCGCCCAACATGATAAGAGTTTAAAAGCTACTTTAAAATATCAAATTACAGATATTGGTGAAGAAGGGTATATTATTATTGAAAATGGAGATTGTGTTTACGAAGAAGTTATATCAGGGATGCCAACTGTAGAGTTAGTATTGACTGATGATGTGTTTAGAGAAATTCAAAGTAAGAAAATGACGTATCAGAAGGCATTTATGTTAGGTAAATTGAAAGTGAAAGGTAATTTTGCTATTTTACCTAAATTGGATCAGGTTTTCAAATCTAGCTAAAATTTGACTATAGATTAATTAGAAGAATTTATTATAGAGAAACCAACTAAAACCTTGAAATATACATCTAGGTAAATAGGTTTCTCTCAATGATTTAAAAACTATGAATAACTAAATTTTATAAATGGGTTTATCTATATAATTAATATAAGATATAAAATATAAGTATAAAGGAGAGAGACAAATGAGTACAGATTGTATTTTTTGCAAGATTATGAGTGGAGAAATCCCATCTTTTACAATTTATGAGGATGATTTATTTAAAGTGATTTTAGATAGGTTTCCAGCAGCACCTGGACATGCCTTAATTATTCCAAAGGCACATTACAGTGATATGTTTGAACTTGGTGAAAAAGAAGCAGCAGCGCTTTATCCATTGGCTCAAAAGATTGCAGCACAAATCAAAAAAGCAGTGGGTGCTGAAGGAATAAACGTTGTTCAAAATAATGGGGAAGTAGCAAGTCAAAGTGTGCACCATTTCCATTTACATTTAGTACCAAGAAAAGCTAATGACGGTATTACACTTAATAAGAGCTCAAATACAGATACAACAATTGAAGAATTAGCAGCAGTATTAGAACAAATTAAGAACTGTCAGTAATATCGCAAAATAGACCGCTAGCCACTTGGACACTGCTAGTCTACACT
Source organism: Clostridiales bacterium (assembly GCA_019418225.1). GTDB lineage: Bacteria > Bacillota > Clostridia > Lachnospirales > Cellulosilyticaceae > Cellulosilyticum. The sequence goes on along the minus strand of DYCF01000052.1, from coordinate 26,201 downwards.
CTCGCAATTTGTGATAGTCTAGCAGTATCCAAGTGGCTAGTTTTGTTTTGAGATACATGGGGAATAAAAGAAAAAAGTTATTATGAAACTATTCATAGTTTCATAATAACTTTTTTGCTGCATGATTATGCAGCTACTTTTGTGAAGTATTCATCGTACCATGTGAGGAACATGAATACTGTCCAAATTTTACGGCTGTTATCTGCTTTACCAGCCCTATGATCGTCTAATAGTGCTACAAGACTTTCTGTGTGGAAGTATTTATTAGCTACTTCAGATGTAAAGGCATCTTTTACAATGTTGTAATACTTATCTTCTTTGAGCCATACACGAATTGGTACAGGGAAGCCAAGTTTTTTCTTGTTTGCAACACTTGGTGGTAAGTTGCGTTTAGCAGCTAGACGCATTGCATATTTTGTATTTTCTTTGTTAACGCGATATTTAGTAGGAACTTTAGAAGCTACTTCAAATACTTTTCTATCAAGGAATGGTACACGTACTTCTAAAGAGTTTGCCATACTCATTTTGTCAGCTTTAAGGAGAATGTCTCCTGCAAGCCACATATGCATATCTAAGTATTGCATCTTAGTGATATCGTCTTTATCTTGAACTTTGTCGTAAATAGGTTTTACAAATTCAAATGGATCAATAGCGTTAGTTTTGATTTTAAGAAGTTTTTTGCGTTCTTCTGGTGAGAACATATAGGCATTTCCTAAGAAACGTTCTTCTAAGTCTTTACTTGCACGGATTAAGAAGTTTTTACCTTTGAAGCTAAATGGAATTGCTTGTGCAATTTTAGCAAGGAACTTACGGAATCCTTTTGGTAATTTACGATAGCCTGCTGAATCAAGAGGCTCTTTGTAGATATTGTATCCACCGAAGAACTCATCAGCACCTTCTCCGGAAAGGACACCTTTTACAGTTTGGCTAGCAAGTTGACAAACGAAGTAAAGAGCAACTGCAGCAGGATCTGCTAAAGGCTCGTCCATATGATATTGTACTTTAGGAAGTACACTCCAGTATTCTTCAGGTGTAATAACTTTGTTTGTATTAGGAATATTAATTTCTTTTGAAAGTTCTTCCGCATAGCTGATTTCATTATATTTTTCATTGGCAAAACCTACTGTGAAAGTATGGTCGCCCCCGAAACAACTTGCTACATAACTAGAGTCTACCCCACTAGATAAGAATGAACCAACTTCTACATCACTGATTTTATGAGCTTCAATTGATTCTTTCATTTGTTTGTCAATGGCGTCTACATAGTTTTCAAGTGTATCCTCTTTTGCATCAAATACAGGTTCCCAGTAGCGTGTAAGTGACATTTTACCATCTTTAAGCACAAAGTAATGTGCAGGAGGTAGTTTGAAGATACCTTTGAAGAAAGTCTCAGGTAATGCTGAGTATTGGAATGTTAAATAATTTTCAAGAGCTTCTTCATTAAGTTCTCTTTTTACTTCTGGATGTTCTAAGATTGCTTTGATTTCTGAACCATATACAAAGTTGTTATCAAAGAGTGTATAGTAGAAAGGTTTGATACCAAAGTGGTCACGCGCACCAAAAAGTGTTTGTTCTTTTTTGTCCCAAATGACGAAGGCAAACATACCGCGAAGATGATCTAAAAGATTTGTGCCATATTCTTCATAGCCATGTACAAGAACTTCTGAGTCAGTATGTGTTTTGAACACATGACCAGCTGCGATAAGTTTTTCTCTAATTTCCATAAAGTTATAAATCTCACCATTGAAAGTAAGAATAAAACGGCCATCTTCATTATAAATAGGTTGAGCACCTGCTTCTAAGTCAAGGAAGCTAAGGCGTCTAAATCCCATGCTGATATGCTCATCTATATATTCTCCTGCACTATCTGGACCACGGTGGGCAATGGTGTCCATCATGTTGTTTAGGATTAATTTTTTATTATCTATATTTGTATTTACAAAGCCACAAAAACCACACATATGTAAGGGCTCCTTTCATTAATTGTACACAATGACTTTAACATATATCGCTAGTAAAAGCAATGTACACCGTACTTACTTGGAAGTGTGAAATATCTTCCTATTAACATTAAGTATTGCCTATAAATAAGATAATAAACATTTAAATTGATAAACTCGGGGTTATTGACTAAAGTTATAATCATAAGTATTATTAACATAAGGGATATTGTCTTAATAATGTGTAAAATTTAATTAAAATTTAGACAAACTAACTTTTGTATGAAGAAATAATGGCACGATAAAGGAGATTTTAACCATGGATTTAAAAGAAACAGCACTTAGCATGCATGAAGAATGGCAAGGTAAATTAGAAATTAAAGCAAAGGCAAAAGTAAGTAGTAGAGAGGATTTAGCAATTGCATATACACCAGGGGTGGCAGAGCCTTGTAAAAAAATTGCTGAAAATAAAGAAGATGTGTATAAATATACGATGAAAGGCAATACTGTTGCTGTCATCTCTGATGGAACAGCTGTACTTGGCCTTGGGGATATTGGACCCGAAGCAGCAATGCCAGTTATGGAAGGAAAAGCTGTACTTTTCAAAGAATTCGGTGGTATAAATGCCGTGCCTATTTGCATAGATACTAAAGATACTGCTGAAATTATTAAATTTGTTAAACAGATCGCACCTACATTTGGGGGAATCAATTTAGAAGATATTTCTGCACCACGTTGCTTTGAGATAGAAGAAGCATTAAAAAAAGAATTGGATATTCCAGTTTTTCATGATGATCAACATGGTACAGCAATAGTTGTTTTAGCAGGGATTATTAACGGGTTAAAAGTAGCAAAGAAAAATAAAGAAACAGCTAAAGTTGTAGTAAACGGTGCTGGTTCAGCCGGTATTGCTATTACTAAATTGCTCTTATACTATGGTTTCAATGATGTAACAGTAGTAGATCGTAATGGTATTTTAGAAGAAAATGAAGCATGGATGAATTGGGCACAAAAAGATATTTGCAAGGTAACAAATAAAACTCATATGCGTGGAACTCTAAAAGATGCGCTCATTAATGCCGATATATTTGTAGGAGTTTCTGCACCTAATATTGTATCTAGTGAAATGATTAGTAGTATGAATAAAGATGCTATAGTATTTGCTATGGCAAATCCAGTACCAGAAATTATGCCGGATGTTGCAAGAGCAGCAGGAGCATTAGTTGTTGGTACAGGACGCTCTGACTTCCCAAATCAAGTAAATAATGTTATTGTATTCCCAGGTATCTTTAAAGGTGCGCTAGAAGCGAGAGCGACAGCTATCACAGAAGATATGAAAATTGCAGCGGCTTTAGCAATTGCGGGGATGGTAGATGAAAAAGACTTAGGTCCAGAAAATATTCTTCCACAACCATTTGCAGAAGGAGTAGCTGACCAAGTAGCAAAAGCAGTTATTGAATGTGCTACTAAATAAGGAGGATTATAAGAGTGAAGACAATTGTACTTACAGGTGGCGGTACAGCAGGACATGTAACACCTAATATAGCATTAATTCCAAGCCTTAAGAGTGAGGGGTGGAATGTTGAATATATTGGAAGTTATAATGGTATGGAAAAGGAACTTATTGAGAAAGAAAATATACCATACTATGGCATATCATCAGGTAAACTGCGTAGGTACTTATCAAAAGAAAATTTCAAGGATCCTTTTAAAGTAATGAAAGGATATTTTGAAGCCTGTAAATTACTTAAAAAAATTAAGCCTCAAGTCGTCTTTTCAAAAGGAGGCTTTGTGACAGTGCCAGTAGTACTTGCAGCAAGAACTTTAGGTATTCCGGTTATTATTCATGAATCAGATATGACACCGGGGCTTGCAAATAAAATTGCAATGCGTGGCGCTAAGACAATTTGCGTAAATTTTGAGGAGACACTTAAATATGTAGGTGAAAAAGGGGTATTAACGGGTTCACCCATTCGTAAGGAGTTATTTGAAGGAGATAAGCAAAGAGCTTATAGATTATGTGGCTTTAAACAAGTTAAACCCGTTTTATTAATGATGGGCGGCAGCAGTGGTGCAGTTAAGATTAATACAGTGCTACGTGAGGCACTTCCAGAGTTATTAAAGAGATTTAACATTATTCATATATGTGGTAAAGGAAATTTAGATCAAAGTAAGCTTGGAGTGGAGGGATATAAGCAATTTGAGTATGCAAGCTCCGAACTTGCAGACTTATTTGCTGCAACGGATATTATGCTTTCACGAGCAGGAGCGAATGCATTAGCTGAAATTGTAGCACTTAATATTCCAAGTCTTCTTATTCCTTTATCAGCAGCAGCTAGCCGTGGAGATCAAATCCTTAATGCTAAAGCAATGTCAGCAAAAGGCTACTGCGAAGTATTATTTGAAGAAGATTTAACTAAAGACAATTTAGTTCAAAAAATCAAAGAACTAGATACACATAAATCAGACTATATTCAAGCTATGAAAAATGACACTAAGATAAGCGGCATTCAGAAGGTGATGGTAGAAATTCGAAAATACTGTTAAAAATACTATTACAATGAAATGGGGGAGCAACGATATGTTTAGTAACAAAAGAGATTTACAACATATGAAACAATTAGCAGCAGGTGAGCTTGATGAGTTATTAGAGGCACTTAAAGCTAGTAAAAATGCGATTTTAGGGGTTGAAACAGTAGAGGAGCTTATAGCACTCAGAGAAGAAATTAAAGTCTTAAAAGCAGATATAGCACCACTCAAAGGTGATATGAATGACATTAAGGGCTGTGTAGACAGTAGTGTTCAAAAGGTAAGAGATAGAATTAATGAGTTAAACAGTTGGCAATCAGAACTTAGTAGCCAAATTGGAAGTGTAGATAATACTAAGAACAAGGTCGGTGAAGACTCTGCACAAATGTTAGAAACATTAGATGGCATTAATAAAAAAGTAGGGGTATCCGCTTCAACGACAGATTATATTGAAGGCCTCCTTGTGACAATTACAACAGCTGTTAAAGAAATTAATACAACAGCTAAATCTATGAAGAAACAAGTAAATACTTTTATTGAAACAGCTCAAAATGTGGCTAGTAATATTACAGGTATTTCATCTATTGCAGAACAAACTAACTTACTTGCACTTAATGCATCTATTGAAGCGGCTCGTGCGGGAGAAGCAGGTAGAGGGTTTGCTGTAGTAGCAGAAGAAATTAGAAAACTTTCAGATGGCACAAAAGAGCTTCTTGAAAACATGACGAAGTTTTTAAGTGAACTTGAAAATTCTTCTCTTAGAACAAATGAAGAGGTTGAAGCAACAACAATTGGTATTGAGAAGATTGAAGAAAAAATTGAAGAAGTAGATAAGAATATTAAAGTAAGTAAAGAAAATACTGCAACTATTGAAAAAGAAATGGGTCATGTAACTAAATTTATTAAAGAGTTAGCAGATACGGCACAAGTAGCTTGTAGCGAGGAAGGTAACATTGAAAGACAATTAAGTGATATGACAGCAGGTCTTGAAGGCTTATCTCATCTTGAAAGTAATATATTAGAAATTAATGATGTTATAGCTAATATGAATGAAAAATACAATGCAATATTAGGTGCAGTACAAAGCTTAGAGCAATATAAAGTAATTGGTCTTAAATAACAGGCATACAAATTAAAGAGAAGACTTATACTATGAAGTAGAAGAACGAGTAGTATAGGTCTTTTTTTTATGGGTGAAATTGAACTAAAAAAAAGGACTTATATAGTTATAAATAAACAAAATGTAAAATTTAATAACAATGAATAACATTACTTGACACTAAGGCTTTATTAATAATACAATGTTAAGGTTGATAATGTGAAAAAAAAACGGTTGAGGTGAAAAAGATGTCTACAAAATATATTTTTGTTACAGGAGGAGTCGTTTCTGGTTTAGGTAAAGGAATTACAGCGGCATGCCTAGGAAGATTATTAAAAGCGAGAGGAAAAAAAGTTACCATTCAAAAGTTTGATCCATATATCAATATTGACCCTGGTACAATGAGTCCTTATCAACACGGAGAAGTGTTTGTAACAAATGACGGTAGTGAAACAGACTTAGACTTAGGACACTATGAAAGATTTATTGATGAAAAACTTAATAAGTATAGCAATGTCACTACAGGAAAAATATATTGGTCAGTACTTAATAAAGAGCGTAAAGGTGATTATTTAGGTGCAACTGTTCAAGTTATTCCACATATCACTAATATGATTAAAGACTGCGTTTACCGTGTAGGAAATACTGGAGAAACTTCAGACATTGTCATTACTGAAATCGGAGGAACAGTAGGGGATATCGAAAGCTTACCATTCCTTGAAGCAATCAGACAGGTAGCAACAGATGTAGGACGTGAAAATGTATTATATATTCATGTTACACTTATTCCATACCTTGCAAAATCAGGGGAAATGAAAACAAAACCAACACAACACTCTGTAAAAGAGTTACTTTCTATCGGAATTCAACCAGACATTATCGTATGTCGCACAGAGCAACCAATTTCAGAAGATATGAAATACAAAATGGCATTATTCTGTAACGTAGATAAAGATTGTGTTGTACAAAACCTAGATGCGGAAACACTTTATCAAGTACCACTTATGTTAGAAGACGAAGGCCTTGCGAAAATAGTATGTAGAAAACTTCATATTGATTGTCCAGAACCAGATTTAACAGAGTGGAAAGCTATGGTTGAAAAAGACAAAAATAGAGATAAGAAGACTAAAATTGCCTTAGTTGGTAAATATGTAGAATTACATGATGCTTATCTTTCAATCGTAGAATCATTACATCATGCTGGAATTTATCATGGTGCAGAAGTTGAAATCGACTGGATTAATGCAGAAGATGTAACACGTGAAAATGTGAATGAACTTCTCAAAGATGCGGAAGGTATTCTTGTACCAGGTGGTTTTGGAGACCGTGGTGTAGAAGGAAAAATTGAAGCAGTACGCTATGCAAGAGAAAACAAAGTACCATACTTTGGTATTTGTTTAGGTATGCAATGTGCAGTTATCGAATTTGCTAGAAATGTAGCTGGACTTGAAGGGGCACACAGCTCAGAGCTTATGCCAACAACTAAATATCCAGTAATCGATATTATGGCAGATCAAAAAGATATAGAAGATATGGGTGGAACAATGAGACTTGGTGCTTACCCATGTGTACTTGCTGAAGATAGCCATGCGTATGCGGCGTACAAACAAAAAGAAATTGAAGAGAGACATCGTCACCGTTATGAATATAATAATGAATATAGAGAGCTATTAACAAGCAAAGGACTTAAAATTACAGGAACATCACCAGATAATCGTTTAGTGGAAATCGTAGAAGTAGAAGACCACCCATGGTTTGTAGGTGCACAATTCCATCCAGAGTTCTTATCAAGACCTAATAGACCACATCCATTATTTGTGGACTTTGTGGGGGCTGCGCTTAAAAAATAAGCTTGGGGCTGTTAGCATTTAAAAGTGCTAGCAGCCTTTTTTGCGATGGTGGCAACCAGACGTAGGGGAAAACCTGCGTAGTGCTGGCGCTTTTAAGTGAGGCCTACGTTTTATAAGGAATGGATGTGGCGATTGATGTTAGTGCATAATAAGGGATATTTTGAGGGAGTCTATGTGAGGAGAAGTGTTAGAGTATAGTAGAGGTGGAGGAGATTGACGCTGAGGTAGACTAGGAGAAGGAGTGTAATGGTGAGATTGCAGAGACGAATGTGTGTGGTGTAGTGAGTTTTGAGTGTATGGATGAGATATATAATGAGGCATGCGGGACAAATGATTTTAACTAGGATGCTGAGGTAGGGGTTAGAGACAATGTTTTGCATGAGCAGGTTGAATTCATAAAAGGTACCTGTTTTGAGAAAAGTATAAGTGAAAAGGATATCTGTACAGTTAAGAATGTAGATTATAACGGATTTAGTTATGATGTGATGTGTAGTTGCCATGTAATTATCACGGTTCATATAAACACCTCCATGTTAAAGTGTTGCCTAAAAAGAGGTGATTCTAAACTAGGAATATTACAAAAAATAATTAATTATGCCTCTCAGCTTGTACATTAGTCTAAAATAAACATTATATTCATAGTTTAGTATATAAGCAGTACATAAATACAAGGGTGGGGGTAGAGAAAATGTTTGGATTAAAGAAAAATTTAATCAAAAGTATGATTAAAATTGAGACGATTAGTAATGAGCCAGGGGAACTTAAGCTTTATGCTAAGCAAATTGCAGATGTTGAAGATGAATATAAGATATATGAGCACTTTGTATTAGATGCTTTAAAGCTGTTAGGGGGTATAAAAGGAGTAAAGGTAGATTATGATAGAGCGTTGGTAACTATTATGTATGATGAAAATGAGGTATCAGCAAGTCAAATTTACCGCTGGATAGATATACTTGTAGATATTAGTCTAGATTATAAGGATTTTATAAAGGATAATTGGGAAAAGGATGTAAATATGGTGTGGGCAAAAATGAAGCCTATTTTAGAAAAACGTGTCATGGAAGTTAAGAATAAAAGACGTTAGGGCTTTTAGTAAAGTAGATATTTGTATATAATAGGAGAAGATACAAAACCTGAAGAAACAGGAAGGAGTAAACAAATGATAGGAATTATTGGAGCAATGGATGAGGAGGTAATCTCTCTTAAAAGAAAGATGCAGGTTACTGAAGAAAAAGAAATTGCGGGTATGACATTTTTCATAGGAACAGTTAAAGAAAAAGAGGTTGTTGTAGTTAGATGCGGTATTGGTAAAGTAAATGCTGCAGTATGTACACAAATTCTTGTTGATTTATTTGATGCAAAATATATTATTAATACAGGTGTAGCTGGTGGTTTATACCCAGAACTTAATATTGGGGATATTGTTGTATCAAGTGATACAGTAGAGCATGATATGGATGCTTCGGCAGTAGGGAATCCACGTGGAGAAATTCCACGCATGAAAAAGACTTACTTTGAAGCTGATGCCAAGCTTATAGAAGTAGCCCAAGAAGCAGCCAAAAAGCTGAAAGGGGACCACAAAGTATATGTAGGCCGTATCGCAAGTGGAGATCAATTCATTTGTAGTATGAAAGTAAAAGAAGATATCTACACAACATTTACAGCATACTGTGCTGAAATGGAAGGAGCAGCTATTGCACATACATGTTACTTAAATCATGTACCGTTTGTTATTATCAGAGCAATTTCTGATAAAGCAGATCAGAGTGCAGATGTAAACTTCGAAGAATTTGTAGATGTGGCAGCAAGAAATGCAAGTCGCATGATTGAAAGCATTTTAGAAACATTTTAATAGAATTCTTCAGAAGCAGGGTGATAAGGCGAAAGGCTTTATTGCCCTGTTTTTGTAACTTAAAAATATTTAGGGAAACTAAATATAAGGAAAAAAGACGAAAATGTATGAAATATGTAGACAACATAGAAACTAATTAGAAAATAGATGTATATTATATTAAAAATTAACATAAAAGTTAGAAAAAATGTTGACTTTATGTATATAATGGACATATAATTATGAATATAAATAAGAATTATCTAAAAAAGTCATAAAAATAATAAAACTACCGATGGCTTTTTAGATAATGAGACATAATGATTATGAAAAGGAGAATGCATATGGAAAGAGTAAGAAGAAATGTATGGGGCGTAGTTATTTTAGCGTTAATCGTAAGTATGTTAAGTGTGATCACAGTACCACTTTATGCAGCGACAACATATTATTATGTATCAACATCAGGAAATGATTCAAATGATGGTTCAACAAGAAATACAGCATTTAGAACATTAGATAAAGCATTATCTAAAGCAAGTGCAGGGACAACAATTTTCTTATTAAATGGTACATATACAAGTTCAAATACTTATAAATTAAGTAAAAGTGGGACATCAAGTGCTCCTATTAAAATTTTAAATTATAGTGGACATACACCAGTTGTGGACTTTTCAAGTCAACCTTATGCAGATAGCTCAAGAGGTTTCCAAATTTCAGGAGATTATTGGATTATCAGTGGTTTAACAATCAAAAATGCAGGAGATAACGGTATCTATATTAGTGGAAGCAATAATAGAGTACAAGATTGTACAATTACAAAATGTGGTGACACAGGTTTACAATTAAGTAATGGTGCATCATATAACTCAATTACTAGAGTAACATCTACTTATAATTATGATTCAAAAACAGATGGTGAAAATGCAGATGGTTTTGCAGCTAAATTATCAATCGGACCAGGAAATGTATTTACAAATTGTGTAGCATTAAATAATTCAGATGATGGATTTGATTTATACAATGCAACAAATGCAGTTAGATTCTATGACTGTGAAGCATCTTATAATGGTACAAATTCAGGAAATGGTCAAGGTTTTAAAGTAGGTGGAAACTTTACAGCAGATAATCATTATTTAGAAGGTTGCGTTGCAACAGGAAACAAAGCACGTGGATTTGATCAAAACAATAATACAGGTTATATTACATTAAAAGATTGTACTGCAACAGGAAATAATGTAAACTTCTATTTCCCAACAGCACCAGCTTCTGGAAAACATCAATTTACTGGTTGCAAATCAATTAGTGGAAAAAATAAAGACAAAATTGTAGGGGCTACAACTAGTGGTTGCTCATTCAATTTATAAATTATAAAAAAAGTATATTGAAGTGTCCCTTGTTTAGTGGACAGATGAAATAATAAGAATTTTGTGTCGTCAATCACAGTGTGTGATTGGCGATATTTTTTATGCATATTTTTATTTTAGAGATGGTGTTATGGGTAAAAATCTAAATAGTATATTAAAAAGAGTGACAAAATAAGATTGGATTTCCTTAATATTGTTAGGTTTTATAGAAAAAGATTTATAATTGTAACAATATAATGGTAAAAAAGTATATGGGGAAAAGTGTGAAAGAAATAGCTGTGGTATTTCTGGGGCAGCATATATTCCAATTGACTTAAATTATGATACGGAGAGAGTTAAGAACATTATACAAAGTTCTAATAGGTAAGCCAATTCCAAATTGTAATATCTATATATTAGATGCAGCTAATAATCTTTGTCCAATAGGTGTAAAGGGTGAAATTTGTATTGCAGGAATACCGATAGGTAGAGGGTATTTAAATAATCCGGAAAAGACAGCAGCAGATAATATTTTAAGATAGTAATAAAAATGGAGGGGATTTATTCAGTGAAGATTATATTTAAATTTCTCATTAAGAATATATTTGAAAAAAAGTTTAGGACATTCATGATTGTATTTTCAATTATGCTTTCAGCAGCATTACTTTTTAGTAACATTTTTAGAGAGGCATAAATCTATTACAGTATTAAGGTCCTTAGGTGTAGACAAGAGACAAATATTCTTTATGACTGTATTAGAATCAAGTACAGGAGGGCTAAGGGGTGGTATATTTGGAGTTTTGATAGGTATGTTATTACTTACCATTGTTCCTAATATATTAGCAGCAACAGGGTTAGTAATTGAAGTTGAATATAACTATTTTAAGTTTTTAACTTTAATTTTAATTTCAACGCTTATTACAATGATTGGCTCAGTTAGTCCTGCTATAAAAGTATCAGGTTTAAATATTGTAGAAACAATCAAACAGGAGTAATAGAGGAGATAAAGGAAGATTGATAATGCGAGCATTAACTATATATATTTTAAGAACCTTGAATTTACACTTGATATAAACGAAATTTGTGCGGCTATTGAAACTGGAGAATTATAATATAAAATTTCTAGAAAGGGGAGAGGCGTGTTGAAAAAAAACTGTTATAGAGGCAACTAACTTATGGAAAAGTTATGTGGTAGGAAATCAGAAAGTTGATATTTTAAAAGGAATTAACTTAACTATAGAAAAAGGAAGTTTTTATTCCATTATGGAGCCATCAGGTTCTGGAAAAAGTACTTTATTATATTTACTAGGTGGATTAGATAAACCATCTCAAGGAAGTATTAAGTTGAATGGTAAAGAAATGGCTAATATGAAGGATCGTAAAGAAAGTAAAATGAGCCGGATATTATTTTTGCAGATGAGCCAATAGGTAATTTAGATAGTAAGGGGGAAATGTGTATGCATAAAAATGGTTAGTAGTGATTAGTATAGCAATGCTATTAACAGTAGGTTGTGCTAATGAGGAGAAACAAGAGGTAAGTAATGTATCATATATTGAAGAAGTTGATGACAGCATAGAAGTATCAGGAAAAATAAAAGCAAATAAAATTAGAGAGGTAAGTATAGACTTCCCTGCTACAGTAGAAGAAATATATGTACTAGAAGGAGATAAGTTAGAGAAGGGACAAGAAATTTTAGCACTAAATTATGAGGAATATAAGGATGAAATTAAACAAAAAGAACAGGATTTAGAGTTGAAAAATTAGCCCTAGAGAAGTTAAAAGGGATAATAGAAACCACTACTGTAGAGATAAATTCCTTACAAAAGGAAATAAATCAGAAACAGAACCTCTTAGATACAGGAGAAGATAGAAGTATAAAGATTATAAAAGGGCAAATAGCATTAGCAGAGCAAGTATTAGAAGTAGCAGAGGAAAAATATGCAGATAGTAAAGCAATTTATGAAGCTGGTGGAATCTCGGCAAAAGAATTAGAAATGGATGTTAATGCTAAGCAAAAGGATAAAGAAGAATTAGAGGCCTCTATGGAAAAAACTTTATTAGAAAAGAACTTAGAAATTGATAAGTTAAAGGATTCAAAAAAGGCTAAGGAGATGGAATTAGATAACTCTAGAAATGATATAAATATAAGCATTAAGCAAGAAGAACTTACAATTAAAAAAATAGAATTAGAATTACAAACTATGAAAAAAGTTAGAACAAACTTACATTCAGGAAAACAAAGTTGTATCAGATATGGATTTAAGTGTTATATATGATATTACAGCACAGAAGGGGAGCAGTATTGGAGGAAATCAAAAGGCAACAAATTTTAAATTGATGGATTTAAGTACTATTGTAGCAACGGTTGATATACCAGAGGAGTTTATTAGTAAAGTAAAGATAGGTACTAAAGCTGAAGTAACCATTTATACAGATGATTCTAAAACTTATACTGGACAAATAGTAAGACTGTCAGAAATGGCAGTAGAAGAAAGTGGAGAAACGATTATTAAAGCAGATATTGTACTAGATGATATAGAAAAGGTGGGAAAGATAGTTCCGGGACTTACAGTAGAGGCAAAATTGTATAGCTAAGATTAATTTTAAAATGTGATTAAAAATAAGAGGACGACCTAGAGGTTCTCTTATTTTTTTTGTGATAAAAGTTGAAAAAATTCAAAATAATGGTAAAATAAAAGAAGGAAAACTAAAAAGGAGGTTTAACTTATGCTTATTACGTTATTTATATTTGAGATTTTGCTAATGATTTTAACAACTTTTACAACATCAATGGTAGAACATAAGTTTAAAGATATAGAACAAAGTTTAAAAATGTATACGAATAATAAAGCATATACTACTGAAACACGTATTGCATTCATTGAGAAAGTTGTTAATCGTTATAAGGCGTGTGTAGAAGGTACAGAGGAGATGCCTGATATAGACAGCATTGTAAAAAGTTGTTTAGCTAAAGAGTATATTGGGAAATTTCCTTATGTTTCAGTAAAAAATATAGCAACTAAAGTAAAGCGTGTAATGTGGGGAATCATTCTGCTTGAAATTTTAATTGCAATAGTTAATGGACAAGGGGCTACTTTGTCTACAGTAGTTATAACTTCAGCAAGTGCATTTCTTACTATTAGTATGGAATTTTATACTATTATAAGGGGGCTAAATGAACATAGTGAAAATTTGATTGCAGAAGTTAGTGACTATGTAATCAACATTTATCCAGTCCAAAAGAAAAGAATACAGAATAAGGACATTAGAGAAATAAAAATTGTAGATAATAAGGTGATTACATTAGATAAAGCGGGTAAACGTACTGAGACAAAACTAACGAGTGAGCAGAAAGAGAAACTTAAAGATTTAACACAGGAAAAGCAAAAGATGGGACAAGAAGAGAATAAAAAAGAGGAGACTACTTTAAGTGCACAAGACATTGCACAATTACTGGGGATACTTTAACAAAAAAGAGCATATAATAGAAGCTATAGTTATAGCTTCTTCAGATTGTTGACAAATGAATTTTCCCAAAATAAACTCACAAATTAAGTGAGGATTATTCAAGAAAATCTATTAAAATAGGGGTAAAAAGAGCAGTTTAGGTCCATTTTTACCTCTGTTTTCTATTTCTAGACTAGTAAAATACTATGGAAAAGTTAATTGTCTACAGCCTGTAGAAGCTATAGTTATAGCTTCTTTTCTTTTTATATGATGTTTATACTGATTTATATGATGTTTATACTGAAAAGAATAATTTAGTATTTAAAAAAACTGAAAGTTAGATTATAATAGAATATGTTAAAAAAGTATATTAACCTGTCGATATTAGGAGGATTTAAGTAATGAATAAAATTACTGTTGATTACTCTAAAACTGGAGTACAACCCCACGAAGTAGCATATTTTAAGTCACAAGTAGAACTTGCTCATAGCATGTTACATGAAAAAACTGGAGCAGGAAATGACTTTTTAGGATGGATTGACTTACCTGTAGATTATGATAAAGGCGAATTTGAGCGTATCAAACAAGCAGCTAAGAAAATTCAAGACAACTCTGATGTACTTATTGTTATCGGGATTGGTGGTTCTTACCTTGGTGCAAGAGCTTGTATTGATGCATTAAGTCATACATTCTACAATTCACTTAGCAAAGAACAAAGAAAAACTCCAGAAGTTTACTATGTAGGAAACAATATTTCAGGCACATACCTTAAAGACCTTTTAGATGTATGTGAAGGAAAAGAAGTTAGCGTAAACGTTATTTCTAAATCAGGAACAACTACAGAACCAGCTATCGCTTTCCGTGTATTCAAAGAATTTATGGAAAACAAATATGGTAAAGAAGCTGCTAAAGAACGTATCTTTGCGACAACAGATAAAGCAAGAGGTGCACTTCTTACTTTAGCGCAAGAAGAAGGATATGAAACATTTGTTATTCCAGATGATGTAGGTGGACGTTTCTCAGTACTTACACCAGTAGGTTTACTTCCAATTGCAGTAGCAGGTATCAGCATTGATGATTTAATGAAAGGTGCTGCAGATGCAAGAGAAGAATATTTAAACCCTAATGTAGAAGAGAATGAATGCTACAAATATGCAGCAGTTAGAAATGCTCTTTTAAGAAAAGGCAAAACTACAGAAATTATCGTAAACTATGAACCATGTCTTCAATATTTTGGTGAATGGTGGAAACAATTATATGGTGAAAGTGAAGGTAAAGATGGTAAAGGTCTTTACCCATCATCAGTTAACTTCTCAACAGATCTTCACTCATTAGGTCAATACATTCAAGATGGTCAAAGAATGTTATTTGAAACAGTTATCAATGTAGAAAACCCTAGAAAAGATGTAACTCTTCAAGAGGAAGCATCTGATTTAGATGGACTTAACTACTTAGCAGGTAAAACAATGGACTTCGTTAACAAAAAAGCTTTCGAAGGAACAATTTTAGCACACGTTGATGGCGGTGTACCAAATGTAGTTGTTAATATGCCATCTATTGATGCTTATAACATGGGTCGTATGATTTACTTCTTCGAAAAAGCATGTGGTGTAAGTGGTTACTTATTAGGTGTTAATCCATTTGATCAACCAGGTGTAGAAGAGTACAAAAAGAACATGTTTGCTTTATTAGGCAAAAAAGGTTTTGAAGCGTTAAGAGAAACACTTTTAGCTAGACTTCAAAAATAAGATATTATATAGTTCAGTTTTTTATAAAGGTGGTGGCACGAAAGTGCTACCGCCTTTATTTTTTTAGAGGGAATGGATAAGTTGGGGAATATAGTTTTCCTTCGAACGCATTTTCGTCCAATCTTTGGGAGTATAGTAGATACTTAGTGTTAGTCACTTTATTTTAATAGGGCTTGTGCTATAATAAAAAGAGAAGAAACTGATAATACTTAAAGGTTCCTATAGATTGAAATGATAATAAGGAAGGAAATAAAAATGGACGGTGAACAAAGAAGAGTAGAGATATTAAAAGTACTCAGTGAAAATATAAAGCCAACAAGTGCCACCTTTTTAGCAAATAAATTCGAGGTAAGCAGGCAAGTTATAGTGCAGGATGTTGCTCTGCTGCGTGCGAGTGGCTATGATATATTAGCTACAGCTAGAGGGTATATTTTAAATAAAGAAGTAGCAACAATGTGCCAACGTGTTATTTTAGTTAAACATGATAAGATGCAAAGTGAAGAAGAATTAAATATTATTATTGATAATGGGGGACGTGTAAGAAATGTTATTATCACTCACCCTATTTATGGGCAACTTGTAGGTGACTTAATGCTACGTACACGAAGAGATGTGAAACAATTTGTAGAAAAACTTCATGCAGATCATGCAATGCCTCTTTTAAATTTAACAGAAGGTATGCATATGCATACTATAGAAGCAACAACAGAAGAAGATTTAGATATTATAGAAGAAGAATTAAAACAACATGGTTTTATAGTAAATCCTTCATAGAAGAAAAGAAATATTTATATAAATGAAAGAAAAAGCCAACATTGCGATGTTTCACAGTGTTGGCTTTTTCTTTAGCATGGAAAGGTTTATAAAGTGTAAAGTTAAATGTTTGACTACTGTCATGACACATGCTATTATGTATACAAAATTATATGAAGCTTAAGGGAGGAAATGATATGGATAATACCAGTAAATGGCGTATTTATGGTAAGAAGTTTGTAAATCGCTATTTAATAGATGGATTAAGTGGCATGGCACTAGGGCTTTTTGCAACTTTGCTTATTGGAACGATTATCAAGCAAATTGGTTCTTTTATGCCAAATCTATGGTTGGGCCAATTTTTAATACAACTTGGACAGATTGCAACAGTACTTACAGGTGTAGGCATTGCTGTAGGCGTAGCTCATAATCTAGGTGCAAGTAAACTTGTGTTATATTCAAGTGTGCTAAATGGTATTATTGGTGCTTATGCAACCAAGGTATTGGCAGGTACTTTAATTACAGAGGGGGGAATATTATTAAGCGGACCGGGAGATCCAGTAGGTGCATTTGTTGCAGCTGTCATCGGGGTTGAGGTTGGCAGACTGGTATCAGGTAAGACGAAGTTAGATATTTTATTAACACCAGCAACAACAATTTTAGCTGGTAGCTTCATAGCCCTTGCAGTAGGACCTACTCTTGCTAGTTTCACAACAATGTTAGGGAATTTCATTGCGAGTGCCACAGAACTTCAGCCATTTTTCATGGGAATAGTTATTTCGGTAGCCATGGGAATCTTTTTAACACTGCCAATTAGCTCAGCGGCTATTGGGGTAATATTGGGATTATCAGGTATTGCAGCAGGTGCAGCTACAGCTGGATGCTGTGCGCAGATGGTAGGTTTTGCAGTGATGAGTTATAGAGAAAATAAAGTTAATGGTCTTATCGCACAAGGTGTAGGAACATCGATGCTTCAAATGCCTAATATTATTAAAAATCCTAAGATATGGTTACCACCGATATTAGCAAGTGCCATTACAGGACCACTTGCTACGGTAGTATTTCATTTGGAAAATGTACCAGCTGGCTCAGGTATGGGAACCTCAGGTCTCGTAGGACCTCTGTTGATGTGGCAAACGATGATTGAGCAAGGAGCCAATGGTAGCATTTTACTAGTACAGATTTTGTTGATTTGTTTTGTTTTACCAGGTGTATTAACCTGGGGCTTTGCGATGATACTTCGCTCACAAAATTGGATTAAAGAAGGCGATTTAACGCTTAACTTATAAAAGATTATAATACCTCCAGAGACAATACTTCATACCAGAAGAAATAGTATCTGCCATGCGCATAACTAAAGAAAGTCTGGTGTTTTGAAGCACAACCATATTCATAAGGCTACTAAAATTTACAATGCCTGTAATATGAAGATGTCCTACTGGAGGTAATTCTTTTTTAACGCCTGCGCCTGGTGTAATGGCACCTTCTCCAATAGTTAGGCAACCTACATTATTAGCAGCACCTAAACAAGCATCAATAGCTAATATAAGCGCATTTTGATGCTTCTTTAAAATAGATTCTAGGGTCTCTTCTAGGTTTTTAGCGTGTACGGGTTCATCTAAGGTTCCGTATAATGTGACCTTCTCTTCATGTAAATCTTTAAGCTTGTATCCTACTAAAGGACCAAGGCTATCTCCTGTTGCCCGATCTGTTCCTATACATACAATTACCAACTCATCATTATGGTAGGGCAAATAAGTGGCAAGGTAACTATGAAGCTCGTTGCAAAATATGCTAAAATGATTTGCTTCATTAATGTTGATGTATAGGGGGGAGGTCTTGTTACTCCACTCAGAATTCATTCGTTATCACCACTTTCACAATCTATTGTTATAGTTTGCCACTTTTTCTAGGATTTATTTACCACTTTTATTAGAATTTCTTACAAACTTTCTTGAAGCCAATAAAATCAATACTTTTAAAAATTAAATTTTACTAGTAATAATTTTTGTATCGTTAAAAGGTATATACTCCTATCAAATTTATCCACTAAAAAATATAAAATATTTGTGTACTTATAGAAATAAAACGTATATTACGTTACAAGTTGGTAAAAAAAGTAAAAAAAGTTTTAAAAAAGGAAATAAAAAAACTGAATTTATCGACACTAAAGATTAAAATATTTAAGCACCTTATAGTATCCTTTAGGAAATGGATATAATGGATAAAAATGGAAGGGGAATACTTATGGGAAAAATATCTTATAGACCAAAAAAGAATCAAGGTAATAAGGATAATAAAAATGATCAGGACATGTATTTTAACAAGGATAGCCATGTAGAAGAACAACCTAAAATAGATGAAGTACAAGAAGAAGTCATGCATGAAGAAAATGATGCAGTTAACTTTTTAGATCAATCTGAGTCATTAGAGCAAGAAACAGTAGCTACAGAATATGAAGAGGTTACTGAAGGCGTGGAAGAGATTGAAGCTAGCGGCATGAGAGAGATTCCTAATAAAAGTAGACGTGAGAAGAAAAAGCTAGACAATGTAAAAATGGTTGGAGATATGGACTGTGAGTACCATATTTATATGGAAGATTATGTTTATACATATATTTATCAATATGCTTATGCAGATTTATCAAAAGAAAATGCAGCGATACTTATTGGTGAAGTTTATCTAGATAGTAAAGAAGCAATGATTACGGGGATGATTCCAGTAGATGCTGCAAAACTTACAGATGGCAGTGAGTGGATTAATCTAGATGTTGTCAATGAGATAGAAGAAATTAGAAAGCAGTACTTCCCAGATCAAGATATCATTGGATGGCTTCATATGCAGCCAGGTTATGGTACGATGCTTACAATGAAAGAACTTAGAGAACATAGAAGTGTTTTTGAAGGAGCAGGCAGTGTGTTTATGTTAGTAGATGCACTTAATAAGGTTGAAACAGTTTATGTCTATGAAGATGATGAACTAAAAGAACAAAGTGGATACTGTATGTATTATGAACCTAATGAACCTATGCAAAAATATATGGTAGAACATCCTTTTGCTAAGAAGGAGACAGAAGAAATAAAGGATACGGTAGTTAATCAATTTAGGGAGATTGGTAAGATAAGAAAAGAAGAATATTTACAGAAGAAAAATATGAGTTTTACAATTATGGCAGCAGCAGTTATTTTAGTGGCATTAACTGGTGTAATCGTACGTATGAATGCTACAAAAAATATACAAGATAACAAGGCAGCAACTGTTATGTCAAATGCTATTGATGATAACGCCACTAGCTCTGATATTAATGGTATCCTTGTACAACCTAATGATGCTTTAGGAGAAGAAGTAGGTGAGGCTGATGTTTCTAATACAGATGATTCAAGTGAAGATGCAACACAGGCAGATGAAAAAGAGACTAATTCAAATGTAGTTGATGCGAATGGACAAAGCGAACAAGAAGATAAAGAAGAAGTACCAACAATCTCTCAAGAAGAAGTAGTAGGAGATACAGAAACTGAAGATAAAAAAGAGGAAGTACAGCCAGTCAAAGAAGCTGATGAAGTAAGTACTGCACAAACAGATACAAAAGCAGCAAGTGATACGGAATATGATATTTATGTGGTGAAACAAGGGGATACATTAGCCAATATAAGTTATGATAAATATGGTGATGCTAAAAAATCATTAGAAATTGCTAAAATTAATGGTTTAGATAGCACTAACAATATTTATGTTGGACAAGAGTTGAAAATGCCCAAAAAATAAAGAAAAGTATTTAAAATTAAACAATTTACTGTACAAATTGTCTGCAAAAAGTGTATTATAAGAGGAGGAAAGAGTTCAAATTAGGAGGTATCATTGTGAACAATCGACCACTAAAGTGTTTGTTTGTATCAAGTGAGGTTGTACCATATGCTAAAACTGGTGGTTTAGCAGATGTTGTAGGTGCATTACCTAAGAAGTTACGTGAGCGAGGAATAGATGCTAGAGTAGCGATGCCATACTATCAACGTATAAAAGGAAAGTTTTTTGAACATGATAAACATTTTTTAACAAGTTATGATGTTTATTTAGGGTGGCGTGTACAAGGCGTTAGCTTGTATTTTGATGACTCTATCGTACCTACTTACTTCTTAAAGAATGATACATATTTTTCAAGAGATGAATTGTACGGATATCAAGATGACTATGAACGTTTTGCCTTTTTCTGTAAGGGTGTACTTGAAATGTTACGTCATATTGATTTTATGCCCGACATTATACAATGCAATGACTGGCAAACAGGACCATTATGTTTATTACTCAAGGATATGTACAGTAGAGACACCTTCTTTTCTAGAATTAAGACAATATACACCATTCATAATTTAAAGTATCAAGGTTTATTTGGCAAAGAAGCCTTGGATGTTTTGGAACTTTCAAATGATTATATGAGTCCAGAACGCATTGAGTATCATGGTGCAGTAAGTTATATGAAAGCAGGACTTATTTATTCTGATAAAATTACTACAGTTAGTCCGACATATGCCGAAGAAATCAAGACTTATGAATATGGATGTGGACTCGATCGCTTATTAGGTGAGAAGTTATATTATAAAATTGAGGGGATATTAAATGGCATAGATTATGATTTATATAATCCGGAGACAGACCCTCATATTTATGTCAATTATAATGAAAAAACATTAGATAAAAAGAAGGAAAATAAATTAGCTTTCCAAAGAGAATATGGCCTAGAAGAAAGAGATTGTATGCTGATAGGTGTTGTTTCACGAATTACAGATCAAAAAGGGTTTGATTTAATGAAGCAGCAAGTCTATGATACTTGGGTAATGGACAAGATTATGGAGTTAGATGTGCAGTTTGTCATATTAGGAACAGGCGAAAAAGAATATGAAGATATGTTTAAGTACTTTGCAAATAAGTATAAAAAGCGTGTGTGTGCATTCTTAACCTTTAATGAACCATTAGCACAAAAGATATATGCATGCAGTGATATATTTTTAATGCCGTCCCTATTTGAGCCTTGTGGCTTAGGACAACTTATAGCTATGCGTTATGGAACAATTCCTGTAGTTAGAAAGACGGGTGGATTAAAGGATACTGTAATTCACTATAACAGTCAGACAAAAGAAGGGACAGGTTTTGAGTTTGAAGATTGTTCTGGCTATTGGATGTATAAAAAAATTGAAGAGGCTTATAATTACTATAATGTCAAAGGGCAGGAAGACTTCAAACAAATGCAGCACAATGGCATGAATGCAGGTTTTTCTTGGGATGATGCAGCTAAAAAGTATGAAAGAGTATATCATTCCTTAGTACGTTAAGAAAAATAGCTTATAACCTAGAAGGCTAATCTAATATAGAAGGACTACTATACTAAGGAAGGTAGTCCTTTTATGCTGGAATAATTTAGGCACATTTTTCTGCACCTTATTGACTTTTACTTTGAATTAACAATAGAGTAGTGTATGATAAAGTCATAAGTAGTAATTAGAGGAGGCAGTAAGATGGCTAAGAAAATAAAGCGAGGGCCAATTAAACCGACTACTTTGGTATTAGTCCTTATCATAATAGGTATAGTGGGGTATATAGGTGCAAGTAGATTAGGGGGATTTTCATTAGCAAGTGGTACGGTGAACTTAAGTGAAAGTAAAGATATCATAACGCTAGATATAAAAGATAATGATTATATTGGTTTAAATAGTAAGCAGATTATTAGAATTAATCGAGATGGTATTACAGCATATGACTTAGAGGGGTATGAAATTTGGTCAGATACATTGAGTGCCAATAACTATATTGTAAAACAGAGAGAGCCATACATAGCAGTAGGGACTAAAGATGGGAGACAAATTTCTTTATTTAATACGAAGGGAAAAGTAACGGATATTGTCTGTGATAATAAGATTACTTACTTTTCAGTCAATGAACAAGGTGGAGTGAGTGTAATTCAAGACTTAGAAGGCGGCAATATGGTAGCAGCCTATGATGTGAATGGTCGATACTTAGGTGGCATGGTGAGCTATACTAAGATGGAAGGATATCCAACTAATGTAGAATTGTCCCCAGATAATAAGTTATTAATTGTAAGTTACTTAAAAACAGATGAACCCGTTTTAACTTCTTCGATTAGAGCTATAGCAATGCAGCAAAGTAGCGATGAAGAAGGAGAAGGTGTCAAGTATGGTTTTATGGAGAAGGATAACTTGATTTATGAAATAGAGTTTATCAAAGATAATGTTTGGGTAGGCGTTGGTGATAAAAAAATAACCTGGTATGATTTAGGTGGAAATGAAATAAAGAGCATTACAAACATAAATTCTGTTTTTAGACCATACTTATACAAAAGAAGCAGTTATGGGGATGGATTCTTGCCAATAGTTGCAACTGATAATGCCGCGGCTAGTATCATTCATCGTAAGGATAAACTTACTTTTTGGGATGCAAAAGGTGCAAAAACATTTGAAACAGATTTACAAGTAGCAGCAGATTATATTTATGCAGATAGCAGAGGCGTTATAGTAGGTGCAGGAAACCAATTTGCTGGCTATAACAAAATAGGTACTCAAATATTTTCATACAAAAGCAGCGTTGATGTAAATAAAGTGTTTTATTTATCAGAGAGTAGAAAAGGGATTGCCGTTACAAAAGAAAAAGTAATGTTATTAACACCAAAAAGAAAGGTGGGATAAAATGTTAGATCTTTTTATTTTAGTTGTATTATTGATATTTGCATTTGTTGGAAGCAAGAGAGGTTTAATAGATACAGCACTGACGTTTTTCAGCTCATTAGGGGCATTGATTTTATCATTTATCATTTATCCTGTCATAAATGTCATTTTAAAGATGACGCCACTTTATCTACATATTAATGAATGGATAAATAATAGAATAAGTGCGATTAATTTTGGTACGGGTGTTCAAGCACAAGGACACGCTATTATAGAAAATATTACATGGTTACCAGAATTTGTGGGTGAGGCATTAGTAAGAAACAATAATACAGAAGTTTACAAAGTATTAGGTGCTCAAAATGTAGTAGATTATGTTAGTATATCAATTACGAATATAGTTATTTCCATGTTAGCAGTACTTATCACATGGTTTATTTTAAAATGTGTTTTAGTAGGTAGTTTACGTATGGTAGGCAATATGGTGGCTAAATTACCGGTTATTTCTAGCTTTAATCATTTGGGCGGTTTTTGCATAGGGCTTATAAAAGGACTACTTACATTTTGGATTGTGACACTGATTATACCATGCATTATAGCTATTCCTGCATATCAAGATTTCGAAACATATATACAAACGAGTATATTATTCAAATGGTTATATGAAAATAACTTAGTGGTACTAGCATTGCAACAGTTATTTTAAAGTAAAAATAGATAGATGCATATTTTAGCGTATGAGCTAACTTCTAGATATGTATGGGAGAACGAAAAAAATTAATTAGATATTGTTAGAGAAAAAGAGTTGTTGTGAAACTATTTGACTAGTTTCACAACAGCTCTTTTGTATTTTGAAAGTAACTTATTAACTTTTTTTCACTTATGTGCTCGGAATAGAAATAGACACTTGGTACTATTTTGCAATCCCCTCTTTTGGTGATTTTAAGCTTAAGGGAGATGGTATTCTTGGCTTTGTGATATGAAAAAAATTGTACCGTAATAATAAGTAGTGTAATGATACAATTCAAATGTATGGATACAAAGTTTAAAGAAAATATAAATTAATCTAAAAATATTTTCTTAACTTAGAAAACATGCTAAGATATCATTAATTTCTAGGAAAAATAGATTAAGTGTATCGATACAATGGAAAGTATATTATAAAATAGAGGGAGAATATAAAATGAGTGATAGATTAGAATTAAATAAGAACTTAGCACAAATGTTAAAAGGTGGCGTCATTATGGATGTTGTTAATCCAGAAGAAGCTATTATTGCAGAAAAAGCAGGCGCAGTAGCTGTTATGGCATTAGAACGTGTACCATCTGATATTCGCAAACATGGTGGAGTGGCAAGGATGTCCGATCCTAAAATGATTAAAGAAATTCAAGCAGCAGTAAGTATTCCTGTTATGGCAAAGGTGCGTATTGGTCATTTTGTAGAAGCACAAATTCTTGAAGCTTTAGAAATTGATTATATTGATGAGAGTGAAGTTTTAACACCTGCAGATGAAGATTATCATATCAATAAACATGACTTTAAAGTGCCTTATGTATGTGGAGCACGTAATTTAGGAGAAGCACTTAGACGTATTGGAGAAGGTGCATCTATGATTCGAACAAAAGGAGAAGCTGGAACAGGAAATGTAGTAGAAGCTGTAAGACATATGCGTACAATGAATAGAGATATTGCCAGAGTAGTAGGCGCAACACCAGAAGAGCTTATGACTATTGCTAAAGAACTAGGTGCACCATATGATCTTATCCTTTATGTAAAAGAAAATGGAAAGTTACCAGTTGTTAATTTTGCAGCAGGAGGAATTGCAACCCCAGCAGATGCAGCGCTCATGATGCAACTTGGTGCTGATGGAGTATTTGTAGGGTCAGGGATATTCAAATCATCAGATCCAGAACAAAGAGCACGTGCCATCGTAAAAGCAACAACATATTATAATGATCCAAAAGTATTGGCAGAAGTATCAGAAGGTTTAGGAGAAGCAATGGATTCATTAGATATTCGTCAGCTTGATGAGAAACAACTTTATGCTACAAGAGGGTGGTAAAATGAAAAAGGTAGGCGTCTTAGCACTACAAGGAGGCGTAGAAGAACATCTTCAAATATTAAGTCAAATAAAAGGGGTAGAACCAATTAGCGTAAAATATTTAGAAGACCTAAATAATATAGAAGGACTTATTATCCCAGGAGGGGAAAGTACAACGCTAGGAAAACTACTTACTATATTTAATATGTTAGAACCTTTAAAGGAAAAGATTAATGAGGGGCTACCGATATGGGGGACTTGTGCAGGAATGATTCTTTTAGCAAAACAGATTGAAAATGATACAACAAAGCATTTAGGTGTCATGGATATTACTGTTAGAAGAAATGCATATGGCAGACAGCTAGGTAGCTTTGAAACAAAAGCAGTTATAGAAGAAGTAAGTCAAGAACCGATACCACTAGTATTTATTAGAGCACCTTATGTAAGTGAAGCAAATGAAAATGTAGAGATACTACTAAGAGTAGACGGTAAGATAGTAGCGTGCCGAGAAGATAATATGTTGGCAACAGCGTTCCATCCAGAGCTTACAAAGGATAAACGTTTTCATGAATATTTTGTGAGAGAGTTTGTTAATTAAGAAAGTAAAAACAGAGTAAAAACTGCTAATGAAAACGAAGGTTTTAGTAGCAGTTTTTACTCTGTTTTGTATAAAAATTAATGCAAGAATTAAGGCGGGGGAGAAGGTGAAAATATGACATATAATAGGGTGTAGAAGTAATGAAATAAAAAATGAAAAAAAGTTAAAAAAAGTGATTGACAGTTATCAAGTGACATGATAATATAATACATGTCGCTGAGGCAATGAGCTTCACGAACAACAAAAATGAACTTTGAAAACAAAATAGTAATCATATAAACCAGTCGATTCGTTAAAGTCTTTTAAAAAGACGAGAATCAGTACAACTTTAGTACTAAGTAATTTAG
>DYCF01000051.1 GCA_019418225.1 Clostridiales bacterium | reverse complement strand
CACACTCGGGACTTTCACCCGTTAGACTACGCCCATGCTGGGCACACCATAAAAAGGTAGCTAGCATTTTATGCTACTACCCTTTTTATACAAAACTGCTGTTTGGTTATTTTTCTTCTCGCCCATATAAAGCATATGATATGAACGCTCAATGTAATAAGCCACGTAATAGGATATGATAAATAAATTATAAATACATTATGGAAACGATCTACTTGGAAAATAGTAGCTAACCATAATAATCTTAGCCCACACGCCCCTATCAAAGAGACTATCATTGGCATGACTGAATAACCAATCCCTCTTAAAGCCCCTACCATGACATCCATCATGCCACATAAGGCATAAGTTGCAGAAATCACACGTAATCTATGCATTCCTGCTTCAATAACTTCAGGACTAGACGAATAAAAGCCTAATAAACTTTCTCCTCCTAGTACCATTAGATTTCCTAATACAATGCCTGTAACTGTTACACACATTTCGCCTACTAGAACAATCTTATTAATACGCTCATAATTCTTAGCCCCCATATTCTGACTTGTGAAAGAAATGGTAGCCTGATAAAAAGCATTCATTGCAAAGTATACAAAGCCCTCAATATTAGCTGCTGCTGAATTTCCTGCCATTACAGTGGCACCAAATAAATTAACAGAAGACTGAATCACTACATTTGACAAAGAAAATACTATGCCTTGAAAACCTGCTGGAAGCCCTATCTTAAGTATACTTGCAAATTTATCTTTATGTATATGAAGGTTCTTCAAAATCAGTTTCATGCCGCCTTGTTCTCGCATTAAGCATCTTACAACTAAAAAAGCTGAAATACACTGTGAAATAACTGTTGCTAAAGCTACTCCTGCTACATCTAACTTCATCACAATAACAAAGATTAAATTTAATATCACATTAATAATGCCTGCCACAAACAAATAATACAATGGCCTTTTGGTATCCCCTATTGCTCTTAATACAGCACTTCCAAAATTATAAATCATTGTAGCTGTCATACCAATAAAATAAATTCTAAGATATAATGCCGCTAAATCTAATACTTCTTCTGGCGTCTGCATCCAGATTAAGATACGTTTAGCCCCAATTAATCCTATAACTGTTAAAATTATTCCACTGTACACACTCAGTAACATAGAGGTATGGACAGTTTCACTTAACGCTTTCTCCTGTTTCGCGCCATAGTAACGTGCAGCGAGAACATTCGCCCCTATTGATAAACCTATAAAAAGATTAGTTAAAAGACTAATTAGTGCCGTATTGGACCCTACTGCTGCTAAGGAGTTATCTCCTGCAAATCTTCCCACAACTACAATATCTGCAGCATTAAATAAAAGCTGCAGTACACTTGAACACATCAGTGGAATGGCAAAGAGTAGCATCTTTTTTAAAATGGGGCCATTACACATATCCATCTCATAACTTTTGATTTGTTCATTTTTCATCCTATTTCCCATCTTCCTTCATATAGTAATCTCTATTAGCATAACACTTTCAAATTATTGTATCAATGATTCTAAATTTTATTTTTATTATCATAACAAAATAAGCCAACTTTACTTAAGGCTTACAAGAAACGTAAAAAGAGACTGCTGCAAAATGCATTCAGTCTCTTTTTACGTTAAGTTTTCTCTTTTAAATTTTATAATACAAAATATACTACAAACAATGCTGCTAACCCATACATTACTGGATGTACTTTCTTATATTCTCCTTTGAACACCATAAGTACAACATAAGTTAAAAATCCACAGGCAATCCCTTCACCAATGCTATATGTGAGTGGCATTAAAATAATTGTTAAAAAGGCTGCTATAGAAATCTCACTTTTATCCCATGCAATTTCTTTTAACGCACTACACATCATAGACCCCACTATAATAAGCGCAGGTGCTGTTACTGCTGAAGTAATGACTGTTAATAATGGTGAAAATGCTAAAGATACAATGAATAATCCAGCTACAATAATGCTTGAAAATCCTGTTTTTGCACCTACAGAAATTCCTGATAATGACTCTAAATAAGAAGTTGTATTTGTTGTTCCTAATGCTGCCCCAATACAAGTTGCTACAGAGTCTGCAAGTAATGCTTTTGAACCATTTTCCACCGAACCATCTTCTTTGACTAAGCCTACCTTAGTTCCTACTGCCACTAATGTTCCTGCTGTATCAAAGAAGTCCATAAATAAAAATGTAAATACAACGACTAACATCTCTGGTGTAAAGACGTCCTTAATATGTGAGAATGCTACGCCAAAAGTTGGTGCAATAGAAGGTGGTATAGATACAACTGCTGTAGGTAAATCAATAATACCAAAAAGCATGCCCACAATAGTCGTTATAACAATGCCTAAGAAAATACCTATTTTAACATTTCTAACTAATAAAACTGCAATGACTAATACGCCAAATATAGCTAATAACACAGCTGGGTCTGTAAGGTTCCCTAATGATACAATTGTTGAGGGATTTGCAACTACAATGCCAGCATTTTTTAGACCAATAAAGGCAATAAATAAACCAATCCCTGCTGATACAGCAAACTTGAGATCTTGTGGTATTGCTTTAATAATAAGAGCACGTAACCCTGTCACTGAAATAATAATAAAAATAAGTCCTGATACTAAAACACCTGCAAGTGCTGTTTCCCATGGTACATTTAAACCAAGACATACACTATAAGTAAAAAATGCATTGACACCAATTCCCGGTGCTAAAGCTAATGGAAATTTTGCAAAAGCCCCCATTATAAATGATCCAATAGCTGCTGCAAGTGCAGTTGCCACGAAAACACTTCCTGCTGGCATACCTGCTTCAGATAATACATTTGGGATTAAAAATAGGCAATACGCCATAGTTAAGAAAGTAGTAATAGCTCCTATAATTTCCGTCTTAAAGCTAGTTCCCTTTTTGTCAAATTCAAAATAATTTTTAATTACATTCATCATTACGCCTCCATGTTGTTAACATGACCGTATAATGAGTCTCTTTAGATATGGATTTTATTTATTTGTAATCATATCGTAGTCAAATCATTTAGGGTGATTTGGTAGAAACTGTTGAACCTTATTATCAACTTTATACGATGTCCGTTTAATTTTATGTTAACCATCATATAACATATCCATAACTTTGTCTACATCTATTTTTTACCACCCTATCTAATAAACTAACTTCTTGATTTTATATAACTCAAAAATATGAGGATGTCACGAAATAAATCTCGCAACATCCTCATATTTTTAATTTATGGTAATTGATTAACTAGCCCATTTCTAACTTCATACTTTTCCGGGTCTGTTTTGCTATAGTCATAGTCATACATAGCCCCTTCCCAGTCACCATATAAAGCATTTGGTAAAACAATATATTTATAGCCAAATTCATCAGCCATTTCTGCTACTAATGCTTTACGTTCTTTATTGGTCTTTTTATAAAAAGCCCCATTAAAATCATTTAGATTGTCTCCACAATACATGATAATATCATACTTTTGTGCTACCTGATTCCAACGTGCTTGCTTTGAGCTTGTATCTTGCTTTAATAATAAATGCTCGGCATCTGCATTGGGTAAGCCAAATCTATTCATATTGGTGATAGTCGCCTGTAAGTTTTCAGGAACCCTATTGGTTACATAAAAAACTTCTACGCCTAGTTCTTTTGCCTTATTCAAGAATCTATCTGCACCGCTTACTAATCCTGCATCACCTCTATTAACCCATTCATTAAAGTTCTCTTGTGTATAACTTCTATTGGCTTTTATATCTTCACCTGTAGAAATTGAGTTATCTAATACAGTTTCATCTATGTCTAGCACAACGGCTTGTGGTTTAGTATGCTCCTGTGCTGCAAGTTCTTCCAAGCTTCTCGTTGCTGAATTATAGGCCTGATAGCATAATGCATCAAACTCTCCTGACTGCTGTTGCCAGTTTAGTGCTAAAACTGTACTTGTTGCATAGCGTGTATCTGGTGCTGCATTTTCATCCGATGTCGCATTTGTCCCTGTTACTGTATTGGTAGCGGCATTGTTATTCGTTATGCTGTTATTTGCTGCATTGTTATTCGTGCTGCCATTACAGCCTACGGTCAATGCAGATACTATAATTACTAAAGGTAAAAACGTCTTTACTTTCATCGTAAACTCCTTTTTTACTTTTAGTGTTTACACCTTTAAACCTTTTTACTCGGCTATTTTATCTTGAATAACTGCATCCACTGCTATGACGATTATTATTGCCACCTCTTACATAAGATGCTGTAAACTCTTGTGTAAGCTCTGAAATTTCTTTTTCCCCATTAATATATGGTTCATAAAAATCATATCCAAATCTACCACCATCTTCACAGCCAATTTCACTGTAACCAAGTGCATCTTTTACGATTTGTTCTCTTTGCTCTCTTGTTGTATTTTTAATTAAAAATCTGCTCATTTGTTTTACCTCTTATTTTATCTTCTATTTTTAAGTTCTATCATATCCCCATATACAGGTGTTGGCATTCCAAATCCGCCTGATACATCTACGATTTGACCTGTTGTATAAGCTGAATCATCACTTGCAAAGTATAATACTGTTCCTGCAATTTCTTCTGGAAGTCCCATACGTTTAATAGGTGTATGTTTCAAGAAGAACTCTTTAAATCCATCTGATAAGTTGTTATTTACGGCATCTGTAGCTGTCATTCCTGGCAGCACCGCATTACAGCGAATATTATCCCTTGCACATTGTGTAGCAATAAGCTTCGTTAAGTAATTAATAGCAGCCTTACTTGTGCCATAACCAATTTGAGAAATATCTGGACGAATGCCCCCAATAGAAGAAATATTAATAATGCTACCACCACCATGAGCTGCCATATGTGGAATAGCTGCTTGTGCTGTTAAAAATACACTTGCTAAATTCATATCAATCGTATGAATGAAGGCTTCATAATCCGTATTTTTAATATCCAAGTCTATCTTTGGATCAGAACCACCATAGTTATTTACTAAGATATCAATTTTGCCTTCCTCTTTTGCAACTTCTTCAATCATTGACTTATAACTTTCTTTCACCGTTGCATCATTATAAACAACCTTTACATTGCAGCCTTCTTGATTAAGTGCTTCTGCAATTTCTCTTGCACGTTCTAGGTTACGTGCACCCATATATACAGTAGCGCCTTCTCTTGCTAAGCGCTCTGCACAGGCAAGGCCTATACCTCTTGTTGATGCTGTGACTATTGCTACTTTGTTTTGTAATCTCATTTTGTTTACCTTTCAGCTATTATATTTTATATCTTATAATTTACACTTTAAACTATAAATATAAAATACTTATAAAAACTCCTTAATAACTAATATAGATTTCACATTTGTAAGTTTTAGTTATTCATGATTTTTAGTCATGTGAAATCATTGAGAGAAACCTATTTACCTACATGTATATTTCAAGTTTTTAGTTGGTTTCTCTATAAAACAAATTTTTATTTTTTCCTATGTAATGCATTAACACCTTCTACCATACAAAGCATAATCAGCACAAAGATTAATAGGTACCATGGATACCAGCTAATACTTAAGTTTTGTGTAATGACACCAAAAAGTGGTGGCATAAATGTTGTACCTACATAGGCAGATGCCATTTGCATTCCCATAATAGCTTGTGATTTATCTTCCCCAAAGTTTCTAGGGGTTTCATGCAAGAGACTTGGATAAATAGGCGCACATCCCAATCCTATCATCATAAGGCCTATTAATGACCATGTATTTCCTAGTGGCATAATCATAATAAGTATCCCTACTGCGGCAATGCCCTGTCCTATTCTCACCATATTTTTATTTCCAATTTTATCTGTAATAAAGCCGCTGATAAACCGACCTACTGTAATACCTAAATAAAATAAGGCTGCCCATTTTGCTGCGGTTTCAGCACTAATGCCTTTTTGAAGTACCATATAACTACTAGCCCATAAACCTGCTGTTGCTTCTAAAGAGCAGTAAGCAAAGAACGCTATAAACATATTTTTTGCACCTGGCAATTTTATGGTTTCTTTGAAGCTTAAACTTTTCACTTCACTTTCTGCCATACCGCCTTCTTTCTTTATTTTCCAAAGAGGAAGTGATAGGATAAGCACAATAACTAATACAACTTGCAAAATACCGATGGCTTTATAGCCAACATTCCATTTTAAATTGTTTGTTAAACATAAGCCCATAATATAAGGGCCAGCCGTTGCGCCTATGCCCCAGAAGCAATGGAGCCAGCTCATATGACGTGACTTATAATTTATAGCCACAAAATTATTAAGGGCTGCATCTACACTTCCTGCCCCTAATCCATAAGGAATTGCCCAAAAACATAATTCCCAAAAAGAATTAGAAAATGAAAAGCCCATAAGTGCCACTGCTGTCATAGCTACACTAATTGCAGTCACCTTGCCTGTTCCTAATTTACGCATTAATTTATCGCTAAAAAGGCTTGATATGATTGTACCTCCTGCAATAAGCATACTAATCATTCCTACATAGGATATCGGAACATGGAAACCTTCATACATTGTTGGCCATGCTGAACCTAATATCGCATCCGGAAGCCCTAAGCTAATAAATGCAATATAAATGATAATTAATAATAATGTTGTCATTATTTTTCTCCTCTTTATTCATATCTTTATTTATATCTTTATTTCACCTTTCACTATAGATTTCACATTTATAAGGTTTAGTTATTCATAGTTTTTAGTCATGTGAAATCATTGAGAGAAAACTCTTTACCTAGATGCATATTTCAAGGTTTTAGTCGGTTTCTCTATATAGATTTCACATTTATAAGATTTAGTTATTCATAATTTTTAGTCATGCGAAATCATTGGGAGAAACCTCTTTACCTACATGTATATTTCAAGGGTTTTAGTCGGTTTCTCTACAAATCTCTTCGCACTAATATCCGCCTATTTAATCACCAATTTCTTCCATTTATCATAACTTATTAGGAGACTATAGATTTCACATTTATAAAGTTTAGTTATTCATTATGTTATAGCTATATGAAATCATTGGGAGAAATCTATTTATGAGATGTATAATTTAGAATTATAGTTGGTTTCTCTAGATAGATTTCACATTTATAAAATTTAGCTATTCATTATGTTATAGCTATGTGAAATCATTGTGAGGTGTATCATGCGAAGATTTATGAGGCAAAATGCAACTTCTCCTTTTCAAACAGCCCCTTTTCCCACGCCTTATAAGTATACGATAAGCAGCACTAGCTTACTTGAAAGTAAATCCACCACAGCGCCTGTCCTTGCCATCATTCCTGCGCAAACTAGAGTGCAAGTTATTGATGGTGCTGAAGACTGGTATCAAATTATCTATGACTATCAAACAGGTTATGTTCCTACCTCTGCCTTATCCATTACTGAGTATACCTGGCGAAATACCGTTTTAAGATCCTATCCAGATGCTCAAACCTTATCCATTGCTACAGTACCTGCTAAATCTGAAGTACAAGTACTCTCTGTCACAGGTAACTGGAGCTACGTCGTCTTCAATACCCAAAAAGGATATATATTTAATGACTTCCTAACAGATGATGGGAATCCTCCTGATGACTATAATTTTACTTACTTTACAACGGATATGACGCGTTTTGTCAATGAAAATGAGGTTAAAAGCCCTACCTCTAACTTACTGACAACAGATTTAGAAAATAAATTAACTTATGTTTTCAATCTAGCTTCCAACAATACATGGAATCTTCTTTATACCTGGTCTTGTGATGTTGGTAAACCTACTACCCCAACTATTCGTGGTACTTTCTATATTAATGGGCGTAAGCCTTACTTCGGCTCTGAAAGCTATCGTGTCAAATACGCCACACGTATCCTAGAAAGCTACTACTATCATTCAATCCTTTTTACGCCTGATGGCAAAGAGATTCTAGATGATACCTTAGGTGCCGCTATTACCCATGGTTGCATTCGCCTAGCCGTAGAAAATGCACAGTGGATTTATGGTAATATTCTAGATTCCACTGCCGTTATTATTAATTAAGATAAAGTTGGCTATAAACTAGTTTTTAAACTATGTTCATAGCCAACTTTATCTTATAGGTAATCATATCCCACTTCTTATTCTTTAGGCCTATTACATCATTTATCCTTCTATACATATTCCTCATCCTACTATTAAAAAATAGTCTTTTCTTATATAATTCTCCTTTATACCCCTCCTTGCTTTCAATATCTTATTTGCACTATAATCATAGGCTAAATAGACACTTGATACAATCAAATTTCAGACCTATAATATAAAAAAAGCGACCAAAAGGAGAAAATTTATGGCTTTACAAGAATGTACACTTAACTTAGACCGAACCCGTAGAGAACTACGCCCTCATGGTACATTAGAATTTCCTTGTGCTGCCTATTCCTCTAGATATCCTAATCGTGAGCACATGGAAATTCCTTGGCACTGGCATGAGGAATTAGAAGTTATTTATGTTGTAGAAGGTACCTTACAGCTTCAAGTTCCGGGGCAAGTCTGTCATATCCAAAAGGGAGAAAGTATCTTTATTAATTCCAGTATATTGCATCAGGGGGTTGCTGCGCCTTCTTGTGAGATTAAATCCTTAGTATTTCATCCTAATCTCATTGCTGGAAGTAATGACTCTGTCTTTTCACAACGCTACTTAAGTCCTCTTATGCAATTTCCTTTATTGGATGCGCTTCATTGTACCGAGCAGTATCCTTGGCAGCAACATATTACACAATGCATTATAGATGCCTTCGAAGCCGTAGCAAGCAATCCGCTAGGGTATGAGTTCACTGTCCGCGAAAAACTCTCTCGCATTTGCCTTATCCTCTATAGCCAATATGAATCAGACATTCTAGAAAATCAGCTTATCCCTAGCCAAGACCATTTACGTATCAGATGCATGTTAGACTTTATGCATCATCATTATGGGGATAATCTGACCTTACTACAAATTGCTTCCTCTGTGGGCATTGGTGAACGTGAATGTTTACGTTGCTTCAAGCGTATGATTCAAATCTCCCCTATGCAATACCTGCTAAAATATCGCATTACGCAAAGTGCTTCTATGCTCCTTAATCAGCCTACAGATAGCATTGCTGAAATTTCAAGTCGTTGCGGTTTTGATAGCCCAAGTAATTTTTCTCAGGCCTTCAAACGTTTCTTTAAATGTACCCCTATGGCTTATCGCAAGGAA
Organism: Clostridiales bacterium; assembly: GCA_019418225.1. Lineage (GTDB taxonomy): Bacteria > Bacillota > Clostridia > Lachnospirales > Cellulosilyticaceae > Cellulosilyticum. The sequence continues at coordinate 19,356 of DYCF01000051.1, read as the reverse complement.
CATCTCTAGTAAATATAAGTAGTTTCTTTTCATAAACTTCTCTTTTATTTCATTACAAAATCGATTAAGGGCTGTATGTATTTTTTATCACTATGGTCAAAAGAAGTCCCCAACACCTTCTCCATATAGAGATCTTGTTCTGTTTTATTCTCCTTCTTTGAAACTGCTTTTTTTACCATATTAAGCATCATCCTTTTTATAAAACCAAGCTTTTCAAAAGCAAAACCGCCTTCCATATAAAAGCAAGGTATATCTCCCATATTATTCTGCTGCTGAATAGCCTTGTTAATCTGTTCCCCTGCGCGGCTAGAGCCTACTGCAAATACAATAAGCTTCCCTGAATACATCTTTCGTATCTTATCAAGTCCCATGACTGTATTTCCCATAAGCCAGCCACCATAAATAACCATGTTGGCTTCTTGTATCTCTTTTTTTGAAATCTCTTTTAATGACTTTGCCTCACAGTTTAATGTATCAGCAATCCACTTAGCATACTTTTTTGTAAAACCTGTTGAACTTGTGTAAATAACTATTCTCTTCATTTTATACTCCCCTTTATTAACGCTATATATAGATTTCACATTTATAAATTCTAGTTATTTATGATTTTTAGTTGGTTTCTCTATATCTTCTCATTAACTTTCTCGATATTTTTCATCACCTTATTAAAGCTTTTAAAATACTGACTTAATTCATCATCTGTAAAACCCTCAAAAATTTCTTCTAATATACCATTTGTATAGGTATCATTTTCTTTACAATACGTTTCCCACTTTTCTGTAGTTACTAGGCGTACTGTATTTTTGTCTCCTTCTTGTTTTGTGAATTCTAAGTAACCATTTTTCTTTAGAATCTCGGCAATCTGCTTCACATTTTGTCTCGAACATCCCATAATTTTTCCGACCTCACTTAAGGTAGGGTCATATGGACAATTATATGTAATCACAAGTAATAACCACTGTTTGCTTGTAATCCCATTAAGCGTCTTTGTAAACAAGGTCTGTAACAAATTTGCTCCCACCAAAATAGATGTAAACGATAATCTCTTTAACCATATTGGCTCTAAATGCTTATTTTCTGCAAAAGTTAAAATATCCATTTCCTTTTTCATATGTCTTCACTTTCTCTGTAAATGTTATAACGGTAATATATTACTTTTATAACACCCCAAATTTACCTTGTCAATGAAATTTTCTAATTTTTCATTATATTTTACCTGTATAAATCATTATGACAAACCGATTTACCTACATGTATATTTCAAGGTTTTAGTTGGTTTCTCTATAATTTTATTTTTCCCATAAACATAAAAAAGGACCTACTCATTAGAAATACTGCTGTATTTCTCGCGTGTTTATGCGTACAAGTAGATCCTTTTTTTGTTAAAACCGCCTCGGCTTATACGACATTTTAAGCCCCATAAGCCTTAATTTTCAATTGGCTCATCCTCAGCACTATTTTGTGCGTAAGCCTCTGAGATTTGAATGCTTTGGTTACTTTGATTATTCATCTTTGTTCCCTCCTACATCCATGTTGGTTTTACAGTAATAGTATGTGCTGTTTTAACGAAATAATACTGTCATATTAAGGTAAAATATGACCTGCATTCATGTATAATTTATACCATTCTTCCTTAGATAAAGTTACTTCAGTGCCTGCCACAATTTCATTAATGCGTTGGATATTAGTTGTCCCTGCTACCATTTGAATACGTGCAGGGTGACGTAAAATCCATGCCGTTGCAATAGCCGTTGGCGTTGTATCATATTTTTTTGCCAGCTCTTCTAAATAAAGATTAAGGTCTGGATATTTATCGCTGCCTATATAAACACCTTCAAAAAAGCCATATTGGAAAGGTGACCAAGCCTGCATTGTCATCTCATGGATTCTGCAATAATTAAGTACACCACCATCACGATCCACTGCACCTTCTGTTAGCATGTTTGCCTCAAGTTCACTGGCAATCATCGTTGAAAAAGCTGCACTAAACTGCATTTGATTCACGATTAAGTCCTGCTTCACATATTTTTTAAGCAATTCAATCTGCATTGGGCGATAATTAGATACACCAAAATGACGTACCTTACCACTATTTTGTAAAATGTCAAATGCTGCTGCAACTTCCTCTGGCTCTACTAATGTATCTGGACGATGAAGTGCTAATACATCAATATATTCCGTATTTAAACGTTTTAAAATGCCCTCAACAGATTCTAAAATATGCTCTTTTGATAAATCATACATCTTGCCAGGGCAAATGCCGCATTTTGATTGTAAAATCACATCTTCCCTTTTAATCCCAGCTTGTCTTAGTGCCACACTAAACTTTTCTTCACATTCCCCTGCACCATAGATATCTGCATGGTCAAAAAAGTTAAGACCTTTTTCCATACACTGCACTATATAATCAGCTAAGCCTTTTTCATCTAACTGATTCATACGCATACATCCTATTGCTACTACTGGCACTTCTAAATTACTTGTCCCTAATCTCATCTTTTTCATGATGCCCCTCCACACTAAAGTGATAATATTTTATTGTAACCAAACCTTCTATCCTATAGATTTTACATGACTAAAATTCAGTTATTCACAATCTTTAGTCATGTGAAATCATTGGGAGAAACCTATTTACCTACATGTATATTTCAAGTTTTTTGCTGGTTTCTCTATACTACTTCTATTTTACTTGAATAAAGTAAACTTTGTATATAGATTTCACATTTATAAAATTTATATAAAAAAGGACCCATTTGGTAGGTATGCAAATATACGCAGTATATCTGATACACATCCAAACAAGTCCTCTTCTTTGATAAAACCCACCGGCTTATAAGGCATTTTAAGTCCTATAAGCCTTAATTGTCAATTGGCCCATCCTCAGAAACATTTTCTGCTTTAGCCTCTGAAATTTGAATGCTTTGGTTACTTTGATTATTCATCTTTGTTCCCTCCTACATCCATATTGGTTTTACAATAGTAGTATGTGCAGTTTACTCTATCTCATACTAGATAATATTTCCTTTTTTTGTGCTTAATATAGATTTCACATTTATATAGATTTCACATTTATATATTTTAATTATTCATGATTCTGAGTCATGTGAAATCATTGAGAGAAACCTATTTACCTATATGTATATTTCAAGGTTTTAGTTGGTTTCTCTATAAAACATGACAAAATGCTTTGTAAAATTAATCTCTTAACTCTACAAAGCATTTTGTTACTTTATTGCTTAATTTTATCGGATTTATTTAAAAATCCTTTTCGCACTACTTTTATTTTTCTTGTCCTGCACTTTGGTGAGAACCTTTATATTGTTCAAATACTTTTTGAACAATTGTTCCACCAATTTTTCCAGCTTCTCTAGCTGTAATATCTCCATTATAGCCTTGTTTTAAAGGTACCCCAACTTCTTGTGCTACCTCGTATTTCATTGAATCAAAAGCATGTTGACTTGCCATGATCGTTTCCCTCCTATAATGTTAAACGAAAAATGTGATAGTGTTTGTATAACCTCTTGATTTCTTATCTAGTGGTTATAGTCATAGTATGCGTTAAAATAATTAATCTATGCCTTGAAAATTTGTCCATAAATAAAGGTCTATCAATATTTTACTTTAATATATAAAATGCTTTGTACCCTTAACATTTTGTTAAGTATACAAAGCATTTTTTACTATCTGCCTAACAAAAGGCACCTTAAAATGAGTTATTGTAGACTCATTTTATTGATTCATATTGCTTGCGTCTCCATGAGCATTTTTATATTGTTCAAATACTTTTTGAACAATTGTTCCACCGATTTTTCCAGCTTCTCTAGCTGTAATATCTCCATTGTAACCTTGTTTTAAAGGTACTCCGACTTCTCTAGCCACCTCATATTTCATTGAATCAAATGAACTATTGTTATTGTTAGACATGACTTTGTTCCTCCTATAGTATTGAAGATAATCGATCATAACTTCTAATTTAACGCGAAGTTATAGTCATATTATGTGTTAAAAAAATAAGTCTATTCTATGAAAATTTGTCCATAAATGTTAATATATATAAACCTTTTTATTACCGTTTTATTTCGATTTCGCCTTCTCGATAAGCATGTAATAATTTTTCTAAGTCAGAAATATCATTACGAATACGTTGACCATTATCTGTATCTTTAACCATTACCCTGAAAGCTTCTGTCTCCACCATCTCTGAGCTAGATTCTATATCTTTATTTTCTCTAAGTGCTTTATAAACGCTTTCAAAAGGTTGATGTGCCTTAAGTCTTAAGCCATGTGAATTATAGATAAGGGTATAGCCTGCAATGCCCGTCGTCTCATGATAATCCTTACAAAATCCGCCATCAATTACCATAAGCTTTCCATTTGCTCTAATAGGTTGTTCACCATTTCCTGTTTTAACAGGTGTGTGTCCATTGATAATATGTGACATAGGTGAATACAAACCAAATTCTCTTAAAATCATATTGCAGGTCTTTTCCATGTGATAAAACTTATAATATGTATTTTTTTCTTCTTGCCAGCTTTCTGGATCTGATATAAATGTTCTCTCAAACGTCTTAATTGTTCGCCCAAATAATGGGGACTTCTTACCACACCATAAGTACCACATAAAATCTAAATCATCTTTACTATGATTGCCAAAGTATGCTCTTCTAGCAACTCTTTCTGCATAATCTAAATAATTTCTTCCCTTATAAATCTTACCATTTAGCTCTACTCCTTCAAAGTTACCACTTTCATCTAAAGGTACACACCCGTGGAACAAAAGGTTATTATTATATTTACGGTACATATTCCCCTTTTCATATAAAAATTCAATATGGGAACGTAACCTTTGACTATTAGCGAAGGCAGCCTTAAGCTCTTCCATAATCTCAGCTTCTTCCTTTGATAATTCATAAGGTGCTTCTCTATTTATAGTTGGAAAATCAGCATCTTCTAAATGATATATTTTCCCTTCTATTTCAACCGTTCCTTTGTCCATATCCATTTTATGAAGTAACATCCTATCAGTCATCTGATATTCAGGATGTCTTTCAATAACTTCTCCCTCTAACTTAAATAAAATCACTGAAATCGCTTTAAATGCAGCTTCCATAGGTTCTTTATTTTTATAAGTTTTCTCTGCAAATAACGCAAGATTTCTTAAGCTAATCCCATAGCCGCTTTCTAGAATCATCATATTATGGTATCTGATATTATTACGAATAACATTTGCAATACATGCCTTACTTCCTGCTACTGCTCCCATCCAAAGAATATCATGATTTCCCCACTGAATATCTAATGAATGATATGCCATAAGCAAATCTAATATCTTATCCGCATAAGGTCCTCTATCATAAATATCGCCTACAATATGTAAATGGTCTACTGCCAATCTCTTTATAAGTCCTGCTAAAGCAATAATAAATTCATCGGCACTATCAATCTGAATAATTGTATTTAGAATTTCTTGATGATACCTCACTTGGTTATCATCTTCATCCTTCTGCACATGTAAAAGCTCATCTATAACATAAGCAAAGTCCTCCGGCATAGCCTTCCTCACTTTAGAACGCGTATACTTTGATGAAAGCATTTTTGCAATCTCAATAAGTTCACCGAGTACCATGCGATACCAATCCTCTGTTACATCATGTTCCTGTTTGATAAGCTCTAACTTCTCTATAGGATAATAAATTAGTGTACAGATTTCTTCACGTTCCGTATCACTTAATTTTTCCCCAAATATACGGTCTACCTTTTCTCTAATAACCCCTGAACAGTTATTTAATATATGACAAAAGGCCTCATACTCTCCATGTATATCACTCATAAAATGCTCTGTCCCTTTAGGCAAGTTCAAAATTGCATTTAAATTAATAATCTCTCTACACACAGCCTGAATAGAAGGATATTTCTCCGCAAGAAGTTGTAGATATTTTTTTTCCTCTGACATCCCCACACCAACCTTTACCTAAATTATTTTTTAGATTTAACGTTATGTTATTATTTATTTTCTTAATCTTATACTTTTATTATAACAATTTATTAGAATTACTCCCACTTATTTTTAACACCAAAAAAGGTATCTACGAAACTATTTAAATGATTTCGTAGATACCCCTTCTTTTATTCTTGTAAATCTTGCTTAAATAAAACTTCTGCTTCTTTTAAGGCCACATCCATATCCATCCCATTATTAACAATTTTAGTTATGGCAGCCCCTACTCTATTACGTGCTTCATTATTATATACACCATATGTTACTTGTGGCACCTTGGTCGCATAATTAGTAATCATTTCATAAACCTTTTGATTATTGAAGAATTCATGTTCCTTGGCATAAACATTACTTTTACCTGCTGGTATATAGGATGCTAATGCGCCAGAAGAAGGTAAAATAGTTTCATAAAGTGCTACACTACTTCCAAATGTGTCTTTTAAAAACTCTATCGCAAGGTCCTTTTGACTTGCACTTTCTACGACTAACCAGCTTGCACCACCTTGACTGCTGTAGTTAGTAGCGCCTTCTATCCCATCTAGCTTTGGAATATTTGTAATCTCCCAAAGTCCTTTTTGGTCTTCATTGGCATTTAGTGTTCCTGTAATCCAGCAACCATTCATAACACCTGCCACACTACTTGTTTGAATTGTCTTAAGGTAATTATTCCAATCATTTGTTTCTTCTAAAACACCTGTTTTTACTAATTCTACATATACTTCTACAGCTCTTTTTAATGCTTTATTTTGTGTAAAGTAAGGCTCATTACCTTGCAATAACCAATTCCCTGTACTTTGTAACATTAGAAGTACTAAATCTGGTGAATTCATTTGACTTGTAAGCATTGGCTTACCTGTTTTCTCACGTACAACTTTCCCTTTCTCAATAAACTCTGACCAAGTAATATCGGTAAAGTCCTCTACTGTAAAGCCAGCTTCTGCTATAATATCTGTTCTCACACCTGTAATAGCTGTCCCATTATCAAAAGGTACACTATACTGTTTCCCCTCTATATTGCCTAATTGTGTTTTGAAACTAGCAAAATCCTTAAAATTAATTCCTGAATCTGTTAAGTCTGCAAATACACCTGGATACGCCATAATATTCTTTGCTAATGCACTATCTTGAATTAATAAAATTTCTGGCAGTAATTCTTCCTGACCGGAAACAACAGCCGTTGTCAACCTTTCTTGAATATCTACCCAGGCAGTCTCTACTACATTAATACTTACTTCAGGATGAGCCGCTTCATAAATTTTAGCCGCTTCCTCCATAGCATATACATTAAAAGCTGCATCCCAACACCATACATCAATTGTCTGATTTTCTTCTGTTTTAGATTGCTCTATGGATGTACCTATCGTCATCTCCTGCGACATGCTACTGCATGCTGTTACACTAAGTGTTAATGCTGCTATCATAAGTACTTCTACTATACGCTTCATCTTATGCCTCCTATATCTTAAACTGATGAATAGCTTCTTCCATCTCTTTTATTTGCATACTCATATTTTCAGCCAATCCATTTAACTTGGTAGATGTACCACTTTGCTCTGTCGTACGATTACTTACAGTAGATATTGTGGCTACAATCTCTTCTGTTACAGCTGAAATACTCTCTATACTGCCAATAGAAGTCTCCTTCTGCTGTTCCATGCCTTTAACCTTCATTGTAATCTCTTTAAGATTACTAATTAAATACTCTACTTGTTTGTATAACTTATTAAATGCTACCGTTGTATCAGTTACAGCTTTTTCTTGGGAACTAATAATTTCACTTGCCTCTCTTACCTTCCCTACTGCCGTACCTGTCGAGCTTCCTATCTCATCTATGATATAGCGTATTTCACCTGTCGCCTTAACGCTTCCTTCTGCCAACTTTTTAATTTCATCAGCCACTACTGCAAATCCTCTACCAGCCTCACCTGCTCTAGCTGCTTCAATAGATGCATTAAGCGATAATAATGAAGTTTGCTCTGCAATGCCATTAATCACATTAATAATTGATTCAATTGCCTTAGACTTCTCTTGAAGCATCTCCATTGTTTCAATAACATCTTTAGTAATCGTTGTCGTTTCCTTAGATTTGCTATTTAATATCTCCATATGTGCAAATCCTTCTCCAATAACTCGGCTTGTTTCTCCAGTAATTTCTTGAATCGCCTGAGTCTGTGTATGCACCTGGTTAATCGTTGTAGATAATCCATTCATTTGATCCACACACTCTACTGTATCTGTTGCTTGTTGTGTAAGTCCCTTTTCTATATCATCTATCGCTACAGCAATTTGCTCTGTAGACTGCGTAAACTGTCCTGTGAAACTTACCATATTCTGAACAGAATTAGAAACGACACCCCCTAATTCATTGACATTTGATATTAATCCCTTCATTTGCTCAATCATATGATTAATATGGTCTGCCAGTACTGCAAATTCATCTTTTCGCTCAATCTCTAACTTGGCGGTTAAATCTCCTTCAGCTACTAGTCCTAAAGTATCTGTTACCTTATGAATACTGCTGCTAATACCCATAGCCGTCTTAATCCCTATTATGACCGCTATAATACTTGCTATAATAACAATAATAATTGTCCAATACTTTATGTCTTCAGCTTGCGCTGTAATAACCTTAGTTGGTACAAGTGCACCTATCATTGCATCTGCATTTTCAATCTTGGCAAATAAAAACATATATGAGTTATTATCATATTTTACTTTTTCTATGTAACCACTTTGGTAGCTAGATTCCTTTGCCATATTATAAAAATCTGTACCATAAATCATATTCTTCTTCTCGCCTGTTTGAAGTAACTCTACACCATCACTAGATATAAGCGACACCATGCTTCCTTCGCCAAGTTCTAACCTACTTAGTATATCTTGAAGGTTATTCTTGTCTACATCAATGACAACACAAGCCTCTGTATCATAATAGCGTTTGATTAATCTTATCCCATAGCTTTCTGAATCTACGCCAAATACTTCATCCATATTAGAACTTTCGCCTACCCAATGATACACATTTTCTCCTTCTAGTATCCGTTTTCCCTGGTCAGTACTTTTATAGGTATCATAAAATCCTGTGACAGAATTTGCACTTGTAGATAATGAATAGACATCATTAGAAAACAAATAAATATTAGATATAAACGGTGTAGATAAGTTTTTAGAAATTAGTGTTGCTTTCTCACTATCAGTAAACTCGACTTGTCCTACTGCATCATCCGCCATCTTTCCCTTCAAATACTGAGTTAAGTTTGCATCTGTTAGATAGTCTACTGCTATAGTTTTTACATTTTCAAACCCATAACTCACATACTCTGCTGTCATATAAATAGATTTTTCTGTAGCTACTTTATAGTTTTCAATGATTCCCTTAGATGCTTTATTATAGGCTGTTACGCCTACTAGAATCACAAAACATACTGGTACAAAAAATGCCATTAATAACTGCATTTTAATGCTCTGTAGCTTCCCATATTTTTTACTATTAATCTTATCTTTCATGCCCTTCTCTCCTCTTAATAATTCTTTCGTACCCAAAACACATATGTACTATTTATCGACAATAAATAATAAAATTTTATAACTTAGTATAATTTTTATTTATTACACAAAAAAATACTCCTTAGGATTTCTCCTTTGGAGCATTTATGTTAAATAGGCTACTGCCTAACTATTATTCAATTGCAATATAATGTTTATTTTCTATTACTCTCTTCTCTTCTTTTGGAAAATCGAGTTTTAAGATACCATCTTCATATTTAGCATGAATATCTTTTTCTGTGATATTCTCACCTATATAGAAACTTCGGCTCATACTACCTGCATAACGTTCTTGTCTAATGTATTTGCCATTTTTATCTTTTTCTTCTTTATCTAGTCCTTTAGCTGCACTAATGGTTAGATAACCGTTATTAAGCTCTACATTCACTTCATCTTTCTTGAAGCCTGGTAAATCAATAGCAACTTCATAACCTTCATCTGTCTCTTTGATATCAGTTTTCATAAGTTGTTTTGCATGTTTACCATATAAAGCTTTGTCAATATCTGGGAATTTGTAATCCATCCAATCATCAAATAAGTTTTCTCCAAAAATACTAGGCATTAACATAAGTCATTCCTCCTTTTTTATAAGCGACAATGTATGCCGTGGTGAAACTAATTTTTTTGATTTTTTGAACTTGGGATTTGAGTGTTACTTTTTTATTTCCCTCTTCCTTTGTTCTGAATATAATATACCACCGTTTGTTAGCACTGTCAACAGGTGAGTGCTAATTTTTTTAAAAATTTTATAATACACCTTGCAATTACCCCTAGGGCCTTAACTCGCTATTTTCTCAATTCCACCTAATGCCATTAAAAACTCAATCACGCAAAACAAAATAAGCCCTTCCCCTTTTCAATTTTCTCTATCCTCTTTATCTTTAGTTAACAGTATTTTTATCTAACAAAAAAAGGTATAAGCTAAAATTTAGCTTATACCTTTTTGGTTACAAAATTATGCTCTTGTAACGTTTTCTGCTTGAGCGCCACGTGGCCCTTTAGTAATATCGAAGTTTACTTTTTGTCCTTCTTCAAGAGTTTTGAATCCATCTCCTTGGATAGCTGAGAAATGTACGAATACATCATCTCCATCTTCTCTTTGAATGAAACCGAATCCTTTTTCTGCATTAAACCATTTAACTGTACCTGTCATGTTGGTACCTCCTAATATAAATTTCTGCAATGAAAATGGAACTAAAAATTCACATAATATTACAGATTACATCAAGCAATGTATATAATCTCTAATAACATGTAAATCAAAATTAAAGCTATAAACAACTACTGAATATGTTATTATTATACCTTCTATTTCATGATACGTCAATTTGTATTTATTTCCTTATTAAAAATAGCACTCACACCTTTAATTCGTGAATGCTATTTCTTATCTCTTACTCTTCTTCTACTTCTTCATATCATCCTAATTTTGATAATTAACATCTTGCACTGCCGCATATGGAAAAATTTTCATTTTGCCATTATCAAGACTTTCCTTAAACATATCTATTGCATTTAAACGGTTATTTTCATATGTCTTATAATAGTAAATGCCCTTTTGTAAATCCATACATGAAGAATATAATGTCATATCTTCTTGCCCTTCTTCTGTTATCACACCACCCTTAACCATCTCAACATAATCAAGCATGTGGAAAAACTGTGCTAATGCTTCTGCATCATTCCTAATCTCCGTCATATGTGATCTTACATAAGCTATTCTTACAAATCTAGAAACAGAAGCAAAATCACCCGGCATCCCTAGCGTTCCTGCCCCTATACCAAGCCCTTTTAATTCCTTTTCTCCCCATTTTACAATGGCTGGGTGCTTAGGCTCTAACTTCATATATTCATTTAAATTCGTAACATGCCAGTCAAAGGTAGGATCATTCGTCATGACATTTACTGGATTTTCATGGACACTTAACCTTTCTTTTGTCTTTTCCACCACTAACGATTTTCCACTTTTATCTGTAATCATCCAGTGCAGCGTAGGGATTGGTGTTTTCTCATTAATAGGAACATCCACCAACTCGATATTCTCCATTTCACGTGCTACTTCCTCTACTGTATCATGGTTTGACAATACCCATAATATAAAATCATAAGGTGCAATATTTTTCTTATTCTCTTTGATTGTCTTTTCAAAATAAGCATAGCGTGCAAAATTTAATCCAGCACAGGCAAGCCCATTTTCATTCATAGCTTCAGCCATAGCAGGATGTTGATCTATCACTGCCCCCATCCCTAATATTGCTCTTTTTATATGCACGCTTTCACCTGTCACCTTATCCTGATATTGATAATTTTTGGGTAACAAAACTGGTGACTGATTAAAGTTATACGCCAAATCCATATTTCTTCCGAAAAAGATTTTTTCTTCCTTAGATTGAATACTTAGTGCTGTGCACATATTTATATACACCTCTTTCTCATTTTTCCTTTGTCATATTACATAATATTATTTATCACAATCATGATTTGTATCCTTCAAACTATCAAAGATTTCTTTAAATCCATAGTAACTACATGTGACACACAAAAAACAGCACTCACCAATATTGAATTAGTGAATGCTATTTTTAACCTTTGCGCTATTTTAGAATTATTTTTCATCCTGCTTTACTGCTTCATTTACACACCTTAGTGCATTTAAAGACCTTGGATAGCCTATAAAAGGAATGCACTGTGAAATAATATTAATTAGAAACTGTTTATCATTTCCAATTCTCATATTCGCCGCTGCATGACTAATAAGCTGCATCTCGCAGCCCCCTTGAGCATATAAAAAGCAGAAGATAATCATTTCTCTTTGTTTATGGTCTAATCCCTTTCTTGTATAATAATCACCAAAACAGTTATCTGCTAGCCATTTATTAATATGTTTAGACTCATCAGGTCCAGTCTTATAAAACGCTCTCATACCTTCTCCAAAGATATCTACCTGCGCCTGAATACCAGCTTCTAGACGTTCTTCAATAGTTGTCGTTGCCTGACTTTCTAATGGCAGCTTAATTCCTCTCGCTATAAGTATTTCATTTACGGCGTGAAGATATGGAAGTACCCTTCCTATTCCAAGATAAGCCACTGCCTGATAAACCATTTCCTTAACCTCTACTGGTGTTACGCCCAAGTTAAGTGCTGCTGGAAGCATTGCTCTAAATTCATCAATTCCCTGGCATCCCAGAAGTACTGATAAGATGCACATCATTCTTGTCTTATCGTCTAGGCCTCTTCCTTCCTCATTAATAACCTCATCAAAAGCGAAGTTGTCAAATCTCTCAATAAACTCTGGATCTGTCTCAAGAAACTTCGACACATAACCTGGAAACATTTTTTCGTGATATTTCTTAGAAAACTCTGTCCTACCCATCTTTATCCTTCTTCCTTCATACTATTATTTTACCTATAATGCACCAACAATTTTGTGAGGCACATATGGCGCTTCAAGAAAGGCAACTTCTTCTTGAGATAAGGTAATATTGAAGCTTCCGACTGCATCTTCCAAATACTTTGCTTTCGTTGCGCCAATGATAGGCGAAGCTACCCCCTTAGCCAATTGCCATGCAAGGGCAATCTGTGTCATTGTTGCATTTTTCTTTTCTGCCAGTTCTGACACACGCTGTACAATCATCATATCACTGGCTCTTGTAGCATCATATTTTCCTTCTGCTGTCACATCTGTCTTGCTTCTTAAAGTATCTGCTGACCACGTTGGGCGTGAGAGCCTTCCAGCTGCAAGTGGGCTATATGGCGTTCTAGATACTTTCTGTTCATTACAGATTGGAATCAGTTCCCTTTCATCTTCACGATAAAGGAGATTATAATGATTCTGCATAGAGACAAATTTCGTCCATCCACTTCTTTCTGCTGCATATTGCATCTTCATAAACTGATAGCCATACATGGCTGATGCCCCTATTGCACGGACTTTTCCCGACTGTACCATCTGATGTAAGGCTTCCATCGTTTCCTCGATTGGCGTATCATAATCAAAACGATGAATAATCAAAAGATCAATATAATCTGTGCCAAGTCTCTTAAGAGAGCCTTCCACTTCTCTTGGAATGGCTTCTTTAGATAACTTGCCTTCATTAAAGTAGACCTTAGTAGCAAGAATGACCTTTTCCCTTGCAATATTATTTTTAATAGCTTTTCCAAGGTACTCCTCACTTGTGCCTGCTGAATAACAGTTTGCTGTATCAAAGAAGTTGATGCCTAAATCCAATGCATGTTTAATGATTGCTTCACTTTCCTGTGGATTTAATGTCCATGCATGCATCTTGCTTGCAGGGTCGCCAAAACTCATGCATCCCACACATAAACGTGAGACTTCAATATCTGTTGTGCCTAACTTTGTATATTCCATTTTTTACCCCTTTCTCATATCCTGCTTCTATCTATGCTTGCGCCAAACTTGCTTTTTATCTTAGAACTGCTCTTATGATTCTTTGTCTGTATGCGTTTCTCCTGCTCGCCATTCTTCTACCATCTTTCGAGTTACCGGCTCACATAAGTCATAGTAATTTTCTATTTTATACTCTGTCACATCTAAACATCTTTGTAACTTTTCAATTCGACTTGTTAGATTCCTCTGTACTTCCAGTAATATTTCTCTTCTTGCTTCCTTTGTATCATTTTCGGAATGTGCCAAACGGACATACTCAATAATAGCTTCTAGTGAAGCCCCTGCTTCTTTGAATTTGAGCACAAATTCAATCCAATGAATAGCTCTTTCATCATAATTACGAATGCCTGCTGCATTTCTTGGAATGGGCGGCAAAAGGCCAATTCTTTCGTAATATCTAAGGTTATCAATAGATACACCTGTTTTTTCTGAAGCTTCTTTAATGGTCATTGGCTCTCCTCCTCCTGTCATCTTACTTTCCGATTTTTGTGCACTTTCCGATGACATCGCCTGTTCTTAAATATTCATAAGTTGGCATTTCAAATAACACAGGTTTTAATACATGATAATTAATTTTGCCTGCTTCATTTAAAATACTTTCATCTGCATAAGTTCCTGCTATGGTGCAGATAAAGTTATCAAATCCTTTTGTTTCATAGCTATCTGTAACTTCACATTCCACGCTCACCTTTGCTTCATCAATCATAGGCGCACCTGCTGCGCCAATAGTATATGTAAAAGCTTCTGATTTATCTTCTTTATTGCCACTGATGCATCCCATTTTGTCTGCCTTTGCCAGCCAATCTTCTGTAACAATATTCACAGAAAGTACCTTATTCTCTATAATGCCTTGATTGGTATAATGAGGTTTTGCAAGGCTTATCATCACATGGTCATGTCCCATAATGCCAAGATGTCCTACTAATACCCAATTTGGTTTTCCGTTTACCATAGCACCTACCACTACTAATGGACTTGGATATAATGCCAATGCTGATCCGATATTTTTTTTCATTTCACTCATCCTTTTTCTTATATCTATTTGCCTTCTCTATGGCTTATAAAAACTATATACCCTTAAGTTCACTCCAGGGCAAGAACTTTTTGTGTTAATGCCATTTTAATCTACCTATTATATTGAAGCTTTCTGCTCAAAAAAAGTGTGCTGCAAAATAAATTTTGCAGCACCTCCTCTTTAAATATTGATTTTCCTATTTATTGCTCTCTCAATAATTTGCCTAATGGTGCATTGAGCTTATTTATAAAGAACTTCACAACTACGCCTGTCAGTAAGGCTGCAATAATCGTTCCTTCTCTAGTCCCTACAATCTTTGCATCAAAAAGTACTAATGAAATACCTACTGCAAGGACTACGCAGCTTACATCAAAGACTATTTTTACATTGCCAAATTCTTTTTTTATAACCTGTGACAATGCCTTAACAAAGGCTTCTCCTGAATTCATAATTACATCGGCAATCACCGTCATAGAGATGCCAAGACCTAATACAATAGTTCCTAAAATTACCATTAAAATTTGACTTATGTATCCTTGTACCTCAAGAGATGAAACCAGCCAAAGTCCAAAGTCTGTAAACCAGCCAAATAAAAATGAAAGTGGAATCTGTAATAGTTCAAAAACTTGAAACTTGCTGCGCAGCAATAAAAACTGGCCTAATATCAAAATGCAGTTCCATATAATCAGGCAGTTTCCTAAAGAAAGGCTCATATACTTCATACTGACCACATTAGCCACTGAAGAAATAGGGGATACCCCTAATGCAGCTTTCTTTGTAATTGCCACCCCAATGGCTGCAATAAATAATCCCATAATACACATCATACATCTTTTCATCATGTTTTTTGTCATCACTAATATCTCCTTACCTTATGTAACAAGAAAGTGGTTAGCACCACATTTCTTTAGTATATAAAAATGTCCTTATCTGCTGTACTTTAAAAAACTTACTGCTCTAAGTATTCCTTAATATATGAATCAGGCCAATAGCCCCATGATTCTGTAATTATTCCCTGCTCTAACTTAAAGTTTTCTAGCGCCTCAAAGCTAATCGTCTTTCCCGTTGCTTCTATTCCCATGCAATTTCCTGTATGTACTCCTGTATACTTTATCCTAGCTGCTACTTGATCTGCTTCTTCAATAAGGTCTAATACTTCTATCTTTAAATTGGAAAACATGCCTTCTACTATTTTTAAAATCTTTACAGCATCTTGATTGCTTCTTGCACCTGCTGGACTATGATCATAATAATCATCTGCCATATGCTGCATGGCAAACTCATAATTATGCTTTTCATAGCTTTCTATAAAAAATGCTTTAACAATCTCCTTATTCGTCATCCTATCCCCTCCTATATCCTTATTATATACTTCTAACCTATCTTCAATTTATAATAATACGCTTGTTTCTCAAACATTTCTGCATATTCTCCATTTAGTGCCATCAGTTCATCATGTGTGCCTTGCTCTATAATCTGACCATGTTCAAATAAATAGATGCGGTCTGCATCCCTTGTTGTAGAAAGGCGATGACTGATAAAAATAATAGTTGCTTCTTTTGCATTATTCATCATATTGGTATTTAGCGTATATTCAGCAATAGGGTCTAGGGCAGAAGACGGTTCATCTAAAATGGCGACAGGAAGCTGCTGTCCTTTCATAAATAGCCTAGATATAGCAACCTTCTGAGCTTCACCCCCTGATAAGACCACACCGTTCTCATCAAATTCCTTAGAAACCATGGTCTCAATCCCACTTGGCAATGTCTTAAGCTTTTCGCCAAATTGTGCTTTTTCCAATGCCATTTCAACTAACTTACACTCCTCTTCATTTCTAGGGCTGTGCATCAATACATTTTCTGAAATGGGGCATAACTTTGTCTTCTGAGCCCCTTGCTCTTCATTTTGTGAGTCATATTCTAGAAACTCACGTAGATTGCCCATAAATAATCCATGCTTATTTAAAATAACCACCTGTTCCACCATATCTGAGATATTTCCTGCTACGAATTCAAGACTTGTTGCCATAGCAAGATATGCCCCAATATTAACACCCTCTCGCGTCTTAACAACCCAGGCCACATATAAAAATGGCAGTATATAAGTCATAAGTCCAAAGGTGCTCCAGCGAATAGATTCATATTTAGCGGCTTTTTTACGAAGGGCCCTGGTGCGTTCATACATCCCTTCATAGGCTTCTTCATGGCGTTTTAATAACCGGCTTGCAATATTAAAGAGCCTTAATTCTGCAGCATATTTCTTTTCATAAAATATGCGCTTCACATATGTTGCCGTACGGCCATCACGGGTATTGGAAAAATCCAGCTGATAATATAGCGATATACCTCTGGCGTATGACATTTTAAATAATATTGATGCCCCGCTGAAGAAATGTGCAGCAAAACATGAACACCGCACAATAATGCCACTAACTGTACCATTTCATTAAATGCTGTATGCTGTTCTATGCAGGTATAAATATATTTGGTAAGGTACACAAAGAAAAACACATAAAAAATATTTTCCGAAATAGCCTTGAACATGGAATATATAACGATTCCCCTATCCCCTTGCCAAATCATTTTTAATATGTAACCCACATTAAACCAAGAAGACTTTGGTTTATTTAATTGCTTCCCCATTATAACCCCCTTCCTATTGCCAATACTTATTTTTTAAACATTTCAGAATTTTAATCATACTAATTATTATATGCCATAATCCTATAAATGCAATTCTTGCTATAACATTCCTTATCTTTTAATCTTAAATTTTTAGTACCTAAATACAAAAAAAAGGTAGAAGCTAAAACTTAGCTTCTACCTTTTTTGTTACAAAATTATGCTCTTGTAACGTTTTCTGCTTGAGCACCACGTGGACCTTTAGTGATGTCGAAGTTTACTTTTTGTCCTTCATCAAGAGATTTGAATCCATCTCCTTGAATAGCTGAGAAATGTACGAATACGTCATCTCCATCTTCTCTTTCAATAAAACCGAATCCTTTTTCTGCGTTAAACCATTTAACTGTACCTGTCATGTTGGTACCTCCTAATATGAATTTCTGTAATCAAAATGGAACAAAAAAATTCACATAATATTACAGATTACATCGAGCAATGTATATAATCTCTAATAGCATGTGAATTAAAATCAACATTTAAAGCTATAAACAACTACTTAATATTTATTTAGTATACATTCTATTTCACAATTTGTCAAGCAGTATTTATTTTTTTAGCATACTATCTTTCTAAATTGCTTATTATCACTTATTAAACAAAATCTCTTCCATAATATATCTCATAACGCTCCTTATTCTGAGTCTGTTCTAATAAATATCATTCTTGTATCCGTAGATAAATCTTCTCTATACTTATATCCTAATACATTAAACGCTTTAATCTGCTCTATGTTCGATACTTGATGCTCTGCCATAAAGCGTACCATCTCCCCACGAGCCATTTTGGCCCATGTTCCTTTTTGTTTTACCTTGCCATCCACATACTCTGCAAACTCTATAGTAATAAACTTATCCTTGGGTGATAAATACTGCTCAATTGCCTTGGCATATTCTCTTGAAGCTAGATTAATAATGACATGATCTTCACTTATCACTGTACGATATAATTTATCTCCCCAAAATTCATATAAATCTTTCTTCCCCTCTACAGATAACTTTGCCTGCATCTCCAGGCGATATGGCGTAACTCCTGTAAATGGTGTAAGCACGCCATAAAATCCTGATAAGATACGCAAATGCTCTTCCACATAAGCAAGCGCCTCCTCAGTAAATACCATAGGCGCCATATGTTGATACTGCAGTCCCTCAAAAGAAAGAATTGCTGGTGTTAAACGCTCTTCTAATCTCATATCTGTAAATCTATCATAATTAAGCGCCGCTAACTTATCACTGCATTCCCAAAGTGCCTTCACTTGGGGCAATGTCATTTCCTGTATAGCCTTACAAAGCTGCTTTGTCTCCTCTAAAAATATAGGTAATCTTTGTATTTCAAAAGAATCCGTATCAATATTCATTTTCTTTGCAGGTGAAATAATAATCCTCATTGTATCTCCTTGTAGCCTTAATATTTAAGTTTTATTATATCAGTCTTCATCTATTTACTTAACCCCCACCTTATCTTTATCTCATATAGCTTAATGTTGTATTTATTTTTTTTCATCATATGTAACCTAAATTTTTAACATCATTCAAAAAGCATCCACTAAATACTTAGTGAATGCTTTTTTACTTACAAATATATTCATTCCTTCTTATATGTTATACGCCTTATTTTAATTAAATCTCTACTTTTCTTTTGTATAGAGAAACCAAATAAAACCTTGAAATATACATGTACGTAAATTGTTTTCTCTCAATGATTTCACATT
>DYCF01000050.1 GCA_019418225.1 Clostridiales bacterium | reverse complement strand
CATTGCCTTAAGAAAGAGCTATTAATCAGTTTACACAAAATTTTATACAGGCTCCATATAATAGTTTATGTATTGTTAAGCTAGCTTCTTTTAGAAGCTAGCTATTTTGTTTTTTGCGGACTAATGTATCAATATCATTTTTCCAGTATAGTCTTACGCGGTTAATGGTTTTGATTGGAGTTATTTTTCCTTTACTTACAAGTTCATCTAAATATTGTCTAGAGCAATTGAGCATACCAGTTGCTTCAGCCGTTGTGATGATTTCATTACATATAAAATTTACTAAATGGTCTTTGTCCTCAAAAGTATACTTCATTTTATACTCCCCCTCACCAATTTCACCAACGTAAAGCATATACTTATATAATATTTGAAGTAATAAATTTACATTGGTAAGTAGAATAGCTTAGTTACTAGTAAATGACGAATAAATTATATTTGCTAGTAAACTTATTTACTATTGTAAAGTAAATGCATAAAATTAGCAACAATAATTAATAATTGAAATAAAAAAAATAAAAAATTTAGAAATATAGAGAGCGGAAAGCTTTATGTTAAAAGCCTTTATCCTTTATGCTTTATCCTTTATGATAAAAGAAAACTTTTCACTTTCTTCATATGTGTGTTTTATAATGGGAGAAAC
Source organism: Clostridiales bacterium (assembly GCA_019418225.1). Classification (GTDB taxonomy): domain Bacteria; phylum Bacillota; class Clostridia; order Lachnospirales; family Cellulosilyticaceae; genus Cellulosilyticum. The sequence goes on along the minus strand of DYCF01000050.1, from coordinate 31,912 downwards.
ATAAAGTTTGAGCCGCTGTGGAAAGGAATGAGTAGGATGAATGTATTAGTAATAGAAGATGAAGAAAGAGTTGCAGACATCATGACAAAATATCTAGAGAAGGAAGGCTATAAGGTCTATACTTGTTATACTGGTAAAAGTGGTCTAGATGTATTTTTTGCAAATAAAATAGATGTTGTACTATTAGATTTAATGCTTCCAGATATTCAAGGGGAAGAGATTTGTCAAGAAATGCGAAAGGTTTCTAATGTGCATATCTTTATGATTACAGCAAGGGGAACCTTGGATAGTAAGATAGAAGGATTTAATTTAGGTGCAGATGAGTACTTAGTTAAGCCGGTAAGCCCGAGAGAAGTGGTGGCAAGAGTAAAGGCTCTGGAAATTCGTAAACAACGTGAAGATAATAAAGAAGTATTAATTTTTGATAAAGGACACTTTAAAATTTATCTACAAGAGCGTAGCGTACAAATTAACAATGAAGAAGTAATGTTAACACCAAATGAGTTTGACCTTCTATATGAGTTAGCATCTTCACCGGGTCGTGTATTTACTAGAGATCAGCTCATTGAAGCCGTTATGGGAATAGACTTTGATGGATTTGACCGTACCATTGATGTGCATATCAAGAATCTAAGAAAGAAGATTGAAACAGATACAAAGAATCCACGTTATATTAAAACAGTAACAGGTATCGGTTACAAATTTGAAGGCGAACATGCATGATATCCATTAGAAAGCAGTTATTTGCAATCTTCTTAAGCATAGGATGTATTATGGTACTAAGTACATCCCTTATTGTAAATGTCACTATTCAGCGTAGTTTTCAGATGTATATTCAAAATAATATCAGCTATGCCAGTGACATGCTTGTAGATGTATTGGAAAAACTTTACGAAGAAGATAAATGGCAGCAGAATTTAGGCCAAAAGCTGATGCTTGAAAATTATATGGGCATGGGAAACTTCTCAGTGGCAGTTCTTTCCCCTAGCAAAGAATTTATTTGGGGCACAACTCAAAATGAACTTATTGAGCAGATTAGGCAAAAGAGTCAAAATCATATTGCTGTAAGAAATGGCTTATATTGTTTTGAAGACCGCCCTTTACATGATGAAGACGGTAAGTTGATTGGCTATGCTAGAATTGGTTATTATCCATCGGCAACCTTGAATGTAAATGATATTAAATTTAAAAATGATATTAATATGAGTATTGTTTGGTGCTGTAGTATGATTTTAATGTGCTTTATTTTTGCAGGGTTATACTTATCAAGATTATTTACGTATCATATATATGGAATCAGCAAAACATCGATTGCATTAGCAGATGGTAAACTAAATGCAAGGTATCCACTAAAGAGTAAAATTAAAGAAATTGAAACCTTAAGACATAGTATGAATTATTTAGGGGAGAAGCTAGAAAAGCAAGATACAATTCGTAAGAAACTTATTTCAGATGTTTCCCATGAGATTCGTACACCACTTCATATTCTACAAAGTAATTTAGAAGCCATGATTGATGGTATTTATCCAATTGATGAAGAGCAAATGAATATGCTCTATAAAGAGGTAGTACGATTTGGTAAGCTTTTAAATAACTTAGATTTACTTAAGAATATTGAAGACAATGAAACCGCTAAGGACTTTAAACTCATTAATTTAAATGAAAGTATTAGAGAGGTATTTGATGCCTTTAAGATTGTGGCGAAGGAAAAGAAGATTAATTATCATATAAAATCAAGTGAAACAGATAATGTGATGATTATGGCAGACAAAGATGGTATGAAACAGCTTTGGATGAATGTACTTTCAAATGCCTTTAAGTTTACTGGAGATAGAGGGGAAATCAAAATCACAACCAGCTTGAAAGAAAATAAGGAATGTGAAATTGTCATTGAAGATACAGGGATTGGTATTGATGAAGAAGACTTACCTTATGTATTTGAAAGAATGTATAGAGGAGATAAGAGCCGCGAACAATATGAAGGTAGCGGCATAGGGCTCACAATGGTTAAGAACATTGTAGAATCACATAAGGGCAAAGTACGTATCGAAAGTGAAAAAGATAAATTTACACGTGTCATTGTGACACTTCCTGTAAATATGATGATGTTACAGCCTAATAATATTAGTAGTAAAATGAAAAGTTACATGAAATTAGGCAATAAGAATTAAATAGGATTTTATAAGAGCTTAAGCTTTATTTACAAAAGGCTTAAGCTTTGATAAAATGAAGAAAATTTACAAAAATAGATTAAATGCTTAAGGTATTAAATACTTAAGTATTAAAGGAGAAAGATTATGTTTGGAACAAAAGATCCTTATTTATTATTAAGTTTAGTAAATACTAAATTAAGAGATGAAGCACCTTCACTAGATGAACTTTGTAGAACTTATGATGTAGATAAGGAGTCTATCAAAGAACGTTTAGCGAAAGTTGGTTATAGCTATAGCAAGGAAAATAATCAATTCGTTACGAAATAGGAAGTATGAGATAGGAAGTCTTAATGAGTTAAAAACGAGAGGACGGAAAATATGAGCTTTGAAGAAAATCTAAGAAAATATGCAAAATTAGTTGTAGAAGTAGGTGTAAATATTCAAAAAGACCAACTTCTATTGATTAGAACACCACTAGAAGGGGCATGCTTTGCAAGAGAGATGGTAAAATGCGCTTACGAAGCAGGTGCGAAACGTGTCTTTGTAGACTATAGTGATGAAGAGATTACTAAATTAACCTATATGCATGCTACAGAAGAGACATTGTCTGAATATCCAACATGGATGGCACAAGAGATGAATGAACTTGCTGAAGGCAATGCGGCATTTATTACAATCAGTGCAGGCAATCCAGATTTACTGAAGGATGTGCCTACAAGCAAGATTTCTGCAATGCAAAAAAGTAGTGGGAAAGCTTTAGAGACTTTTAGAAAATATATCGGTAACTCAGATGTATGCTGGTGTGTTGTTTCTATGCCAACACCAGCTTGGAGCCAAAAAGTATTCCCTGATAAGTCAAAAGAAGAAGCTGAAAGTTTATTATGGGACCGCATCTTTGCCGCAACGCGTATTTATGAAGAGGACCCAGTAGCTGCTTGGAAAGCACATACTGATTTCTTAGCAGATAAATGTGCTTATTTAAATAACAAGAAAATAAAAACATTACATTATACAGCACCAGGAACAGATTTAACAGTAGAGCTTGCTAAAAATCATATCTGGCAAGGTGGTGGAGAAGATAGTACAAAAGGCACTTATTTCGTAGCCAATATGCCAACAGAAGAAGTCTTTACTATGCCATATAAATATGGTGTCAATGGGGTACTTGCTTCTACAAAACCACTTGTATATGGTGGTAATATGATTGATGAATTTACACTTACTTTTAAAGATGGCAAGATTGTAGATTGCAAAGCAAAAGTAGGAGAAGAAATGCTTAAAGAGCTTATTGCAACAGATGAAGGCTCACATTACTTAGGCGAGGTTGCTATTGTACCTCATAGCTCACCTGTTTCAGCTACAAATACAGTATTCTTCAATACTTTATTTGATGAAAATGCTTCTTGTCACTTTGCAATTGGTAGTGCTTATACAACGAATATCGTTGGGGGTGCCCAAATGAGCAAAGAAGAACTTGAAAAAGCAGGTGCAAATACTTCAATTACGCATAATGATTTTATGGTAGGAAGCAATAAGTTAACAATTGAAGCAACGACTGAGTCAGGAGAAACATTTACAGTTTTAAAAGAGGGTGAATGGGCGTTTTAAAACGTTTAATAGAAATGTTAAATTAATACTTTGAATATTATAAAAATAAGGTACAATAGAAGTATCAAACAAATTGGAGGTATTGGGATGGGATTTTTTAAAAAGCAATTTTTAGATTCAATTCAATGGTTAGATGAAAGTAGTAATACCCTTGTATATATGTTTCCAATGGAAGATCAAGAAATTCAAAGCGGTGCACAACTTACGGTAAGACCAGGGCAAGTGGCTATCTTTGTAGATCAAGGCCAAATTGCCGACGTCTTTGGACCAGGTATGTATGAATTAACAACAGCTAATTTACCACTGCTTGCAGACCTTAAACACTGGAGCTTTGGTTTTAAATCACCATTTAAGTCAGATGTTTATTTCTTAAATATGAAAGATTTCCTTGATAATAAATGGGGGACAAATAATCCAGTATGGATTCCAGATTCTCAGTATGGGCAAGTACAAGTGCGTGCACATGGTACGTATGCTTTTAAAATTGAAAACCCAGTTGTATTCTTTACACAAGTAGCAGGTACAAAATCACGTTATACTTTAGAGAATATTCGTGAGCAATTAAGAAGCTTTATTATTACCAAATTTGCAGATATTATTGGTAGTTTAAATATAACAGTTGTTCAAATGGCAGCCAACTACATTGAAATTGGTGAAGCACTTCAAGATGCAGTTGCTGATTCTTTCAAAGCATTAGGTTTAACGCTCACACACTTTACAATTAGCAATATTGGGCTTCCAGAGGAAATTGAAAAGACACTTAAAGATGTAACAAGTATGAATATGTTAGGTAGCATTCAAAGTGAAAAGCTTAGTAAGATTCAAATTCTTAAACAGCTTGATATTATGGAACAGGCTACTAAAAATCCAGGTATGAATGGCATGGCACAAAGTGGTATGGGACTTGGTATGGGCATGCAAATGGCTAAAAACTTTTCAGATAATATGAACCAAATGAATCATACAGCATCTCAAAATGCCACTGCACCAACTGCTGGCATGATGACTTGCGGTAAATGCGGCCACAGTATTCCTCAAGGCTCTAAATTCTGCCCAGAGTGTGGCAATAAAGTAGAAGCAGCAGAAAGTAAGAAATTCTGTACACAGTGCGGTACAGTTGCAGCACCAGGTGCTAAATTCTGTGTACAATGTGGTAATAAGTTTTAACAGCTTTAAGAAAATAAAATAGTATATATAAAAAACTGTGGGGCTCTGGGTTCTGCAGTTTTTTTGATTATAGAGACTTATAGTTGCTTGTGCTATAAAAAATAATATATATAAAAGCAATATATCAAAAAGTAATATATTAAAAAGTAATATATAAGGAGGCTGTTTTCTTCTAAAAATGAATAGGCAAGTTATTAAGAACATAGTACAATAAATTTATAGTAGCAATATAGTTGAGAAATAAGGCTAATTATAAGAACAAGGAGATAACTATGAAAATTTGTATATTAGATGCAAGAACATTAGGCAGTGATATTGATATCAGTAAGCTTCATACATTAGGAGAACTTACAGTTTATGAAACAACACGCCCTGAAGAAGTAGCAGAGCGTGTAAAAGATGCAGAAATCATTCTTACAAATAAAGTTGTATTAAATGAAAGTAATCTGAAGGATGCCCAAAGTGTAAAAATGATTGGGCTATTGGCAACTGGCTATAATAATGTGGATACAGCCTATGCGAGTGAAAGAGGGATTTGCGTATGTAATGTGGCAGGTTATTCTACAAAGAGTGTGGCACAACATACGTTTTCAATGCTCTTTTATCTAATTAGTCATATGGCAAAATATGATCATTATGTAAAATCTAAAGAATATGCAGGAAGTGAAATCTTTACAAATTTAGAGTGGCCTTTCTGGGAAATTGCAAATAAGACATTTGGTATTATTGGGCTTGGTGCAATAGGTAGAGAAGTGGCTAAGATTGCGACAGCCTTTGGTGTAAATGTAGTATACTATTCAACATCAGGGAAAAATAATAATCCAGAGTATACACAAGTAGATTTAGAAACTTTATTAACAACAAGTGATGTGGTTGCAGTGCATGCACCATTTAATGAAAAAACAAATGGGCTTATTAACTATGACGCATTAAAGCTTATGAAAAAAACAGCTATTTTAATTAATGTAGGTCGTGGTAAAATTGTTGTTGAATCAGATTTAGCAAGAGCCTTAAATGAAGGTGAAATAGCGGGTGCAGCACTGGATGTATTAGAGAAGGAGCCTATTGAAGCTATGAATCCGCTATATAGTGTAGAAGACCCATCTAAGCTTATTATTACGCCACATATTGCGTGGGCAAGCGTAGAAGCGAGAAAAACGCTTGTAGAAGAGGTTGCTAAAAACATTCAAAGTTATCAAGCCGGCGAGCCAAGAAATAAAGTCAATTAACTAATTAAACAATAGGTGCTTTAGCGTTGAACGTATAGTTATAGAGAATTTATATAACATTAAAAGGAGCGAACTTATGTTTAAAAGCAAACAAAAAAAGAGGTTTTCTAAAAAATATGAAGAGGCATTTGAAGGTGGAAAAATAGTAATTACTGTAGATACTCAAACGGGTGTAAATTATATTTCTACAGTAGGCCTCGGTGCAACAAGTTTTTTACCGCTTCTAGATGAAAATGGAAATATTGTTATAGATAAATAACATAGCTTGATTTCAAAATATAAGATAACAAATTTATAAATGTAAAATCTATAGAACACGCCTTTAAAAAGCTTTAGAGCATTTTAAGGTGTGTTTTTATATGGGGATCATTAAGTGAGAGATGTATAGTAGGTGGATATTTCTTGTAATTTAGCCTCTAATATGGAAGTTGTTTGAAGAAAGTGTTATCATAAGGTAGGGAGAAATAAAATATAAATAGATAGAGAAATAAAGATGAGATAAAGACTTTAGGACATAGAAGGCAAATTTATAAATTACATAGTAGGAGTAAGAAATGAAAATTAAATTTTTATTGGGTGTTACACTTATAAGTGTAGCTTTAGTAGGATGTGGTCAAAGTAGTAGTATGGAAAATACATCACAAGTAACGCAAAAGGTAGATGTAGATGTAGCGATACAAAATGTAAGTTTAAATTTAAATACACTGCCAGACACATTGGACCCACAGTTTAATCATGAAGGAGAAGGAACCCTTGTAATCAATCATTTATATGAAGGGCTTATGCGTCAAGTAGGTGATGAATTTGTGAATGGGATTGCACAGTCTTATACAGTTTCTGAAGATGGTCTTATATATACTTTTAATTTGAGGGATGGGCAGTGGTCTGATGGAACAGAAATAACAGCTAGTGATTTTGAATATGCTTGGCGAAGAGGCGCAGATCCGTTAACAGGTGGCAGTCATTTAGGTGATTATGAAGCAGCTAAAATAAAAAATGCAGGAGCTATTGCTAGAGGAGAAATGTCTTCAGCTAGTTTAGGTGTTTTAGCATTGGACACTAAGGTGTTAGAGGTGAGTTTAGAAGAACCTAATGAGGCTTTTTTAGATTATATGACCTTAGAAAGCTTTATGCCACTGCGTGAGGAGATTGTTGATGGCGCTGAGAAATGGGATAGAGAAAATGTAATAAGCAATGGGCCTTTCAAATTAGCAGCTTTTAATGAGCAAGGAATTACACTTGAGAGAAATGAAAATTACTGGAATGCTAAGAATGTTAATCTACAGCGAGTTGATATGAAAGTAGTTGGCGAGGCTTCTGCGGCAGAAAGTAAATATTTAGAAAATGAGCTTGATATACTTATTTCAAATATTAATTGTACGGATGCAAAAAATATCGTTTTAACACCACCAGTAATTACAGCAGAAGAAGGAAATGAAGAAGTAATAGAAGAAGTTGTAGAAGAAGCAATAGAAGAAGGAAAACAAAGTGATAAGCAGCAGTTAGATGAGGAGATTAATACGCCAAGTGCTGAAGAGCAGCCAGAAGATACGCAAATAGTAGAAGATGAACAGATTAATGCGGCGAGTCAAGGTGGCCTATTAGTCCATAGCTGGATTGGCGGTTGGCGTACTAATTTACAAGGCCTTTTATGGCTTGGTAATGCTTATGTAGAAGAACATCAATAAATTTAAGGTATAATATGCATAAAAGTTTGGCATAATGAAACAATATGAAGAGAAAATAGCCGTCTCAAACTTGAGACGGCTATTTTTAGTTGTTACTGCTTATTTTGTTGCTGACCCTTTGTAGCTTTCAAACACTTTTTGAACAATTGTTCCGCCGATTTTACCAGCTTCACGAGCTGTAATATCTCCATTGTAACCTTGTTTTAAAGGTACTCCAACTTCTTTTGCAACTTCGTATTTCATTGTTTCAAAAGCTTTTTTGTTTGACATGTTAATTGCCCCCTGTAGGTCGATTTTTAGTAACTGCATGGTTTAAAATAAATACTTAATAAGTTAAGGTATTTATTTTTTTGCGGTTACTATGTTATTAATATGTGCAAATTCAAGTTTCTTATTCTGGTAGTTTTATCCTAATTCATAAGAATAACAAACATGAATTAATTTGTGCTTGTTATTCAAAAATAGAGAGAAAATGTCGCTTGAATATATTGATGATGAATTTTTCTGATAAATGTTTTATACTAAAGTAAGTTTATAAAGGTAACAAGACTAAAATGAAGTTGTTTTAGTAGTGCGACTTTGAAAAGCAGAAAGGCTATGAAGATTGGTATGTGCAGAAGGAGGTAAAAAAATGAACCAACAAATAAAAGTGTGTGCAGTGCAAATGGCAAGTCGGGCAGGAGAAGTGGGGTATAACCTACAAAAAGCCAAAGAGCTTATTTTAGAAGCAAAATCGCAAGGAGCCGAACTTGTACTATTGCCAGAGCTTTTTGATGTAGGATATGATCTAGAAGTTGTAAAACACTTGGCATATGAGACAGAGGCGACTTTAGGCGTTCTGAAAGACTTATGTAAAAGTTTAGAAATATACCTTATAGCGGGTGTGTATGAAAATACTTCAGAAGGAAAGTTTAATACGGCTTATGTTATAGATTCTACAGGATGTGAGATAGCTAAGTATCGTAAGAACAAACTTTTTTGTTTAAGCATAGAAAATGAAATTTTTACCCCAGGAGAAGAACTTTGTACTGTAGAAATTAAAGGCATCAAGTTTGGAATTATGATTTGTTATGATATTCGCTTCCCAGAGTTAGGACGAAGATATATAGATAAAGGTTGTGAAGCGCTAGCTGTAGTTTCAGCCTTTCCATTTCCACGGGTAGAACATTGGAAAACATTGCTTAAGGCGCGTGCCATAGAAAATCAGCTTTATGTCATAGCTTCAAATCGTGTAGGCAAAAATGCCACCTTCTGGTTTCATGGCAGAAGCTGTATTATAGACCCATGGGGAACGATGCTTCAAGAGGCTAATGAAACGGATGAAACCTTTGCTATGGCGACTATTACAAAAGAGAAGGTAAGTACGGTAAGAAATTTACTTCCATCACTCAAGGATAGATAAATACAGTAGCACTCAGCAAATCTAAAATGCTTGCTGAGTGCTACTTGCATGTTTATTTCTAAAATGAATAAGACAGAAAAGCTTGTTTATTTGCTATGAGAAATTAACCAGCTTACTAAGTTAATATTTTCATCTAAATAAGTAAGTTGTGGCACGTCAAAATGAGTTGCGCCATCAAATACTGTTACCTGAGCATTACTGCCTTTTTGATTTAAAATTTCTATAATATTGATAGATGATGTAGGCTCAACAATGGTATCATCTGATCCTACAAATGCCCAGACTGGAAGAGTAGATAGTATGTTGATATTATCACGATTTATTCTAATACTACCACTTAATGGCGCAATACAAGAAAATAAATCTGGATAAGCGAGTGCTGTTCCCCAAACACCAGTACCGCCCATACTATGACCAGTTAAGCTAATTTTATTAGTATCAATGTTGTATGTATTACATGTATAATCAATTAACTCTTTAAGAGAAACAGAAATATCCGTCCATCCCTTTTGAGTTGATGGAAGTTGTGGCATCACAATATAAGCTGGTATATTTTCTAGAACACCATCTTGAACATATTGTGGAAAACCATCAGTACCTGTAAGTAAATCTAAATCCTCACCTTTTCCACTACCGCCATGAAGATATATGATTAAAGGCATGTTGGCAGTAGCATTTTTAGGTGTATAGAGTAAATAATTGAAACTTTCTAACTCAGATGTCTGAAGACTTTGCTTTTCAAGTGTAGCAGTTGATTTAGCTTGATTTAAGTTAGAGATACTAGGATGTAGATTAATATTTTCTGAGATAGTTTGTGCTGATATTGGTGCAATTGCAAGTCCCGCTATTAAAAATAAGCTGAGAAATTTTGATTTTGTATTCATATAATTATCCTCCCAATTAACATAATATACTTAATACGTCTACATTATATACATGTATTCAGAAGCGTGTCAATGTAAAGTGAAGTTTAAATATATTAAAATAAATAATTTAAAAGATTAGTTAGAAAACTCAAGATGTAATTAGAAATATTTAAAAGAAAGGCGTTATAATAAAAACCATACATAGTCTAACATTATATGGTAGAAATGAGTCCATAAAAAAGGTCATTGCATTATTATGCAATGACCTTTTTTATGAAATAGAAAAGTGATAATTAAGCTTGTCCGATTGAACCGAATAATTCCATTTTTTCTTTAACTGTAGCTTTGATAGCTTCGAAACCTGGAGCTAATAATTTACGTGGGTCGAAACCTTTACCTTGTAAATCTTTACCTGCTTCGATGTATTCACGTGTAGCAGCTGCGAATGATAATTGACATTCTGTGTTAACGTTGATTTTAGCAACACCTAAAGAGATAGCTTTTTTGATCATTTCTTCTGGAATACCTGTACCACCGTGAAGAACAAGTGGAGTTGTTCCTGTAGCTTCGTTGATTTCTTCAAGAGCATCGAAAGCTAAACCTTTCCAGTTTTCTGGGTATTGACCGTGGATATTACCGATACCAGCTGCAAGCATTGTTACACCTAAATCAGCAATTTGTTTACATTCTTGTGCATCTGCGATTTCACCAGCACCAACAACACCATCTTCTTCTCCACCGATTGAACCAACTTCTGCTTCTAAAGAGATACCTTTTTCACTTGTAAGTTTAACAAGTTCTGTTGTTTTTGCAATGTTTTCTTCGATTGAGTAGTGAGACCCATCGAACATAACTGATGAGAAACCAGCTTCGATACATTTTAATGCACCTTCATATGAACCGTGGTCTAAATGTAATGCAACTGGAACAGTAATGTTTAATTCTTCAATCATACCATTTACCATACCAACGATTGTTTTGTAACCACACATGTATTTACCAGCACCTTCAGATACACCTAAGATAACTGGTGAGTTGTTTTCTTGAGCTGTTAAAAGAATAGCTTTTGTCCATTCTAAGTTATTGATGTTGAATTGACCAACAGCGTATTTTCCTTCTCTAGCTTTGTTTAACATGTCTTTAGCTGAAACTAACATAAAATATGCCCTCCATTTTATATGTGTTTAAACAAATAATATTTATTATTTGTCCATCTATGTATTATTATAACTTTATTTTGATAAAAAATAAACAGAAAATTATTGAATTTATAATGGCAAAATTCTATTAAAATAATAATAAGCAAATAAATTTTAATATACAATACAAAATTAAGAAAATGTAAAAATAAGAACGGGGATATGAAAAAATGTTTTATTATAGCTACAGGCTATGATAGTCAAGGAAATATTTCCAGCTTGTATGTAGTTAGTAAGTTAAAAGGTTTAAGTTAAATATATTAAATTATGATAAAGCATAAAAATGCTTAGAAATATTGTTTAAAAATATTTTACAAAAACTTATAAATAGGTAAAATAAAAAGGATGAAAATGATTAGAGAAAAACATAAGAAAGAGGTTAAATATGGTGGAGCATTCGTATATAGAAGAAAAAAGTTTAGGAGATACGGCAACACAACCTATAATAAGAAGACGAAATTTTAATAAATTATTAACAAAGTTTATAAAGGCTATGAAGCGTCAGCCTGTATTAACCATAGCGACACTTGCAACTATTGTAACGTGTATGTTAGTGCCGATTGATTATACCTATTTAGGTTATTTTAATATGAGGACACTTGCAACACTATTTTGTACATTAGCAGTAGTTAATGCCTTTGCCCATATTCATGTGTTTGAAATTTTAAGTAAGAATATAGTATTAAGACTACATAATTTAAGAAATGCTACATTAGGCCTAGTATTTATTACGTTCTTTGGCTCTATGTTACTTGCAAATGACATGGCATTATTGACATTTTTACCATTAGGCTTTTATGTTTTAAGTAGTACAGATAATAAGAAAGCTATGGCATTTACATTTATTATGCAAAATATTGCAGCTAATTTAGGGGGGATGGTAACGCCATTTGGGAATCCTCAGAATCTGTATCTTTATTCGTATTATAATATTGATACGATGGAATTTATAAAGATTATGCTGCCAAGTTTTCTTGCAGCAACAGTACTCATTGTTATGTGTTGCTTGTTTGTAAAGCCTACGCCATTAACGTTAAAAAAGGGTACGCATTATAGACTTGATAAGAGACGCACTTGGATTTATGCGATGTTGTTTTTAGCAAGTATTTTAATTGTTTTTAGAATTGTACCTTACGGTTTAGGAACGCTTCTTATTACATTAGCATTGTTTCTTTTGGATAGAGATGCCATTAAGGAAGTGAATTACCCATTACTTGCAACCTTTTGTGTATTCTTTGTGTTTAGTGGGAATATGGCGAGGATTCCAGCTGTAAGCAGTTTCTTTGAATATCTGCTTCCTAAAAATACATTATTATTTGGCATTTTATCTTGCCAGTTTATTAGTAATGTACCAAGTGCCGTATTACTTTCACATTTTACAAATGATTATGCAAGTTTACTGCCAGCTGTAAATATTGGAGGATGTGGAACGCTGATTGCTTCACTGGCTTCTTTGATTACGTTTAGTGAGTTTAAGAAACACAATCCAGAAAAAGTGAAGGGGTATGTTGTGAGGTTTTCTGCTATTAATTTTAGCTTTGTGTTTATTCTTTATATGCTACAAACACTTATAGCATAATAAAAAATACCTTCTGTCAGCATTTAGTGCTTAACAGAAGGTATTTTTAGATTACTTAATTGATGAATGACTATAAATATAAAATTCTTCTTGGCTTACTTTATATGCTTTTTCTTTTGGGGCAAATGATTGATCAAATTCATCTGCATCCTTTTCGTTAATTTCAAAGGCAGGACTTTCATAAAAAGTCCACTTTCTGCCATCCATATTGAAAGGTTTTAACTCTTTTACGAGCATTGCCGTAGGGAAATAGTTATCTCCTACGCAAATATTATATTTTTTACAACTTTTAAAGCCCCTTGCGATATAATTACCTGGATGACCGAAGATAACGATTGTATCATATCCCATTTCTAAAGCTTTCTCAAATGAATGCTCTAATAATGACTTTCCTATTCCCATTCTCTGATATGCTGGTAAAACACTAAGCGGTCCAAATGATAATATGCTTTTTTCATAACCTTTTTCGTCTATTAGTTTTGCTTTTGAATAAATTATATTACCGACTATTTTTCCATCTACTTCCGCCACAAAATCTAACTCTGGAATATAGTCTTCATGTTGACGCAAGACATGGAGTAAATAGTGTTCATTACATCCAGGCGTATATAAATTCCAAAATGCCTCTCTTGTTAATTCTTCTACCTCTCTATAATCGCTTTTTAACTCATTCCTAATAATGACCTTTTCCATAATATATGCCTCCTAGAATTCCAGTTGTAAGCAGCTTCTTTGAATAGCAGCTTCTTAAATACTTAGAACTTAACACTACAACTTGTAATTTATCGATGTACATTTAGCTTGGTTTTATGCCATTTTTCCTCTTGTTATAAGTTATCGACAATACCACAATTTATTTTACTATAGATTTCACATTTATAAAGTTTAATTATTCATGTTTTGAGTCATGTGAAATCATTGGGAGAAACCAATTTACCTATAGGTACATTTTAAGGTTTTAGTTGTTTTCTCTATATAGATTTCACATTTATAAAGTTTAATTATTCATAGCATTTAGCTAGTTTCTCTATACTTTTATAAAATATATGTGATTTTTAAACCTATTATTTAGTCTTTGGAAAATTAGATAAAAATGTTATAATAAATGTATTAGTAATAAAAAGGAGTACGATTTATGAAATTAATGATAGTTAATGTGCCTTGGATGAAATATTATGTAGGTGAAGGTGATGAAGAAAAGTTAACACCACCTAGCGGTTATAATTTCCAAAATGTGAATGGTTTATACTATGGTTTTCAAGAAGGTTTTGAAGAAGTAGCGCTTGAAAAATTTGAAGGTGTAAGTCAAGAGGATGAAAAGGTAGAAGGCGTTACAGTAATATGGACAGCTCAAAATCGTGAATCAGAAAACAAAGTAATTGGTTGGTATAAAAATGCCACTGTTTACCGTAAACCACAAAGCTATCTTTCTTTAGATAGCGAACGTACTATTTTTACATATAGCATCGTGGCAAAGGCAGAAGAAAGTTTATTACTACCTATGGAACTTAGACTTTTAGATGTTAAAGAAACACAAGGTGCATTTATTGAAACAGATGAAAATGTGATGCGTGACCTTGGAATGTATATTTATAACTACGCAGGAGACCAAATGAATTATATCTTCCCGCGTAAAGACCTTGAAGGGAAATCTGTTTTAAACTTCCCAGAATATGAGATGTATTTTGCAAAAGCTGATGAATTTTTGGCAAAAGATTTATATGGCAAGGCAATTCGTTGTTTTAATAAAGCAATTGATGTAGAGCCAGAACTTTCAGTAGGTTATGAGTGTAAAGGCAGTATTTTCTTAAGTTTAAAAATGTATGATGAAGCGATTAAGGCTTATGAAAAGGTTATTGAACTTGAAGAGGAGAATGAACTTGCACATTATTGCTTAGGGCTTTTATATGGACTTACAAAACAGTATGAAAGAAGTCTTGAAAAATATGAGTACTATTTATCATGCAGACCACAAGATATGAATGCTATAGCTGAACGTGGCATTGTAAGACTTCATTTAGGTGATCAAGAAGGCGCAAGTGAAGATTTTGAAACAGCATTAGAATCAGATAATGAGCATCCAGTATTTAAAAAATTAGTAGAATATATGAAATAAACATAAAAGGAGGTTTTAAGAGACCTCCTTTTATGTTTAAATAAATAATATATTGCGTTTAAATAAATGTCATGGGGACAAGGATTTATGAATAATATGGTAGTAAAGATGAGAGGGAGGAATGCTGTGGGAACATTAATGCAAATAATAATTATCACCAGCTGTATTACACTATTCTTTTTACTAATTATTGCAATTCATAAGAAAAATAAACCTATTATACCATCGGAAGAAGAAAAAGACGAACAGAAGAAAATGATTTATGAAGCACTCAAGGAGATTATAAGAAGTGATGGAAAATCTTTAATTGATGAGTTGAGTGAAAAAATAGATCTACGAGAAGGAGATTCCCCAAATGGGAAGTAATAGCAAGTTGTTTCAGATGCCAGTAGGGAATAACTCCCCTGCTGGTATTGTGATTTATAGGGTTATTCTACTGAGGAAAGGAAGTTAGTGATTAGGGTGAAATGCCAGTAGGGAGGAGAAGCGTAGCTATATGCCCCTATATATGTCATAATATAATGGTTTCACGGTGTTAAAACATAATGAATAATGAAGTCTTATAGAGGTGAAATTTAGAAGCATAAGATAGAAGTTAAGATAGAAGTATAAGATAGAAGCGTGTAAATGATTTTAGAAAGGATTAGTCAAGAGATGAAAAAAATAGGTTGGATGATTACAAATGGGAGCTTAAAGACGCCGCAGTTTAAAGAAATGTGCAAAATGTATACGGAAGCAGCTGAAGAAGTAGGCGTTAGTTTGAGACACCTTTATAATGATGAAATTGTAATAGGCGTTATAAATGGTGAATTATTTATAAGGGGCATACGCGTAGAAAAGCAACCAGACTTTGTATTATTTTTGGACAAGGATATTCGTTTAGCACAGCAATTAGAGGCTATGGGGTTAAGGCTTTTTAATAGGAGTGAAGTGATTGCTACTTGTGATGATAAGTCATTAACTTTTCAAAAATTAGCAGGGTACCATATTGCCATGCCAAAGACCATTATTGCACCTTATATTTTTCATGGTGAGCAGGCAAGTAGTGAGGCGTATTTAGAAAGTTTAGAGCATGAATTAGGTTACCCTATGGTTGTGAAAGAGAGTTTTGGTTCTTTTGGAGAACAGGTTTACTTAGCGAGGGGGAGAGACGAGCTGATAACTATTCGTCAAAAACTTAAGGCAAGGCCACATATTTATCAGCAATATATTAAGAGCAGCAAAGGAAGAGATGTGCGTTTAAATGTAGTTGGCGGTAAGGTTGTTGCATGTATGGAACGTTTTTCAGAAAATGATTTTAGAGCCAATATTGCACAAGGTGGTGGGGCGAGACCATTTAATCCACCAGAAGCCTTTGTTCAAATGGCAACTCAGGTATGTGAAATTTTAGGCATAGATTTTGCAGGGGTAGATTTATTGTTTGGTGAGCATAATGAACCTATTTTATGTGAGGTTAATTCCAATGCACATATTAAGGGGATTAAGGCATGTACAGGAATTAATGTAGCTGTGCCTATTTTGGAGTATATTGCGCAGCAAATTTAGTGTGGATAGCGTTAAAAAGGAGTCTTTAGCAAATTATAAATGATTTGCTAAAGACTCCTTTTAGATTTAAAAACTTTGGAGTGAATTTATTCATTGATATGCTCAAGGCCTGTATAAAGAATGGCATTAACGTGAGAGTCTGCTAATGAATAATAGACAATCTTTCCTTCTTTACGTGGTTTTACAAGATTATAAGCCTTGAGTACACGTAATTGGTGTGAAATTGCTGAGTGTGTCATACCTAAACAAGCGGCTAAGTCACATACACACATTTCAGATGCACCTAGGGCACTAAGAAGTTTAACACGTGTTGGGTCCCCGAAGATTTTAAAAAGCTCAGCAAGGCTAGATGCTACGTCGCTAGTAAGCATGGCCTCAGAGGCTTTTTTTACAAGATCTTCATGAATAATTGTGCAAGAACAATCATCTATTTTTTCAGCCAAAATAGCCACCTCTTTCTGTTGTTTCATTGTTATATATGATAATTAGGGTACCTTCTTTTTTGAAAAGTGTCAAGTAATACAGAATATATATTGATAATCTAAGTTTGGCATTGTACTATGGAATAAGAAAGTAAAAAGAGTGTAAATTTAGAAAACAACAGGAGGATAGAAGAAGATGCTGGATTTTGATAAAGAGCTAGAAAAGTTTAAACCGATGCTTAAGACGAATCAAATAGAAGAAGAAATAGCGCGTGATACGCTAGAAGATATGATAGATATATTTAAAAGTTTTCAAAGAGATATAATGCAAGATAAGTATAATATGAGAAAAGAGGGATAAGACATGGAGCAGCTGTGCCCTTATTGTGGAAGTGTATTAAGCTATGAGGACCAATGTACTACCTGTCAAAGTGAAGTGGCATGGGTTAAAAAATGCTATTTTAAAAGTGATGACTATTATACCAAGGCCTATGCGGCAGCAAAGCAGAGAAAGCTTACAACAGCTAAAAAATTATTAGAAAAGGCAATTTGTTTTAATAAATATAATATAGCGGCAAGAAATTTGCTTGGCCTTATTTATTGTGAAATAGGAGAAGTAGCATTAGGGCTTAAAGCGTGGATTGTGAGCAGTGCACTAGAAAAAGAAGATAATATAGCGACAGAATATATTAATAAGGTTCAAAGTAATCCTAAGGTATTAGAAACATATAATGATTCAAGTAGTCTTTATAATAAAGCCCTTAAATACTTGAAACAGGGAAATGAAGATGTAGCCATTATCAGGTTGAAAAAAGCTGTAAGTATTAATCCTAAGTTTATAGAAGCAAGAGTTTTACTGGCACTATGTTATATTCAGACGAATAAGTTAAGAAAAGCGCATGAACAGTTAAGGGAGGCCTTGAAGATTGACCGTGACCATACGAAGGCATTAGAATACTTGGAACGACTTAAACATGAGGGCCTTGACAATATCCAGTCTTATGAACAAGAATATGCGGTTGCGGGAGGAGCAGAGAGGCCAGTAAATAAAGCACCTATATTAGAACGTAATAACTTATTTTTACGTTATACATTATATTTTTTAATGGGTGTGTTATGCATGTGGATTGCAGAAAGTAATCTTGTGACACCTTCTAAGATATCCGCGTATAAAGAACAGGCTGCACGTCTTCAAAATGAGAAGGAAGCCATAAGTACAGCCATGGATACTTTAAAACTAGAGCATGAAGAAGACATTAGCAAGTTGCAAGCTGAAAATGATAAGTTAAAATCAGATAAAACAGCTTATGAAGAAACAATGGGGAAAAAGAATCAGCAAGAGAAGTTGCTGCAAAGCGAGGATTTAATTGCAAAGGGGGATTATGAGGGCGCTGCTGAAATACTCTATAATATCGCCCCAAAGTACTTGTCTGAAGAAGAGAATGCAAATTACATACAGCTTAGGGACAGCGCTTATAATTATGCAAGCAGTAATTTATGTAACAAGGGATATAGTCTTTTACAGAGTGGTGCATTTAGTGAAGCTAAAATGAGTTTAGAAACAGCTCTACTGTATGCTTCAAATGAACAAAATAAAAAACGTATTTTATATTATTTAGGATGCAGCGAACAAGGTTTAGAAAATGATGAGAAAGCCATGATGTATTTTAATGAGGTGATTGATAATTATCCTAATACTACAGAAGCACTTTGGTCAGAAGAGCGCTTAAATGAAATAAAAAGTCAAGGTTAGAAAATTATAGTAAAATTATGGAAAATTATTGACAAATATTAGAAAAAGAGATATTCTTATTATATTCAAAATATACAAATAAAGTAAGTTGTGAGAATATAAGGAGGGAGAACTCTTTGAACGTAGAATATTATACACATGATAAAACGCTCATTGTATGCATAGGTGGAGAGATAGACCATCATACATGCAAGGATGTAAAAGAAGATATAGAGAGAGCATATAGTAAGGGGTCGTATAAAAATATGGCCTTTGACTTTGAGAATGTAGAGTTTATGGATAGCTCTGGCATTGGGCTCTTAATGGGGCGGGTTAAAAGTGCCGCATTATTAGGTGGACGAGTAGCGCTCTATAATGTATCACCTAAGGTAGAACGCTTATTAAATATGTCTGGGATATATAAGGTGGTGCGCGTGTATAAAAATAAAGTACAAGCACTGAATGACTTAACTTAAGTTAAAGCAAGGGGGATAAATATAAATGCTAAAGAAAAATGAAATGGAGATACAATTTTTAAGTAGGTCAATCAATGAAGCTTTTGCACGTACAGCTGTGTCTGCTTTCTTTTCACAATTAGACCCAACTGTAGAAACACTATATGATATTAAGATGGCTGTTTCTGAAGCGGTTACAAATAGTATTATCCATGGTTATGAGGGGAATAGTGAAGGAAAGATTGTTGTGAAATGCGCTTATGAAGGGAAGAATGTCAGCGTAGAAATTATTGATAAAGGGAAAGGGATTCCTAATATAGAAGAAGCTATGACGGCGCTTTATACCACGTCAGAAGAGGAAGAACGTGCAGGACTTGGATTTACTGTGATGCAATCTATGATGGATGAGGTGTTTGTAGAATCCAAAGTAGGCGAGGGAACTAGCGTAAAAATGAAAAGATCTCTTGGGTAAATAGGGGAGAAACCGAGAGAGAAGGTGGGAGAAATGGATCATACCCTTGAATTAATCAAAAGAGCACAAAAAGGTGATGATGGTGCAAGAGAAATACTTGTCCAAGAAAATATGGGCCTTGTTTGGAGTTTAGTACGTAGGTTTAATAATCGTGGTTATGACATGGAAGACTTATTTCAAATTGGGAGCATAGGACTTCTAAAAAGTATTGAAAAGTTTGACCTAAGCTTTAATGTAAAGTTTTCAACATATGCAGTACCTATGATTGTAGGGGAAATTAAACGCTTTTTAAGAGACGATGGCATGATTAAGGTAAGTCGTTCTTTGAAGGAGACAGCCTATAAGGTAAGGGTCATTAAAGAAGAACTTATAAAAGAGTATAATAGAGAACCAACTATTAGTGAAATTGCAGCAGGATTAGACCTAGAAGTGGAAGAAGTGGCCTTAGCCTTAGAGTCAAATGCAGAGATTGAGTCCTTGAATGCTGTCATTTATCAAGGTGATGGAAAACCTATTACCTTGTCAGATAAAATTAATGAGGCACCATCGGAGCAAGGTAGCATTGTAGATAAGATGGTTTTGAAAGAACTCATTGAGAAGCTACTTCCTATAGAAAGAGAAATCATTACACTCAGATATTTTGAAGACCGTACGCAGACGGAAATTGCCACTCAGCTTAATATTTCACAGGTACAGGTTTCTAGGATTGAGAAGCGGATACTGAAGAAGCTTAAGGGAATGATGGATAAAGAGTGAGATGGAGAGGTAAAGCATAAAAGGTAAAGTGTAAGAAATAAAGCATGAAAGATAAAGCATGAAAAATAAAGCATGAAAAATAAAGCGTGAAAAGTGAAGAGCTAAAATGATGAATAGTTTGAGTTGAAAGATGACACTGAGAACAAAAAGTGCCATCTTTTTTTGTTTTTGGGGTAAAAAAATAGTTATTTTATATAAAAATTAGATAAATATATCGAATGTTTATGTCTGATAAAAGGTGGGTTTACATATAATGTTCGGTAAAAATGGCTTGTCAGCTAAAAATAAAAGGTAAAAATAGTAAATAACCATAAAAAATAGGGTATTTAAACACAAAATCCTAAAATAATCGAACTATATTAAAATCTGAAAAAATAATGTTCGAATTTTTATTGACGATATATACCGATTGTGTTAATCTTAGATTAGTTAAAACAGGTAATACTTATGAAAGGGGAACCACGATGAGTGTTTTCAGAGTCTATGTAGAAAAGAGAAAAGGTTTTGATGTAGAAGTTAAACGTATGAAGAAGGAGTTAGAAGAGTTCTTACATATTGAAAATGTAGAGAGCATTCGCATCCTTAATCGTTATGATATGGAGCATGTAAGCGAAGAAGCTTATAAGAAAGCATTAAATACTATTTTCTCTGAACCACAATCAGATGTTTTATTTGAAGAAGATTTAGAAGGATATGGAGACTTTACTTTTGCTGTAAGTTTTTTAAGAGGGCAATATGATCAAAGAGCTGATTCATGTGTACAATGTATTCGCACAATTGACAGTACACTTAATCCTGTTGTTAAAACAGCGAAAGTTTATATAATTAATGGAAAACTTACAGAAGCTGAAAAAGAAAAGATTAAGAAAAGTGTAATCAATCCGGTGGAGTCAGAAGAAGTAAGTCTTGAAAAAGTAGAAAGCTTAGATATGACTTATCCAGTGCCAGAAGATGTCAAAGTGCTTGAAGGATTCGTGGATATGACACAAGATGCTTTAGAAGCTTTTAGAAAAAAAGAAGGCCTTGCAATGAGCCTTGAAGATTTAACTTATTTCCAAAACTACTTCAAAGGTGAAAATAGAAATCCAAGTTACACCGAATTAAAAGTGGTAGATACATATTGGTCAGATCACTGTAGACATACAACATTTATGACAGAGCTTACAGATATTGAAATTGAAGAAGGCGAATTTGCAGCACCTATCAAAGAGGCTCTTGAAACATACTATGGCATGCGTGAAGAACTTGGACGTACACATAAGAAAGTATGCCTTATGGATATGGCAACAGTCATTGTGAAATATTTAAAAGAGCAAGGCAAACTTAAAGAACTTGTTGAATCAGAAGAAATTAATGCATGTACAATCGAAGAAGCTATTGATGTAGATGGCAAAAAAGAAGAATACCTCATTCTCTTTAAAAATGAAACACATAATCACCCTACAGAAATTGAGCCATTTGGTGGTGCAGCAACTTGCCTTGGCGGAGCTATTCGTGATCCACTTTCAGGACGAAGCTATGTGTATCAAGCAATGCGTGTAACAGGTGCAGCAGATCCTAATGAGGCTATTGAAAATACAATTCCAGGAAAACTTCCTCAACGTGTTATTACTAAAACAGCTGCAAATGGTTATAGTTCATATGGTAACCAAATCGGACTTGCAACTGGTGAAGTTAAAGAATATTACCATGAAGGTTATAAAGCAAAACGCTTAGAGGTAGGTGCAGTAGTAGGTGCCGTTAAGAAATCTAGCGTAAAACGTGAAGAACCAATAGCTGGTGATGTAATCGTTCTTTTAGGTGGAGCAACGGGCCGTGACGGCTGCGGTGGCGCAACAGGTTCATCTAAAGAACATACAGAAGAATCACTTCAAACATGTGGCTCTGAAGTACAAAAAGGGAATCCAGTAGAAGAAAGAAAGCTTCAAAGATTATTTAGAAATCCAGAGTTCTCAAAACGCATTAAACGTTGTAATGACTTTGGTGCGGGTGGTGTATGTGTTGCCATCGGTGAAATTGCAAAAGGACTTCGCATTAATCTTGATACAGTACCTGTTAAATATATGGGACTTGATGCGACAGAACTTGCAATCTCTGAATCACAAGAACGTATGGCAATTGCTATTGCTAAAGAAGATTTAGAAGAAATGATTGCCCTTGCAAACAAAGAAAACTTAAATGCAGTATGTGTAGCAGAAGTGACTTCCGAAGAGCAGCTTGTAATGACTTGGAGAGGTAAAGAAGTTGTTCATATTGATAGAAGCTTCCTAGATAGTGCAGGTGTGACACAAAGAAGAGTGGCAAAAGTTGTAGCACCTACTTTAGAGGTAGAAAGCATCGCCTTATCTAAAGAAAGCATTTTAGCAAACTTAAAGGACTTAAATGTAGGACTTCAAAAAGGTTTAGGTATGCAGTTTGATGGTACAATCGGTGCAGCTTCAGTACTTATGCCATATGGTGGGAAAAAACAACTTACAAAAGAAGTGGGTATGGTAGCTAAGATTCCAGTACTTGAAGGTGAAACAACAGCTGCAACGTATATGACACATGGTTTTGATCCATACCTTTCAGAAAAATCACCATTCCATGGTGCAATGTATGCAGTAGTTGAAAGTATTGCAAAACTTGTAGCACTTGGTGCCGATTATACAAAAACATATCTTTCATTCCAAGAATACTTCGAAAGACTTGGTGAAAATGAAGTAAGTTGGGGTAAACCAGTAGCAGCACTTTTAGGGGCACTCACAGCACAAAAAGAACTTGGTCTTGCAGCAATCGGTGGAAAAGACAGTATGTCAGGGACATTTGAAAATATCAGCGTACCGCCAACACTTATTTCATTCACATGTAATGTAGGAGATGCAAAAGACTGTGTAAGCGGTAGCTTAAAAGAAGTAGGTAGCAAATTAGTTTATGTAGCTATTCCTAAAGATAATAAATTTATGCCAGACTTCTCACAAATGCACAAAGCTTATACAAGTGTATATGAACTTGTTAAAGCCGGCAAAGTAAAAAGTAGTTATGCAATTGGTAAAGGCGGCATCGTAGCAGCACTTAGTCAAATGGCAATTGGTAATGAAATTGGAGCAAATGTAAATTTAACAAGTGAAATAGCACCATTTGAAGCAAACTATGGTGACCTTATCCTTGAAGTTTCAACAGAAGTGGCAAATACACTTGAAAGTGATATTTATGAAGTGATTGGTGAAACAGTTGCAGAAAAAGCACTTACAATCAATGGCATTTCAGTAAGCTTAGAAGAAGTAACAAGCACAATGCTTTCAGTAGTAGAAAAAGTATTTGTACCAAAAGTAGACTGCGAAGACAAAGCAATAGATGCAACCTTTAAGGGTGAACGCAAAATATATATTGCGCAAAATAAAATTGCTAAACCAGAGGTTATGATTCCAGTATTCCCAGGTACAAACTGTGAAGGTGATACAAGACGTGCTTTTGAAAAAGCTGGTGCAAAGGTGAATGAAGTTCTCTTCGTAAACCGTACAAATAGTGACATTGAAGATTCTATTGAAAGATTATATAAAGGCATTTGTAATGCACAAATCATTGCATTCCCAGGTGGATTCTCAGCGGGGGATGAACCAGATGGTAGTGGTAAATTCATTGCTTCAGTATTTAGAAGTGAAAAATTAAAAGCAGCAATTCATGAACATTTATATACACAAGATGGTTTAATGCTTGGTATTTGTAACGGATTCCAAGTTCTCGTTAAACTGGGGTTATTACCATATGGTGAAATTCAAGAAATGGATGCAAACTGTCCAACACTTACTTACAATACAATCGGTAAACATATTTCACTTATGGCAAAAACGAAGATTACAAGTGTTGCGTCACCATGGCTTAATGGTGTAAATCTTGGTGAGATGTATGAAATTCCTTTATCACATGGTGAAGGCCGTTTCGTAGCACCAGAAAGTATACTTCAAGAACTTATTGCTAAAGGGCAAGTATTTAGCCAATATGTTGATGAAAATGGTTTTGTAAGCAGTGATGGTAACGTGAATGTAAATGGTAGTATGCATAATATCGAAGGGATTGTATCTGCTGATGGCCGAATCATTGGTAAGATGGGACATAGTGAGCGTATTGGAAGCTTTGTTCATAAAAATATTCCTGGTCTTAAGGATCAAAAAATCTTCGAGTCAGGTGTTAACTACTTTAAATAATAGATTAAGATTAGTAAAAGCGTGTTAGAAGAATAGTGCACTGCCCTATCTTCTAACACAAGGGAGGCTCTTATGAAAATAGCATTTGTGATGGGAAGTGACTCAGATCTTCCAGTAGTAGAAAAAGGCGTAAACATGGTTAAAAAGTTTGGTGTAGATGTAGAAGTTCGCGTTATTTCTGCACACCGCACACCTCAGGCGGCTGAAGAATTTGCAAAAACAGCAGAAGAAAGAGGCGTGGGAGTTATTATTGCGGCAGCTGGTAAAGCAGCGCATCTTGGCGGCGTTATTGCAGCTTATACAACACTTCCAGTGATTGGTCTGCCAATCAAGTCAAGTACACTTGATGGACTTGATTCATTACTTTCAATCGTACAAATGCCACCAGGTATTCCAGTAGCAACTGTTGCTATCGATGGGGCAGAAAATGCAGGAATTTTAGCAGTACAAATGTTAGCACTTAGCAATCCTGAGCTTAAAGCGAAGCTTCAAGCTTATAAAGTAGAGATGGCAGAAAAAGTAGCCGCTAAAGATGCAGCAGTTAGCAGTAAGTTTATGTAGATTTAAATAAGCAAACAAATCATTTTAAATAAAGCTAATGTTTATGGAGGGAATTGTCATGGAAAAAACAGAATTATTATATGAAGGTAAAGCAAAAAAGGTTTATAGAACAGAAGATCCTAAATACTATGTAGTAAGTTATAAAGATGATGCAACAGCTTTCAATGGCGAGAAAAAAGGAACTATCGTAGGTAAAGGTGTTGTTAATAACCGTATGAGCAATATTATGTGTCAAATGCTTGCTGAGCATGGGATTGAAACACATTTTGTAGAAGAGCTTAATGATAGAGAAACAGTTGTAAAAGCTGTAGAAATCGTACCTCTTGAAGTGATTGTTCGTAATGTAGCAGCTGGCTCTTTCTCAAAACGTTTTGGGGTAGAAGAAGGAACAGTGCTTAAAAATCCTACAATTGAATTCTGTTTAAAAGATGATGCACTTGGTGATCCAATGATTAATGACTATCATATCTTAGCACTTGGCATTGCAACAGCAGAAGAACTCAAAACAATGACAGAAATGACATTTAAAATCAATGAGTTATTAAAAGAATACTTCTCAAAAATTGGTGTTAAACTTATCGACTTCAAAATCGAACTTGGACGCGTTGACGGTAAAATTATTTTAGCAGATGAAATTTCTCCTGATACATGCCGTTTTTGGGATGCTGAAACAAACAAAAAATTAGATAAAGACCGTTTCAGAAGAGACCTTGGTGGTGTAGAAGAAGTTTACCAAGAAATGCTTAAAAGAGTAACGAAATAGGGGAGAGCGCCAAATGAAATTTTTACAAGATGATTCTTTACATGAAGAGTGCGGCGTAATTGGAATTTATCGCCAAGAAAAAAATGCAGCACGCATGGCATATTATGGTCTATTTGCCCTTCAGCACAGAGGTCAAGAATGTGCTGGCATTGCAGTAAATAATAGCGGTGACATTGAAGTTAAAAAAGGGATGGGCCTTGTAGCTGATATATTTGATGAGAAATCTTTAAATGAATTACAAGGAAATATTGCAATCGGGCATGTACGTTATTCAACGGCTGGTGACAAGGATGTAAGAAATGCACAACCACTTGTAGCGAAATACAAAAAAGGTGACATTGGTCTTGCTCATAATGGAAACCTTGTAAATGCTAAAAATATCCGCGAGATTCTTGAGGATAGTGGGGTAATCTTCCATAGTACAACAGATACAGAATCTATTTTAAATCTTATTGCAAGATATAGTAATAAAGGAATTGAAAATGGGATTAAAAATACAATGAGCCTTGTAAAAGGAGCTTATGCTTTAGTCCTTACAACGGGAACTGACTTAATTGGTATCAGAGATCCACATGGCCTTCGCCCACTTTGCATTGGTAAACTTGCAGATGGCTATGTATTAGCTTCTGAAAGCTGCGCACTTGAAGTAATCGATGCAGAATTCGTAAGAGATGTAGAGCCAGGAGAAATTGTTGTTATCAATGATGAAGGTATCAGAAGTATTGAACCAGCCAACTTCTGTCAAAAACACCTTTGCGTATTTGAACTTATATACTTTGCAAGAACAGATAGTGTCATTGATGGTGATAGCGTATATGATTTCCGCGTAAATACAGGACGTCTTCTTGCAAAACAAAGAAAAATTGAAGCTGATATGGTTATGCCAGTACCAGATTCAGGCATTCCAGCAGCTATTGGTTATTCAAAAGAATCAGGTATTCCTTACGGAGAAGGACTTGTTAAAAATAGATACATAGGACGTACTTTCATTCAGCCAACACAAGAGATGAGAGAAAATGCGGTTAAAATCAAACTTTCTCCACTTAGACAGAACTTAGAAGGTAAACGCGTGATTATGATTGACGATTCAATCGTAAGAGGTACAACATGTAAACGTATTGTAGAGCAGATCAAAAAAGCAGGCGCTAAAGAAGTTCACGTATGTATTACTTCACCACCTGTACAATATTCATGTTATTTCGGAATTGATACACCATATAGGGAATTCCTTATTGGGGCACAAAAAACAGTTGATGAAATTTGTGAATGGCTTGGTGCAGATTCACTCACATATTTAGGAGAAGAAGAACTTCGTGAAGCTTGCGGACATAAGAGCCAGTTTTGTAAAGCTTGTTTCAATGGAAAATATCCAATGGAAGTGCCAATAGGGACGCCGCCATCTGAATGTTAAAAGGCTAGCTTAGGAAGGCTAGTTTAGGAGGGGTGACTGGGGAAATCGCTGGGCATTCCCAGTCACATCTAAGCTAAAAGATGGCGCTGATGAGAGAAAAGTTAATTGATTCTGCTTGCGGCGGAAATGGAGATAATAAGGCTACTTATAAAAGTTGGTTATTTGTACTTGTAGGATAGGCGTGCTTCTGGTTGGAGAAGTGCTAGCCTACTTATAAGTGGATGTAAAATGAAATGGCTGAAGTAAGCAATAGACTTGTGGTGGGTAGTGGATTTTTGAAGTTACTAAGTAGATTAGTAAGATAAACGGCTTTTAGATAGAACGGTAATTCAGATTTTGTTCATTTAATAGAAATATAAAATTTGTATATGCAGCCCGGGGCCTGTGGCTTTGTGGCTGCTTGTGTGTTTATAAACAAGGAGGAAGATTATGTCTAATACAAAGATTACTTATAAAGATGCTGGTGTGGATGTACACCGCGGTTATGAAGCTGTAGCTCAAATGAAGGAGCATGTTAAATCAACATTTATTCCAGGTGTTTTAACGGATATCGGAAGCTTTGGTGGGGCATTTTCTTTAGGTGCTTTTGCTGGAATGAAGGAGCCTGTACTTGTATCTGGGACAGATGGGGTAGGTACTAAACTTAAACTTGCTTTTGATATGAATAAACATGATACAATCGGGATCGATGCAGTAGCTATGTGTGTAAATGATATTATTTGTGGTGGGGCAGAGCCTTTATTCTTCTTAGATTATATTGCAACAGGTCGCATTGCACCTGAACATATTGCTAATATTGTAAAAGGCATTACAGATGGCTGTAAAGAAAGCGAATGTGCACTTGTTGGTGGTGAAACTGCTGAAATGCCAGGCTTTTATCCAGATGGTGAATATGATGTAGCTGGTTTTGCAGTAGGGATTGTAGACCGCTGCGAGATGATTGATGGTAGTACGATTAAAGCAGGAGATACAATCATTGGTCTTCCTTCAACTGGGGTACATAGCAATGGTTACTCACTTGTTAGAAAATTAGTTGAGGTATCAGGGGTAAAACTTGATGCATATAGCGAAGAGCTGGGTGAAACATATGGTGAAGCTTTACTTAAACCAACTAAACTTTATGTAAAAGCTGTAAAAGCAGCTAAAAAAGCAGCTAAAATCAAAGGTATTGCACATATTACAGGTGGTGGCTTCATTGAAAATGTACCACGTACACTTCCAGAAGGCGTAGATGCTAAAATTAATTTAAAAGCTATTCAAAAACCAGCTGTTTATAAATTCTTAGAAGAAACATCAGGTCTTGATGTAAATGAGCTCTACAATACATTTAACATGGGAATCGGTATGATGCTTGTAGTAGATAGCAATGATGCAGATAAAGTACTTGCAGCACTTAAAGAAATTAATGAACCAGCTAGTATAATCGGTGAAATCGTAGAAGGTAATAAGGGTGTGATTTTATGTCAGGATTAAGACTTGGGGTACTTGTATCGGGTGGTGGTACAAATTTACAAAGCATCATTGATGCCACAGAAAACGGCATGTTACAAAGCAAAGTTGTTTGTGTGATTTCAAATAAAAAAGATGCTTATGGTCTTGAACGTGCAAGAAAACATAATATTCCAGATTACTTTGTAGATCCTAAAGAAGCAGGTTATAATCAAAGCATTTTAGATATTTTACTTGAAGCAAAAGTAGACCTTGTCGTATGTGCAGGGTATATTAAAATCCTTGATCAAACACTTCTTGACGTGTATGGTGGACGTATCATTAATATCCATCCATCACTTTTACCTAAGTATGGCGGTATGGGCTACTATGGCATTCATGTCCATGAAGCTGTCATTGCTGCTGGGGAAAAAGAAAGTGGCGCGACAGTACATTATATTGATGCGGGTGTGGATACAGGGAAAATCATTCTTCAAAGAAAACTTGAAGTTTTACCAGATGATACACCACAAAGTTTACAGGCACGTATTTTAGATCAAATAGAGCACCACATTTTCGTGGAAGCTATTCAAATGTTAGAAGGGAGTCAGCCACCTATGAAAATTTTGGTTATCGGAAATGGCGGAAGAGAATCTGCTATTGCCCATACTGTTAAACGTTTTCACAAAGAAGCAAATATCTTTGTAGCACCAGGAAACGGTGGGACAGAAGAAGCTTTTACAAATGTAGCTATTAGTGCGAGTGATATTGATGGCTTAGTAGCATTTGCAAAAAATGAAAAGATAGACTTAACGATTGTAGGTCCAGAAGTACCATTAGTAATGGGAATTGTTGACCGTTTAAATGAAGCAGGCCTTAGAGCTTTTGGTCCAAACAAAATGTGTGCAGAATTTGAAGGTAGCAAACGTTTCACAAAAGAATTCTTAATGCGTAATGATATTCCTACAGCAAAATATGCAAGCTTCACAAAAGAGCAAGTAGAAGAATGTGTAGCAGCAATGAAAACATTTAATTTACCAGTAGTTGTTAAGGCGGATGGCCTTGCAGCAGGTAAAGGTGTCCTCATTTGTGAAAGTTACGAAGACGCAGAAGAAGGCATTCGTGAAATCTTCTCAGGCAAATTTGAAGGTGCAGGAGATGTGATTGTTCTTGAAGAATTCCTCAAAGGCATCGAAGCATCACTCCTTTGTTTTGTAGATGGTAAAACAATTGTTCCAATGGAAACAGCTAGAGATTACAAACGTGCCTTAGATAATGACAAAGGCCTTAACACAGGTGGTATGGGCGGTTTCTCACCTAACCCAATTATCACACCAGCTGTTAAAACAAATATTGAAAACCGTATCTTAAAACCAATCATCAACGGCTTCCAAAAAGAAAACTTAGACTTCAAAGGCGTTCTCTTCATCGGTCTTATGATTGATGGTGAAAATCCAGAAGTTCTAGAATTCAACGTACGCTTTGGCGACCCGGAAACACAAAGCGTTCTTCCAAGACTTAAAACAGACCTTGTAGAAATTATGAATGCTTGCATCGATGGCACACTTGCAGAGGTGAACATTGAGTGGGATGAAAGACAAAGTATGACACTCGTCTTAGCAAGTAAGGGTTATCCAGAGTCTTCTCATAAAGGCGATATCATTACAGGTCTTAATATATTAAATGAAGAAACATACCTCTTCCACGCTGGTACTAAAAAAGTTGGAGACACAATCCAAACAGATGGCGGTAGAGTATTAGCTATCACAAGTCTTGCAGATACTTTAGCAGAAGCAAGAGAAAAAACTTATGCCGAGGCTCAGAAAGTAAGTTTTGATGGTATGCAGTATAGAACAGATATAGCGAAATAGAAAGTTATTGAGACAAC
The DNA here is from genome assembly GCA_019418225.1 of Clostridiales bacterium. GTDB lineage: Bacteria > Bacillota > Clostridia > Lachnospirales > Cellulosilyticaceae > Cellulosilyticum. The sequence continues at coordinate 1,285 of DYCF01000050.1, read as the reverse complement.
TCATAAATATGTAGTAGATATTTATGAGTTGTTTTTTGTTATGATAATAGAATCTAATAAAGGAGATGATGGATAATGGCGTGGAATGGTATAAAACCAGATGATATCTTTTATATTATAACTATAGTAGGAATGATAGGGGCTATAATTGAGTACATAGTAACAAGTAAGATTGAAGAAAATAAGATAAATAAAAATAGTAGAATAAGTATAGCAATATTTATAGTATATATAATATATGTTTTAGTAACATGGAGTATATGTAATCAACTATTAGATAGAAGTACACTGAATGAACTGGTATTGTGGGCTATTAATATATTAATTTTATTATCAATTTTATTTTTGTTTTTGAAAATAGATAAAATAAAAATGAGTTCATTAAGTGTGGAGGAAAAGCAAAGGGGAATATGGGTTATACAGATAAGCAGTGCTATTTGTGGAATTTTAATGGGTGGAAATAGTAGATTAATAATGCTAATAGATGAATCAGTACAATCTAAAATATTAACAATTGGTATAATAGGTGTTGAGCATTTAATGATTATAATTTGTTTACGATTGCTATATGGGAAAATTATAAATGCAGCAAAACCTACTGAGATTATTGGGCTGATAGATAAATTACCTATTGCTATACAGCCATACTGTACAGATAGTTTAAGTAAGGGTAAGGTTATCTTGGGAAATGTATGCATGGAAGAATGTGGGCTTTTATATATTCGTTTGCTAGACGGAGAAGAGATAAAATTAAAAAGTGATTATGTAACCTATATAGAAACTTGTTCTATTAAAAGAAGCATAAAGAGTGTGAGAGAATCAATAGTAGTAATAGAAGATATGTTTACAGGCAGAGGAGACGAAGCAGTAGAAGAACATAGAGAGATATATATCAGGATATTAATAGATAAAGTTGAGATGCTATTGCGTGTAATTGCCAGTGGAAATACAGAGGATAGATTAAAAAAAGGGATAACCTATGAAGAGATTAGGATTGAATTACAAGAGTTTATGAAACACTTTAAACAAGGAGTTATGCAAAAAGAAAGGACAGAAGAGAATCTTAAATTTAGTATAAAACATTTAAGTAGAATTGAGCAGAATTTTTTTGTTTAGCTTTAAATTTTGGTGTAAAGAAAAAGGTTTTGAAACGATGAGTAAATAATCATAGAGAATATAAAAGTGTAAAAAAGAAAGAGCTTAAGAAGTTAAAGTCTTAAGCTTTTTATAATGGTGTGCCCAGCATGGGCGTAGTCTAACGGGTGAAAGTCCCGAGTGTGGGTTG